>JAAYCM010000124.1 GCA_012729765.1 Chloroflexota bacterium | reverse complement strand
GTACTATCGGTGGCGTGATTCCTGATGAGGCCTGAAAGACCTCTCATGGAGTGGTTGGCGTAGGGCGATTCCGGCTTTTTGACCCCTTCACGCGCTTTCGGCCCGTTTTGGCCTGTCGTTTAGATTTCTTTCCGGCCCTCAAGCACGTTTACCCTTCTCCATCATTCCGATTCACAGCACCTTCACAACCGTATCGCATCAGATTTTAGCTCATGCGTTCTAATTCTGCCAGCTTTCAACGGAATTACAACCCAATCCTAGACAACCTCTAACTTGCTCCTACTGTCCGGATAGACCGCCCGTTCTATAATGGGGATAGCACACGCGTTCTCATGCTCTCAGGCCACCGGATATGTCCGACGTCGAGCCCCACGCCCGCATCGAGCAAGTCATTACCGCCGTCCAGCAGCGCTGGGGTGCTTAGGCCCTGCGCCGGCTGGAAGAAGTGACAGCGCGCGCTGAAGGCATCCCGACCGGCTACGCCGAGCTAGATCAGCTCATCAGCGGTATCCCACGCAGCGCCATCACCTGCCTCGCCGGGTCGCCGACCTGTGGCAAGACAACATTAGTGCTGGACGTGCTGACGCGGGTGCAGGAAGCGGGCGAGGTGACGGTCTACATCGACCCGCCCGGTACGCTGGACCTGGAGTACGCGGAGCGACGCGGCATCGACCTGGAACGCCTGCTGCTGGTCCAGCCCCAGCCACCTGCGCTTGGACTCGAGATCGCGCGTGACATCGTGAGCAGCGGCGGGGCCGGCCTGGTGGTGCTCGACATCAGCGCCGGCCTGGGTGTGGCACCAGAGCTGAGCCACACCTTGCGCCAGCTGTCGGCGGCCGTGCGCCGCTCGCCGTATGCCTTGGTCTGTCTCACGGAAGGACCTGACATCATCCGGGCAGAACTGCACCTGCGGGTTGAGCGGCAGCGCTGGCGGATGGATGCAGCGGGCGTGAGCGGCTATGACACCCGCCTGACGGTCGTGCGCTCGCGCTTCGGTCCGCCGGGCCAGTCCGTCAACCTGCCCATCATGCTAAGGTCCAGCCTATGATTGCCTGCGTCCGGCTGCCGCACTTCGCCGCTGCTCTCACGACACAGGCGCACCCGGACCTGCGGGATCAGGCGTTGGTGCTGGTCGACGAGCGCGAGCAGATCTCCGATATGTCGCGGCAGGCGGCGAAAATGGGCGTGCGGGCGGGGATGAGTCTGATCCAGGCACGTGCCGTATGTGCCGACCTTCTGGTGCGTCCGGCGGTGCCCAGCCGCAGCCAGCGCGCCCTGGATGATCTGCTCGCCGCACTGACGACCTTCACCGGGCATGTTGAAGCAGAGGATGGCCTGGAGCTGCGCGCAGACGCGCGTCACTGGCGGCAGACGACCTTTCTGCACCCGGCGCAGCTGGACGACTACCCGGCGGCGACCTGCTACCTCGACCTGGGCAAGCTTGGGGCGGACGAGGCAGCAGACATGGGTCAGCAGCTGCACCGCTTCATCGGGGAACAGATCGACGTACCGGCCCAGATTGGCCTGAGCAGCGGCAAGTTCCCGGCGCGCGTGGCGGCGACCTCGGTCAACAGGGGGGAAGTGCTGGTCGTGCCGGGCGGGCACGAGGCGGCTTTCCTGGCCAGCTTCACCGTGGCCCTGCTGCCGGTGGACGGCGAGACGCTGCGCCAGCTGGACCTGCTGGGCTGGTACACGCTGGGAGATGTGGCGGCACAGCCGGTGGCGGCCCTGCTCGACCGCTTCGGCAAGCCGGGGCGGATCATCCACCGGCTGGCGAATGGGCGGGTTACTACCCCGAGGTTGAGAGCGGAATCAGCAGTAGTTCGCTGTGCCGGCGATGCAGCAGCACAAGAGGTTGAGAGGTGCAGCTACAGTAAAGCGGCCAGGTCCGTCTGGCGGCGCAGGGCCGGGAACTTGCCTCCCGCCTCTTCCTTGACTTCGGTATCGAACAATGCCGAAACCGCCCGAACCTGCTCCGGGCTGAGGTCCACGTCAAACGCGGCGAGAGTCGGCTCCAGTTGGACGAGCGCGCTGGCCCCGACGATTGAGGCGGTCACGCCGGGCTGGTGCTGCAGCCACGCAATCGCCAGTTGAGACGGGTGCAGGCCGCAGTCGGCAGCGTAGGTGTTGAAGGCGCGGATCGAATCCCCATATTTCGCCAGCCACGCCGCGATGCGTGGGTCGGTCTGGGCGCGCGAATCGGCGGGCAGGCCCCCACCGGGCTGGTACTTGCCTGCCAGCAAGCCGATCAGCAGCGGACGGTAGACCGTAATCGCGATTTGCTCGGCTAAGGCCTGCGGCAGAATCTCGACTTCCACGCCGCGCTCGATCAGGTTGTAGGGAATCTGGTTGCAGACCAGCGCCGGCCAACCGTGCCGTTCCGCGATCGCATTGGAGTGCGCCAGCAGCCAGGCAGGGTAATTGCAGCAGCCCACGAAGCGTGCCTTGCCACTCCGCACGACCTGATGCAGCGCGTCCATGACTTCCAGCGGGCGCATTCCTTCGACCGGCCAGTGGATCAGGTAGAGATCGACGTAATCGACCTGAAGGCGCGTCAGACTTTCGTCGATGCTCTCAGTGATGCTGCGCGCATCGATCCCTTTGTGAACCTTAGTGGCCAGAAACACACGCTCTCGCTGCCCTTTGAGGATGCGCCCTAGGATGGTTTCAGTCAGACCATCGCCATACATGGCCGCCGTGTCGATGAAGCTGACGCCGTGATCCAGCGCTGCGCCCAAAATACGGTCCGACTCCGCTTCATCACAGCGGTCACCAAACATCATCGTGCCCAGGCACATGGCCGAGACTTGCTCGCCCGTCTTGCCGAAAGTTACATACTGCATGGTCAGTATCCAGGGTAGAAAACAGCCGGGGGAGCACCGCGCTCCCCTATCTCCAGAACCTAGCCACCGCCCATCGGCGTGACCAGGATGATCTCTTGTGTGCCGTCCGGGATGACCGTCTCCAGCGGCAGCACTGCGCCATCGACACTGGCGGCTGAGACTTCACGCGCGCTCGATCCGATCAGCGTGATCAGATCGAGGATGCGCGTGCCAGGGCTGATCTCGCCCTGCCACAGGCCCGGCGTGCCGGACTGCGAAAGCCGCCGGAGCGTGCCGTACAGCTTGACTCGCACGAACATGAGCGCGATCTAATGCTCCGTCACTGCGGCTTGAACCTGCTCCCAGATCCAGCCGAGATTCAATTCTTCGAGCTTGGCCTCAGTCGGGATACCGTTTCCGTCCCAGCCCAGCATGCCGTAGTACAGCTTGAGGGCTTTGTCGAAGGCGGCCCGGTCGATGGCATGGCCGGCCAGCGTGCCAGCACGCATCGGTTCGAAGAAACGCTGCGGCAGGGTATCGTCCCCGGCGCTGAAGCCGTGCAGCACGTTAAAGGCGCGCGCCATCGTGACTGCGCGCTCGCCGGTTTTCGCCAACTCGAACAGGCTGGTGCGCCAGCCGGTAATGGCGCGCACGATCGGCACGACCTGGTTGAGATCGATCGCCCGGAACTCCGGCACGGTGGTAAAGATACACCAGTTCAGCACGTCGTGCAGGGCCCAGATATATTGAAGATAGACAAACAGCCGAACCTTCGCACCGCTTAAGTCCTCGGTCGGCACCGGCTCATAGATCCCCAGCGG
>JAAYCM010000015.1 GCA_012729765.1 Chloroflexota bacterium | reverse complement strand
GCGCCCATCCGGATGTCTTCATGCCGGACCGCAAGGAGCCGCATTTCTTTGGCAGCGATCTCGAACACCTGCCCATCGATGCGCGCTCGCTCGATGAGTATTTGGGGCTATTTGCCCCGGCTGGCGATAAAAAGCGCATCGGTGAGGCGTCGGTCTACTACATGATCTCGCACACCGCCGCCCAAGAAATCGCCGCGTTCAACCCGGCGGCGCACATTATCATCATGCTACGCGAGCCGGTCGATATGCTGCATTCTCTGTACCATCACCTGCTCTATTCCGGCTCCGAGACCGAGGCGACATTCGAGGCGGCGCTGGCAGCCGAACCCGACCGGCGGGCCGGGCGCAGGCTCCCCCCCACCATGCGGCGGCGGCAATCGCTGTATTACCGTGAAATCGTGGCCTATGCGGCACAGGTCGAGCGCTATTTCAACGCCTTTGGGCGCGATGCCGTGCATGTGATCCTGTTCGACGATCTGAAGCGCGACACAGCCGCGCTGTACCGGGATGTGCTGGCGTTCCTGGACATCGACTCCGGCTTTCAGCCCGACTTCAGGCGCGTCAACGAGAGCCGGCGTATCCGCAGCCGGCGGCTGCATTTCGTGTATTCATACGTTTTCCGCCGGGGCATGGATCACCTGCGGGGACCAGCGTGGTACCTCACACGCAAGGGGGTCTCCGTTCTGCGCTCGCTCAACACGGCCTACGCCCCGCGCCCGCCGCTCGATCCGGATCTGCGAGACCGGCTGCGCCGCGAGTTCTCGCCGGAAGTTGCCCGCCTGGGCGAACTGTTGGGGCGCGATCTCAGCCAGTGGTGCGTGACGGGCGACTAGATTACAGTGTGCATGATGAAGGCGAGGATGGATTGGCAAACCACGCGGTAACGTCTCCGATTGTCGCATTTGCCGGCGTGTTGGCGGGGCACTTCGATTGCACCCACCTGCTGTGGTGCTCCCGCCAACTGGCGTCGCGCAGCGATGTGGCGGACATCAAGAAGACCGGTTTGATCGCCGTGCAGGTCGAGCCTGGCCCGCAGGACGCGCCCCAGGTGACGCCCGCGCTGCTGCGGAAGTCGGTTGTCCTGCTGCATGACGCGGCAGATGGCGACCGGTGGCTGGAGTCGTTGGACGGGCTGCGCAGCTGGATGGACCACGCCCCGCTGGCCGTGCTGGCAGCGCCGGCCAGCCGTTGGATGCCCGACTCGCTGGCGGACCGGCTGCGCGAAGCAGGGCTGCGCGTGGATTTCTGCGGGCTCGCGTCGACGCAAAGCGGCGGCCCGCGCGATCGCGTGCTGGCTGTGATCGCGAACAATGCCAGCCCCCGGTTGGAGCCCGCACCGGACGATTTCCGCGTAGTGGCGATCATGCGCGCGTACAACGAAGCTGACATCATCGAGCAGTCAGTTCGTCATGCCGTGGCTCAGGGCCTGGAGGTGTACATCATTGACAACTGGTCAGACGATGGCACCTACGAGATCGCTGGGGCATTGCAGGGGCCGGGGGTAATCGGAGTCGAACGGTACCCGCCGGATGGGCGCGCTGAAATCTTCGATCATAAGCGACTGCTGCAGCGTATCGAAACGGTGAGCAGTACGTTGGACGCAAGCTGGTGCGTTCATTACGACATGGACGAATTGCGGGAGTCGCCCTGGCCGGATGTGACCCTGCGCGACGCGATCTACCATGCCGACCAGTCTGGTTACAACAGCATCAATCACTTGACAGTCAATTTCTATCCCTCCGATATGGCGTATGCCCCTGGAAAAAACGTGACTGATCATCTGCGGCAGTACACACTCACGGGGACATCCGCTTCTTTGTTACAGATAAAAGCGTGGAAACACCTGGGGAAGAAAATCCAGCTTGTCTCGACCGGCGGGCACCGGGTTCAATTCCTTGGCCAGCGCGTGTATCCTTATCGTTTTCTGATCCGCCATTACCCGCTGCGCACGGCAGTGCAGGCTTTTTCCAAGATCAGGCAACGCCGGTATCACGTCCCCAAACTGGCTCGACTGCTGGGATGGCACACTCAATACGACAGATACGATCTGACAGATGCTCAGTTGTTCGAAAATCTTTGCGAGTGGGCACGCAAGGAATTGACCGAATTCGACCCGGCCACGTTCTACCAAACGTACCTGATCGAACGGCTATCAGGTGTAGGCTATGATGTGCCGCACCAGCGACTTCTGTCCCACATCCCGCCGCCGCTGAAGCCGCCGCTCCGAAAAATCCGCTACTTACTTCGCCGGCTGATCTGATGGCTCGCGGATCGCGCGCCGCGAGATGGTGCGCGGCTCCGGCAGCGCGCGGCCCGGCAGCATCGCCAGGGCCAGGAAGATGAACCCGGATGCCAGGAACATACTGCGCAGGCCGAACCAGCCCGCCAGCCCTGCGCCCAACATGGGCGCGATGGCGCGCGCGGCGGACATGATCGAGCTTTCCAGGCCGTAGACGGCGCCTTCCTCACCGGGAT
>JAAYCM010000123.1 GCA_012729765.1 Chloroflexota bacterium | reverse complement strand
GCGCACGATACCCTGCTGGCGCTCTCCGGCGCGGCCAGCCTCGATGTCGAGCTGGAGCTGGTCACGCCCAGCAGCGAGCATCTCAGCATCCTGTGGGAATATTGGGACGGGCAGGTGTGGCGCGGCTTCAAGGCGGTGCATCCGGTGTGTGACGAGCCGGGTGCGCAGAATCTCGACAGCACCAACGGCCTGCAGCGCAGCGGTATGGTGCGGCTGGAAACGGACTGCGCCGAGACGAGCAAGACCACCGTCAACGACATCGAAGCCTTCTGGATTCGCGGGTATCTGGCCGAAGCGCTCCCCCCGCTGCCCGGCCAGGTGCTCCCGGAGATCGAGAGCATCAAGCTCAAGACGACGATCAGCCAACCGCCGGTGTGCCGCAGTACCGAGCAGTTCAGTGTGACATTCGACCAGGTGCCGCCGAACAAGGTATTTGGCGCGGCCAGCGGGCAGGCCAGCGGCGACGTGATCCACACCGAGGACGGCATCCCCGTCTCGATCCACGCGCTGGAAGGCTCGACGCTGGGCACGGTCACGATCCAATCGACCTTCGTCAGCGGCGAGATCGGGCTGGCGGCTGAGATCGAGGGCGCGGCCCTGAAATTCGATTTTTCCGGCCTGGGCGGGATGGTCGAGGCGGTGACGCTGGACCTGGAGCCGGAGCACGGAGAATTGGAGATCGTGCTCGGTGTCAACGACCGGCTGGCCGTCTATGACACTGTGCTCCTGGAAGACGTGCGCGAGCCTGCGCCGGGAATCGAGCTTACATATTCGTCCGCAGACGGGGAGTTCACGCTGCGCGGCCCGGTCCAAAGCCTGCTGCTGGGATCGCCGGACACCCTGAGCGTGGACAACATCACGGCACAGGTCAGGTACGCGCACGGCCTGGTGCCCGACAAAGCCTTCGCCGACGCTGAAAAGCTCGATCTGAGCAAGACATTTTTCCCGCTCGGCGCGCTGCCCCGGCCCGGCAGTGTGTTCTACTTCACCAGCGCCGAATTGTTCAGCAAGCCGCGCGCGCAGGTCGAAGTGCTGCTGCAAGCCGTCCCCACGCCGGAGCAGAATCTCAAGGTTCAGAGCGGCTCCGGCACCCAGACCAAGCACGAGCCGCTGGCGCACAAGGTGGTATGGGAGTATTGGAACGGGCGCGTGTGGCAGGTGATTACGCTGCTGCCGGTCGGGTCCAACAGCGGCAGGCCCGATTTCACATCGAGCGGGCTGTTCCGCTTCGACGTGCCGGATGACATGGCACTGATCACGGTCAATGACGAGGAAGGGTTGTGGATGCGCGTCCGGCTGGAGAGCGGCGGCTACGGCGTCACGGCGCGCGTAACGTGGTCAGATGGCAACGACGGCACCAATGAATTCACCTACGTCATCCCCCAGCCGCCTGCCCTGGCCGATTTCCGCCTGTGCTACACCTGGCAGCACGGCCCCTTCTTCCCGGAGCATGTGCTGACCTACAACGACTTCCAGTACGAGGACCGCACCGAAGCCGCCCGCTGGCCGGGATCGCCCTTCCAGCCCTACTACCCGGTGCGCGACATCACGCCCGCGCTCTATCTCGGCTTCGACCGCGCCCTGCCGGTGGACCGGCTCAACCTCTATTTCGACCTGATCGAAGCGCGCGGCGCAGCGCCCGGCCCGGCCCTGTTGTGGGAATACTGGAACGGCTTCGACTGGGCGCGGCTGGCGGTGGGCGACGAAACGGCGCAGCTGCGCGTGCCGGGGCTGGTATCGTTCATCGGCCCGGCGGATGCACAGGCGCGCTGCCGCTTCGTCGGTGAGCAGTACTGGCTGCGGGCGCGTCTCAAAGAGGATGGGCCGCCGGGCGAGCCGGCGCTGAGCGGGATTTATCCCAATACGATCTGGGCTTCGCAGTGGCAGACGATCCAGAACGAGCCGATTGGCACGAGCACCGGGCGCGCCAGCCAGGTCTTCAACTTCCGCCAGTACCCGGTGCTGGCCGGGGAGCACGTCGAGCTGCAAGAGCTGGCCGCGCCGCGCGCCAACGTCGAATGGCGCATCCTGGCGCGCGCGCTGCTGGGTGACGATCCGCAGATCATCCGCGATCTGGAAGAGATGCTGGCCGACGAGAGCCAGATCGAGGTTGTGTGGGGTGATCTGCGCCTGCGCCGCGACCGCAACCACCAGGTGACGGAAGCCTGGGTGCGCTGGTACAGCCGCGATCACCTTTTCCTCTCCGGGCCGAACGACCGCCACTTCCTGCTGGATCGCACGCATGGCCGCCTGATCTTCGGCGATGGCGAGCACGGCAAGCTGCCGCCCCAGGACGCCCCGATCCTGGCGCGCATGTACCGGACCGGCGGCGGCAAAGCCGGGAACCTGCCCGTGCAGGCGATCAGCCAACTGCTGGCCGGGATCGCCGGAGTCGAGAGCGTGTTCAATGTGCGCCCGGCGGAAGGCGGGGCCGATACCGAGACGCTGCCCGCCTTCGCGGAGCGCGGCCCGCAAACGCTGCGCGGGCGCGGGCGGGCGCTCAGCCCGGCGGATTATGAGACGCTGGCGCGCGAGGCGACTCCGGCGGTGGCGGTGGCGCGCGCGATCCCCGGTCTGGACCCGGCGGGGCGGCGGCGTCCCGGCTGGCTGACGCTGTTGATCATCCCGCACAGCCAGGAACCGCGCCCCTGGCCGTCGTTCGGCCTGCGCGAGCAGATCCGGCGCGCCATCGAGGCTGACGCGCCCGCCGGGCTGGCCGCCGCGCACCGGATTCATGTCACCGGGCCGGACTATCTGCCGGTTGATGTCGAGGCGACGCTGGCCCCGGTCGAGGTCACGGCGGCGGGCGAAGTCGAGCACGCGGCGCGGCTGGCGCTCGAACGCTTCTTCCACCCCCTCTACGGTGGGCCGGAAGGGCGCGGCTGGGCGCTGGGGCGCGATGTCTACCTCTCGGACCTGGCCGCCGTGCTCGAAGACGTGGCCGGGCTGGATTATGTGATCGAACTGATGCTGCTGCGCGAGGGCATCATGCAGCCGGGGCGCGTGGCGGTCGGTGACGATCAAATCGTCGTCGCCGGAGATATTCGCCTGAAGTTGATCGAGGCTGAAAGCTAACCGGGGCTGCCGGATTCACAGGAGATGGGATCGTGACGCTGATGCTGCCGAACCTGGATGATCGCCGCTGGGCTGACCTGGTCGAGGAAGCCCGCGCGCTGATCCCGTTCTATGCGCCGGGGTGGACCGACCACAACGCCCACGATCCGGGCATCACGCTGCTGGAGCTGTTCGCCTGGATCGCGGAGATGGACCTGTATTGGGTCAACCGCGTGCCGGCGGGCCGCAAGTGGAAGTTCCTGCGCCTGGTCGGGGTTGAGCCGCTGCCGCCGCGCCCGGCCAGTACGGTGCTGCGGCTGACTCCACGCCGAGGCCTGGACGAGGATCGCGCGCTGACGCTGCCCGCCGGGGTCGAGTTCGAGGGCCAGACGCCGCACGGCCAGCCCGTCCTGTTCCGCACCCGCCAGCCGATCACGCTCACGCTGGCGCAGCTTCAAACGGTCCAGGCGTGGGATGGCGCGGCCTATCACGACCTGACGGCGCGCTGGCAGCGGGGCGCGGCGCTGGCCGTCCTGGGCGACGATCCCCGGCCCGGCGCGGCGCTCTATCTCGGCTTCGACCGCGCCCTGCCGGTCGATCAGCCGGTCAGCCTGTGGATCGCGCTGGACGGTGTGCGCACCGGCGCGGACGAGCGCGCCCGCCTGCTGGCCGAAGCCCGCATCCAGGGGCAGCGCTGCCAGCCGCCGCCCCCGCTGGTGAGCTGCACGCCGGAGCCAGCGCCCGATGACGAGTCCGCCGCACCGCTGCTGCACCACTCGGCGCGCATCGTGTGGGAGTATTGGGCCGGGGACGCGTGGCAGCCGGTGGATGTTCTGACCGACGACACACGCGCGCTGACGTTGAGCGGGGCGCTGGTGGTGCGCGCGCCGGGCGAGATGCAGCCCACGCGCCTGGGCGAGCTGGACGCGGACCGCTGTTACCTGCGCTGCCGGATGGCGTCGGGCGCGTATGACGCCGCGCCGCTGGCGGCCCAGATCGTGCTCAACGGCCTGGCCGCCGACCAGCTTTCCGGCCCTGCCGGGCTGACGTGGACCATCGCCGCCGGGGCGGAGATCTCCGGGCTGGAGCCACAGCCGGGCGAGTGGGCGCGGTTGCACGCAGAGTTCGACGCGCAGGGCGTGATCACGCGCCTGAGCTTCGCGCCGGAAAGCGATCTGCCACCCTTCTTCGTGCTGGCCTACCAGCCGCCCCAGCCATCCACGCCGGGCCAGATCGCGCTGGAAGCTGAAGCGCCGGGCGTGGGCACGGGCCGCCCCGACCAGCAGATCGCGTTCTCGGCGGCGGCGGTCGTGCCGGACAGTCTGCGTCTGGTCACGCTCGAAGCGCCCGACGCATGGCAGATGTGGACCCCGCGCCCCGATTTTGACGCCTCGACCCGCGACGCGGCGCACTATGTGCTGGATGCGGGCGAAGGCGTCGTGCAGTTTGGCGACGGCGAATTGGGGCGAGTCGTGCCGCGCGGCACGCCGATCATCGCCGCCGCTGACTTCACCCAGGCCGAAGCGGGCAACCTGGCCGCCGGAACGATCCGCGTGCTGGCCCGAACCGCGCGTAACGAGGCGCTGTTGGGCGGGCTGGCCGCCGAAATCGACGAGAAGGAAGGGCCGGTCCCGCGCCCGCTGGACGTGATCCGCGTGCGGCTGGGCGAGATCACCAACCCGCTGCCTGCCACGGGCGGCACATCCGCCGAGACGCTGGCGCAGGCGTCGGCCCGCGCGCTGGAAACACTGCGCCGCAGCAGCCGCGCCGTGACGCTGGACGACTACGAGGCGCTCGCCTTCGAGACACCGGGCGTAAACCTGGCGCGGGTGACAGCCTTCGCCAATCGCGCCCCCGGCCTGCCGTGCATCACCGCGCCGGGTATGATCCTAGTGGTCGTGGTGCCGCACCTGCCCCCCGACCGCCCCACACCCAGCGCCGGACTCAAGCAGGCGGTGGCCGCCTACCTGACACGGCGGCAGGTGCTCGGCACCCAGACGCGCGTCGTCGGGCCGGTCTACCGCGATCTCGCGGTGCGGGCGAGCGTGCGCGCCTATCCCCGCACCGATCCCGCCGCCCTGACCGCCCGGATCGCCGCCGCGCTCGATCAGTTCTTCCACCCGCTGCACGGCGGGCCGGATGGCACCGGCTGGCCGCTGGGGCGCGATGTCTATCTCTCCGAGGTGCAGCACGTGATCGACAGCGTGCCGGGCGTGGATCATATTCTGAAACTGGAGCTAGTGCTGGACTGTGACGAGGCGGTGTGCGGCAATGTCTGTCTGGGGCCGACCGGGCTGGTGGCTGCCGGAGCACACGAGATTAAGGTGGTGAGCGCATGATCAGCGACCGCAAACCGGCCAACCTGGAGCGCCTGCGCTACTGGCAGGGCCAACGCCTGCTCAGCCGCGACCTGCGCAGCCAGGTCGGGATCGAGGCTGAATACCGCTGGTGGCACAATCGCGCCCTGCACAACGCCTACGGTGTGATCGCGGGCTGGCGCGTGACGTTGGGGGGCAGGGCAACGGGCGAAACCTTCCTGCTGGTGGGGCCGGGGCTGGCCTATGACGCCTTCGGGCGTGAGCTGATCTTGCAGCACCCCGCGCCGGTGCCGCTGCCCGTGCCGCCCCACGACGATCTGACGCTGCTCGCCGCCTACCAGGAAAGTGCCGATTATCCGGCTTTCAGCGGGCGGCCCGATGTCCCGGTGTGGCAGGGCGAGCCGCCGCTGGAAACGCCGCGCCTGTTCTGGATGCCCAGCGACACGGTGCGCGTGATCGACGGTGTGCCGCTCGGCGAGATGCGCGCCCGCGCCAGCCTGACCGACACCATGGAATGGGTCCCGCTGCGCCCCCCGGCCCGCCCGCTGGCCCGCCCCCGTATTGGCAGCGGGACGACGACTCCCGGCGCGGGCTGGAACGAGTGGTACGCGCTTGCGCAGGCGGCCAAAGGGAATAAAGGGCCCGAAGCCTGGGGAGCAATCGAGATCACGGTTGATACGTCGGCGGCAGGCTTCACCGATCTGCCGTGTTACTTCGCGTGGCTCTATATGCAGCCGCCCCAGGGCCGCCCGTTCCCCGTCATGATCCACCTGGAGCACATCACCCAGGCGACGGCGCGCAGCTTCGTATTTCGCGCGCTGCTGATGATCGTGACGGTCCAGCGCAAGCCAACGCCGCGCCGGATCACTGTCCGCACGCGCAAACTGCCGAGCATCATCCCCGACAGCCTGATCTTCGCCACCGAGCAGCGGTTGTATGTCGGCTGGCTCGGCATCCAGCACGATCACCCAACCGCCGCCAAAGCCAGAAACCGAGGATGAGATAGCCATGAGCACACTGGACGAGACACGGTTTATCGAACGCCAGCAGTTTTTCAACGGCCAGCGGCTCCTGGCCGCCGATCTGCAAGGGCTGGAAGCGTTCAACCGCGAGATGCGCTGGCTGCATAACGCCAGCCTGCACCAGCCGGGGATCGGCAGTGGGCTGGCGGTCTTTGGCGAAAAGGGCGATCGGCAGGTCCGGGTGATGCCTGGCTACGCGTTGGACGCGCTGGGCCGCGAGATCGTGCTGATCGAGCCGCTGGCCGAGCAGGTCCCGCCGGTGGCCGGAGACGAATCCGGCGGCCCGGCCTTCTTCGACCTGGCGATCGCCTACCCACGCGACGACGACCTGGAAGAGGTCGAGAGCCGCCAGGGTCTCTGCGACACGCTCGGCACGGTCCGCCTGCAAGAAAAGCCGATCCTGTGCTGGATTCGTCTCGTCAGGGACCAGGCCGGAAACTATGTGGTGCAGGACGCGCGCCTGCAGAAAGACATCAACGACGGCCTGAAGATTGTGCTGGCGCGTGCCGAAGTGCTCAACTGCCAGCTCAACAAGCCGCTCTCGGTCATGGAGCGCCGCAACGCGCGCCCGGCCAAAACACCCTATCTCGACTGCGGGATCGAAACCGATCCGGTGTGGGAGCCGTGGGGGCCGCTGTCGGAAAGAATCCTGCTCGACCACTCGCGAAACGAGCCAGTCGTGATCGGCCTTCAAACGACCATCGATACCAGCCAGGCCGGTTTCACCATTCCACCGTGCTACACGGCCCGCCTCGACGGCCCACGCCTGATCGAGCGGGTAGGGCCGCCGCCGGTCATTGAAGGTTTCCCCGAAGGGCCGCTGCCGCAGCCCACATTCGCCGTGCTGCTCTACCAGGAGAACCTCAATATCACCGACGCCACACCGGACAGCTTCAGGCTCTACATGCTGCTGCTGATCGTGCCGATCCAGGGTGACCTGATGGAGTTCACGACGCTGATCGACGACTACCGGGAACGCATGACCGACCGTGTGACGGAGCTGGGCGGCAGCCCGGCGGCTGAGGAGCAGGCCCTGGCCGAAATCATCGCCGAGCTGGGTCAGCGGATTATCCGCGATTGGATTCCGGACGACTGGAGCATCGTCTGGATGGGGATCGAGGGCTAGCCATGAACGGGAACGGGCCGAATTACCTGTATCTCAACCGTGACAACGGCTGGCCGGACTTCCAGATGCACGGGCTGGTGCGGCGCGACGACGGCAGCCTGACGCTGTTTCCGGTCCCGCTGCTGGATGGCGTGCTGCCGCCGGAAGTCGCACGGCTGCCCGCGCCCGATCTGCCCGCCGGGATCGTCGTGGGGCCGGATGGCAGCCTCTATTACACCCAGCCCGAAGCTCAGCGCATCATCCGGCTGGACGTGTGCGACTCCGAGGCGCTGCCGCTGCCGTGCCTGGGCGGCGAAGGCACACGCCCGGCTCAGTTCGACCTGCCGCGCGGCCTGGCCTATCACCCGCTGCGCGGCGCGCTGCTGGTCGCCGACAGCCGGAATCACCGCGTGCAGGTGTTCGACCTTGAGACGCTGCAACTCGTGGGGGTGTGGGGCCGCGCCGAGCTTGCAACGGGGCCGCAGCCGGGCACCGCGCCGGGCCGCTTCGATACGCCGGTCGCGCTGGCGGTGGACGACGCGGGCAGCGTGTATGTAGTCGATTATGGCAACTGGCGCGTGCAGAAGCTCGATCTGAATGGCCGCCCGATCAGCGCGTTCTGGGACACGATCATCGCGGGCGAAACCGCGCCGGGCCGCCCGGTCGGGGTAGCGACCAGCGGCAGGGGCGACGAGGCCGAAGTCACCATTCTCGACACGAACCCGCCGCGTGTGCTGGTCTACGATACGCAGGGCCACTACCGCCGCACGCTGGGCGAGGGGCTGCTCCTCGATCCGCTGGCCCTGGCGGCGGACGAGCAGGGCGTATATGTGGGCGATAACGGGCTGCGACGCGTGATCCGGCTCGCGCTGGACGGCTCGTATGCCGAAGCGGCGGTCGGCTACCAGGGACCCATCGCGGCGCTGGCACTCGATCCCGACGGCGCGCTGTGGCTGCATCCCGGCGGCACACACGCCCCGCTGCGGCTCACGCTCGACCGGGGCTATACGCGCAGCGGTGTGTTGTGGGGCGGCCCGTTTGAGGGCGGCGCGGAGCCGGTGATCTGGAACCAGGTCCGGGCGCTGGCCGGGCCGCTGCCGGATGGCGCGCATCTGCGGCTGTTCACCTATATCGCCGATCAGCCCACCAGCGCCCCACCCGACCCAACTCCCGGCGATCTCGACCCGTTCGACACGCGCCATTCGCCCTGGTGCGCGCTGCCGCCGGACGTGCTCGACGGGCTGATCCAGGGGCGGGACGGCGACGGCGCGCCCGCGTTTTACCCGGCGGGGCGCTGGCTGTGGATCGGGGCGCATCTGACCGGCGAGGGTCGCAGCACGCCTATCCTGCCACAGGTGCGCGTCGATTTCGATCACGAGGGCTATCTGCAACATCTGCCCGCGATCTACGCCACCAGCCCGCAGCGCGATACGCTCGCCCGCCTGCTGGGGCTGTTCGAGAGCCTGTTCGCCGGGGCCGAAGGCCAGATCGCCGGGCTGGACCGCTATTTCGATGTCGAGGCGGTCCCGGCGGCATGGCTGCCCTGGCTGGCGGGCTGGCTCGGCCTGGAACTGGACGAACGCTGGTCCGAGGCTTACCAGCGCGAAGCGCTCGCCGGGGCGTTCGCACTCTACGCATGGCGCGGCACCGCCGAGGGCCTGCGCCGGGCGCTGAAGTTCTTCGCCGGGGTCGAGGCGATTGTCGAGTCCCCGATCCAGTATGCGACGTGGTGGGCGCTGCCCGGCGCGGATGATCCCGGCGACCCGGATGTCTGCACGTCGGTACTGGGCTTCACCACGCGCCTTGCCCCGGCAGAACCCGATGGCGCGGTGGTCGGGACGACGGCCACGCTCGATCACGCCCACCTGATCAGCGGCGAGGAATACGGCGTGCCGCTGTTCGAGAGCGTCGCCCACCGCTTCACCGTCCAGGTCTACCAGGGGCAGGCCCCCAACACCTGCACGCTGGACACGATCCGCGGCGTGATCGAGCGCGAAAAACCGGCCCACACCGACTATCGCCTGTGCGTGATCGAGCCAAAGATGCGGCTGGGCTTCCAGGCACGGATCGGAATCGACACGGTGATCGGGAGCGGGGCCGCCCAGGGTGCGCCGCTGGGCGAGGGCGATCTGGTGGCGCGGGGCGAGCCGCCGGGCACGATCGGGGACCGGAGTGAGATCGGCAGAAGCACGCGCCTGGGCACAGCAGCCGCAGGCAGCTAGAGGAGCATGTACCGATGGATCATGACCTGTTAACCACCCGTAACACGGATCTCTACCCGCCGGAGCGCAACAACTTCTACTACGGCAAGCTCATGACCGAGCACAGCTTCCGGCAGGAGACGCACTACTTCATGCACCTGCGGCGGCTGCACAACCGGCTGGTGTCGGGCTATGGCGTCGTGACCGGCCTGGACGTGATCCCCGGCCCTGGCGAGTCCAGTGTGGTCATCACGCGCGGCCTGGCGGTCGATCGCTGGGGGCGTGAGATCATCGTGCCCACTAACACACCGCCGATTCCGATCCCAGCCGAAACCGTCATCCAGGCGCAGGAAGAGGGCTACGTTATCACCGAGGAATCCGCCCAGCGCGGTAAGCAGGAGCATCGCTACGAGGGCGCGGTGTGGGGGCATGTCGTCATCTGCTACCACGAGTGCCTGACCGATCCCGCGCCGGTGCTGGCCGGGGAATGCCCCACGCCGGGCGCGTGCGAGCCGGGCACGATCCTGGAGCGCTTCCGGGTGGAGCTGCGGCCCGGCAGCGTGGACTACGACACCTACCTGGAGCTGCCCAACCCCGATGTGATCGTCAACGCCCGGCTCAACTACGAGGACCTGGTCGAGCTGGTGACGCGCGGCAGCCTGGAAGATTACCTGGAGCTACCCGACGATCCGTGCATCCCACTGGCGAATGTGCTGGTCGCACCGCCCGAAGAAGGCGAGAAGCCGCGCATCCTGGAGATCGACATCACGATCCGCCCGCTGGTCTATACCAACGACCTGCTATTCGATGTGTTCCTGTCGCTGCTGCTGGATATGCCGCGCACCCGGCGCGGGAAATAATCGCGAAGGTGAGGGAAGGCCATGCAAACTACCACACAGACAGGTTACGAGCTGTACGAAAACAGCACCTTCGAGCGCCCGCGCTACTTCCCCGGCCAGATGATCACGCACGAGGACCTGACGCTGGGGATGCGGTATGCGCAGGAGCAGATGCGCCTGCACAACCGGCTGCTGCACGGCTGGGGCGTGGTCTGCGGGTGTGAGGTGCGACCCTGCAGCACCGCCGACGAGCAGGGCTGGCACATCCGGATCGGGCGCGGCTATGTGCTCGACGCGCTGGGGAACATGATCTGCATCCACCGCGATATCGTGCTGGATATACGCGGCGACGAGGTGGCGGGCTGCGGCCTGGGTCCCAATGGCGAGGCGATCGATCCCTGGTGCAGCGACGTAAAAATCGAGCGTCGCGCCGGGCAGACACTCTATATCGCCGTGCGCTATTATCCCTACGCGGCGCGCCCGGTCCGCGCCCAGCCGGGCGGCTGCGGCTGTGACGACTCCGACTGCGAATACAGCCGCGAGTACGACAGTTTCATCGTGCGCCCACTGTCGCGCCTGCCCGGCAACTACGATGAGGTCATGACGCCGCCGGGTTGGGACGACATGTTCGACTGTGATCTCATGGCCGAGCGCGCCTGCCCACCCTATCCGAGCGATCCCTGGGTGATCCTGGCCGATGTGACGCCCGACGCCGATGGCAGCCTGACGATCAGCTATGCCCACCGCCGGATCGTCGTATCACTGGCCGAGCTGTATCTGATCTGCCAGGCTCCCGACGAGGCTCAAACGCCGGAAGAGGATCGCACGATTCTGCTGGACCGCGCGGCGCGTGCCGGGCTGGAAGAGATGATCGACGCGGCGGAGTTTAACCGGCTGGAAGCGGAGTACGCCGCCGAGCTGCACCGGGCGGTCGATCTGCCGGCGGTGACGCTGCGCAGCGTGGGGACCGGATCGGCGCTGGGCCGCCAGCTTACCGAGCGCAAACTGACGATCGGCGCCCTGGCCGAAGTCGAGGACCTGGACACCCTGATCGAAGCGATGGCCGCCGAGGTCAGCCCGCAGCAGGCCGCCGACATCCGTCGCCGCCTGCCGGAGATTCACCGGCGCGCGCAGAACGTGCGCGAGATTTCGCAGGCCATTCGCAGCTAGGGCTGCCAAAGGTCTTGCCGTCTGTGGATCGGGTATCCGGGAGCGGGGTACGAGATAGGATCGTGCCGCACCTGTTTTCCAGGCGCGCGAACAGGCGGCCCAGAGCCAACGCTGAGCCAGCCCGTTTCCCCGCCAGCTATGGCAGTCCACCGCCGGATGTCTGGCCCAGCGGTGGGCTGTATTTTCATCCCACCCCGCGTTTAGTCCACCGCTTCGGCAGTGCGCCGGCCGTGGTTGCGCGGAACCGACAGCAGCCGCGCCGAGAGATCGCGTACCTGGCTGAACATGGTCGGCTTGATCAGGACCAGGTCCGCAAGCGGCTGGATCAGCTCGGCTGAGCGCGGATCGGCGGTAGCGACCACCACGCGTGTCTCAATCAGCCGTTCGTCGGCTCGCAGCGCGCGCAGAATGTCGGAGCCGACTACGTTCGGCAGATGAAGGTCGAGAATGATAATGGCTGGAACAACGTGTTGCAAACGTTCAAGTGCCGCATCGCCGGAGTTGATGATTTCGGTATGCAGCCCCAACACTTCCATGGCCTTGGCAAAGATCATTGAAGCGTCGTAGTCGTCTTCGATTACCAGGGCAAGTTTCTCGTTCATGCGTGCTGCTCCTCTATAGGGGTCAGCGGCAAAATGATGCGAAATGTGCTTCCGCGCCCTACCGCGCTAATCAGGCTGACCTCGCCACCTAACAAGGTCACTAACTGCTTGACGATTGATAAGCCCAGTCCCGAACCGGCATGCCGCCGCGTCACCGTGTCGTCTACCTGTCGGAAGGCCTCAAAGATAAAGCCTTGGGCTTCGAGCGGAATGCCAGGGCCGGTGTCGGTGACATCCAGTGCCCAGTGGGCGGCATCGGTCCGGTAGATGCGCAGCCGGACCGACCCGGTATCGGTAAACTTGATGGCGTTGCCCATCAGGTTCACCAGGATTTGCTGCAAGCGCTGCGGATCGCTGATCACGATATCCGGCGCGCTCTCGTCCACCGAACAGACAAGCTCCAGACGTTTTTGCTCGGCCAGGACCCCCATGATCGCTTCCAGTTCGTCCACCAGCTCATGTATGACTACCGGCGACGGGCGCAACTTGAGCTGCCCGGCCTCGATCTGGGCCTGGTCGAGCAGATTGTTGACCAGGTTGAGCATTCGCTTGGTATTGGCGACGACACGGACAATCGCGCCATCTTGCTCATCGCTCAGCTCGCCATAGACGCCTTCCTGCAGCATATCGCTGTAGCCCAGGATGGCGTTCAGCGGCGTGCGCAGCTCATGCGAAGCAGTCGAGACAAAGGCGCTTTTCATCCGGTCCAGCTCGGCCTCGCGGGTGAAGTCGCGCATCACCATCACGGTGCCAGTCGTCTCGCCGACGCCGTCGCGGACCGCCGCCACGCTGACCGAAACAGTTTTGCGGCCCCAATCAAACTTGATTCCAGAACGGCCCGGCTCGTCGCTCTCCAGCAGGCCCAACATCATATTCCGATCGGCTTCACGCACATCACCGTTCATCAGCGCGCTGAGATCGCGCCCAGGGATATGCTCGATCGGAAAATTCAAAAACTGGGTGATGGCAGGGTTGGCAACGATGGCCTGTCCCTGGTGGTCAAATACGATCACGCCGTCCGCGATGCTTTCCAGGATCGCCTGGTTCTTATTGGACTCCGACTGGACGCGCTTGAGGGCAGCAGCCAGGTCGCGCGTGCGCTCGATCACACGCTGGTCCAGTTCACGATTGGTCACGCGCAAGTCTTCCAGCGCGCGCTGCAGGCTGCGCGCCGACAGCCACGACACCAGCGCGACCGCGAAAAAGCCCAGAATCGCCGGCATGGTCGGCAGGATATCCAGGCTGACGACCGAGATCACCGAGACAATGATGCCGGCGCCTACCGCGGCGATAAAGCTGGCTGCCGGAAACAGCAGCACGCTGGCCATGAGGATCGGGATAGCGAACAGGAACAGGCTGCGCCCGGCGGCCACTTCTGCCGGCTTATCGGCAAAAGCAAACACCAGGGTGAGCAGCGTCAGGAAGAGCGCGCCGGCGGCCCAGCCCGCCCGGCGGCGGTTGAGCAGATAGAGCAGGCCCACCCCCAGCAGGGTAAACACGCTGCCGCCGATCATAATCAGGTTTTCGCCGTGCTCAGACTGCGGCGAAGACAGGATCGTGAGTGTGGCGGCTACCAGCGCGAACACTGCAATGGCCGCTACGCCCAGCAGCAGGATATTCAAGAGCTGGCGGCGACGAGCATCCTCAGCATCGATCGAGCGAATATCCAGAAGACTAGAGACAAACTGCATGCTTGTACCCTTTGCTTATCCTTGCGCGACAAGCGTCAGCGCACTAAGAATGGCCGAGCGAACGACCAACTCCGGACAGTACAGGCACTTGCCGATCCACAGCGGCGGGTAGGGCGGCTCGGCATGGACTGCCAACCAGTCGGCCCCACGCTGGATCGCATCGTTGGGCACGGGATGACCCTGCCGCCGCCACATCACCAGGGCCTGCAAACAGTCGGCAGTCTCTTCAGCAGTCGGCATATAGTAGCCCCACGAACCGTCGAAGCGCTGTGTTTCCAGCAGCCACGCGACTCCGCTCTCCACCAGGTGCTCGGCATAGCCCGCCCCGGCGATGATCAGGTGCGAGGTCGGATAGTAGGGTGAGGCGTGCCACTTGTCAAACCAGAACCCATCCTGATGCTGCACCTGCTTCAGGAAGCGCAGCGCCTTCTGCACGGACGGATGATCGACGGGCAGCCCGGCTTCGCGCAGCGCGCTGAGCACGTGAATATTGGCGCTGATTGAGGGGTTAGCTTCCAGCTCGTAGCAGCGATAGTGATCGTCCTGCTCATAGCGCAGCACGCCTTCCAGATCGACGGGGCGACCGAAGCGGGTCAGCACATCAAACACCAGCCCGGTATCGTCGCCGTCGGTCGGCGTATAGCCGGCGGCAAAGCCGGTGCCCTGCCCCGGACGCCAGGCCTGCTGCAAAAAGTCGAGGTGAGGCTGGCACAACGCGAGCGTGTCGGCGTCCAGCGGCCCGGTGAGCGACAGATTCCACAGAGTCCACGCCTGCTCGAACACGTCAAACGGGGCCACGTCCGGCACACCGCCCTGCGTATTGACCACGTTGGAGAGATAGGCCAGCGCGCGCGGCTCGCCGGGGCAGACATTGATCGCGTAGTAGGCGGTCGCCGACGGGCTGTGTGCCACCGAGCCGTTGGCTTCCTGCAGGTTTTCCAGATCGAGCAGGCGCTGGCCGTCTGGCCCGGCCATCTCCGCCGAGAAAGCGACCGTCACGAAGCGGCTGATCATACCGCCGGGCAGCGCGGCGAGCTTGGCGGCGCGGTACTCTTCCAGGCGGTGCAGAATCCCGTTGCGGTAGCGCTGCAGCAGGCCGAGACTCTTGGCCTCGTACACCAGCGTCGGCACAATCATCTCGAAGCCGATCGTCTCGCCGACCGCATCGGTCTTCAAACCGTTCGTGATGGAGTCGAGCACCTGTTCCGCCCGCCACAGGCGCGTAGCGTCCTGCGTGTCGCCATACTGCGCAAGCGCGGTCATGGCGGCCAGGGTGCATACCAGGCGGTCGTGGTTGTAGTGCGGGCTGATGGTGCCCCACGAGCCGTCCGGCAGTTGGTGAGCGCGCAGCCATTCCAATGCCTGGGTGGTAACGGCGCTGTTCATTTCTCCCAGGCGCGCCAGCCAGGCCGTATCGTAGGCAGTGGTCAGGATGCGCCCGGTGCCGATCTGATGCAGTAGATGATGGATGTCGGCAGTTAAATTCATGATTCCTCGTCTTCCCTGGTAGGGCCAAAGCCGGGTGGCAGCTTCACCTGGGGCAGTGGAAACCAGTAGCTACCGCGCGGCTGCCGCGCGCCCACCCCGATGGTGTAGTCCTGGTTAGCCTGATAAAAAGAGCGCATCAACGCCCAATCGCCGGGCGACAACTCCCCATAATCGGTTTCGTCAGCGCGTCGGGTAAAGAGATGATCCGCGAAGATTTCGCGCAGTTGTGATCCGGTCAGGTAGGGCGACGGGCTGACCGTAAAATAGAGGTCTTCGCCACCCAGGGCCAGCAGCGGCATATCGAACGCGGCGAAGCGGTCGAAGCCGACGAAGAGATCGACCGGCGCGACATACTCGCCGTAGTACAGCTCGACCAGCGCCCGACGGTCTGGCACCCGCCCGTGTTCGGCATGGTACTGCACCGCCAGCGCGGCCACTGTCTCGGCGGGATCATTGGCAAACAGGCCGATGAACAGCCGGTGCCGGTCGTGATGCAGCGTTTGCTGCGCCAGATCGTCGAACAGGTCCGAGAGATAAGCGTGCGGCGTCGGGTCGAAGTACTTCCGGTAGTCGCCATAGAAGCGCACGCGCACGCCATATTCGCGGTAGAAGTCCAGAAACATCGGCTCGGTGGCGACGCGCGCCAGCCCATAGGCCGACAGGTTGAGGTAGTCGTCGCCGCGCTCCAGCAGATCGGGTCCGAAGGCCGGCGTGAGCAGTGTGTGGACGCCGTGATCGAAGAACAGGCGGTAGAGGTCGATATGCCGCTGCTCGACCGCCCCCAGGTAGGCCGCCAGCGGATCGTCGCCGCCGTTCAGTGCGTGCTCCAGCATGAACCAGCGCCGCGTGCCGTTGATCGGGAACACGCAGACCTGCGGCCCGTTGGCCCGCACCCAGCGCGCCAGCTCGTCCTGCGGCAGCTTGCGGAAGGTGTCGGCGTCCATGCTAACGCTCCCCGCGAAGCTGAGACAGGCGCGGCACAAAGCGCGCGGTCCGCTGCATGTAGCTGCTATAGCCTGGCAGGCTGCCACTCAGCAGGTCCTCTTCCTGGCGGGCGGCGCGCGTGAAGTCCCAGAAGGCATACAGCGCCAGCAGCAGCGTCGGCAGGGCCGGGTTGATCAGCAGGAAGCCGGTCACGAACAGGAAGAACGACGTAAACGCCGGGTGGCGGACATAGGCATACGGCCCGCTGTCGATCACGGTGTGCCCCGGCTGAAGCTCGACGCGCTCGGCGTAATACTCGCGCAGGCACACGCGCGACCAGGTATGCAGCGCCAGCCCGGCCACGACCAGGATCAGCCCGACGATCTGGAGCAGTAAGCCCCACACCGCCTCGATCCGCAGGCCCAGGCCCGGCAGCACGACCGGCTGCGCGACCACCAGCGCGATCATGATCACCACGAACAGCAGATAGTCCCAACTGCGCCCGCTGCCCTCGGCCTGCCGCTGACGGTCATAGCGCGCAATCGACAGGAAGTCCAGCACATAGAACAGGACCACGACGATCAGGATTGCGGCGGATTGGAAGAGTCCGGTCTGCATCGCCATCGCTCCTAACGCGCCTGCTGCCCGGCTGTCTCGACGCGCGGCTCCGGGGCCGGGGCCGTGACTTCGGCGGCCTGCCAAAGGCGGCGCAGCAGCAGCCCGTAGAACAGCAGGATCACGAACATGATCATCGGCAGATAGATGCTGGGGTCGGTGGCGACATAGGCATCATCGATCAGCCCCGCGTCGCCCAGCGCCAGGTAGCTGAGCATCTGCCACAGGTCGAGCAGCGCATAGGGTAGAAACACGATCCAGACCCAGCGCCGCGCCTGCCGCCCGTCGAGCACGGCCAGCAGGTAGACGAAGATCGCGATTCCCAGCGAGGTTTCCCAGACCATATCCAGCCAGATGAACGCGCCCAGATAGAGCACGAACGCCCATTCCACGCCGAGGCGCTCGGCTTCCAGCCCGGCGTGCAGCCCTGGCCGCCGCAGGTAGCGGATCGCGACGACGACCAGCGGGATCAGCAGCAGCAGCTTGACGACCGTCGCCAGCCGCAGCGTGGCCGCCGATGTGCCCAGGATATAAACCACAATCTGCGTGATCGAGTGGTTGTAGCCCAAAAAGCCGTCATCCGTCCCGCGCCAGGGGAAGTCGTTCCGCAGCCGGCCCAGGAAGCGCACGTACTCGCCGTACTGGTCCCAGCCATATTCCGGCCCGACGATCAGCAGCGTTGCGCCCGCCGTCGCGACATAGGCGACCGCCGTCCAGCCCAGCAGGCGCAGGAAGAAGCGGTAGTGTCCCAGCAGCAGCGGGACCGCCGCCGCAAACGCCCAGTGCGGCTTGATCTGCAAGATGATCGCCAGCCACAGCACCGACCAGCCCAGCCGCTCCCGGATCACTGCTTCCAAAAAAAGCGTACCGAGCAGGGCCATCGGGATATAGATATTGAGGTAGTTGAGATCGCCCCAGAACGGCGAAAAGACGATCCAGACCGGAAGCGTCCAGGCCAGCAGCGCGCGGGCGCGATCCAGTTTGAGATGCGTGAAGATGCGATCCCACCAGAGATACAGCAGCGCGTAGGCGACCACGTGCAGCGCCGTGTGCAAAAAGGCGGTCGCGTTGGGCGAGATCCACAGGAACGGGCGGAAGGCCAGCGCGAACGGCGGCGCGTAGGGATAGTGCTCTTCCAGCCGCTCCAGCGAGCCTTGCAGGTAGAGGTGTTCGCCGTTCGCCAGGTGCTCCGCCGCATCGAGATAGATTTGCAGGTCCGCCGGGTAAAAACCGTCTTCCGTCTCACCCTCATACAGCGACCCAGCCAGCAGCATCACCTGGAGCAGCAGCCGCAGCACGAAGTAGATCACCGACACGATCAGCACGCGCCGGAAGACTTTCGAGCCGGACCACTGCTGCCGCAGGTAGGATGCATCGTAAAACTTCATCATCACATTAACTCTCCATCACCGGATATGCACCCGGCTGGTTGGTCGACATCCGACGTGCCAGCCAGCGCAAGGCTGAGCTTCGGGCTGTGATCACGCTGTAATGGTTGTTCAGCAGTTGAAAGCCCAACCGCTGCTTGAATTCATAGGCCCCGCTGCCGCCGTAGAGGTGGCGCACCCCGCTGGCGATGGCGTGGCGGATGGCGGCGTAGAGCAGTTGGAAGTACACGAAGCGTTCGCCGTAGTCCAGGCCGAGCAGCGTCAGCATGTGATCGGGACCGTCGCCAAGCAGCAGCCCGCACCCGACCAGCCGCCCCGCGCGTTCCGCCGTGATCCAGGCCGCATCGACATGCGCCGCCTGTTCGAGAATCTGCCGGGCGTAGGGATGCGGCACGGTCCCGTGCTGCTGCTCGACGGCGCGAATGAGCGGCAGGGCTTCGTCCAGGCGCGTGACCTGCGGCTGCACCCTGACTTCGATTGCGCGGTCGGCGGCGCGGTTGGTGTGGCGGTGATAATCCTTGCGGGCCGATTTGGAGAGGCTGGCGAGATAGGTATCGAAGTCGGGCCAGTGCAGTTCGAGCCGTGTCCCCGGCCCGGACACCTCGACCGGCACGAAATCGCCCGGCCAAACATCGGAGCGCGCGTCCCCGGCCTCAGTATAGTCGAAATAGAGGAACGAGCTGCCCAGCTCGCGCCCCAGCTCGTCTGCCGCCGCGACGATGGTATGCAGCGCATCACGGCGCAGCGCCGGATCGCCGGGCAGGACCAGGCCGGAAACCTGTGCTAGCGGGGCGCGGCAGATCAGCAGCGGCCAGCGCCGGAAGATCCGCGCTGCCCCCTGGCGCATCACGCCCGACGGCAGCGGCAGCGGCTCCTCGCGCGCCAGCCACAGACTCGCGCGTGCCACCGGTTCGCCCGCACGCTGTACCAGCAGGTGATAGGGCCGGTCGCCGGGCAGCGCCGCCTCACCGAAACACGTCCAGCGGTGGCTCGCAAAGGGTCGATCCGGGGCCAGCCGGTCCCAGATCGCAGGCGCGATCGAGCCGGCTCCCGGTACAACCTGGAGTTCGAGATTTGAGCGAGTCCCCCGCGCTACCGGACGAGTCACAGCGATACAGCTCCCTGAAAAATGCTTTTTTCGTTGCTATCTGGTTAATACAAAGATTAATCAGAATGGTAGATAAACAATGATAATCACTAAATAAAGGATTTAGGTCACCACCTTAAATTAACTATAAGAGAACTGAGCCTAAATGTAAATCCAATAAACTAGTACTGCGGTACTAGCGTAAATGGTCTTTAACATTTGCTTGGTTAGCGCGCCACCGCCGGCACGGCTTCCAGTTCCACCCCGGCCACCAGATGCTCCTGATCGGGCAGCTCGTCCTCAAGCCAGCGCAGGCGCGGATAAAGAGAACCGGCCAGCGACGTGAGCAGCACCAACGCACCCATCACCATAAACAGCAGGCCCATGCCGCGCCCCGCCCCGGTGCCGATCACCTGCCCCACGCTGTCCGCCAGCGCGCCATCGGGCATCAGCAGCGGCTCGAACACGCCATCGGCCAGCGGCCCGGCCAGTAGGTAGGCGAGCGGCAGCATCGAAAATGACACCATTGAGCGCACCGCGAATACGCGCCCCTGCACATCTGCCGCGACCTTGCTCTGCCAGATCGCCTGGCTGCACGCGTTGACAATCGGCAGGCAGCAGAACAGCACCGTCATCGCGCCTGTGACCCAAATCACCGACGGGCGCAGGCCCATCACGATACAGCCCAGGCCGAAGATCACACCGAAGCCGAGCACGCCGTTGATCCGCCGCGCCGGGCCGCCCCATACCCCCATAATCGCGCTGCCGACCAGCCCGCCGAACGCGCCCACGGACATCATCACGCCCAGCGTCGCCGTGGACGTAAACGCCAGGATCAGCGGCGTGCCCAGGGCCATCAGCACCCCGGTCAGGAAGTTGATCACGGCGAAGAACCCCAGCAGCGCCAACAGGCCGGGCCGCGACCGGATATAGCGCCAGCCGAAGGTCAGGTCGCGGCGCAGTGTACCGCGAGCCGCTTCGCCTTCGGCGCTGCGCGTGGGCCGGGGAAAGCGCACCGCCAGCAGCGTCAGCACCGCCGCCCCAAAGGTGGCGAAATCCAGCGCGATCACGCTTTGCAGGCCGCTGATCGCCATCAGAAAACCCGCCAGCGCCGGGCCAGCGAGATAGGCCAGCCCTTGCGCCACATCGACCAGGCCGCTGGCGCGCGCGTAGTGTTGTTTGGGGATCAGGAGCGTGATCGCGGCGGAATAGGCCGGCCACTGGAACGCGCCAAATGCCGCGCTGACCGTGACCGCCACGTACACATGCCAGACATCGAGCCGCCCGGCCAGCAGCAGGAGCAGGATCGCCAGGGTGCTCAGCCCGGCCCCCGTGTCGCTGAGCAGCATCGCCCGCCGCCGGTCCCAACGGTCGATCAGCGCACCCGCCAGCGGGGAGATCAGGAGTTGGGGCAGCACGGTGAATAGATAGATCAGGGCGTAGTGCGTGGCCGAATCCGTGCGCTCGTAGACCCACACGCCTAGCGCGAAGCTGGTCAGGTTCGACCCAACTACTGAAACCAACTGACCGCTCCACACGATCAGAAAGGTTGTCGTCCCCCGCGATAGCTTCATGGCTTCCTCATTCATCGACTGCCTTGTTCTATATTCTGCCTTAATTTTCGACGAATTAAAACCCGATTAAAATTCTAGAGCGGTTTCTTGGGCAAAATTCATAAAAATTTCATGGCGGCGCACGTGTTATTCGGCACAGGCGGGCGGATGCGGTAAGGTAGTGTGCAGGCCGGGCAGTGTCCCTGCTGCCGCCGGGGAATCGGGTACAATTGTCCGGCAGAGTCAAAGTGGCGGCCCTGGCTGTTCGACTGGCGGGAGTGTACACACGATCCTATGGATAAAATCACTATTCATCACCTGCACAGCCTGAAGGAACGCGGCGAGCCGATTGTGATGCTGACGTGTTACGACTACCCGACCGCGACCGTGCTCGATCAGTGCGGCGTCGATGTGGTCCTGGTCGGGGATTCGCTGGGGATGGTGGTCTACGGCTTCGAGAACACGCTGCCGGTCACGATGGATATGATGGTGCTGCACTGCCAGGCCGTGCGGCGCGGCGTGCGGCGTGCCTTCCTGATCGGCGATATGCCGTTCATGAGCTACCAGACCGGCACCGCAGACGCGCTGCGCAACGCCGGGCGGCTGCTGGCCGAAGGCGGGGCCGACGCGGTCAAGCTCGAAGGCGGGCAGGCAGTGGTAGAGACGGTCCGCGCGTTGGTCGAGGCCGGGATCGCCGTACAGGGGCATATCGGCCTGACGCCGCAAAGCGTGAGCCAGATGGGCGGCTTCCGGATGCAGGGCAAGACGGTCGAGGCGGCGCGCCGCCTGATTGCCGAGGCGCGCGCGCTGGAACAGGCGGGAGTCTTCAGCCTGGTGCTGGAATCGATCCCGGCGCAGTTGGCCGACTTGATCACGCGCACGATCAGCATCCCGACGCTGGGCATCGGCGCGGGGCCGAGCTGTGATGGGCAGGTGCTCGTCACGCACGATCTGCTGGGCCTGTTCGAGCGCTTCACACCGCGTTTTGCCCGGCGCTATACCGAGCTGGCCGACAACATGCGCACGGCCTTCAGCGCCTACCGTGACGATGTGCACACCCGCGCCTTCCCGGCTGAGGAGCACACTTACCGGCTGCCGGACGACACCTGGCAGGCGATTTTATCCGCTCTCGACGGAAACGGAGCTTAGCCATCCGAATCGCAATCCTGGGCATCGGGGCCATGGGTCTCCTGTTCGGGGCCAGGCTCAACCCCTATGCCGACGTCACCCTGATCGGTCGCTGGCCGGATCAGATTGCTGCCCTGCGTGCCGGTCCGCTGCAGGTGATCACGCCGGGGCAGCGCACGCGGCGTATCGCGCTGCATGCCACCGACGATCTGCGCACAGTCGGGCCGGTCGAGCTTGCGCTGATCGTGACCAAAACACCGCGCACCGCAGCGGCGGCGGCGGATGCCGCCCAGGTTCTCGCGCCGGACGGGCTGGCGATCAGTCTGCAGAACGGCCTGGGCAGCGACGTGATCCTGGCCGGGGTGCTCGGCGTGGAACGCGTGACGCGGGGTGTCACCACGCTCGGCGCTTCGACGCGCGGGCAGGCGGGCCGGCTGTATCCCGGCGGCGAAGGCACGACCACGCTCGCCACCCGCCCGGCCATCGACGCCCGGCTGCGCGCCATCGCGGCCCTGTTCCAGCGCGCCGGACTGGACACACAACTCACCACCGACATCAACGCGCTGATATGGGGCAAGCTGGCGATCAACGCCGCGATCAACCCGATCAGCGCGATTCTGCGCATGCCCAACGGTCCACTGCTCGAATCCGGCTGGACGCGCGATCTGATGCGGCAGGCGGCCTACGAGGTCGCGGCAGTGGCGGCGGCCCAGGCGATCACGCTGCCCTTCGAGGATGCCGCCGATCAGGCAATCGAGGTCGCCCGCCAGACAGCGTATAACCAGTCGTCGATGTTACAGGACGTGCAGCGCGGCGCGCCGACCGAGATCGACGCGATCTGCGGAGCGGTCGTGCGCGCGGGGGCCGAGCACGACGTCCCAACCCCGGTCAACCGCACGCTGTACGAGTTGGTCAAGGCGCTGGAAGTCTCCGGCGGTCTGCAAGCCGATGGGCTGCAAGCGCTGCTGATGGGACGCGGCACATTCAATCAGGATTGGCAGACACGATGAACGTAGCCAAAACAATCGCCGAGGTGCGCGCTGCCCGCTGGCAGGACCCCCTGCGGACGTGGGGACTGGTCCCGACGATGGGCGCGCTGCACGAAGGACACCTCGCGCTGGTACGGCACGCCCGCGCCGAAAACGACCGGGTGGGCGTAAGCATCTTCGTGAATCCAATCCAGTTCAACCGGCGCGGCGATCTGGACGCCTACCCCCGCCAGCTTGAGCGCGATCTGGCGCTGCTGGAAGCAGAAGGCGTCGATCTGGTCTGGACGCCGGACGAGGACGAGGTCTACCCGCCCGGCTTCCAGACGTATGTCGCGGTCGAGACGATCACGCAGGTGCTCGAAGGCGCGGCGCGTCCGGGCCACTTTCGGGGCGTGACGACCGTCGTCGCCAAGCTGTTCAACGTCTTCGAGCCGGCGCGCGCCTACTTCGGGCAGAAAGACGCGCAGCAGGTCGCCGTCGTCCGGCAGATGGTGCGCGATCTCGGCTTCAACCTGGAGATCGTCGTCGGTCCGACCGTGCGCGAGCCGGATGGGCTGGCGTTGAGCAGCCGCAACCGCCTGCTGGGGCCAGACGAGCGGCAGGCGGCGCTTGTGCTCTACCACGCGCTCACGGCAGCACAGGATATCTGGCAGCGCGGCGTGCGTGATGGCAGCGCCCTGCGCGAGACGATGCGCGCGATCATCGGGGCCGAGCCGCTGGCGCGCCTGGACTATGTGAGCGCCGCCGATCCGATTACCTTGCAGGAGCTTCACAACGAGGCAGATCGCGTGCTGTTGAGCCTGGCAGTATTTGTAGGGCGCGTGCGCCTGATCGACAATCTGCTGCTGGGCGACGGAGCGAACGAATAGCGCCGCTTGCGGCGTTTCGCGCTGCGGGGGCTGGAATTTTCCACGGGAGTCGTACAATGCTGGTACAGATGCTGCGCGCCAAGCTCCATCACGCGCGCGTCACCGCCGCCGACATCAATTATGTGGGCAGCCTGACGCTCGACATCGGGCTGTTGGAGCAGGTGCAGATGTTTCCCTATGAACAGGTGTTGGTGGTGGATGTCGAGAATGGGGCACGCTTCGAGACGTATATCATCCCCGGCGAGCCGCGCAGCGGGATCGTTCAGGTCAACGGCGCGGCGGCCCATCTCGTTTCGCCCGGCGACCGGCTGATCGTGATGGCCTTCGGGCTGGTGCGCTTCCCACCGCCGGATGGCTGGACTCCGCAGGTTGTCGTCCTGGACGAAGCGAATCGGGTGCAGTCGGTCGAGATGCTCGGCCACTACCCCGCAGGCCAGTAGGCCCGACAGGTCATCGGCACAAAAAATCCCCGGCTCAGCAGCGCGGGGAAAGCTTCACTGTTATCCAGCCCGGCGCTAAAGCTTATGGCGCCGGTCCGCGGTGGGTCCAGACGGTCTGAACGGCGTCTGACAGCCTCTTGGTCACGGGCAGCAGCCTAGAATTGCTCTTCGTCCTCCCAGTCCTCGTCCTCCCAATCTTCATCTGCTTCGCTGTTGTTGGCATAGTCCAGGGTGGGGGGCCGGAGATCAACCACTTCCAGCAGGGTATTGCACTCCGGGCACTCGACCAGGTCCCAGACTTCGCTGTTGTCCCGCAGATTCACCCATGCGCCGCAGGCAGGGCAGCGGGCGCGCAGCTTGGTCTTGGGGCTGCGTGTGCTGTCAGACTTACGTTGCAGAGCGTCCTCGTTCATTACCTTGAAATATACTCCTAGCATGTAGTCATAGCGTTCATATATCACGGATTCAAGGCGCTGTCAATTCAACCGTTTGTACTGCGTGTGTAACCATGCCGGGTGGGGACTTGTTCATAGCGGGAGGGCCGCCCCATTACGTGCGAATCACGGGATGATGGTAACGGTGACTGGCTCCGATTCGGCCCGATTGCCGGCAGCGTCGTAGGCGACGGCGTGGAAGGTGTGCTCACCCCCGCCCTCGCCCTCGATCACCCAGCGCGCCAGATACGGCCATTCACCGGCGGTCGAGAGCAGGCTGCCGTCCATATAAAACTCGACCGTCGCCATCTGCACGTTATCTTCGGCCTCGGCCTGCAAGCTGACCAGCACCTCGCGCGCGACCGAGTAGGTGCGGCCCGGCTCCGGCTCGACCAGCGTCACCTGCGGCGGCTGGTTATCGACCGTGATCGAGACATAGGATGTTTCGAGGCTGTTGTCCTGGCGGACCATCGTCAGGCGCAGGGTATAGACCGCGCCATCGCTCAGGCCGCTCGTATCCCACGTGCCAAGCAGAATATCGCGCCCCGGCTCGCTGCCGGTCGCCCCGATCTGCTGCCAGACGTCCGGCTGCGTGCCCGCGCCGTAGTCAAGCCGGAAGTAGGCGAAGTCGTTGTCGGCTGCGTTGCCGCGAATCTCGACCTGCCCACCGACGCGCGCCAGGAAGGGCGGCGAGATGATGGCGACCGGGCTGAACGGCGAGCTGGCGTCGGCCACATCGTATTCGGTCGGCGGCAGAGGCTGGCCGGTATCGCGCGCCCAGGTCCGTGTTTCGGGCGGATAGTCGAAGAACGGGATTTGCTGTACACAGGCCGGATCGGACGATGAGGTTGCCAGCCGGTCGGTGCAGACATTGACATCGTAGGTGTTCCAGTAGGGATCGGACTGCGTCGGGCGCGTGTCGATTGGCAGCGCCGGGTCGAGGTAGAACAGCTCGCGCTCCTGCAAACAGTGGCGCGTCGGCAGCAGGCCCGATGTCTGGCAGACCATTTGCTCGACCACCGTCGTCGGGCGCGGCCATTCCTGCACCGGCAGCGAGTCACGCGTGTGCAGATATTCCATCAGCGCGTTCCAGATCGGGGCTGCGCCGGTCGTGCCGGTGATGTCGTTGAGCGAGTGATTGTTGTTGTTGCCGACCCACACACCGGTTACGATCTGCGGGGTGTAGCCGATCGCCCAGCTATCGCGGTTATCGTTGGTCGTGCCGGTCTTGATCGCCGCTGGGCGCGAGAGGTCGAGCGGGCTGTCCGCGCCAAAGGCCGGCTGGCGGGCCTCGTCGTCGGCCAGCATATCGGTCATGATGTAGGCCAGCGCCGGCTCCAGAATCAGGCGGCGGCGGTAGGTGTTCGTCTCCGCGCCATATTCCCACAGCACGCGCCCATCGGCATCCTCGATCCGCAGCACGGCCACCGGGTTGAGCGTGCGGAAGCCGGGCGCGTCCTGATCCTCGTGCACCGGCATCCCGACCATATAGCCGCCGGTATTGAAGACGTTGTAGGCGTAGACCATATCGAGCAGCGACGCCTCGCCGCTGCCCAGCGCCAGCGCCAGCCCATACTGATCGACGTGCGTCAGCGAGTTGATGCCGAGCCGGTGCGCCGTGCGGATGATCGGCCCCAGGCCGATCAGGTTGGCGACCTGGACCGGCGGCACATTGTACGAGTTCGCCAGCGCGTCGCGCACGGTCATCGGGCCGTGATACTGGCGGTCGATATTGACCGGGGTATAGGGCTGGCCGCCGTTGTCGAATTCGATGGGCACGTCATAGAGCATCGTCGCGGCGGTGATGCCGTTGGGGTGGCCGGGAACCGGCCCTTGCAGGAAGGCCGCCGTATAGACGAACGGCTTGAAGGTCGAAGCGGGCTGGCGCTGCGCGAGCGCGGCATTATACGCCCCATCGATGCCCGCGTTCCAGAAATCGACGCTGCCCACCACGCTCAGCAATTCGCCCGTCTCGGCGCGCAGCACGACAACCGCCGCGTTTGTCACCTCGCGCTCGACGCCGACCAGCTCCGGCGACAGGGGCGGCAGATAGGCCGCCGCCGCGCACGGCGTCCCGGCTGCCGTGTTGAACGTCACCGCCGGATCGCCGCCATCCAGCCGCGTAACATGGCTGCGCGCCACGCACTCGGCCTGCTGCTGCAAGTCGATATCGAGCGTGGTGTAGATGCGCAGCCCGCCGCGTGTGACCAGGTGCGGGCCGTCCAGCCCAATGTCGTTCAGAATCGCTTCGGCCTCGGCGCGGGCGTAGATCGAGAAGTGCGGCGCGAGGATATCGAACCGGTCGGCAAAGGGCTGCACGACCAGGGGCTCGGCCAGGGCCGCCTCGGCCTGCTCCTGGGTGATTCGCCCCTGGAGCAGCATGGCGTTGAGTACGAGGCCCTGGCGCAGCTTGGCCGCGTCGGGATTATCGATCGGGTTCTGGAGTGGATACTGCGGGATCGCGGCCAGCATCGTCGCCTCGGCCAGTGTCAGGTCGCGGGCCGGCTTGCTGAAATAAAGCTGGGCCGCCGCCTCGACGCCGTAGGCCAGGTTGCCGTAGAAATTCGTGTTGATGTACCACTCTAGAATCTGGTCTTTGCTGTAGAGACGCGAGATCTCGGTGGCGAGGATGACTTCCTTGAACTTGCGCTCGTAGCTGATCTCGCGGCGCTCGTCGGGGTCCATCAGCACGTTGCGCACCAACTGCTGCGTGATCGTGCTCCCGCCCTGAAGCTGGCCACCGGTCATGTTGTACCACAGCGCGCGCCCCATGCCTTCCAGGTCGAAGCCGGGATTGTCATAGAAGCTGGCGTCTTCAATGGCGACCGTCGCGTCGAGAAAGTACTGGGGGAGGGTGTCGATCGAAACCCAGCGCCGGTCGCCGCCTAACGGATCGATCACCTCGTAGATCGCCTGCTGGCCGGTGCGGTCGTAGAGCACGGTCGTCAGGAACGCTTCGGATTCAGCGGCGGTGATTTCAGATGCCGGGGGGAGCTGGCTGGCGTAGTGGTTGTAGGCTACCATAAACAGGCCGAGCGACGCCAGCAGCACGAGCACGATCACCCCGACCAGACTGGCAGCGGCGATAATCGTGGCGCGCAAAACACGTGGTGCAGAGGCGCGCTGTTGGCGGCGGCGCGTGCGGCGCTGGCGAGCGACCCGGATGGTATCCATGTTTGCCAGAGAGAATATCCGATCCGCAAAGAATGTGTTAAACTAGCCTTAAGGTCCGTTTTAACGCCAACGGGTATCATAGCACGACGCGAGTACGTCTACAAATTTGGGCCAATACAGGGATGCTGCACATAGGGGAAGAAGCGGCGATCATGATGAGTGCCGATGGAAGACGGCTGCTGATTGTGGATGACGATGACACACTGCGGCGCCTGCTCCAGGATTATTTTACTGGGCTGGGTTACAGGGTGAGCGGCTGCCGCGACGCCGACGAGGCGCTCCAATCGATTCAACGCCAGGGACTGCCCCACCTCGCGCTGCTCGACGTCAACCTGCCGCGTATGGACGGATTTGAGCTGAGCAGCCTGATCAAAGCCAAAGGGGATGTGCCGATCGTGTTCATCTCCATCGAGGGTGAGATCGACACCGTCGTCGATGGGCTGATCCGTTTTGCCGACGATTACATCAAGAAGCCGTTCGATCTGCGTGAGTTGGGCGCGCGCGTCCAGCGTGTGCTCAGCCGTTTTCCCGATTTCGACTATCTGCAAATGCCGGTGATCGAGGTAGACGAGCGCCTGTCGGTAGACTTTGGCAACAGCCAGGTATTGCTCGATGGCAAACCTGCGTCGCTGACACCGATCGAGGCGAATCTGCTGCATATCCTGATGCGCAGCGCGGGCAGCGTGGTCACATCCGAGCAGTTGATCGCCCGCGTGTGGCTCAACGACGAAGTGTATGAGGATACGCTGCGCGTGCACATGCACCGGCTGCGCCGCAAGCTGGAGCCGGATCGCCGGCACCCTGGCTATATCCAGACCGAACGCGGCATTGGCTACCGCTTTATGCCGCTCAAGCCGCAGACCGTAGAAAAACTGACATCGTATAAGACTCCTTGAGGATTGGCGGGACGCTTCATGAGTTCGCTGTATGCCCACCCTATACCGGATGCCATTAAGGACACCGACTGGCGCGTTTTTCACCATCTGGCCGAGTTATCCGCCGCTGGCAGCCCGATCTGGGATCAGTTGACGGTGCTGCGCCGCCATCTCAACGCCGATATTTTGACCATCTCTGGGCCAGACGAGCCGCTGCCGAACGCCGCACGCCAGGTGATCGTGCCCCTCACCTATGGCGAGCGCTATCTGGGCCAGGTGTGTCTGGCGCTGTCGCCCGGCGCCAGCAGTGAGGAGATGGCAGCGCGGCTGGCCTTCTTCGCCCCGGTGTTCGCGCTGGCGCTGGCCGGTGAACAAACGCCGGACATGACCGAGACGCAGGAGATGCGGCTTTATCAGGCTACGCAGGAAGAGCGCGACCGGCTGGAAGCCGTGCTCGAAGCCACTAACGACGCGATCCTGATGATCGGGACCGACGGCCTCCTGGTGACGGCTACACTCCAGTTTGAGGCGTTTTTCAGCATTCCGCGCTATGAGGTGCTGGGCTGCAATATCAACGTCCTGGCCGAGCGGATCGAGGCCCAGCCGGGGCTGCCCGCCGGGATGGCGGATATGCTGCGCGTGCTGGCCGACAACCATACCGAGAGTGTCGGTGGTGAATTCGAAGTAACCGAGCCGAAGCGGCGCGTCCTGGCGTGGTACAGCCTGCCGGTGCACTCACAGGCCGGGCTGCTGCTGGGGCGTATGTTTGCCTTCCGCGACGCCACCCGCGAGCGCGAGCTGGATCGCATGAAAACCGAGTTCGTGACGCTCGTCTCGCACGAGCTGCGCACGCCGCTGACCTCGGTCAAGGGCTTCAGCGATCTGATCCTCGAAGGCGATTTCGAGAGTCTGGAAGACGATGTCAGGGAGTATCTGCGCATCATCGCCCTGAACGCCGACCGGCTGATCGCGCTGATCAATGACATCCTCGACATCACGCGCATCGAGTCGGACCGGATCGAGCTGCATCCCACGCGCTGCCCGATGCAGGACGTGATCGAGCAGGTCGCGGTCTGCTTGCAGCCGCTTCTGGATGAGCACCAGCACCGGCTGGTGATGGAGATCGAGCCGCAGCTACCGGCGAGCTGGGCCGACCATTCGCGCATGGTCCAGGTGGTCAGCAACCTGCTCAGCAACGCGATCAAGTACACGCTTCAGCCGGGGGTGATCACCGTCCAGGCGAGTTATATCGAGGCGGCGTCAGACCTGCCGAGCGGCGCCCCGCACGACGTGATCCTGCCGTGCGTGCTGATCGGCGTGCAGGATACCGGCCTGGGAATCTCGGAAGAAGATCAGGGCTACCTGTTCCAACGCTTCTACCGTGCCAAGGATGTCGAGGTGCGGATGGTGGGCGGAACGGGCCTGGGCCTGATGATCGTCAAATCGTTTGTGGAGATGCATGGCGGCAAGGTGTGGCTGAAATCGGCGCTGGGCGAAGGCTCAACGTTCTGGTTCACCGTGCCGGTCGTCGAAGGCAAGAATCCGCCGCGCGACAAGGATGCAGGCGTGTAATTGTCGATCGTCATATAATAACGGCTGCAAGCAGCGCGATCATCACTGGAGCAGCCACGAAAGGAGATAGATTCGGCGCGCAGTCGTGCAGCCGAATGTGATTATATGAGCCGTATACTCGTTGCCGAAGACGAACCCCACATTCTGCTCTTGATCCAGCGTAAACTCGAGTCGGCAGGCTACGAGGTCATCCCCTCTACCAACGGCGAAGATGCCATGAAGCTGGCACTGAGCGACAAACCGGACCTGCTGCTGCTGGATATCATGCTGCCCGGCTGTGAAGGGCTGGAGATCTGCCGCGTGGTCAAGGCCACCTACGGGCATCAGGCCCCGCCGGTGATCCTGCTTTCGGCGCTGGGCCAGCAGATCGATGTCGAAGCGGGCATGGCCGCCGGCGCAGACGACTATATCATCAAGCCATTTTCGCCCCGCCAACTGCTGGAACGAGTCCAGAGCGCCCTTTATGGCTAATCGGGCGGGATTGTAATGTAATTTGTAACGCAATGCTGATATGATGAAACTATAGTTATTTGAGCTGAAAATGCTCCCGGCCCAAAAAATATCCCGCTTACCCTAGAGCATCTCTTCCCCACCCCGTTCAGCTCAAATACAGGGACCGCCACGCGGTCCTTTTCGTTTCCACACGCCTACCACGAGATATACCCCTTTTCCGCCGGATATTCCTATAATGGTCGCAGCGCTCGCCTGGGATGAGTCGCAGCAAAAGGGGTGCAAGGCCATGTTACTCGCGATCGATATCGGCAATACCAATATTGTGTTCGGCGTGCACGACGGGACACGGTGGTTCCGGCACTGGCGCGTGCAGACCGTCCGCGAGCGGATGCCGGACGAATACGCCGTGCTGTTCCGCAATTTTCTGCACGAAGCCGACCTGGAGATGGAAGCACTCGACCAGACGATCCTCAGCAGCGTGGTCCCACAGCTCACCGGCGCGCTGGCCGAGATGGTGAAGCAGCGGACCGGCTATCCGCCGCTGATCGTCAGCGCGCAGATCGATACCGGCATCCACATCAACACCGAGCAGCCCCAACGCGTCGGCAGTGACCTGATCGCGGACGCGGTGGCGGCCTATGATCGTTTCCGGTCCAACTGCATCGTGGTGGACTTCGGCACGGCGACTACCTTCAACGCGGTCCGCACGCCGGGCGAGATGGTCGGCGTAGCGATTGCGGCGGGTCTGCACACCACCGCCGACGCGCTGGTCGGGCGCACCGCACAGCTTCCCCAAATCGAGCTGGTGCCGCCCGCGTCTGTGCTGGGCCGCAACACGATCCAGGCGATGCAGGCCGGGCTGGTACTGGGCCACCTGGCAATGGTCGAAGGGCTGGTGGGCCGGATGCGCCGCGAGCTGGGCGGCGAGGCGCAGGTGATCGCAACCGGCGGGCTGGCGGCGGTGCTGGGGCCGCATACCGACTGCTTCGACGCGATCGACCCCTGGCTGACGCTGGATGGGCTGCGGCTGATCGCGGCGCGCAACCCGCGCGCTTAGGGCATGTCAGGAGACAGGTATATGACCGCTTCCCGCATATCCGCCGGATACTTCCGCTGTGGGCTACCCTATAACCGGGTGGGCCACGGGCCGCGCCCGCTCGTCGTCTTTCAAGGGCTGATGTTCGAGAACAAGCCCCTGTCCCGCTGGATGGCACGCCGCTTCAACGGCTACCAATTCCTGGAAACTGATTACACGCTCACTATCGTCAATCGTAAGCCGGGCCTGCCGGCAGGCTGCACCCTGCAAGCTATGGCGAATGATTATGCCGCCATGATCCGCGAGGAATTCGACGGTCCGATCGATGTGATCGGCGTCTCGACCGGCGGCTCGATCGCGCAGCATTTCGCCGCCGACCATTCCAATCTGGTGCAGCGGCTGGTACTCCATTCGACGGCGCATACCCTGGGTGCAGCGGGCCGGGATGTCCAGCTTCGCACTGCTGCTCACGCCGGGCGGGGCGATTGGCAGGCCGCGCACGCCGCAATGTTAGGCTTCATGCTGCCCCATGGAGCCGGGCTCAAAGGTGCTGCGGGCCGACTCATAACCCGGCTCGGCGCATATCTGCTGTCACGCCGGCCACCCAGAGACGCATCCGACCTGGTCGTGACTGTCCAGGCGGAAGACGCGCACCATTTCAAGGATCGTCTGGCCGAGATCACGGCTCCGACGCTGGTCGTCGCGGGCGAGCAGGACCCATTTTACACGGCAGCATTGTTCCGCGAGACTGCTGAGGGCATCCCTAACGCCCGACTGATCCTGTATCCGGGCATGGGTCATCCCGCGTCGGGAGCGCAGTTTCAACAGGACGTGCTCGCCTTTTTGCGCAAAGATCGCTAGCCCGAACGCTCGATCACCAGACTCGCCACGCGCTCGATCACGATCTCCGCGACGCGCGCCTTGCTCGTCAGGTCGAGCGCCTGCTGGCCGCCGTGCGCATCGAGCAGCACGACGCGGTTGGTATCGACCTCGAAGCCGGCATCCGGCGCGCTGATATCGTTGGCGACGATCAAATCCAGCCCCTTACGCGCCAGCTTGCCCTGCGCGTTGGCGAGCAGGTCTTCACTCTCCGCCGCGAATCCGACCACGACACGCGGCCAGCCGGTCTGATCGCGCTGCGCCCTGACCGCCAGCAGGATATCCGGCGTGCGAGCCAGCTCCAGGTGCAGGCCCTCGGCGGGATCGTCGGACTTCTTGATCTTCTGCTCCGCCGCGCTGGCGGGGCGGAAATCGGCCACGGCTGCCGCCATGATCAGCGCGTCTGCTCCGGGCAGGTGCGCCTCGACAGCGGCCAGCATCTCGGCGGCGGTATCCACGCGCACCACGTCCGCGCCGACCGGCACGGGCAGATCGCGCACCGTGCTGATCAGCGTCACGGCGGCCCCGGCGTCGAGCGCGGCCTGGGCGAGCGCATAGCCCTGTTTGCCGCTGGAACGGTTGGTAAGGTGGCGCACCGGGTCGAGCGGCTCGCGCGTGCCCCCGGCGGTGATCACGCAGCGCCGCCCGGCCAGGATTCCGCCGCGCGCCAGCGCCAGCCGGATCGCGCCCAGCAGCGCGGGAGTCTCTGGCAGGCGGCCCCGCCCCACCAGCCCCGACGCGAAACGCCCTTCGTCCGGCTCGATCACGATCACGCCCCGGCTGCGCAGAATGTCCAGGTTGGCCTGGGTCGCAGGGTGGGCATACATGCCGCCATCCATCGCGGGCGCAACCAGCACCGGGCCGCGCGCCGCCAGCGCCGTGACCGACAGCAGATCGTCGGCCAGGCCGTGCGCCAGCCGGGCGAGCGTGTGAGCCGTTGCGGGTGCGATGATCAGCAGGTCCGCGCCTTCACCCAGGCCCACGTGCGCGATATGCGTCGGCAGCCCGCCGCTGCTGTCGGCCTGCCACATCGTGGTATAGACCGGGCGGCCCGTCACCGATTGGAAGGTTAGCGGCGTGACGAACTGGCGGGCGGCCTCGGTCATGATCACATCGACCAGCGCCCCGGCCTGCGTCAGTTTGCTGGCGAGATCGGCGGCCTTATACGCGGCGATGCTGCCCGTCACACCCAGAATCACCCGCCGGTTGTCCAGCAGCGTGATATGTTCCTGCGCCATGTTCCACCCCTGTCTTTGCTCGTCGCCAGCACAAAAACAGGTCCCCGCTTCCGAGGACCTGTTTGGAAAACCTCACACGTCCAGCCCTAGAGCGTGTTATGTACTTCGGAACGCTGAACGAGGCAACGACACAGCCCCCATCCTAAATCCTTCCCCCAAAATGAGGGAAGGACTTGAAAAACGCTACCGTACTCCCCTTCCCTCCGTGAAACGTGGGGGAAGGGGCCGGGGGATGGGGGGAAGTGCATGACAGCCTCTAGCTCAGCCGCTTGCGGAATTCCTCGGCCAGCGCGGGCAAAATCTGGAACAGGTCCCCGACGAGGCCATACTGCGCCAGCCTGAAGATCGGCGCGTCGGCGTCCTTGTTGATGGCGACGATCACCCTGGCGGTACGCATTCCGGCCTGGTGCTGGATCGCGCCGGAGATGCCCGCCGCGATATACAGATCGGGCGAGACGACCTTGCCGGTCTGCCCGACCTGGTGCTCATACGGAATCCAGCCGGCATCGACCGCCGCCCGGCTCGCGCCGACCGCGCCGCCGAGCACATCGGCCAGATCGCGCACCGGGCCGAAGCCGTCCGGGCCGCCCACGCCGCGCCCCCCGGCGACGATGATCGTCGCATCGGTCAGGCTGATCGTACCGGCGGCCTCTTCCACACGCTCGACTTTGGTCGCGATCTGGTCCTCGCTGAGCGCCGGAGCAGCTTCCGTCACCGTGCCGCTGCGGCTCGTGTCTGGCTGGGGCGCGGGGAAGGCGCGATTGCGCAGGGTGGCGAACTGCGGCCCCTCGCCCACAATGGCTTCCTCACGCAGCACCTTGCCGCCCAGGATCGGGCGCACAGCGCGCAGCTTGCCGCCTTCGAGCGACAGCTCGGTAACGTCGGTCAGCAGGCCCGCGTTCACATCGGCAGCCGCCCCGGCCAGCACCTCGCGCCCGGACGTGCTCGCCGCAGCCAGCACAACAGCCGGATTCCGCTCCTGGACCAGCTTCGCCAGCAGCGACACATACGGAGCGAAGCGGTAATGCGCCAGCGACGGATCGTCGGCCTTGATCACCTCGTCCGCGCCATACTGGAACGCCGCCTGCGCGACACTGTCCACGCCCTGGCCGAAGACCAGCGCGATCACCTGCCCGCCCAGTTCCCCGGCGAGCCGCCGCGCCAACCCGACCGCTTCCCACGAGGCGGAATTCGCCTTGCCGCCCGACTGCTCGATCCAGACGAAGACGTTCCCGCTCATAGGATTTTCTCCTCCAACAGCTTCTCGACCAGGCGGGCAGCCTGTTCCTGCGGCGACCCTTCGATCATCTCGACCGTGCCCTCGCGTTTGGGCAGCTCGCGGTGCCCGGCGACCTGCGTCCTGGGGCTGACCGCGCTCGCGTCCAGGCCCAGATCGCCCAGGCCCCACACCGGCATCTCCGCTTTGGCGGCCTTGCGGATGCCGATAAAGGTCGGGTACTTCGGCTCGTTGATGTCCTTCACCACGCTGATCACCGCCGGGAGCTTGCTGGTCACGGTTTCGGTGCCGCGCTCGGTCAGGCGCTGCGCGCGGATCGTGCCTGCGCCCGCGTCCAGACTCTCGATCTTGGAGACGAAGCCGATCATATTCCAGCCGAGCCGGCGCGCCACCTGGAAGATATGCTGATCCGACGCGATGTCGGACAGCTCCTTGCCGAAGATGACCAGATCGACATCGCCCAGCTTGCGGATCGCCGCCGCGACGGCTGCCGCGTAGCCCAGGCTGTCATGGTTTTGCAGCGCCGGGTCCCAGATGCGAATCGCCTGATCGACGCCGATCGCCAGCCCATGCTTGAGCGCTTCCTGCTGCTCCTCGCCGCCCAGCGTCAGGATCGTGGCCTGGCCGCCGTGCGCGCCTTTGAGCAGCACCGCCTCGGTGATCGCGTATTCGTCCCAGGGGTTGACGACCAGCTTATCCCCCCAGTTGACATTTCCGCCGGCCTCGACCGTCACGGTCGCTTCGGTGTCCGGCGTGCTTTTCGTGACAACGACAACGTGCAAAGTGTTTTCCTCCTTGCCAGATTAGCGTTAATCGGTCCGGCCTTGCAGACAGCGCATCGATGGCGATGTAGGGGCGAGGCTAGAGCGTGTTATGCACTTCGGAACGCTGAACGAAACGAACAACGCTGCCCCCCATCCTAAATCCTTCCCCCACAAGGTGGGAAGGACTTGAAAAACGCCGCCGTGCTCCCCTTCCCTCCGTGAAACGTGGGGGAAGGGGCGGGGGATGGGGGGTAAAAGTGCATAACAGCCTCTAGCCTCACCGGCCTGAAAATTGGGTAGGGCAAGCCCTACCCCTACGTCAAACCGGGCTGATCCCCGCCCGGTGGGGCTAGCTCTCGCTCTGCCAATACTCGACGTCGTAGGCGGGCAGCTCGCAGCGCAGCGGGCGATCGTGACGGTAGCCGAGCGCGTAATCCGCCTGGATCAACTGCTGAATCTCGCTGGAGCCTTCGTAGATCACTGCGCCCTTGGCGTTGCGCAGATAGCGCTCGACATCGTACTCGTCGCTGAAGCCATACGCGCCGTAGACCTGGATCGCTTCCAGCGCCGCCTTGACGCTCATATCGGTGGCGAACCACTTGGCGACCGCCGTCTCGCGCGTGTTGCGCTGGCCCTGGTTCTTCAGCCAGCCGGCGCGCAGGATCAGCAGCTTAGCCGCGTCGTACCACTGCTGCATATAGGCGATCTTCTGCTTGATCAACTGGTGGTTGCCAATCGGCACGCCGAAGGTGCGGCGCTCGTTGGCATACTTGATACTGTCTTCCAGGCAGGCGCGGATCAGGCCGGTCGCGCCCGCGCCGACGGTATAGCGCCCGTTGTCGAGGCAGCTCATGGCGATATAGAAGCCCTCGCCCTCTTCGCCGATGCGATACTCCGCCGGGACCTCGACATCCTGCATGGCGATCCAGCCGGTCGAGCCGGCGCGCACGCCAAGCTTGCCGTGAAGGTCGCCGCTGGTGACACCCTTCATATCTTTGGTGATCATGAAGGCGGTGATGCCCTTGTGGGCGGGCTGGGCGTGGGGATCGGTTTTGGCAAAGACGAGCGTGTTATCGGCCTTGGTCGCCAAGCTGATCCACATCTTCTCGCCGTTGAGGATATAGGTGTCACCTTCGCGGCGGGCGGTGGTGCGCAGGGCCACCGGGTCGCTGCCCGCGTCGGCTTCCGTCAGGCCAAAAGCGCCGTACTGCTCGCCCACAGCCTGCGGCACCAGGAAGCGCTGCTTCTGCTCCTCGGTGCCCCACTGCAACAGCGCCATGCTGTTGAGGCCCATATGGACCGACATGATCACGCGCAGGCTGGTATCAACGTGCTCCAACTCCTCGCAGACCAGCGCCAGCGTGATGTAGTCGAAGCCCTGGCCGCCATAGCGCACCGGGACGTTGATCCCCAGGATGCCCAGCTCGGCCATACGCGGGAGAATCGCCGGATTGACCTCGTGCTTGCGATCCCACTCTTTGATGGTCGGGTAAATCTCTTTCATGGCGAAGTCCCGCACCATCTGCTGCGCCATAATGTGTTCTTCGGTCAGTGCAAAGTCCATAAGAGGTAACTTCCTTTGGCAAAGTATAGAGGCAAAAATTTCTGTCACCTGTTGTCAGACGGGGCGGCAGCGCGTATTCCGGTGACAGCCTAGATTATAGCATGCCCCCTTTTTCTACAGAAACGCGCCCTGGCAGGCCGGGCCAACCCGTCACAAAGCCCAAACTCACCCTTTTTTTCTGACGGCCCTTCCTGTATACTGACGGGACGTCTAAAACACAAGCAGCAGGTATCGCATGCTTGACTAGCGTTTCCTTCCAACTGGCTCCCCGGCAACCGAGCGGACAGCATGCCTGTTCCGTCGCTGCCGTCTACGTGTGAATCATCCGATTTTAAGAGCACGATAAGTTGACAAATTGAGCGTAATCGGTCATGATCGGTTGCGTCCTACGAACGTTTGTTCGATTGTGCATCTTGACCTGGAGCCACAACGCGATGAACGATCAAAGACATCCCTCTTCCCCCGCTGCCAAGAGCGAATTTACCGTGCAGGACGCCTATGCCTACGATCAGCGCGGCCCGCGCCGCTGGATCGTGTCGCATGTCCTGCGTTACAAGTGGCTGCTGATCGGCTCGCTCGTGTTCAGCATCATCGACTTCATGGCCTACTCGCAGTCGCCGGTGCTCATTGGCCGCGCCGCCGAGGAGATTATGACCCCGACCGGCGGCGATATGCTGCTGCGTATCTCGCTGAGCGTGCTGGGCGTGCTCATCCTGAGCAGCTTCGCCTTCCTGGGCGGCAGCCTGCTGATCGAGACGATCGCGCAGCGGCTCGAACGGGACGCCCGCCAGGAGTTGTACGTCAGCCTGCTGGGCAAGAGCCAGACCTTTCACGACCGGCAGCGCGTGGGCGATATCATGGCCCGCGCGACCGACGACGTGCGCCAGCTCAACGGCATGATCAGCCCCGGCGCGCGCTTCATCTACGAGACGGTGATCGGCATCATGGTTCCGCTGTTCTACATCGCCCTGATCAAGCTGGAGCTGCTGCTCGTCCCGACGGTGTTCCTTACGTCCTACGTGATCGCGGTCCGGCGCTACACCCGCCGCCTGAACCCGGTGATGCGCAACCAGCGCGAGCAGTTCGGCACGATGAACGCCGGGCTGGAAGAGACGATCTCCGGCATCGAAATCGTCAAGGCGAGCGTGCAGGAAGCCTTCGAGCAGACACGCTTCCGCCGCAACGCGCGCCTGTTCCGCGACTACTTTGTCCAGCAGGGCCAGATCGAAGCGCGCTACCTGCCGCTGCTGCTCTACGGCATCGCGCTGGGGATGATCTTCCTGCACAGTATGGTGCTCTATGACGCGGGCCGGCTGTCGATCCCGGACATCATCGCGGTCATGGGCCTGATGGGGATTCTGCGCTTCCCGACCTTCATCTCGATCTTCTCGTTCTCGCTGGTCCAGCTTGGCATCGCCAGCGCCGAGCGCATCCTGCACATCGTCACCGCCCAGACCGAGCTGGATGAGAACGCGGGCGGCTACTCCAGGCAGATCGAAGGCGACATCGTGTTCGATAACGTCACCTTCCGCTATGATGACGACGGCCAGAACATCGTGCTGCAGGACGTCTCGTTTCGCATCCGGCCCGGCCAGACGGTCGCCGTTGTCGGGCAGACCGGCTCCGGCAAGAGCACGCTCACGCAGTTGATCAACCGGACCTATGACGTGACCGAGGGCCGCATCCTGATCGACGGTGTGGACGTGCGCGAGTGGGACCTGGACGTGCTGCGCTCGCAGATCTCGAAGATCGAGCAGGACGTGTTCCTGTTCTCGCGCACCCTGGCCGAGAACATCGCGTTCGGCGCGCCGCACACGCCGCAAGAGCAGATCGAGCACGCCGCCCGCGAGGCGCAGGCGCATGACTTCATCCTGACCTTCAACGAGGGCTACCAGACGAAAGTGGGCGAGCGCGGCGTGACGCTCTCCGGCGGGCAGCGGCAGCGGATCGCCCTGGCCCGCGCCTTCCTCAGCGACCCGCGCATCCTGATCCTGGACGACTCGACCAGCGCGATCGACAGCGCGACCGAGGACCAGATTCAGAAGGCGATCCGGCGCGCGCAGGAAGGCCGCACCACGCTGCTGATCACGCACCGCCTGTCGCAGATCCGCTGGGCCGACCTGATCCTGGTGCTGGACCAGGGTCAACTGGTGGCCGCCGGAACGCATGATGCGCTGCTGCGCACGTCGCCAAACTACCGCCGCATCTTCGCGCGCTATGACGTGGACCTGCCACCGCTCGAACCCGCGCCCGATCTGAAACTGGCCGCACAGCTCACATAGGAGAGCATCTTATGGGCTTCATCATGGATGGTCTGGACGCCGAAGAATACGACCGCAGTTACAACGACCGCGAGCTGGTCAAACGTATTCTCCGCTACTTCCGGCCCCAACTTGGACGGATGCTGTTGGTGGCCGCGATGATCCTGCTCACGTCGCTGGTCAATACCGGGCTGCCGATTGCGATCTCCAGTGCGGTCGATCGTCTGCAAGAGGACAGCTCGACCGAGACGGTGCTGCTCTATACCGCGATCGTGATCGCGCTGGGCTGCCTCGGCTGGGGCCTGAACGCGATCCGGCAACGCGCATCTTCGATCGCGGTCGGGAACGTCGTGCTCAAGCTGCGCGAAGACGCCTTCGACGCGGTGTTGGCGCGCGACCTGTCGTTCTACGACTCGATCCCGTCGGGCAAGATCGTCAGCCGCGTGACATCCGACACCCAGGCGCTCTCGCAGATCGTCACCCTGACGATGGATCTGATGAGCCAGATCTTGCTGATCTTCCTGCTGATCGGCTACCTGTTCAGCGTGGACGCGCAGCTTACGCTGATCACGCTGGCGCTGGCCCCGTTCATCGTCATCACCGCGCTCGCCTTCCGCAAGATCGCGCGCGAGACGGTCACGCAGTCGCGCCGCATCCTGGCTGTCGTCAGCGCACACATCCAGGAGACGGTCAGCGGGATCGGCGTGGCGAAGACCTTCCGCCAGGAGCACACCGTCTATGACGAGTTCCTGGACGTGAACAAGCAGTCGTACCGCATCAACCTGCGGACCGGCTACGTGTTCAACGCCATCTTCCCGATCCTCAATCTGCTGGCCGGGTTCGGCACGGCGGCACTGGTCTACTTCGGCGGGATACGTGCCCAGGATGGCGGGCTGAGCGCGGGTGACTGGTTCCTGTTCATCCAGGGGCTGAACCTGTTCTGGTTCCCCCTGACCAGCATCGCCTCGTTCTGGAGCCAGTTCCAGCTTGGGCTGGCGGCGGGCGAGCGTGTTTTCGCGCTGATCGACGCCGAGCCGAGGGTCGTGCAGACCGGGAACGACCGGCTCGACCTGGTGATGGGCGAGATCACGTTCGAGAATGTGAACTTCCACTACAACGAGGACGAGCCGGTCCTGCAAGACTTCTCGCTGACGATCCACGCCGGGGAGACGCTGGCGCTGGTCGGGCACACCGGGTCGGGCAAGTCGAGCCTCGCCCGTCTGATCGCGCGCTTCTACGAGTTCCAGGATGGGCACATCCTGATCGACGGGCACGACATCCGCAGCCTGGATCTGGCGAACTATCGCGAGCATCTGGGCATCGTGACGCAGTCGCCGTTCCTGTTCGATGGCACCGTGCGCGACAACATCCGCTACGGCTCGCCCAACGCGACGGATGACGAGGTACTCGCGGTGGCGCAGTCGGTCGGCAGCGGCGACTGGCTGCAAGCCCTGCCCAACGGGCTGGATACGCAGGTTGGCGAGCGCGGCGGCGGTCTCTCGATGGGCCAGCGGCAGTTGGTCGCGCTGGCGCGCGTGCTGCTCCAGAACCCGTCGATCTTCATCATGGACGAGGCGACGGCCAGCATCGACCCGCTGACCGAGACGCTGATCCAGGAAGGGCTGGACACGCTGACCGCGCGCCGGACTTCGGTCGTGATCGCGCACCGGCTCTCGACCGTGCGCGAGGCCGACCGGATCATCGTGCTGCGCGAGGGCCGGATCATCGAGGAAGGCGATCACGACTCGCTGCTGCGGCAGGGCGGCCACTACGCCGAGCTATACAACACCTACTTCCGGCACCAGAGCCTGGAGTACATCGAGAACGCGCACAAGCTCGGCACGCAGGAGTTGCGCCAGTTGGGGATCGCGTAGCGGGTGGTATGCCCCCCATCCCCCGGCCCCTTCTCCCACGCTGTCGCGGAGGGAAGGGGAGCACGGCGGGGCATTGAAGTCCTGCCCACCTTGTGGGGGAAGGATTTAGGATGGGGGTCGGCAGCCCGGCCAGAATCACACGGGGCGAACCATCACGGCTCGCCCCGTTTTGATTCGCGTGAAAATCGGCGTCAGTCCCGGTACAGGATCACGATGAAACGCTTGGGACCGTGCACGCCGACCGCCATCGTCTGCTCGATGTCGGCGGTCTTGCTGGGGCCGCTGATCAGCGTTTGCATGGCCGGGGGCGGGCCCTGCCGCGCTGCCGTAAAGGTATACAGATCGGCGGTCAGGCACGACTCCGGCACGAGCGCGATATGCACCGGCGGCAGCAGCGTCGCCAGCCGGCTCTTGCCCGGCCCGCTCGTCACCACAACCGATCCGGTTTCGGCCAGGGCCGCCACCACACTGCTGACTCCGGCATCGGCGGTGGCGCAGAAGCCGCGCAGATCGCCGGGCGTCCGGCCCACGATATGCCACTGCATCCCCGGCCAGCGCGCCGCCAGGTCGATCTGGCTCAGCGGCGGCTCATCGTTGGCGACCACACAGCGCGCACCCAGGGCCAGCAGGGTTTGATCCAACTGCTCGAACGCCTCGTCCAGCGATCCAGCCCGGATCACCTCACCTTTGGACTTGCCCAACGACTCGGCAAAGCGCTCGGCCAGATCGTCGAAGTGGCGGCGCGAGCGCCAGGCGGGCGGGTGCGTGTCGGGCTGGCGGGAGCGAGATCGCAGTTTGTTCAAAATCTCATCACGTGCACTCATAACTCTCAAACCTCAGTTTTCTACCTGATCTCGTCCCACAGGTCGTGGAAGGAACGCTTCGCCAGCGATGGCAGGTCGCGCTCCCCGGCAGGATTGACGCGGCGCGGCACGCGCAGGAACCGCCCGCGCACCAGGGGCCGCTGGAAGATACGGGCCGTGCCGGTCAGCAGGCGGTAGAGCCGGTAATGGCCCAGCACGTAGGCCGCCGCCTGCTCGATGAAGCGCTCCACCGGGCTGAGCATCCGCCCCTGCACCTCGTCACGGCGCAGATCGAGCAGCATACGCGGCAGGTTGATCCGCACCGGGCAGGCATCCAGGCAGGCCGTGCACAGCGAGCTGGCGTGCGGCAGCGCCTCGTACTCCTTCAGGCCGAACAGCAGCGGCACCAGCACCGCCCCGATCGGGCCGCTGTAGGGGTTGCCGTAGCTGTGCCCGCCGACTTCCTGATAGACCGGGCAGGCATTGAGGCACGCGCCACAGCGGATGCACTCCAACACTTCCTCATAACCGGTGCCGATCTGATTGCTGCGCCCGTTGTCCATCAGGATGATGTGGACCTCGCGCGGACCGTCGGGATCGTCGGCCTTGGCCGGGCCGGTGATGGCAGTGGTGTAGATCGAGAGCGGCTGCCCGGTCGAGCTGCGCGCCAGCAGTTGCAGCCAGACCGCCGCATCGTCCCAGGTGGGCGCGATCTTCTCGATCCCGACCAGGGCGATCTGCACCGGCGGCGCGCTGGTGACGAGCCGCCCGTTGCCCTCGTTAGTGACGAGCACGATCGAGCCCGTCTCGGCCACCGCGAGATTCGCGCCGGTGATGCCCAGGCCCGCCGCCAGGAATTTCTCGCGCAGCAGGCGGCGCGCTTCGGCGGTCAGGCCGGGGATGTCATCAGGGTCCAGCTCGCGGCCCACCTCTTTGCTGAACAATTCCGCGACCTGCTGGCGCGTCTTGTGCAGCGCCGGGCCGACGATATGCGACGGCGGCTCACCGGCAAGCTGGATGATCCACTCGCCCAGGTCGGTTTCGACCGGCGTAATCCCGGCATCGATCAGCGCGTGGTTGAGGTGCGTTTCCTCGGTCGCCATCGACTTCGTTTTGACAATCAACTCAACGCCGTGCTGCCGCGCGATGTCGATCGCGATCTGGTTGGCTTCGGCAGCATCGCGCGCCCAATGCACCTTCGCCCCGGTAGCCGTCGCCTGGCGCTCGAATGTCTCCAGGTGATCAGCCAGGCGCGAGAGCGTGGCCGCCCGGATCGCTTTGAGCTGGTCGCGCATGGCGTCCACGTCGGGCAGCTCGGTCAGGGCGTGATGCCGCTCGGTGCGGAACTTCAATGTCGCGCCGTCGATCGCGCTTTGCAGCCGGGGATCGGCGATGGCGCCGGCGGCGGCGGAGCGGAACTGTTTGAAGGTGACTTCGGTCATCGGGTAAGCTCCTCAAGCACCGTCGCCAGATGCTCGGCGCGCAGCGGGGTATTCTTGATCATGCCGCGCATCTGCATCAGGCAGCCGGGGTCAGACGATACCAGCAGCCCGGCTTCCGTCGCGGCGGCGCGGCGCACTTTTTCGGCGGTCATCGCGTTGGAGACTTCCGGCAGGCGGATCGAGAACACGCCGCCAAACCCGCAGCAGCGATCGGACTCGTTCATCTCGACGATGGTGCAGCCCGCCGCCGTAAGCAGCGTGCGCGGCTCCTGCTTCAGGTGCAGCAGCCGGTTCATGTGGCACGAGTCGTGATAGGTGAGGGTCGGGGCGTTGGCGACATGGGGCGGCTGCCAGCGCGCCCAGTGCACCAGGAACTCGCTCAGCTCATAGGTCTTGGCGGCAAGCTGGCGCGCGCGCTCATACCACTCCGGCCACGCTTCGAGCACGTGCGGATATTCGGCGCGAATCATGGTCGTGCACGATCCGCTCGGCAGCACGACCGCGTCATACGGCTCGAAAATCTCGACGGCCCGCCGCGCCAGCTTGACGGCCTGATCACGGAAGCCGCTGTTGAAAAACGGCTGCCCGCAGCAGGTCTGCTCAGTCGGGAAATCGACCGTGTAGCCCGCGCGCTGGAGCAGTCGCACCGCGGCCACGCCCACTTCGGGCATGACCTGGTCCACCAGGCAGGTGACCATTAAGGCAATGCGTTTCGATTCACTCATACTGAACTCTATTCATCATAAGCACCGATCAAGACAACAAACCTGCTGCTTCGTAGATTCCTGACACAACCGCCAGGCTGCGGCGGCCTTCCTCGCCCGGCACCAGCGGGGCGCGACGGTCACGCAAGGCCTGGATGAAATCGCGATAGATGCCGATATGCCCGCTGACCGGAATCGCGCGTGGATCGCCGCCCGCTCCGGCGTTGGCAGGCGCAATATTCTCCGGCGGCAGGCTGTCGAGTCCTGCACCTTCGGGAAGCTGCCAGCGGATCACAGACTCGCCTTCGATCTGGATGCCGCCCCGCGCGCCGTAAATCTCGACCCGGTGGGCGAAGCCGGGCGCGGCGGTCGTCGTGGCAGCAATGGTTGCCAGTGCACCGTTGGCAAAGCGCAGCGTGGCCGCCAGCGTGTCCTCGACTTCGATCGCGCGCTGGAGCGTCCCGGCATAGGCTTCGATGGTGACCGGGTCGCCCATGTACCACACCAGCAGATCGACCTGGTGGATACCCTGGTTCATCAACACGCCGCCGCCATCCGCCGCCCACGTGCCGCGCCAATCCGCCTGGGCGAAATACGCCTCGCCACGATAGTAGGGGATCGTCACTACCCCCAGCGTCAGATCGCCCAGCGCACCGGCCTCAATCGTCTGCCGCACCTGCTGGAATACCGGCTCTGCCCGGCGCTGGAACGTCACGCCCAGCGTCACCCCGGCCTCAGCACAGGCCCGGATCATATCGTCCGCCTCAGCCAGCGTGACCGCCATCGGCTTTTCGACCAGCACGTGCTTCCCGGCCCGCGCCGCCGCGATGGTCTGGGCAGCGTGCTGGCCGTTGGGCGTGCAGATGCACACCACCTCCACCGCCAGATCGTTTAGCACTTCCTCGTAAGAGCGGCACGGCACGCCGAAGCGTTGGCTCAGTTCATCATAGCGCGCGGGGTTGTAATGCGCGAGCGCGACCAGCCGCGCACCCAGATCGTCGTTGGCCTCGATTGCGCGCCGGTGCATCTCCGCGACGATGCCCGGCCCCACGATGGCAAAGCCGGTGGTTTGCGATTGGCGGCTCATAGGCGCTCCCCTTCGGTTCAGCCCGGCCAGGTGCACCCGGCATCCTGAATAATATGATAAGCTTTGCGGCAGGATCGGCAAGTATCACAACTCCCCAGTCCCTCAACCGGAATGCACGTGCTACCACGCACGGCTTATTCCTGCCGCACGAACAGCAGCAGCACCGCCAGCGCCAGCAGATTAAGCACCGCCGCCACGATCCCGTTCGCCAGCAGCCCGATCTCGAACAGCGCCGGGCCGGCCAGCGCGCCCGGCATCCGCCCCAGCGAGAGCGCGGCGACGTATCCGGCCATCAGCGTCGCGCGGGCGTGCGGCACCAGCTCGGTCATGAGCGGGATCGTGCTCACCAGCGCGAACTCAAACGTGATGAAGAAGAAGAACAGGCCCACCAGCGCGCCTTCTACGCTGAAGCCCAGCGCGGGCAGCAGCAGCCCGGCCAGCGCATTGGCCCCCAGCCCCAGCGCGACCGCGCGGCGCTTGCCCAGGCGATCCACCACCCCGGCGACCAGCCCCTCACCGCCCAGTTCCGCCAGGCCGATCACCGCCGATGCCGCGCCTAACGCGGCGACTTCCAGCGCGAATGAATTTTCCATCCACGCGCCGAACACAATCGAAACAACCTCGTTGGCAAAGTTGATCAGCACCCCGATCGCCAGCCCGGCCAGCGCGGCACGCTCGCTCAGGATGATGCGTATCCCCTGGCGCAGCGAAGGCCGCTCTGAAGGATGCGGCGCGTCTGGCGGCAGGGTGCGCCACAGCATGCCGGCGCCCAGCACGGCCAGCATCCCCAGCCAGGGGAACGGCGCCTGCCAGCGGTCGGAGCGCGCGATCAGCCAGCCCACCACCGGCACGCCCAGCAGAAACGCCCCCGACCAGCTCAGCTCGATCACGGCAATCGCCAGCCCGCGCCGCGTGTAGTGAACCTTGTCGCCGATGAACGCCTGCGTCGCCGGATCGAAGATCAGCTTGCCGGTCATCGCCAGCAGCATCGCCACGATCAGCGCGGGATAGGTGGGCCACAACGTGACCAGCAGCATCCCGGCGGCAAACGCCAGCATCCCGACGATCAGCGCGATACGGCGGCCCGCCGTATCGGCCAGTGAGCCAAACAGCGGGCTGACCAGCCCCAGCGCCGCGCGCGCCGTCACGCCGAACGCGACAGCTTGCAGGTCCACCCCCAGCCCGCGCGCGATGGTCGGCAGGAAGGGGTAGATCATGCGGTGGCCGGTGTTGAGCACGGTCCGCGCCAGGGTAAGGGCGAGAATCTGCACGCGCAGCCGGGGCGGGGCGGCGGGCGGAGTCTTGATGTCGGGCGCGTATGGCGGGCTGTGGGAGTCCAAGCCGGTTCCCTCGAAAGTGCGTGAGCTACAGGTTGTTATGCACTTCAGAACGCTGACACAGGCAAAGCGGTACCTACCCTCCATCCTAAAATCCTTCCCCCACAAGGTGGGAAGGACTGCAAAACCGCCGCCGTGCTCCCCTTCCCTCCGCGCCAGCGTGGGGGAAGGGGCCGGGGGATGGGGGGAAATGCCTATCTCCCTCTACGGAATCTCGTCCGGCACAGGCAGCGCCGTACCACCGGGCGTCGGCAGCGGATTGGCCCAGCCGCGCATATCGACCAGCCCGCGATCGATCATCCACTGGCAGATCACCGGGCCGCCGTGCCGGTCCACCACCGGGACACCGTCCACGCGCGGCAGGCCGTCATAGCCGCGCAGGTAGCCGAAGGTCCCATCGATCTGGGATCGCGCCATCTCCGACAGATCGGCGTCACCGACCGCGATCGCGTGGATGTGGATCGGTGAGTCGGGATACAGGTCGCCGGTATCGCGCAGCCACGCCGCGAAGCCCGCCACGCGCAGCGCCTGGATCATCGGCTCGATCTCGTCGTAGAGCACCGACCAATCGACGTAGCTGCGCACCGAGAGATCGACCGCCCCGCCGCCGTCGTGCGTCCCAAAGCTGGCCGCCAGCGCGCCGCCGGTATAGCTCCCCTGCGTGATCGCCCAGCGCAGATCGATGATCCCGCCCTGGGCCGCATAGAGCGACTGGGCGTGGTCGAGCATGGCGACCGTGCGGACGTTGAACTGCCCACCGTTGACCCACACGCGCGTATAGTCGTCGGGCGGCTCCAGGCAGCCTTCCGGCTCGATCAGCGGCGTGACCGTGATGCCGGGCGGCAGCGTGCCCGGCGGCGTCGCGTCCAGCCCGGCGCTGGCCCCCGGCGGGAGCGCGCTCAGGCTTAGGGCAAGCGCCGCCACGAGCACCATACCTGCCAGCGCCAGAACCACCAACATGCGTCGCATCACAGACTTCCTCATACTCATCCGAACGGCCAAAATCGAACGGCTGCACCGCACAACATCACGGGCAGCCCGCCCGATAAGTATACCGGATTTTTGATTTATTCCGACGCGGCTTTGAGGGCAGCCCGGTAGGTCTGGATGTAGCGCATCCCCCACTCGTCCAGCCCCAGCATCAGATCGGCGGCGCGCACGGCCAGCCCGTTCGTCAGCGGGTTGCAGATCGGCGCATTCACCCCGGCCTGGATCAGCAGCGCCAGAAAGACGGTATTGAGCACCTGCCGCTCCGGCATCCCATGAGAGGCATTGCTGGCCCCGGCGGTCATATTGCAGCCGAAATTAGCACGGATCAGGCGGGCGGCCTCAGCCGTCACCTGCCCGGCGGTGTGATCGGCGCCCACCGCCAGCACCAGCGGATCGAGCAGGACCGCTTCCGGCGCGATGCCATACGCCGCCGCTTCTTTCAGGATATTTTCGGCCACTGCCAGCCGCGCTTCCGGCGTGGCCGGGATGCCGCTGTCGTCCATGCACAGCGCGATCACCGCCGCGCCGTATTCGGCCACGACGGGGAAAACGGCCTTCATCTTGGCCATCTCGCCGTTGACCGAGTTCACCAGTGCGCGGCCCCGGATCACGCGCAGCCCGGCAGCCAGCGCCTCAGGGTTGGCCGAGTCGATGCAGACCGGCAGATCGGCCGTGTCCTGCACGATCTGGATCGCCTGCGGCAGCAGCGCGACCTCGTCCACGCCCGCCGCGCCCACGTTCACATCGAGCACTGCCGCGCCCGCGTCGGCCTGAGCCTGGGCGTCACGCGCGATCCGGCTCAGGTCCCCGGCCTGCAATTCGGCGCTGAATGCCTTGCGCCCGGTCGGGTTGATGCGTTCCCCAATGATGGCGGTCGGCTGGCCGGGACCGATCACGACCTCGCCGCCCGCGCCCTGCAAGATTGTCTCCACCGTATACGCCTCCTCAAAGCGTTATGCGTCCCAGGGGTCGGGAGTCAGCCGGACCGCCTGGCTGAAACGGTCGGAAAAATCGGGATGGTTGGTCAGCTCGATATAGCGCAAACGCGCGACCAGCACCGCCGCCCGTGCCCGCTCCGGCGCGTTGATCAGCAGCCGCTTGGCCCCGATCCCGGCAGCGTTCCCGACCTGGTGGAAGCGCTCCAGCGGCAGCGGCGGGAACATCCCGATCGTGATCGCGCTCTGCAAGTCGATATAGTTGCCAAACGCCCCGGCCACGATCACGCGGTCGATCTCGGCTTCGGACAGCCCGGCCCGCTCGACCAGCAGCTTGATCCCGGCCCGGATCGCGGCCTTGGCAAGCTGGACCTCGTTCACATCCCCGCGGCTGAGCGCCACCTCGCGCCCATGCCCGGTCTGCGCGGCGGGCACGATCTCATAGCGCGGGTTGTAGTCCTCGCGCCGGACGCGCGGATCGTCGCGGCGCATCGCCCCGGTGTCGGACAGAATCCCGGCGGCGCGCAGCACGGCGACCGCGTCCAGGATGCCGGAGCCGCACAGCCCGACCGGCGGCGCGTGTTCGATGGTCAGCCAGCGCAGGCCGCCATCCTGCCAGATCAGGCGCTCGATTGCCCCGGCGGCGGCGCGCATCCCATCCCGAATGTGCGCCCCCTCGAAGGCCGGGCCGGACGCCGTCGAGCAGCACCACAACTGGCCGTGCGCGTTGAGCGTCACCTCGGTGTTGGTACCAATGTCCAGGCTGAGCGTGACGCCCGGCTGGTCGGCGGTGGCGGTCGCCAGCAGCATCGCAACATGATCGGCCCCGACGAACCCGGCCACATTGGGCGGCAGGTACAGCCGCGCGCCGGGAGCCGCTTCCAGCCCCAGCGGACGTGCCGGGATGACGAGCGGCGACGCGATGGCGGGGACATAGGGCGCGGAGCCGAGCTGTTCCACCGGCAGGCCGAGCAATAAGTGATGCATGGCCGTGTTGCCGACCGCGACCAGATCGACCACGCGGTCGGTGGGCACGCCTGCCTGGGTGCACACCTCGCGCAGCAGCCCGTTCAGTACCTCAACCATGACCGCCTGCAAGCGCGCCGCCCCGGCAGGATCGCGCACGGCCAGCGTCAGCCGCGCCATCACGTCCTCGCCATAGGCGATCTGCGGGTTGGTCGCGCCCGCGATGCCGCGCGTCTGCCCGGTGAGCAGATCGACCAGGTAGGCGGCCAGCCCGGTCGTGCCGACATCGACCGCGAAGCCGAACGGCGTCATGCCCGGCGGCAAAAAGCGCACCACGTCCGCCCCGTGCGCGATCAGGCGCGTCTGCCAGCCGTGCGCCCGCAGCACCCCCGGCAGTTCGGCCAGCACCGGCGCATCCAGCCGCCACGCCGCCGGATCGATCCCCTGCACCCGCTCCCAGTCGCCGCGCAGGTCGTGGATCGACGGGGGGGCAGCGCTCAGATCGTGCACCTGGATCGCGGGTTCGACCGCCAGCGGAATCTCCGCACCCTCAACCTGGCTGCGCTGCGGCGCGCTGAGCGACTCGCGCGGCACGTCTACCACGATCTCGCCCGCGCCTTTGATCACAGTCTGGCACGCCAGCCGCAGCCCGGCAGCCTGATCGGAGTCGGTAAGCTGGTCCTGCTCGATCGCGTTGGGCGCGCTGACCGTCCCGCGCAGCACGCGCACGCGGCAGTCACCGCACACGCCGATCCCGCCGCACACCGCCGAGATCGCGACTCCGGCGCTCTGGGCCGCTTCCAGCAGCGTCTCGCCCGGCGCAGCAGTCACGCGCCGCCCCACCGGCTGGAAGACGATCTCACTCATCGCCCGCTCCGGGCGACTCAGCCATGATCAGGCTATCGGCAGCCGGGCGGATCGTGTAGCCGGGCGGCACCACCAGAAATTCATCCTCATTCCACGCGCCATTGATCAACTGCTCGATCAGGCGGCGGCTGCCCTGCTTGCGCTCGAACCGCCAGCCCCGCCGCTGCGCTTCGTCGCGCGCCATCTGCTCATAGGCGCTGCCATCGCCGCTGCCCATGTCGATGTACACCGCGCGGTCGTAATGCCTGCCCCACTCGCCCATCACTTCCATCAGGTAATCGGCGTTGTCCTGCCCGTATTTGGCGACGTAGTCCTCATACACGCCGTCCATCAGGCCCAGGTTGGCCGCGCCCAACGCCACGTTCGCGCCGTCGGTGCTGCGCTCCAGATAGTCGAGGCTGTACCAGTACGTGCCGGGGTGCGCCTCAAACTCGGCGCGATAGCGATCCTGCGAGCCGAGATAGAGCGTGATGCAGTCGTGGGCGCGGGCCAGCACCAGCGGCGTGTGACGCGCGGTGAGTCCGGCGGTCGAATTGCCGCACAGGCCATACGCCAGCAGCACTGCGTCCCACTCGCCGGGCGGGAGCGCGTCGATCTCGGCCTGGAGCGCCGCGCGCAGTTTATTCGGCGTGTTGTGCAGGCCCTGGCGGAAAAGCCGCACCGTGACCGTGTGCGGAGTCGCCGCCGCTGCCGCATACACGCTGCGCGCCAGAGCCTCGCAGGTCAGCGCGAGATAGCGCGTCATGACGCGATCAGTTCACGCGCCTTACGTACCGCCGCTGATGCATCCGGCGCGTAGCCATCCGCGCCCACCTGATCGGCATAGGCCTGGGTAACCGGCGCGCCGCCGACCATGACCAGCGCCTTATCGCGCAGTCCGGCAGCGGCGATGGCGTCGATGGTCGCCTTCATGTTGGACATGGTCGTCGTCAGCAGGGCGGACATGGCGACGATCTGCGCGCCGTTTTGCAGCGCCTCGACGAACTTCTCCGGCGCGACATCGACGCCCAGGTCCATCACCTCGAAGCCCGCGCCTTCGAGCATCATCGCCACCAGCGACTTGCCGATGTCGTGCAGGTCGCCCTTGACCGTGCCAATCGCCACGCGGCCCAGCGGCTCCACGCCCTGAGCGACCAGGCGCGGCTTGAGGATTTCGAGCGCGCCCTTCATCGCCCGCGCCGCGATCAGCATCTCCGGCACGAAAAACTCGCCCTGCTCGAACAGCTCTCCCACCTCGCGCATCCCGTCGATCAGCGCGTCATGCAGAATGCGGTCGGCGGGGACGCCCTCGTTGAGCGCCTGCTCGACTTTGGTCGCGACAACTTTGGCCTGGCCGTTAATCACGGCTTCGCGGATCTCAGCAATCAACATTCGAATCATTCTCCTTAAAACAGCTTTTAACGCTTCCAAAGGGGGTAATCGCGCATCATTATCCCCCGCTTTGCTGAAATAATCTACTGGCCTGCACCCCCCGATCGCGCGCCAAAGCTCACGCTGCATGGCGGTTTGCCAATGGGCCGCAGGGGGCTAGAATCAGGCCGCAGGTCTATCACACAGCCTGAGGGGGCTTTTAGCAAAATGGAACTTTTCGGAAAATCTTATACAGCGGATGAACTTAAACGGCTGGTCGGATCGATGGAGCAGCTCGCGGGGGTGCGGCTGGGCGAGCTGGGCGACGGCAGCGAGCGCGGCGCGCGCGTGGCCGATGTCTACACCGCCAGCGGCTTCCAGTTTGCCGTGCTGCTCGACCGCGCGCTGGATATCGGCCTGGCGTCGTATCAGGGCGCGCCGCTGGCCGCACACCTGGTCGCGCCGTTTGCGCATCCCGCCTTCTACGAGCCGCAGGGCTTGGGCTGGCTGCGCACCTTTGGCGGCGGGCTGGTGACCGGCTGCGGCATGAACTGGATGGGTGCCCCCGCCGAAGACAACGGGCAGGCGCTGGGCATTCACGGGCGGCTGTCGCACATCCCGGCGACCAACGTCTCGACCGGGGCGGAATGGCAGGGTGACGACTACGTGATCTGGGTCGAAGGGCAGGTGCGCGAGGCCATGCTCTTCAACTATAACCTGCTGCTCAAGCGCCGGATCAGCACCACCCTGACCGGAACGTCGCTGCGCATCCAGGACGAGGTGATCAACGACGGCTATCGCCCCACCGAGCACATGATGCTCTATCACTGCAACTTCGGCTTCCCGTTCGTCAGCCCCGACAGCACGCTGAGCGTGGACTCCGCGCGCATGGTCCCGCGCGATGCCGTCGCGGAGCCGGGCGTCGATCAGCATCTCCAGTTCCAGGACCCGGTGCCCGGCTATGACGAGCAGGTTTTTTATCACACGCCGCGCGCCGATGCTTCCGGCTATGCGACCGCCAGGCTGACCAATCCCAACCTGGGGCTGAGCGCCTATGTGCGCTTCCGCACCGCTGAGCTGCCGTGCCTGATCGAGTGGAAGATGATGGGCGCGGGCGAATACGTCTGTGGGCTGGAGCCGGGCAGTGCGTGGGTGTCGGGCCGCCCGGCAGCGCGCGAGGCCGGGCAGGTCAAGGTGCTGCAGGCGGGCGAGCGCGTGAGCTACGACTTGGAGATCGGCGTCACACCGGCGTAGAGGTTGTGATGCCCTTTCACCCCCCATCCCCCGGCCCCTTCCCCTACGCTGTCGCTGAGGGGGCGACAGTAGAAAAAAGAAGGGAACATCTGGCATACTTGTGGGTGTGAAACCAGACAAGGAGACACCAGATGAACCCTAAGAAACTATACCAGTGGGTGAAGCAGAGTAG
>JAAYCM010000122.1 GCA_012729765.1 Chloroflexota bacterium | reverse complement strand
CGGCCATAGACGCGCTCATAAGCCTGGCAGGCCGGGCACAGGCCGCCCTCGATGTGCTTTACAAACCAGAATAGAAAACCCCGCTGGTTGCGCCGCGCCCGGCTGCATGCCTTGCAGTTGCGGCACAGCTGAGCCAGCTTGAGATCTTTCTCGGTGATCGCGCGCTGCGTCATCCTGTTCGCTCCTCGTCTCATCAGGAGAAAATGAACCAGCCTATATAAAATACGCACCCCGCCGGGCCGGGTTGCACTATTATGCACAAACGGCCCCCGGCAGCTTGGAAAGAAACCGCCATCCCTGCTATAAACAAGGCACGAAACTGAGGCAGGTGTGCAGCGCCCAAGCGAGCACCTGTCAGCAGCACACAGAGAGAATGAATGGTGAAACTCTATAACACTTTGACCCGCCAGCTTGAACCCGTGACCAGTGAGGACGGCGTCTTCCGCATGTACGTCTGCGGCATCACCCCCTACGACACGACGCACCTCGGCCACGCCTTTACCTTTATCGCGTTCGACGTGCTGGAGCGCTACCTGGAATTTTGCGGCTACCGCACGATCACCGTGCAGAATGTGACCGATATCGACGACGACATCTTGCGGCGCGCGCGGCAGGTCGGCATCCCCTGGCGTCAGCTCGCCGAGCAGGAGACGCAGAAGTATCTCGACGATATGCAGTCCCTCAACGTCCGCCGGCCCGATCATTTTCCGCGCGCAACCGAGCAGATCGAGCAGATTCAGACGATGGTGGCCGATCTGTTGGCGAAGGGATGTGCCTATGAGCGCAACGGCAGCGTGTACTACCATGTGCGCCGCGATCCCGACTTCGGCCAGCTCGCGAAAATGGGCTACGCCGAGATGCTGGCAACGGCCAACGAGCGCGGCAACTATCCCGACGATCCAAACAAGGATGACCCGCTCGACTTCGTGCTGTGGCAGGCTGCGCAGCCCGACGAGCCGACCTGGGACAGCCCCTGGGGGCCGGGCCGGCCCGGCTGGCATATCGAGTGCTCGGCCATGAATCTGCGCTATCTCGGCCCGTGCATCGACGTACACGGCGGCGGGTCGGACCTGATCTTCCCGCATCACGACTGTGAGATCGCGCAGTCGGAGCACCACACCGGCCAGCAGCCCTTTGTCCGCTACTGGTTCCATGTGGCGATGGTGCGGCTCGACGGCGAAAAAATGAGCAAGTCGCTGGGTAATATGCTGTTCATCAGCGATCTGCTGCGCGACCACACCGCCGATACGATCAGGGGCTGGGTGCTGGAACATCACTATCGTGACGCGTGGAATGCCGACGGCTACCGCGACGCGCTCGCGGCGATGCAGGCCCGGCTCGACCGCTGGCACGCGGCCCTGGCCCTGCCCGGCGTATCCGGCCCGGCTCTCGACCCGGAACCGTACCGCGCTAATTTCGCCTCCGCGATGGATGACGATCTGGACACCGGGGGCGCGCTGGCCCACCTGGACACGCTGGCGCAGGCGATTGAGAGCGCCGCCGCCGATCACGATGTGCGCGCCGCGCAGGAGACGCTCCGCACGCTGGCCGATGTGCTGGGCCTGCGCCTGGAGCGGGCATAACGGGCCGCAGGCGGGATAGAATCCAAAGAAAAACGCCCCGGTGTGTGCCGGGGCGTCGTGTTTCATTTGCGTTGAGCGATGGCTAGATGTCGAACTGCGCCATCTGCTCGTACATCTTCCAGCGAGTCGCCACGTCTTCACGCATCAGCTCAAGCAGCATCTGCGCGCGCTCCGGATCGGAATTGCGCAGGATCTTGAAGCGGTTCTGCTTGTACATGAAGGTTTCGACGTCGAGCGTCGGGGCCTTCGAGTCCAGCATGAGCGGCTGCTTGCCCTGGCGCGAGTTGTCCGGGTTGAAGCGGTAGAGCGGCCAGAAACCGGAGTCCACCGCGTCCTTCTGGACCTGGTTGCCATAGCGCAGGTCGTAGCCGTGCGCGATGCAGTGCGAGTAGGCGATGATCAGGGACGGCCCATCGTAGGCTTCGGCCTCGGCAAATGCCTTGACCGCCTGGTTCATGTTGGCACCCATCGCAACCTGCGCAACGTAGATGTTGCCGTAGGTCATGGCGATCATGCCCAGGTCCTTCTTGGGCAGGCCCTTGCCGGCGGCGGCGAACTTCGCCACCGCGCCGCGCGGGGTCGCCTTCGACATCTGGCCGCCGGTGTTGGAGTAGACGCCGGTGTCGAGCAGCAGGACGTTGACATTGCGCCCCGACGCCAGGACGTGATCCAGGCCGCCGTAGCCGATGTCGTAGCCCCAGCCGTCACCGCCGAGGATCCAGACCGACTTCTTGACCAGGTAGTCGGCCACCGTCAGAAGCTGGCGGGCGAGCGCGCTGTCGTCCTGCTGGAGCAGGCCCTTCAGTTCGGCCACGCGCTGGCGCTGCGCTTCGATGCCTTCCGGCGTGCTCAGATCGGCGTCGCGGATGGCTCCGAGCAGTTCGACATGGTTGCTCGCGCCGGCGATCAGCTTGTCCAGCAGCTCGCGGGCATACTCGGTGTGCTTATCTACCGTCAGCCGCATGCCCATCCCGAACTCCGCCGCGTCTTCGAACAGCGAGTTCGACCAGGCCGGGCCGCGCCCATCTTCACGGGTTGTGTACGGCGTGGTGGGCAGGTTGCCGCTGTAGATCGAGGTGCAGCCGGTCGCGTTGGCGATCACGGCGCGGTCGCCGTAGAGCTGCGTCATCAGCTTGATATACGGCGTCTCGCCGCAGCCCGCGCACGCGCCGGAGAACTCAAACAGCGGCTGCCTGAACTGCGAACCCTTGACGGTGAAGGGGTTGAAGGTCGCCGGGTCGGTGTACGGCAGGGTCAGGAAGTATTCCCAGTTCTCGACCTCGCTCTGCCGCAGATCGTCGGTCAGCGGGGCCATGTTGATCGCCTTGCGCTCGGTCTTCTTGCCGGTTGCGTCCTTGGCATAGGCCGGGCAGGTTTCGACGCACAGGCCGCAGCCGGTGCAGTCTTCGGGCGAGACCTGCAGCGTGTAGCGCATCCCGGTCCACTCGCGGCCCTTGGCTTCCATCGACTGGAAGGTCGCTGGCGAGCTGCCGTTGGCATACTGCGCCGGGTAAATCTTCATGCGGATGGTCGCGTGCGGGCAGACGTAGGAGCACTGGTTGCACTGGATACAGGCATCCGGTTCCCACACCGGGATTTCCAACCCGACATTGCGCTTCTCGTACTGGGTCGTGCCGGTCGGATAGGTGCCATCGATGGGCATCGCCGACACCGGCAGCAGGTCGCCGCGGCCAGCGATGATCTCGGCGGTTACCTGCTGGACAAAGGCCGGGGCGTTGGCGGGCACGGGCGCGCGCATGGTAAACTCGCTGCTCACCTGCGCCGGTACGGTCACGCGCTCGATCCGGTCGCGGGCCAGCTCTGCCGCGCGGATGTTCATCTCGACAACCTTACCGCCCTTGCGGCCATAGGTGTCTTCGACGGCCATCTCGATCATCTGCATCGCCCGGTCTTCGGGCAGCACGCCGGAAATTTGGAAGAAGGCCGACTGCATGATGATGTTGATGCGGCCACCCAGACCCACCGAGCGGGCGATCTCGTTCCCGTCGATGACGTAGAACTTCGCCTGCTTGTCGATGATCTGCTGCTGGACCTCGCGCGGGAGACGATCCCACACCTCAGCCGCACCGTAGGGGCTGTTGAGCAGGAAAACGCCGCCCTTGGCCAGGTGATCGAGCATGTTGTAGCGCTCAAGGAAGCCGAAGTTGTGGCAGGCCAGGAAGTCGGCCTTGTCGATCAGGTAGGTGCTGCGGATCGGCTGCTTGCTGAAGCGCAGGTGCGACACCGTGATCGCGCCCGATTTCTTCGAGTCGTACACAAAGAAGCCTTGCGCCCAGTTGTCGGTCGCCTTGCCGATGATTTTGATCGAGTTCTTGTTCGCGCCGACGGTGCCGTCTGCACCCAGACCGTAGAACATGGCGCGGTGCACGCCCGGATTCTCGGTGGTGAAGTCGGGGTCCCAGTCCAGGCTGGTAAAGGTTACGTCGTCCACGATGCCGACCGTGAAATGATTCTTCGGTTTGGCTTCGGCCAGGTTGTCGAAGACTGCCTTCACCATGCCGGGCGTGAATTCCTTCGAGCCAAGGCCATAACGCCCACCAACCACCAGCGGAAGCTGGGCCACCGTGCCGGCATTGAAGCCTTCGCTGAGGGCGGTCAGCACATCCTGGTAGAGCGGCTCGCCGGTCGCGCCAGGTTCCTTGGTGCGGTCCAGCACGGCGATACGCCGGACAGTCTGCGGCAGGGCCGCGACAAAGGCTGCGCTGTCGAACGGGCGGTAGAGTCGGACCTTGAGCACGCCGATCTTCTCGCCCTGCGCGCTGAGATAGTCCACGACCTCGTGCACGGCTTCCGCACCGGACCCCATGATCACGATCACGCGGTCAGCGTCGGGCGCGCCGAAGTAGTCGAACAGGTGATACTGGCGGCCCACGATCGCCGCAAAGCGGTTCATCACGTCCTGGACGATGCCAGGGGCAGCGTCGTAGAACCTATTGACGGTTTCGCGGCCCTGGAAGTAGACATCCGGGTTCTGTGCCGTGCCGCGCAGCACGGGACGTTCCGGCGAGAGGCCGCGCATCCGGTGCGCGATCACGCAGTCTTCGTTGATCAGCGCGCGCAGATCGTCGTCGTTCAGCGCTTCGATCTTCTGAATCTCGTGCGAAGTGCGGAAGCCGTCGAAGAAATGGACGAACGGCACGCGTGATTCGAGCGTGGCCGCCTGGGCAATCGCCGCGAAGTCCATGACTTCCTGAACATTCCCGGACCCCAGGAAGGCGAAGCCGGTCGAGCGCGCAGCGTTGATGTCGGAGTGATCGCCGAAAATCGAGAGGGCCTGCGCCGCCAGGGAGCGCGCCGCCACGTGGAACACGGTCGGGATCAGTTCGCCCGCGATCTTATACATATTCGGGATCATCAGCAGCAGGCCCTGCGACGCCGTGAAGGTCGTCGTCAGCGCGCCGGTGGTCAACGCTCCATGCACGGCGCCTGCCGCCCCGGCTTCCGACTGCATTTCCGTCACCTGCGGGACGGTGCCCCACAGGTTTGGCTTGTTCTCAGCCGAAAGCTCGTCGGCCAGCTCGCCCATCGGAGACGAGGGCGTGATGGGATAGATGGCAATGACCTCATTGAGCGCGTGGGCAACCTGCCCGGCAGCGGTATTGCCATCGATCGTCACCATAGGACGAGGCGATGAATGACTAGCCATTAAGGTTTCCTCCCTTTTCCTCTCGAAAAATTTGATCACAGGCACGGTTTGAGGCGGTAGTCACCCATGATCGGCCTTGCGACAGCTACCCGCTGTCCAGACAACATGGCGCGGCGCAGCCGCCCGGTTGAGTCGTACCAATGTGGAAATTCGAAGACGAGCAGTCTACCGAACCCTACGACACGAGTCTAAACGGTCAGCCAGGTTCACAGTAGTGTGAAATGACGCAATAAAACAGAAAACTGTCACATCATGCGGGCACGCCCGCAGACACAGCCGCTTTTCACAGCCGCGCTAAGCGCAATTCACTGGCACGCCGCGCCGCCGGGTAAGGTATAATCGCGGGGATTGGTGCTCATGGTTAAGGAGCGATGATGCAAACTACGCACTGGCTGGTACTCTTCGATATTGACGGCACGCTGCTGCATTCTGAAGGATGCGGGCGCGCCGCGACTGAACTGGCGATGCAGGACGTTTTCGGCACGGCGGGTCTGCTGGATGCGATCCATTTTGCCGGCAAAACCGACTGGCAGATTTTGCGGGAGTCTCTGGAGCCGGGCGGCACCTCGCCCGACGACGTGCAGAGCCAGTTGAGCCGGTATGACCAGGCGCTGGCCCGGCGGATAGACGAGCTGATCGTCGAGTTCCCGGTGCGGCCCTGCGTGGGCGCGCCCGACGTAGTGGCGGCCCTGCGCACGCGGCCCGATGTTGTGATCGGGCTGGTGACGGGCAATATGGCCGGGATCGTCGCGCCCAAGCTGCGCGCCGCCGGGTACGATCCCGCCGATTTCAAGATCGGGGCGTTCGGCTCCGAGGGCTGGGAGCGCGGGATGCTGCCGCCGCTGGCCTTGCAGCGGGCGCGCGACTATGCCGGGGTCGATTTTGCGCCGGAGCAGATCGTGATCATCGGCGACACGCCCAGCGACATCGCGTGCGCGGCCAGCGTCGGGGCGCGGACGATCGCGGTGGCGACCGGCCCCTTTAGCGTGGCGGAGCTGCAAACACACAATCCAACCTATGCCTTTGAGTCGATGGCCGATCATGCGGCGGTCCTGGCGGCGATCTTCGACGGCCAGGCGCTTTAACGGCGGCGCATGGAGACACAGCGGCAGTTTCGGCGGACGGTGGCGCTGGGGGTGGTGATCGCGGGGACGGGCCTGCTATGCCTGGGCGGTGCGCTGGCCCTGCTAACCTGGCGACTGCTGCACCCCGAAGAAGCGGTGCGGCTGCTGCCCGGAATCATGCTCACGCCCGAAGACACGCCGACGCCCGGCCTGCTCGGATCACCGCTGCCGCTGCCGCCCCGACCGGAGAGTCTCGCCCAGGTGGGAATACTGCCGGTCAGCGATCTGCCCACCGCCACACCGACCGGCCAGCCATCACCCGCGCGCTCAGCGGTGCCAACCCGCACCCCGCGCGCATCTGCCGCACCGCCGCAGCCGTCCACCACGCCCGCGCGCGATCCTGCCGCGCCCGTCACGCCCACCGCCACGCCGGGTCCGCTGATCCCGCAGCGCCTCGTGATCAACCGGATCGGGCTGGACGCGCCAATTGTGCCGGTTAATTTGCTGCCGGTCGAGATCAACGGCGTGGTCTACAGCCAGTGGGATGTGCCGGACACGTTCGCGGCGGGCTGGCACCACACCTCAGCCCCGCTCGGCCAGCCGGGCAACACCGTCATCAACGGGCATCACAACGTCTATGGCGAGGTCTTCCGCTACCTGGTCGAGCTTCAGCCGGGCGACGTGATCGGCGTGGACGACGCGCACGGTACGCGCCATTTTTACACCGTCGCGCAGACGATGACCCTGGCCGAGCAGGGGCAACCGCTCGAAACCCGGCTGGAGAATGCCCAGTGGATTCTGCCGACCGGCGACGAGCGCCTGACGCTGGTCACGTGCTGGCCCTACACCGCCAACACGCACCGCCTGCTGGTGATCGCCCTGCCTGTCCCGCTGCCGGGCGAGGAACAGGCGGAAAATTCTAACCCGTGACAGTTGGGTAACGTGCTCGAATCCGGGTACAATCTGAGTCGATTCCCCACTGCCGCGCGCCGGTGTGGGGACCCATCGAGATACCAGAGAGCGGAAGGGAACGTCATGATTCAATTTCTTGCCATGCTAGCCGCGCCGTTCCTCAATGTGTCGATTATCCGCCGCATCCGGCGTAATCACGGGCTGGAGCACGCCACGATCCACGTCCTGAGCCGCAAAGTCAAAAACCTGAACATGGCCGGGCGCTCGACCATGTCGGGCTTCTATCTCTATGGCAACGTCTCGACGCCTGAGGTTGAGGCCGCCGTGAGCGAGGCCCTGAACCGGATGCGCAACGGCGAGCGCGGGCTGGCGATCCATCCCAACTGCGGCACGGGCCTGGTCACGGCGGGATTCATGACCAGCCTGGCGGCGCTGGCCGCGACGACCGGCATGAAGCGCGGCTTCCTGGACCGGCTCTCGCGCCTGCCCACCATCATCATGCTCTCGACCATGTCGCTGATCCTCTCGCAGCCGTTGGGCCTCTCGCTCCAGCAGCATTTCACCACCCTGGGCGAGCCGGGCGGCCTGGAAATCGCCAGCATCAACCGCTACGAATTCTCGATCCCATTCGCCGGGCAGCGCCTGACGGTGCACTTCGTCCGCACGATGGCGGGCTAGCGCGTCCCGTCCCCGGCCATGAGCAGGCGTACCCCCACCTTCTATGTGTTTCACGGCCCCGACGAGTTTAGCTGCCGGGCGCAGCTTCAGTCGATCCGGGCGCAGATGGGCGATCCTGGCATGGCCGAGCTGAACACGTCGATCCTCGACGGCAAGGCGGCGGCAGCGGCGGAAGTCCTGGCGGCGGCCAGCGCGATGCCGTTCCTGAGCGATAAGCGGCTGGTGATCGTCGAGGGAATGCTAAGCTGGCTGGCGCGCAAGGGGGCGGGTAAGATCGGCAAAGAGCAGCTTGAAGTGCTGGTCGAGGGACTGCCCCACCTGCCGGAATTCGCCCGCGTCGTGTTCGTCGAGATGGACACCCTCTCCGATCATAACCCCGTGCTCAAGCTCGCCAAGACCGATCCCGGCGGCTATCACAAAGCCTTCAATCCCCCGCGCGACGCGACCCGCTGGATTCGCACCCAGGCCGAGCAGGTATACGGCGTCGAGATCGAGACGGCGGCAGCGGTGACGCTGGCAGCGGTTATCGGTGAGGACCTGCGCGCCGCCGACAGCGAATTGGCCAAGCTCAGCGCATATGTCAACGGTGAGCGCCCGATCACCGGGGCGGATGTCGCCCTGCTGACAACCTACATCGCCGAAACCGACGTGTTCCAGATGGTCGATGCGTTGGGCCAGCGCGACGGCGCGGCGGCGACCCGGCTGCTCCACCGCCTGCTCGAACAGGACGACCCGCTGCCGCTCTTCGGCATGATGATCCGGCAGTTCCGGCTGCTGCTGCTGGCACGCGAATACCTCAACGGCGGCGGCGCGCCCGGCCAGATCGCGCAGGCGATCGGCGTGCATCCCTTCGTGGGCGAAAAGCTCGTGCGGCAGGTCGGCGCGTTCACCCTCGACCAGCTTGAGCACATCTATCGTTTCCTGCTCGAAACCGATCTCAGCATCAAAACGGGTCGCGTCGATGCGGGCCTGGCGCTCGACCTGCTGATCGCCGGGATCGCCGCCTAGCCGGTCGGCGCGCACCTCAGCGCGCGTAACCCAACCCCCGACTCCTGCGTATAGGATCACAGACCGCGACAAAACGAGAGGTGCAGGCATGTTCTCATTCGGACTCTGCGGCGCGCTGCAATGTCTGTGGGTGGTGTTGGTCGGTGGGACCGCCGGTTATCTGGCCGGGTATGTCCTGCGGGGCCGGGGCTACAACCCGCTCGGCAACGTCCTGCTCGGCATGGCCGGGTTCTTCGTGGGTGGGCTGCTGTTTGGGCGGTTGGGCGATTACGGCCTCTGCGGCGCGGTCGTGGTGTCGTTTCTCGGCGCGCTGGTGTTGATCCTGGGCGTGCGGCTGTTCCTGGACGAGAATTTCGCCCGCTAGGGTGGGATGATAGTAAACAGGCTGGAACGATGCGCAGGCCGGGCCTGTGTGCCGCCAGACGAGCGAAAAGGTAGATTATCAATGTTGAACAAGCTCTCGACAGCGCAGCTTGAGCGCACACAACTCCTGGAAGTGATCGGACGTCTGGAAGGGTCCAACAGCGGCGGGCTGGTCCAGGCCCTTGACCACGCCATGAACAGCGGCTATGCCCAGGTGATCCTCGACCTGAGCGAAGTGAAATATATCAACAGCGCCGGGCTGCGCGAGCTGGTGCTGATGATGGAGCGCGCCCGGCGTGCCGGTACCACCCTGGCGATTGCCAATCCTTCGGAGCGTGTGAGCCGCGTGCTGGAGCTGGTGGGCCTGGACAGCGTGATCGAGATCATCCCCACCTCAGAGTTTCTGGCCTCGCGCCTGTCCAGTGCCAACGGCGCGATCCTCAGCCGCCAGGTATGCTACTGTTCCTGACCCACCTTAGCCTGGCTCGAATGACGCCAGCAGCGCCTCGATCCCGCCCGGATTCTGCGCCGCCAGCCACACTGGCCCATGCCCGCAGGCGATCACCGCCGGTTGGAGCGCCAGCGCCTTACGCGCACTGGCTCGCGCCGCGTCCTGATCGTGCGTGATGCGCTGGGGCGTCAGCGCCAGCCCGCTCCGGTTGTTGAGCAGGTCCCCCGCCAGCAGCACATTTTCCCGCTCCCAATAAAACGAGACATGATCGGGCGTGTGGCCCGGCGTGGCGATCACGCGGATGCCGCCCGCGATCGCCAGCCGCTCGCCATCGCTCACGATCTGATCGACGGGCGCGGGCTTGCGCATGAACCGGGTTGCCACACTGGTAAATATGCTGAGCGGGAAGGGCATGTGCGGCGGCGTCTTGCGGCTGCGGATGTAGGGGGCTGAGGCGGCGCTGGCAACCACCGGCGCGCCCGTCGCCTCGACCAGCGCCTTCAGGCCGCCGATGTGATCCAGATCGGCGTGCGTGATCAGGATGTGCTTCACGTCCGATGGCGCGCGGCCCAACGCCCGGATCAGGTCGAGCACGCTGTCAGTCGAGCCGGGCATCCCGGCATCCACCACCGTCAGCCCGGCGTCGCCATCGTCCAGCACATAGATATTGACGCCCGGCCCGATCACGCCATACAGCCCCGGCGCGTAGCTCTGCGGCTTTTCTGACATCTTGCTTCTCCTTCTTCAAAATGATACTGCCAGCCACGTAGTATAATACGGCCCACCCAGAAAGGCGTTGCTTTAAATTTTTTCCACAACGGTTATTTAGGATTAAGGAGCATCAGGAATGATCGAGTCGAAAACCGCCTGGATCGAAGCCGAAATCGCCAGCCTGAAGGAGCAAGGGCTGTTCAACCAGATACGCACGCTCGGCAGCCCGCAGGGCGCGTGGCTGGTGGTCGATGGCCGGCGCGTGCTCAACTTCTCGTCGAACAACTACCTCGGCCTGGCGAACCACCCGCGCCTCGTCGCGGCGGCCAAACAGGCGATGGATTCCTACGGCATCGGCCCGGCAGCGGTGCGCAGCATCGCCGGGACGATGGACCTGCATCTGGAACTGGAGCGGCGGCTGGCCGCCTTTAAGGGAGTCGAGGCCGCGATCACATTCCAGAGCGGCTTCACCGCCAACCTCGCCACGCTTCCGGCCCTGGTCGGCAAGGGCGATGTGATCTTCTCCGACGAGCTGAACCACGCCAGCATCATCGACGGCAGCCGCCTCGCGCGCGCCGAGATCGTGCGCTTCGCTCACGCCGATCCCGACGACCTGCGCCGCCAGATCGCCGCCGTGACCGACTACCGGCGGCGGCTGATCGTGACCGATGGCGTGTTCAGCATGGACGGCGATATCGCGCCGCTGCCGGAGATCTGCGCGATTGCCGAGGAACACGGCATTATGCTGATGGTGGACGACGCGCACGGCGAAGGCGTGATGGGCCAGGGCGGGCGCGGCATCGTCGCCCATTTCGGGCTGCATGGCCGGGTGGATGTCGAGATCGGCACACTGAGCAAGGCGTTCGGCGTGGTCGGCGGGGTCGTGGCCGGGAAACAGATCATCGTGGACTGGCTGCGCCAGCGCGGGAGGCCCTTCCTGTTCAGCAGCGCGATGACCGTGCCCGACGTGGCCGCGTGTATCGCCGCCGTGGATGTGCTCGAAGAAAGTACTGAACTGGTAGACCGGCTGTGGGATAACGCCGCCTATTTCAAGCAGGGAATGCACGCGCTCGGCTTTGATACGGGTCGCACCGAGACGCCGATTGTCCCGGTGATGCTGGGCGAGGCGCCGCTGGCGCAGCAGTTCAGCCGCCGCCTGTTCGAAGCAGGGCTGTTCGCCATGGCGATCGGCTATCCGACCGTGGCGCTCGGCAAGGCGCGTATCCGCGTGATGAACAGTGCCAGCCACAGCCGCGACGATCTCGACCAGGCGCTCGACATCTTCGCGCGCGTAGGCCGCGAGCTGGGCGTAATCGCGTAGTTCCCTGATTCAAGCACCTGCGCCCAGTGATCAATGCAGATCGCCGGGCGCAGTTTGATTCCTGCTCGTAGCGCCTAGTACTACAGCCGCAGATCGCCCCCTAAATCCTTCCCCCAAAATGAGGGAAGGACTTACTGCCCCCCTTCCCTCCGCAAAGCGTGGGGTAAGGGGCCGGGGGATGGGGGTAAAAATGCATATCACGTGCTAAAACTGAAAGCCGGGCCGGAACTTGACGATCTTGCGGCGGTAGTTGGTCGTGTGCTCGGCCAACTTGACCTCGAGCTCTTTCCAACGCTCGCTGTCCAGCGCCGCCTGGATTGTCGCCAGGTCCTCGGCCACGAACTCGGCCTGGCGCAGCGGGCAGTCGTTTCCCCACAGCGTATGATAGACCCGGAACATGTACAGCCCCATCGACTGCACCGACGGGACCAGCTCCGTCATGACGAAGTTGTAGTACTTTTCCGGATCAGCCGCCGGCAGATCGTAGAACAGCATCAGCTTATAGCGTGGGACGATCTGCTTGGTCATAGGGGTGCGTCGCTTCCTGGCTGGTGTTCTGCGAAAGTATGTCGAGTTATGACCAGATGCCGGGGATTCGCGTGCCACACTGCGGACAGGTGCCGCCGGTGCGGGCCAGTCGATTCTCACGCACGGCGAAGCCCTGCCGCCGGATCACGGTCGTCTGGCAGTGCGGGCAGCGCGTGTCTTCCCACTCGGCGGTACGCCCCGGCAGGTTCCCTGCGTACACATAGTTCAGCCCGGCCTCGGCCCCGATCTCGGCAGCGCGCACCAGCGTATCGGCGGTAGTACGCGGTACATCCATCATCTTATAGTCGGGATGGAAGGCGGTGATATGCCAGGGGATGTCCGGTGAGACACTGCGAATATAGCGCGCGGCATCCCACAACTCTTCGCTGCTGTCGTTGAAGCCGGGCACGATCAGCGTCAGGACTTCGAGCCAGATGCCCGCCTCGTGCACGCGCTTGATCGTGTCCAGCACATGCTGGAGCACACCGCCCAGATCTTTACGGTAGTGGCGGTCCTGCATCGTTTTCAGGTCGATCTTATAGCCGTCCAGCCAGGGCCGCAGATAGTCGATCACTTCCGGCGTGCCGTTGCCGTTGGAGACGTAGAAAGTCCGCATCCCGGCCCCACGCGCCAGCTTGAAAACCTCGACCGCCCACTCGGATGTGATCAGCGGCTCGTTATAGGTGCTGGCGACGGCCCGCGAGCCATAGCGCCGCCCCAACGCGATCAGGTCCTCAGCCGAGGCGGGCATATAGTCACGCCCGGCGGCCTCGTCGCGCAGGGTTTGCGAGATCTGCCAGTTCTGGCAGTAGCCGCAGCGGAAGTCGCAGCCCAGCATCCCAAAGCTGAGCACGTTCTCGCCGGGCGTCACATGAAAGAAGGGCTTCTTCTCGATCGGATCGACTTGCAGCGCGCCGACATAGCCATGCGGCACGCGCAGCACGCCGCCATCGTTGTAGCGCACCTTGCAGATGCCGCGCCGCCCATCTTTGATCAGGCAGCGGTGCCCGCACGCCACACAGCGGATTTTTTTCTCGTCAGCATCAACGACTTCATACAGGTCGCCTGGCACCGACATACTGTCCAGATCGTCCTGTAATGTGATAGGCTTATCCATTGCCAAACAGCTCCAACAAGTCTCTCATTTGCAGAGTCTAGCATAAACAAATCCAGATGGTGAGCGCCGGCAGACGGGTTCGCGCTGCCCGTCGAAACGCGAGTTTGAGCGCAAGAATCGGATAGCCATCCAGCGCGTTTGCCGGTACCCTGGAGTAATCATCAACGATCAGGAGTGGCTATGTCAAACCAACCCACACCGCCCACAACCCCACCCCCGGCGCTCGATCCGGCGGCGTGCTGGCAGGCGGTCGAGAACCGCGATCCGCGCGCCGATGGCACGTTCGTTTTCGCCGTGCAGACGACCGGCATCTACTGCCGCCCCTCGTGCCCGGCGCGGCGTCCCCGGCGCGATCACGTGACATTCTTTGCGACGCCACAGGCGGCTGCCCAGGCTGGTTATCGCGCCTGCCGCCGCTGCCGCCCCGACGAAGCCGACGCGCAGATCGAGATGATCCGGCAGGCGTGCGACTATATCGAGGCGCACCTGGACGATCGCCCGACGCTGACCGCGATCGGCGCGCAGATCGGCGTCAGCCCGGCCCATTTGCAGCGCGTGTTCAAGCGCCTGACCGGCATCACGCCGCGCCAGTACGCCGACGCACAGCGCCTCGCCCGCTTTAAGACGCAGCTTCAGGACGGCGCGAGCGTCACGGATGCACTGTACGCCGCCGGTTATGGTTCCAGCAGCCGCATCTATCCCGGACAGCTCGGCATGACGCCGACCGATTACCGCCAGAGAGGGCAAGCCATGCACATTCACTACGCGATTACGGAATGCCGGTTGGGCTTCGTGCTGGTCGCCGCGACGGAGCGGGGCATTTGCAGCGTGACCCTGGGGGATACGCCTGAGGCTCTCGAAAACGCACTGCGCGAGGAGTTCACCGCCGCCGACATTGTGCAGGACGCGGCAGGCCTGCACCACTGGATTAACGCAATTCTAAGCTATCTCGACGGCGAACAGCCGCAGCTTGATCACCTGCCGCTCGACGTGCAGGCAACCGCCTTCCAGCGCCGGGTGTGGGAAGCGCTGCGCGCCATCCCCTACGGCAGCACGCGCTCCTATGCCGAGATCGCGGCGGCGCTCGGCCAGCCCAGCGCAACGCGCGCTGTGGCCCGCGCCTGTGCCACCAACCCGACCGCGCTGATCGTGCCGTGCCATCGTGTCGTGCGCAGTGACGGCGGGCTGAGCGGCTATCGCTGGGGCGTGGAACGCAAACGCGCGCTCCTGGAGCAGGAACGCGCGGCGGCTGGAACGTTGAATCAGCAGCAGTTGTTATGAACAAACACCACGGGGCGGATCGTGTGATCCGCCCCGTGTGATTCTCAGACTATTTCCAGGCGGCGGCCCTCTTTGGTGCGGCGCGCCAGCATCAGGATATCATACGCGCTCTGGCGCGCGCTGCTCGTCTCCGCGCCCAGCATCTCGGCCAGTTCATCGACGCGGCCCTGATCGCTCAGGTGCTCGACGCGCGTCACGGTGCGGTTGTTGAGTACATGCTTGCTAACCTTGTAATGCGCGTCGCCAAAACCGGCAAGCTGCGCGAGGTGTGTCACGACCAGCACCTGATGATGATCGGACAGGCCCCACAGCTTGTGCCCGACGACCGCGCCGATCCGCCCGCCGATCCCCTGGTCGATCTCGTCGAAGATCAGCGTTGGCACCTGGTCGGCATACGAGAGCACGCTCTTCAGCGCAAGCATGATGCGCGCCGTCTCACCGCCGGACGCCACCTTGACCAGCGGGCGCAGCGGCTCGCCCAGGTTGGCCGCCATGAAGAATTCGACCTGGTCGATGCCGGTGGCGTTGAACGCCAGCCGCCGCTCGCCCACGTAGCACCCGTCGGGATCGTCATGGTGCGCGATCTGGACCTCGAAGCGCGCATCCTTCATCTTCAGATCGCCCAGCTCACGCACGATCGCGGCGTCCAGCTCTTTGGCGGCGCGCTGGCGCTTCTGGCTGAGCGCGGCGGCTTTGGCCCCGATCTCGTGCAGCAGCCGCTCTTCCTGCTCGCGCAACTCGGCCAGGCGCTCCTCGCCGTGGGTGATCGCCTCAAGCTCGGCGCGCGCCTTCTCCGCGAAGGCCAGCACCGCCGGGATCGAGCCGCCGTATTTGCGCTGCAGGCGCGTCAGCACCTCGATCCGCTCTTCGATGTCGTCCAGGCGGCGCGGGTCGTATTCGATCTCCTCGCGATACTGGCGGATCGTGCGCGACAGTTCATCCGCCTGCACGCTCAGTTCCTCGGCCAGCTGCGCGTTCTCCTCGACCAGCGGATCGAGCTTCGCCAGCTTGTCGAGCAGGATCGCAACCTGCCCCAACAGGTCCACCGCCGATGTTTCGCCCGCCTCACCCAGCAGCGCGAACTGCGCTTCGGTCGCCAGCTCCGCGATCTTCTCGGCGTTGACCAGGCGGTTACGCTCCTGGCGCAGTTCGTCCTCTTCTTCGGGGCGCAGATTGGCCGCCTCGATCTCCTGAATCTGGTACTGGAGCATATCGACGCGCCGGGCCAGGGCGGCCTCGTCGGTCAGCAGCGATTGAATCTCGGCCTGCACCTGGTCCAACTGGCGCACCAGATCGCGCACGGCCAGCCGCTCATCTTCGAGCCGGGCGTAGCGGTCGAGCAGGTAGAGATGCTGCGCCGGCTTGAGCAGCGACAGGTGCTCGCCCTGCCCGTGAATATCGACCAGCATCCCGCCAACCTCGCGGTACACGGCCAGATTGCACGCCACGCCGTTGACCCGCGATTGGCTGCGCCCGTTGGTGCGTACCTCGCGCGTCAGGAGCACGTCGTCGGGCGAGTCCCCTTCCAGCCCTTCGGCCTGGAGATAGGCGTTTAGCTCGTCGCGCAGCGCCGCCGGCACGTTGAAGATACCCTCGATCACAGCACGGTCGGCACCGGCGCGCACAAAGCTTGAATCGGAGCGCTCGCCCAACAGCAGGTTGACCGCGTCCACAATGATCGATTTGCCGGCACCGGTTTCGCCGGTCATGACCAGAAAGCCGGGTGCCAGCGTCAGCACCAGCTCATCAATGATTGCGAAGTCTTTGATCCGCAGTTCGTGCAACATAGGCGTCGTTGATCTGCCTCACACACTCGCCAATAACCGCTATATCCCTACAACCGCAGGCGAAACTGCGCTACAGCCGCGCCGGTCGCCACAAACAGATACAGCCCCACCGAGAACAAATTCAGGAGCAGGAACGGCAGCGCGCCGACCACCACGCCCGCCCCGACGACGATCGCCGTATAGCGCCCGCGCCGCTTGCCGGTCAGCCGCCAGACAAGCTGGCCGATCACGCTCCCCACGACGGGCGAGATAATGAAGACCAGGAAGAACCACAGCCGCCAGATGAAAAACGCCGCAGCCGCGCTGACTACCACGCTGACCACTGCCGCGACCAGATAGTCGATCATCTGGGCGTTGAAGAACTTGTCCTGCTGCTCGCGCACACACTGGCGGCAGCGATAGCCGACCGGGGTGCGCACGGCACAGCGCGTGCACATCGGACGCCCGCAGCGGTTGCAGCGCAGATTTGCCGGCGCATTGGGATGCACCGTGCAGTAAACGACTTCGTCTTCCGTCTTCAGCGGTTGATTTTCGACTGCTTCCTGAAAGCTCATAGCCTCATTATCTCACCGGGCCGGGCGTGCAGCCGCACATCGCGGGGCTGCGGACCGATTAAACAGGCTCCAACTTACTCCTGATTCTGAACGGATGCGGGGGACTGCGTGACCGGGCTGAGCCGTCCGGGGCGCGGCGGTATGCGCGGCTCCAGGCGGTCGAGCAGCGAGCGGTAGAAGTAATTCCGGTCGCGCAGGCGCACAAACCGGCTGACACTCTCGCTGGCGCGCACCGTCACCTGGTCGGACGATTCAAGGCTGGCAACCAGCTCGCCATCGATCGTCACCATGACTTCGGCGGCGGTCTGCGGATCGACGACCACGTCAATGGTCGCGCCCTGAGACAGCACCATCGGGCGATCCATGCTCAGATGCGGGGCCAGCGGCACCATCAGGATATTCTTCAGCTCCGGCGGCAGGATCGGCCCACCCGCAGCAAGCGCGTAAGCGGTTGAGCCGGTCGGCGTGGCGATGATCAGCCCATCGCCGTGATAGGTTGTCGCCCAACCCCCGTCAATATAGGTTTCCAGTTGCACCGAGCGGGCAATCGCCCCCCGGCTGATCACGACATCGTTCAGCGCGTCACCCTGCGCCAGCACATGCTCGCCGCGCCGGATCACGCACGAGATCATCATCCGCTGCTCGATCCAGTAGTCACCCTCAAGCAGCAGCGCCAGGCTGTCTTCCCAGTCCCCTGGGCTGACCTCGGTCAGAAAGCCTAGATGCCCGGCGTTGATGCCCAGCACCGGCACGTTCACCGGCGCCGAGACGCGCGCCGCGCGCAGCATCGCCCCATCCCCGCCGATGGCAATCACCAGATCGGAGTCCTGTACGAACGGTCGCGCCTGAACCGCATCCCAATCTGTCAACACCCACACCGCGATCCCGTGCGCCTGAAGCGAGCGCGCAAGCTGCTGCGCCAGCGGGGCCGTGTTGGGGCGCAGGGGGTGTGCCAGAATGCCGATCCGTTGTAGTGACTGCACCAAGTTTCCCTCGCGTCATCGATACACGGATTATAGCCGCTTGGGATAGTGCGTCAAACCCACCGCGTGCGCCAAGTATACGAACAAAAGTTCGGTTCTGCAAATTTTGAGCGAGAAAACAACGGGCCTGAAACAAAAAGGAAGACCAAACACCTGGTTCGCAAAGCGTTTGGTCTTGGGGGAGCAACCGGATGGCCGTGGGGGGCATCAGCCATCGTGGTTTGTACTTGATCGTATGGGATACTGAGGCGCTTAACTTGACGGCTAACCATTGCACAAGCGACGGCAAGCTGTCGGATAGTCACCGATCCTGACGCTTGCCTGATGCGCTACTCGGTCTGTCGCTCGCGCTGCGGGAGCGCCGCCGCCAGCGCATCCGCCATCGTGCGCACGCGGATCACCTCGACTCCCGGCGCGCCGAGATCATCCTGGCGATAGGTGCGCGGGACCACCACCCGCTTGAAGCCGAGCTTGGCCGCCTCTTTGACGCGTGTCACCGTCTGGCTGACGGCGCGCAGCTCACCGCTGAGGCCGATCTCGCCCACGAATGCCATATCCGCCGGGACCGGCACATCCCACGCGCTCGATGCGACCGACACCGCGATCGCCAGGTCCGCCGCCGGCTCGTCGATCTTCAGGCCGCTGATCACGTTGACGAAGATATCCTTGTCATACAGCCGGATTCCGACGCGCTTGATCAGCACAGCCGTGAGCAGCAGCAGGCGGTTGAAATCGACCCCGTTGGCCGTGCGGCGCGGGTTGGGATAGACCGTCTGGCTGGCGAGCGCCTGCACCTCGACCAGCAGCGGGCGCGTGCCTTCCAGCGTGACGGCGATCGCGCTGCCCGGCGCGTTGACGACCCGCTCGGCGATGAATACCTCGGACGGGTTGACGATCTCGACCAGGCCCCGGTCGCGCATCTCGAATACGCCGACCTCGCTCGTCGCGCCGAAGCGGTTCTTCACGCTGCGCAGCAGGCGGTAAGCCTGGAAACGGTCGCCTTCCAGGTACAGCACGGTATCGACGATATGTTCCAGCACGCGCGGCCCGGCAATCACGCCCTCTTTGGTGACATGCCCGACTAGGAACACCGCGATCCCGGTTTCCTTCGCCAGTTCGCGGAGCTGGCTGGCGCACTCGCGCACCTGCGAGACGCTGCCCGCCGCCGACGCCTTGCCCTCGGTATACGTCGTCTGGATCGAATCGATGATCAGCAGGCGCGGCTTGACCGTCTCGATGTGCGTCATGATCGCGCCGATCTCGGTTTCCGTCACCAGGTAGAGATTCTCGGACTCCAGCCCCAGGCGCTCGGCGCGCATCTTGATCTGCCGCTCGCTCTCCTCGCCGGAGACATAGAGCACCGGCCCGGCGATCTGGTCCATCAGTACGGCGACTTGCAGCAGCAGCGTGCTCTTGCCTATGCCCGGATCGCCGCCGACCAGCACCACACTGCCGGGCACGAGTCCGCCGCCCAGCACGCGCGACAATTCCTCGACCGGCACCGGGTAACGATCCCCCGCCTCGGCAGAGACTTCGCGCAGGCGCTGCGGCTTCGAGCGCACCGGACCGGCGGCGCGCGCGGTCATGGGCGCTTCCGGCTGCTCGACCACTTCGATCATGGTGTTGAATTCGCCGCAGTTGGGGCATTTGCCCATTGCGCGGGGCGAGCGCCGCCCGCAGTTCTGGCACTCGTAATAGACTTTGGTTTTCGCCATCGACAGTTCCGCTCCTTCACGTCGCGGCTAGTGTAGCACGAACGCCTGTTCTATCCAAAATCTTCGCGGGCAGCGGGGCGAAACAGGTGTGAGCGGCGCGGAGAAGTGTTATTCGACGGTGCTGATCATGCTGCGCTTGACCAGCCCGCTGAGCAGGCCGGATTTGCCTTCGAGCGGCTTACCGATCGTGATCCCGTTCGGGCCGATGGCATAGCTGTGGATCGCGGTGTCGTGCCGCGACGAGCGCATCTTGAGGATGGTCATCGCGCGCTGAATCGTGCTGTCGATCTCCAGGTAGCGCAGCATGATCAGGCAGTCCACCACGAACGAGAGGCGGCCCCTCTCCTCGCTGGTGTAGTCGGAGCGCATCTCCTCGGCCAGGTAGAGCGCTGTCACGTCCTCGCGGCGCAGCGCGTTCACCACCTGGTTGTAGATCGCGCGGAGTTCCTGCGGGTCGGGGGTGTGCTGGGTGAAGTGCGTCAGGCTGTCGATCACCACGCGCTGGATGCCCTGCGCCTGGAACCGCTGCGCGATGCTGCTTTCGGGCGCGGCGAGACTGTGCAGCAGCACTTGCGGCGAGGTGAAGAGCAGGTGCAGCTTACCCTGCGCTTCCAGGGCCGGCAGGTCCCAGCCCAGGCTGGCGGCATCGCGGTAGAGCGACTGGGGGAACTCCTCGAACGAGACGAACAGGCCCGGCTCGCTGCGCTGCACGCCCTCGATCAGGTATTGAAGTCCGAAGGTCGTCTTGCCCGTGCCCGGCGCGCCGCGCACCAGCGCCGCCGAGCGTGGGACAAATCCGCCGCCCAACATCTCGTCCAGGCCAGGGATGCCGCTCGTCACACGCGGGTTGTCGGACATGGTGTGCTCCTGTGCGTGCCGCTAGTAGGGGTAGTTCTGCGTAAACTCTACTATGGCGACGTTGGACTGGCAAGTGTTGCCGGTTTCCACCGTCAACACCTCGGAGATCGGGCCGCCAGTCGGGCCGAGCAGGCGCAGCGTATATTCGGCGCTGCGCGGGGCCGCCCCCACCGTGAACTCGAAACCGCCGCTTCCCCAGCGCGGCGCAGAGCCAGAGAACAACACCTGGCGGAAGTTCTCGCCGTTGATCTCGATGGCCACTCCCGGCAGCGGATCGCCTTCCAGCCCGCGAACCGCCCCGGCGATGCCCAGCCAGCGGCAGCCCTCGTCGCTGGCGTTGGCCTCGTAGCGCACCTCAGAAGCCGTGAAGGGGTACGGGGCCTGTGTCGCCGGATTCGCGCCGGGGCTGTTCGGCGCACCGCCCTGGCTGCCCGGTACTGCCCCCCCGCTGCCATCGTCCAGCAGGGAAGCGGTCGGCGGCTCGGTCGCCGCAGGCGCAGCCAGGATCACCTGAGTCGGGGTGTGGGTTGGCGTAGGCGTCTCGGTCGCGGTCGCGGTGGCAGTTGGCGTGGCGGTCGCGGTTGGCGTATCGCTGGGAGTCGGCGTGATGGTCGGGGTGGCGGTCGCCGTGCCGGTCGGCGTCGGCGTCATAGTTGGCAAAACCAGCAGCGCCGGCACGGTCGGCGGTGGGAAGGGGTTGAGCGGCGTGTTGGGATTGTTGATGATCAGCACCACCGCCGCGATCAGGACAACGGTGAGCACGACAAACAACAGGGTCAACAGGTCAAGCAAAGTGGTCGAACGCTGCGGCATGGGGCCTCACCTGCATAGCTTTCCGCTTCGAGGCTGTAGACGGTGGGGCGCCGCTGCGACGCCCCAGGACCGTCCGTCGAACTCTGCACATAAAGGGGCGCAGCCCTGCCGCACACCCACAATCGACTTACTGCACGGGCCGGGTCTGGACAAAGTTGATCAGCGCCAGATTTTCCTGACACGAGCCGGGGAACGCCACCTGGACCGCCGCAGAAACCGGCGCGCCATCCGTGCCGATCAACTGCACCTGGAAGCTGTCAGTCGTCGGCGCAGCGGCCACCCCGACTTCCCACCCCGACGGACCGTAGGCGGTGTTCGTGCCGGTGATGGTAAACTGCTCCGAGTTATCGGGCATCGTGATCCGCACCTGCACACCCAGCACGGCCTCGCCGCGATCGGTGATCACCTGCCCGGCGATCCCCTGCCAGTTGCAGCCGGATGGGTTGGCATAGTTCTCGCGCATCAGCGGCGTGCCCTGCTGCACGATGAACGGGAAGGCCGACTGCGTGGCGGTCGGCGGTCCGGGCGGCGAGGGCGTTACGGTCGCTGTCGGCGGCGCGAGTGTGGGCGACGGGAGCAAAGCGGCGGCCTCGGCCCCTTCCGGCGCGGGTGTTTCGGTCGCCTCCGGGACAAAGGGAGCTGCCGTCGCGGCAGCGCGCAGCGTGATGCTCGGCGTCAGCGTCGGCGTGTCGGTGGGCGTACTGCTGGGCGTGGGCGACAGCTCCGGCGTGCTCGACGGGGTAAACGTCGGGATAAACACGCCGGTCGGCTGCTCGATTGATGCCAGCGTGGGCACGGCCAGCGTCGGCTCCGGCGCGAAGAATGGCGGCTCGACTTCTCCGGCCATGATGCCGACGACCATCACACCGGTTATGATGGTGAGCACGAAAAACACCGCTGCGATCAGGTTAAAGAGCACGTTTCCACAGCCGCTCATCACGCCCCCTCTCCTGGGATTTATCTGCTATCCACCCGTTCCCACAAAACGCTCAATCCGCGCGCTGTCGCGCTGGCTCTGAAGCCATTCCAGGAATGCCTGCTCACGCTTTTCGGCCAGCGCGGCCTCGTTAAGCGGGCGATCCTCGACCCGCTCCAGAGTCTCGATGATATGATAGCCCAGGCTGCTCACCACGGGTTCCGGCGCGCGCTGGCCCGGCTGCAGGGCAAAGATCGCGTCTTCCACTTCGGGCTGAAGCAGATCGCCCCGGCTGACCCAGTCCAGGTCGCCGCCGGTGGGTGCAGTCGAGCTGTCGAGCGAATATTGCAGCGCCAACTGCGCGAACTCGGCTCCCTGGTTAAGCTGATCCAGCAGCGAGCGGGCGGTCGCCTCATCCGCGACCAGGATATGGCGCGCGTGGACCTGCGGGCCGGTCGGCGGCACGCTGGCGACGACATGCTGGCTGACCTTCTGCCACAGCATCATGCCGCGCAGCGCGGCGCGATACTCGTCCATCGAGTAAAGCTGCGCGTTGACAAACTCTTCAAGATTCTGACCGTTGGCGGTTGCGATCTCGCTCTGCGCCTGAAGCTCAGCCTCGACCTCGGCATCCGTCACGGCGATTCCCTCGCGCGCGGCATACTGCTCGATCAACACCTGATCGATCATGCCTTGCAGCACGGTTTCATCAAATGCGGCAGCAGTCGCCGGCTCGACATCCAGCCCAAAGGCGCGCCGTTCGCGCTCGCTCGTGAACTCGGCCAGGGTGATCGACTCGTCATTCACCCGCGCGGCCAGCGGCACGGCGGTTGGCTCCGGGCTGGTTTCCAGGTTGGCGACGACCGCGTCACCCTCAGCGGCGGGCGCGGAATTGCCAGCCGGGGCAGCCTCAGGGGTTTCCTTATCGCCGGCGCAGGCGGCCAGCAGCAGCAGACACAATATCGCCAGGATCAGCAGCGATCCCCGGCGCAGGTTATGCAGTTCAAATGAGCGCACAATAGCTCCTTACTCAAAATTTTGACAGTCCCCGCCTCGCAGCGGTGATCGCGCACGGTAAACGCAGCGCACAAAATCACGCTGCGACAGCGGCGCTAAGTGTATAGCCATCCGCCCTTATTATGCAAACGGGGCGGCTGGCTGGCAAATCGACTGAGGCCCAGGACGTTTCGTATAGGGGCGGGGCATAGCGCCGCGCGCCCCTACCAATCCCGCGCGTCATCCCCTGCCGTGCGTCCGACGACCGTTATACCTCGCGCACGATGGCAAACACCATCGGGCGGCGGTGCGTCTGGTTGTAGAACATCTTCGAGAGCGCGTCCTGCAGCACGGTCGTGAGATCGCCGTTGGCATAGGTTGCGATTACATCTTCAACCAATGCCTGTGCCGCTTCAAGCAGATCATTGGCATCGCGCACAAACACAAACCCGCGCGAGATGATCTCCGGCTCCCCGATCAATTTGCCCGTTTCGCGCTCCAGCACCACGACCACCGTCACGAAGCCGTCGCGCGCCAGAATCTCGCGGTCGCGCATCACAATCGGGCCGACATCACCGACGCCCGTCCCATCGACGAACACATAGCCGCCCGGCACCCGCTCTCCAATCGTCAGCGAGTCCGGCGTGAGCAGAAGCTCGGTCCCATTCTCGACCACCGCGATATTGCTGGCCGGAATACCGATCTCCTGGGCCAGGGCGCTGTGCTGGTGGAGATGCCGCAGTTCGCCATGTACCGGGATGAAGAACTTAGGCCGGATCATATTGATCAACAACTTCAGTTCCTCGCGGCTGGCGTGGCCGGAAACATGCACCGGCGCGATCGGATCATAAATGACATGCGCGCCACGTTGGAACAGCTTGTTGATCGTGCGGTGCACAAATTCTTCGTTGCCGGGAATCGGGTGGGCGGACATGATCACGGTGTCGCCGGGCATAATCTCAAGCTGGCGATGGCGGCCCCAGGCCAGCCGGCTCAGCACGGCAGACGGCTCGCCCTGTGAGCCGGTCGCCATGATCACGACTTTATCGGGGGACAGCTTGGCAACCTGATCGAGCGGGATCAGCAAGTCCTTCGGCAGGCTCAGGTAGCCGAGCCGGGTCGCCACCTTGATATATTCCGTCATGCTGTGCCCGGCAACAGCCAGCCGCCGCCCGTAGCGCTGCGCTACCAGCGCGACCTGCTGCACGCGCGAGATCAGCGAGGCGAACGTCGCAACGATGATACGCCCCTCGGCGGTGCGGAACACCTCATTGAAAGCAGCCTCAATCGTAGATTCGGACGGAGTCCAGCCGGACTGCTCGGCATTCGTGCTGTCAGCGAGCAGGGCCAGCACGCCGCGCCGCGAAAAATCGGCCAGCTTGGCAAAATCGGGCGGCCAGCCATCGACCGGTGTGTGATCGAACTTGAAGTCGCTGGAATGGACGATGAGGCCGATTGGCGTATTGACACCCAGCCCAACCGCATCCGGGATGCTGTGGCAGACGTGGAAGGTCTCGACGCTGAACGGGCCAAGCTCGAGCACATCCCCGGCGCGAAAAACATTCAGCTTGTCCAGCGAGTGCCCGGCCAGCCGCATCTTGCCTTCGAGCAGCCCGGCGGTCAGCGCCGTGCCGTAGACCGGCGCGTCGATCCACTGCAGCACGTGCCCGATCGCGCCGGTATGATCCTCATGCCCGTGCGTGATCACGATGCCGTGAATCACCAGCCCTGCGGCCATGCGGTCGATCACGTAGCGGAAGTCCGGGATGATGTAGTCGATACCGAGCATGTCGCTTTCCGGGAACATGATCCCGGCATCGATGATCATCCCGGCATCGCCATATTCGAGCAGCAGCATGTTCTTGCCGATTTCCCCCAGGCCGCCCAGGGGAATAATCCGTAAGACCTGTTCTCCTGGCATGTAGCGTAAACTCCTATAGGGACGCCGGGCGTCCCTGATGTCCATATTCACGATGATACAAACGGAGTCGCTCACGACATCCGGTTATGCCAGATCAAAAGGCCCGGTCCAGGGCCTGCCCGCAGTACGTTGAGCGGCAAGGCAGCATGGCTCAATAGTTTTATTGTAGTGCAGGGCCAGCCGGGCGCGAATGGCCAATCGGCGAGAATCTGCTGGATGTGGGAAACAACAGGTTGTGTTGTGCTGCAGCGCCCGGTCTCAGGAACCTACTCCGGCTGCACGCCCACGGCATACAGCCGTCCCTGGCGCGTCGATTGCAGCTCGAAGGAAACCGTTTCCCCCACGGCGAGCTTACGCACCCCCTCGCCCCGGATCGACGAATAGCGCACCATCACTTCGCGCCCATCCGACATCCGGATTACGCCGGCTCCCTGAAACCGATCGTACGCGACAACTTTCCCCTGATAGCGTTGCATGACCAGCATAAAAAGTTCCTCACGGTTCTTGAAATCGGGTGATTGGTCGTTTCCCGCCGGATCCCCACCCTGAATCATTGTGCTAGAGTTAACCCTAGCATCTATTTTAACACTGTAATCGTTCTCAGTAAATCTTAGCGCAAAGACTCAGGAGTGCAAGTCATGCTGATGGTATGCGATCATCTATCCTCTGCCGCACTACGACGCTATTATCATTTGCTCAACCCCGGCGTAATCCGCCGGACCGGCAGCAACCCCGGCTTCCCAAGCCTGTAAAAATTGCCTCATTGCGTGTCTCGTGAAATGGGATACAATGAGGAGACAAAGTAGGCAAGTCCTTTTGCACGTGTCACTGTCGAGTACTATTAACTAGCAGGGGGCTACCTGATGCAACCAACTCATCCACCTCACCTGGCTCCTGACGACCTGACGTCTGACAAGTCAAAAACTGTTGATATTATCAAAGTGTCGGCACGCTCTCGGTCTACGGCAGTAGCTGGCGCAATCGCGGGTGTCGTGCGCGAGCACAATCGCGCCGAAGTCCAGGCGATCGGCGCAGGCG
>JAAYCM010000121.1 GCA_012729765.1 Chloroflexota bacterium | reverse complement strand
TGCGCCGCATCTACGACCGCCTGATCGACCGGATCATCGTGCAAACCGATTTCGTGCGCGATCTGTTCGTCCAGCAGGGCTTCGACCCGGCGCGGCTGGTGGTCAAGCCCAACTTCATGTATCCCATTTCCGGCGCGGTGGAACGGCCCGGCACAGGGTTCGTGTTCACCGGGCGGCTAGACGTGACCAAAGGCATCCGGACGCTCCTGGAAGCCGCGCACCTGATCGATGCGCCGATCAGTGTCTTTGGCGGGGGATCGCTGGAAGCCGAAGTGCGGGCGGCGGCGGATCGGCTGCCGCACGTGACGTTTCACGGCTTACAGCCGCACGCGGTGGTGATCGAGGCGCTGCGCGGCGCGCGGGCGGTGGTCATCCCGTCCGAGTGGTACGAGAGCTTCCCGATGACGTTTGTCGAGGCGATGGCGCTGGGCAAGCCGGTGATCGCATCCGATCTCGGCTCGCTGGGCAGCCTGGTACGCGCGGATGAAACCGGGCTGCTGGTCCCGCCCGGCGATCCTGGTGCGCTGGCCGGCGCGCTGCGCCGCCTGCATGACGATGACGCGCTGGCCTGCCAGATGGGCGACCAGGCGCTGCGCTACTATCACGGACACCTGACGCCTGAAGCAAACTATACGCAGTTAAAGGCTGTTTACAGCCAGGTTTTAGGATAGCGCTGATATGCTCCGTTCACTCTCATCCCAACTATCGTCTGCTCATGAGACGACACTGCCCCCGTGGTTGGTGCAGTCGTATGGCGTACTGCTGTTGTTCTATGTGGCCGGATCGCTCGGCTTTACCACCGACTTCGCCCATATCGGGATCGAGCTGGGCCGGCTGCCCCTCTACATTGGCGAGGTTTGTCTCGCAGCGTTGGCTGCCCTGACGTTGATCGCGTTCTGGCAGCGGCGACGTTTGCCGTTTCGGTGGGATCCAGTAACCGCAAGCCTGGCGCTGCTGCTCGTCATGGGCGGCGTGTTTCTGGTCGCCGGATGGCTGAACGGCTATACCGTCTCGGCTCTGCGCGATGCGGCGCTGGTTTATTACATTCTGTTCTTTTTCTTCACGCTGTTCTGGATCGAGATGGTGTCGTTGGAACGCGCGCTGCGCCTGTTCTGGACAGTTGGCCTGGTGGCAATTGTCCTGGGGAGCGGGATCAATGTCCTCGAATACCTCGTACAGTATGCGCAGAATGAGCTGGTTTTGCGTTTCGGTCATTTTGGGCACGCATCACTGGCGCTCTCAAGTTGGATCGCCATGCTGCTGCTCGCTTTACGTGCGATCTGGAAGCCTAACCGGCAGAACTGGCTCCTGTTTGCCGCCTTCCTGCCAGTGTTCCTGGTCAACGAGGTGATTATCGCCTACCGCTCGATCCTGCTGAGCATCGCAGCCGCGGTGATACTCACCGTCATAATGTTTGTGGGCCGACGTGAGCACTGGCAGTTTGGATTGAAGATTGCCGCGGTACTCACCGCGCTGGGAGTACTGCTCGTCGCTTTATCCGTTGGATGGGGACGACTGGATATCAAGAACCACATAGCTCCAGCGGAAGAAGTTACAAATACAGAGGCAACCACAGAGGCAACCACAGAAAGTGCTCTTGAGGAACAGGCTTCGCGCTGGGAGCGTGGGCTTTCAGATCCGACCGGGCAGGGTGGCTTTAGCTTCCGGTTGGAAGCCTGGTCGGAAGCCTGGAAAATTATCCTTGATCATCCCGTAACGGGTCTCGGCTATGGACCATCGATTCTGCTGCACTCAGAGGGTGCTTGCGTGGAGCAAGCCGGAGAAACCAGCAACTGCGGCAATCCACATAATACTTTCTTGACTCTGGTGCTGCGCATGGGCGTGCCCACCAGCCTGCTGTACTTTGGCGCACTGGTAGTCGCGATCCTGACGGGTCTTCGGCATGCTTGGAGCGTCCGGCTTGATAACGCTAGCGGCCTCTACCTGGTGCTGCTGCTGCTCAGCCTGGTCAGCATGCTGGCCTATGCTTTTATGAGCCTGTTTTTCGAAAGCCCATTCCTGTCCGCACCCTACTGGACTGTGTTCGGCTTCCTGTATGCCTGCACCTTTCCGCAGGCGCATGCCGTCACCGAACAGCCCCAACCACAACTGGCAGGTCTGCCCGAAAAACAGCCTACATCTTAGGAACACCGCTCAGGTTCGATCTTCGGCCTGGCTGCCCTGTTGGGTAGTATTGGGCCGCAGCGGTGAGGAAACGGTCTGCTGGTCGAGAAAGCCGACGTTGACGCCGGCGCGCTGCATCCTGATCCAGAGGTGGTGATCGACCGGCCAGCCGAGCCGCCACGCACCAGGATCGAAGCGAAAGAGGGTCAGGTACCGGCGGAACAGTACTGCCGAATGGGGGACGGAATTCACCTCGCCGCCAAAGCCCGGCCCACCGAAGTCCAGCCATTCATCCGGCCCGACCTGGCGCGCCATGCGGCTGTAGGCCAGCTCATGCCCCTGCGCCTGGGCGAAATGCAGCAGCGTTTCGAGATGCTCCGGGTGATACACGTCGTCATCATCCAGGTGCGCGACCCAGCTTCCCCGCACTTCGTCGAAGGCGCGGTTGATGGCAGGTGTCCCGGCGACCATCCAGCGGTGCTGTGGATTTTCGGGATATTTGCCGCGCTGAGGCAGGTTATAGAAGCGGATGCGCGGATCGTTGAGCCACATGATCCGCTCGGCGGTGTCGTCCGTGCAGCCATCCCCGACGATCACGAGCTCGAAATTCTGGTAGGTCTGGGCCAGCACCGACGCGATCGCCCGTTCTTCGAGAAGTTGACCCCGGTTGTAGGTCGCAATCGTCACGCTGATCAGCGGCTGGTCCTCGCGCGTGAAGAGCGTCCCAAACAGCGCCCGTGCCTGCTCAAGCTGAGGTCGCTCGCGGCGCTCGGCAGATCGGAGCGCGCGCTCACGCCGCAGCCGCCGCAGATCGTTAGCGCGCCCACGCTGCCAGCCCAGCCAGCGATCATACCAGGGGATCAAGGCCGCTTTGAGGCGCGGCGGCAGCATACGCCCGACGATAGAGGTCATGGGATGCGCTCGGCCAGGGCCCCCAACCGCTGTGTGATGGCCGGGCCGTTGGCAAGGGCGAAGCGGATCAGCGCGCCAAGCTGCGCGATCTCCGGCTCACCAACGGCGGTGCCAGTCGGCAGCGACATTACGCGCGTCACCAACCGCTCGGTATGGGGCAGCAGCAGGCCCGCGTGCGGGAAGTACGAGCGATACGGCTCCATCTGGTGGCAGCCGGGATAGAAATAGCGCCGCGCCAGCACGTTTTCGGCGTGCAGCACGCGCACCAGGTCATCCCGCGAGAGGCCGGTCGTGCCCTCGTCGATCTCCACGATCACATACTGGAAGTTATTGCGCTCGCGCTCGTCGTAGCGCACCATGTGCACGCCGGGCAGATCGGCCAGTTCGCGCCAGTACTGGTGGTAGTTGCGCGCGTTGACCGCGATCACGTCGTCCAGGCTTTCGAGCGAGGTCAGCCCCATCGCCGCCGCAACTTCGGGCATCTTGCCGTTGGTCCCTACCATATCGACCCGGTCGAGACCGGCAAAGCCGAAATTGCGCATATAACGAATCCGGTCGGCCAGATCGTCGTCGTTGGTCGTGACCGCGCCGCCCTCGAACGTGTTGAAGAACTTGGTCGCGTGGAAGCTGAACACTTCGGCATCGCCCAGGCCGCCGACCATCCGCCCCTGGTAAGAGCAGGCGAAGGCGTGCGCGGCGTCGAACAGCAGGTGCAGATCGTGGCGCGCGGCCACGTCGGCCAGCCCGTCCACGTCGCACGGCTGCCCCCAGACGTGCACCCCCAGGATGCCGGTCGTGCGCGGCGTGATCATGCGCTCGACCTGAGCCGGATCGAGATGATGGGTGCCTGGCGCGACATCGGCAAAGACCGGCGTGATCTCCTGCCACTGGAGCGCGTGGGCCGTTGCAATGAAGGTAAACGACGGCACGATCACCTCACCAGACAGGCCCGCCGCCCGGATCGCGATCTCCAGCGCGATCGTGCCGTTGGTCATGACGATGCAGTGCCGGACGTTGAGCACGTCGGCAATCCGCTGTTCCAGCTCGCGCACGTAAGGGCCGTCGTTGGTCAGCCAGCGCCGGTCCAGCATATCGTTGATGCGGGCCAGCAGCGCGTCGCGGCTGCCGATATTGGGCCGCCCGACGTGCAGGGTTTCATCAAACGCTGGCGCGCCGCCAAACAGCGCCAGATCCTCAATTCGCTGCTTCATAGGTTCCGTGCTTTCTGGCATTTACAAAGGGCTGCACCAAACCGCTTATTTGCGCCGGTGCTTGGGGATATAGCGCCCCTCGGCATCGTACAAATCACGCCGGAGCTGCGCTTCCAACTCCAGCATCTTCTCTTTGGGGCGTGGGCGGATGGCGCGCACCGGCGAGCCGACGTAAACCGTCCAGGGTTCCAGGTCGCGGTTGATCAGCGAATTGGCCCCCACCG
>JAAYCM010000014.1 GCA_012729765.1 Chloroflexota bacterium | reverse complement strand
TGGTATAGTTTCTTAGGGTTCATCTGGTGTCTCCTTGTCTGGTTTCACACCCACAAGTATGCCAGATGTTCCCTTCTTTTTTCTACTGTCGCCCCCTCAGCCCACTGCTGCGCGGAGGGAAGGGGAGAATGATGGCATTTTTCAAGTCCTTCCCTCATTTTGGGGGAAGGATTTAGGATGGGAGGCAAAACAGGCCTCAGTCAAAATCTCGCCACTACCCTTTCGTGGCCGCTTTTGTCTCTGTTTACACTGTATCGTAAGCGGCCCGGCCTGGAACGGGGCAGGCGGGGGATTTGGACACCGCCCAGTTGGCTACTCTGAAGCTAGGACAGGTGACACCCTGGCAGGCTCACAGCTCGGCCAGCATCTCCGGCGAAAAGTCGAGCAAGGTGGGGACGATCAGATCGGCCTGCTGGAGCACATCAGCGGTCGGCGTCAGGTAGCTGCTCGGCACGGCGATCACTTTGGCTCCGGCGCGGTGCGCGGCCAGAATCCCGTTGGCCGAATCCTCGAAAACGGCCATCGCGCCCGGTGCGACATCCATCCGGCGCGCGATCTCGTAGTAGACATCCGGCGCGGGCTTGCCGTGCGCCATCTCGTCGGTTGAGACGATCTCACCGAACAGGCCGGTCCATCCGGCGCTCTCCAGCGCGGCGTTGATCAGCCGGTGGGATGAGCCAGACGCCAGCCCCAGCGGGTATCGCGCGGCCAGTGCTTCGACCGTCTGGCGTGCGCCCGGCAGCAGCGGCACGTCGACCCGATAGTAGCGCACCATCTGGTCGAGCACTTTCTCGATGATCTCGTCAATCGAGAAGGCGTGATCGAGCCGCTCGGCCAGCATTTGTGCCCAGCCGCGCGTGCTGGTGCCCATGATGCGGTGCTGGTCGGCCTCGGTCCAGCGCAGCCGGTCGGCCCCAAACGCCTCGACCCGCGCCCGCTGCCACAGGCCCTCAGAATCGATCAACAGCCCGTCCATATCGAACACGACAACCTGAATCATGCCTCTGCCTCAATTTCTGCCAGCCGGATAAAACCCGACGATCATACAGGCAGCCGGGATGATTTTCAATACACGCTGCGGGCGTGGGAAGGCGTGCGCAATATCACCCGATTTGTATGACAGCCTGCCCTGGAAGAGGAACAGCCCGTGCCATATACTACATTCAATTCTTTGAATATGAGGGCGCATCATGATGTCACGCTATGACAGGGCAGCCGGACGCTTCAAGGCGCTGTCTCACCCGGTCCGTTTGCAGATTCTCGATATGCTGCGCGGGGGTGAGGTGTGTGTCTGCCATATGGAAGCGGCACTCGGCAAACGGCAGTCGTACATCTCACAGCAGCTTATGGCGCTGCGCGAGGCCGGATTGGTCGAAGCACGCAAGGATGGGCTGCAGGTGTTCTACCGGATCGTGGACGATCATATCCCGGCCCTGCTCGATCAGGTCCTGGGGCCGGTCGATGTTGAAGCCGCTGAGCCACTGGACCACTGCCCCTGTCCGCACTGCTCGACATCATCCACACGCCTGATTCAGATCGCCGAACCACAAGAGGAGCACGAATCACATGCTGGTCATTAAAGTTCTGGGGCCGGGCTGCCCCAACTGCCACAAAGTCGAAGAGCACACCCGCCAGGCGCTGGGGATGCTCCAGCCGGAAGGTGGGTACGAGATTGTGAAGGTTACCGGCCCCGCCGACATCAGCGAGTACATCCTGCGCACGCCGGGTCTGGTGATCAACGAAAAGGTCGTTTGCGAGGGCCGCGTGCCGCGATCCGAAGAGATCGTGTCGTGGCTGGCGGACGCACTGGCGGCCAACTAACCACGACGCCGCGCCTCACTCCCGCGTGATCCTGATCGGGATACAGGGTGAGGCGGTTTTTAGCGCGACGTTCATTCAAATTTTTGAATGTAGAAAGCGCAGGCTGCGATGCATTTCCTATTCGAACTGGTCGAGGCCGGCTGGCTCAGTCTGCTGGACTATCTGGCGGCGCACGTGCTGCTGTGCCTGGTCCCGGCCTTCTTCATCGCAGGCTACCTGAGCGGGCTGATGCCGCAGGCCGCCATCACGCGCTATCTCGGCCCCAAAACGCCAAAATATATCAGCTATTCGGCAGCGGCGATCGGCGGCTTGGTGCTGGCCGTGTGCTCATGTACGATCCTGCCGCTGTTCGCCGGAATCTGGAAGCGCGGCGCGGGCCTCGGCCCGGCGATCACGTTCCTGTTCGTCGGCCCGGCGATCAACATCCTGGCGATCAGCTACACCGGGGCAACGATCGGGATGGATATCGCCATCGCGCGGGTCGTGCTGGCGATCACGTTCGGCATCACGATCGGCCTGATCATGGCGGCTGTCTTCAAGCAGCCGGCTGCCGATCCGGCCAAAGCGGCCATGTTCAATCAAACGGCCCAGGTGCGCCCGGCGCTGTGGGCGATTTTGGGGCTGCTGGTCGCGGTGCTGATTGCGGGCACGCTCCAAATCGGGCTGTTTACCAACACGCTGATCACACTCAATATTCCGCTCGATCTGCCGGGCGGGCTGGCCGATGGCCTCGACGCGCTCAACCTGACACTGCAAGGTGCGGCCCTGATTATTCTGCTGCTGCTGATCGCACCGGTTGCCTGGAAGGGGATGAACAATGTCCTCGGCGGGTTCAACCGCTGGACCTGGGCCGCGCTCGGACTGGTGGCGATCACGCTGCTGCTGGCCGCGCCGGTCACGGAGTCCGGCAGTGTGATCGTGCATTTCACCGGGCGCTTCTTCGCCGAAGTGATCCTGCTGGGCGCGATCGGTGTGGTGGCGGCGCGCGGACTTGATCGTGATGAACTGGCGCACTGGCTGTGGGAGACATGGCGCTTTGTCCGGCAGATCTTCCCGCTGCTGATCGTCGGGGTATTCGTGGCCGGGATGGCGCGCACGATCACGCCGGAAGACTGGGTGCGCTCGCTGGCCGGGCAGAACACGCTCTGGGCCAATGCGATCGGCGTGATCTTTGGCATATTCATGTACTTCCCGACACTGGTCGAAGTCCCGATTGCGGGCATGTTCCTGGACCTGGGGATGCATCGCGGCCCACTGCTGGCCTATCTGCTGGCTGATCCCGAATTGAGTCTGCAAAGCATCCTGGTGACGGGTAAGCTGCTGGGACGCCAGAAGACCGCCGCGTATGTCGGGCTGGTGGCCGTGTTCAGCACGCTGGCCGGGTACCTGTTTGGGCTGGCGGTCGAGGCATTCTAAAGTTTCCAAGACCGGAAACGGCTGGTAATTGAACACGCCCGCCGGGCGCATGACCTGACGGGCGTGTTTGTGTTTATAAGAGGTACTGCCGGCGGGTTACGGTGTCAGCAGCTCCGCGTTCGGAACCACCTCGCCGGTCACCTTCTCATAACTGAGCTGGAGCAGCGCGACGGTGTACTGCAGGTTGTGTGATGCGGCTGCGTCGTCGCGCGCGAACTTGAAGTTGTAGGCCGCGCCCTTGAGATCGGTGTTCGCGTCCTCGGGCATCGCCATGTACGGATGATGGTCCAGCACCTCGACGCCGTTGTCGGTGAGCGCCGTCTGGAGCAGTTCGAGCAGGCCGGCGACTTCGTCCTGGTTGGTTTCAACCGCGCCGTCGCCATCGTAGTCGCCCTGAGCCTCGAAGGCGAAGCTCTCAACGTCATCGTGGCAGTCCTGGCAGACCGCAACATTCTCGCTGCCGTCCACCGGGCTGACCATCGCGAAGGTGTGGCCGCCAACGGTGCTGAAATCACCCATCATGGCCTCGCCTTCACTTTCACCCTCGCCACCTTCAGCGCCCTCAGATCCGGGCAGCTCCTCGAAGGTCGCCATGTGGCAGCCGATGCACGTATTTTCGACGATCCGCCCGTGCAGGCTGCTGGGCAGGTCCTCACCCCAGGTATAGCCGCCTACGCCATTCATCAGCTCGGCGGCGGTCGAGTAGTGCGGCAGGCTGAGGTTCTCGCCTTCCACCGACGCGACCGGATCGGTCCGGGCGTTGTGGCAGGTCATACACGTTGCCGCCGCGCCCGCGCCGGTTACGTCCGTGCCATCCGGCAGGACGACCGAGTCGAACACACGGAGCTGTTCGGGATTCTCGGCGTCGTGCGGATCATGGCAGACCGCGCAGGTGATGATCTGGTAATCCGTGCGGCGCTCTTCCATCGATACGCCGCTTACCGCGTCGATATAGCCGACGCCGCTGTGGCAGGCCACGCACGCGGCGCGGTTCTCACCGATCGGATACCAGAACGCCTCGGCGTTCTTGTCGGCGTGCGCGCTCAGCTCCCACTGCTGCGGGATCGGCGGGAACTGCTCGGCAGCGTGGCACTGCGCACAGGTTCCGGCGGACAGCCCCAATGAGATCATGGGGTGATCTTCGGTGCCGGTCGCGTTCACATGCATGCTGCCAGGGCCGTGACACGCCTCACACTGGATATTCGCCAGCGCCGCGACTTCGGGGAACTCGGCGGCCATAGCGTCCCAGTTGCCGACTTCGAGCGACTCAGGGAAGGTGAAGCCCGCCGCGCGCGCCCGGTCATCGAAGCCGTTGTTCTCGGCTTCGGGCCGTGCATCGTAGCCGGTGGTGATGTAGGCCAGCCAGCTTTCATCGATCGTGACGTCTTCCATCAGGCCATCGATCGCGCGGATGAACGCGGTGGCATGGGCCGTCTCGTGCCAGGCGATAGATTGATCTTCGTGGCAGAAGCCGCACTGCGTGAACTCCGGCTCCATCTCGCCGACCGTCCCCACGCCGACATAGGTTGTGGCAAAGACCAGCCAGGTGGTCGAGCCGCTGTTGCCCGCGTCGTCACTAGCCGTCAGGGTCAGCTCATACTGGCCCTCGACATCGGCCTGGAAGATCGCGACGGGGCCATCCTGCACCAGGCTGGCGGCTGAGCCTTCCGGCCCGGTCAGGCTCCACTCAAACGTGAAGCCTTCCACCGCCGGCTCCGGCTGCTGGAAGTCCTCGATTACATTGACATGCATGGCGGGATAGATGCCGTAGGGCAAGATGATCGCCTGCAGCGGCTCGGCGGCGGGGTCTTCGCCGGCGGCGACGGCATACGCTTCGCCCGCCACATACGAGCCAACGCCGACGACCTCAGCCGCCGAGGTCGTGATCGGGCCTTGCTCACCGTCCTGCCCGCTGACTCCCCATACGCCAACGGCCAGTGACAGCAGCAGGACGCCTATTACGATCAGAGCTTTTCGTAACATACTGCGCTCCTTTCCAAAGAAGTCTTCACAAGTGGGCCTGGGGCGCCCAGAGCAAAAAAAGGAGACTGCGCGTCAAACAACGGCAATCTCCCATGCGAAACGGACTCCATCCCCACGCCAGCCGGCGGACCGCGCCGGTGCACGGCATACGTCACACAGGGCACGACACACAGGCCGTGCTCGGTGCTGTGCCAGGCGTGTTGATCCGCGATCTGCGGTTGGATAGCGTCCGGATGGGAGATGGCTGCTGGGGCTGGAACAGGCACAGGCGGTGACGCAGCCTGGTCACGCTGCGGCTCTGGGGGAGCAGCCCGCTCCAGTCGATAAGGCGAGGCCTGGTGCTCCAGCGTGCGTAAACGCTGCTCAAGCCCGGCCAGCGTCCGAAGGGTGGTCAGAAGGGTGGCGTCGTCCGGCGCAGAGGTATCGCGCGTGTCGTAGGCGCCCAGAAAGTCGTCTACAACGGCTGCGTAGGCTGCGGTATGCTCGCCGTCTTCCGGCTCAACGGCCAGAATCCGGCGGCCAAGATCGAGCAGCAGGGCGTCACGCTGCGCGGCCAACGCTTCAAAGGTGGGTGAAGCCGGGGATGCATGAAGCTCGATGGTGCGTGCAGGGGAGTAATCGACAAGCTGGATGGTGCTGAGCGCGCCCTCTGCCGCCAGCCTGGGGGCCGGTGCATCGTGGCAGGTCATACACCGTTCGAGGTCCGCGACGGCCTGCGCCACCGCCAGGCTCCGGTAGGCAGCCGCGTGCTTATCCGTGTCGGCGTGCGCAAAGAACACACCCGCCGCCAGCAGCAAGACACCTATCAGCAGCGCCCACTGGTAGCTTTGTCGTGGCATAATCCTGTCGCGGATTTCCCTTCAGATGCCTTATCATCTATCATTATATCAACAACTGTTGACATTGTGCGACCTTTTGGATCGGCTGCCACACAGAAGAACATCGCGCGATCGGGCAAGCACGCGCGTCCTGGCGTCCGAGCTTTCAGCGCGGGATGTTGGTGGTGTGGCCCTGCGAAAAGGCAGAAGCTATGCGACGATTACTTTTCTTATTGTTCATGATGGCCGGGGTAGTGGTCATTGCGGCGAGCGTGAGCTACACCCTCGCGCAGGAAGATGACGGACAGCCCCAGCCGCCCGAATATGTCGGGGCGCGGCAGTGCTTCGCCTGCCACCGCGACGTTGGCCCGACCCACTTCGAGTCGCCGCACGCGCTCACGCTGCGTCCTGCCGAGCCGGATGCGATTTTGGCCGACTTCGAGCAGGGTCAGGAAGAGCGCGTGATCCAGCTCCCCGGTGAGGACGAGGCTCGCCCGTTCACCGTGGACGATATCGCCTATGTGGTCGGCGTGGGACAGTACATGCAGCAGTATGTGGTCGAAGCCGGCAGCGAAGACGAGGGCGACGCGCAGTTGCTCGTGCTGCCGGTGGTGTGGGATGTAGACGGCCAGACGTGGCACCGCTATCCCGTCGAGGATGAAGCATGGCCTTCCGCCGGTCATGACTTTGTCGAGAGCTGCGCCGGCTGCCACGTCACCGGGCTGAGCGCGGGCGGCGAGGACGAGCGCTGGATCGATGATGGCGTCCAGTGCGAGGCGTGTCACGGACCCGGCAGCGCCCATATTGAAGCCGTGCGTGACGCCGGCAGTCGTAATCCCGAAGGCGAGGCGCTGCGCGCGGTCCAGGAATCGATCGTGCTCAGCCCGGACGCGCAGATCTGCGGGCAGTGTCACAGCCAGGGCAGCGCGCCCGACGGCCACCCCTACCCGATCGGCTACCGGCCCGGCGAGAACCTGCTGAGCGAGGACGTATTCACGCTGGTTCCGCCCGATGAGTCCAGCCATTGGTGGCCGACCAATCACGGTATGCGCAAGTACATGCAGTTCAACGAGTGGCTCTACTTCGGGCACGCGGGCGCGCTGGACTCGCTGCGCGACAGCGGCGCGGCGCGGGATGCCTGCCTGGTCTGCCACAGCGTCGATTATGCCTGGGCGCAGTCGGTCGAGACGGTGCCGGATACTGAGGCTGCCGAAGCGGAAGCGGCTGAGGAAGCCGACGAGGGCGAAGGCGAAACCGAAGAGTCCGCCGCCCCGCAGCCGGTGACGGTCAACTCGGCTCGCTTCGGCGTGACCTGCGTAAGCTGCCATACGATTCATGCCGCAGACGCGACCGAGGACGAGGACGATCAGGCCGAAGGCCAGACCGCGCCCGCCGAAGGCGACCCGACTTATGCGCTGTGTGTCGAGTGCCACAACGACACGGATGTCACGCCCTGGATACACCATCCGGTACAGGAGATGTACGAGGGGATCGCGATCGTGGACGAGGTGAACGCCGCGCCTTCACCGCACTTTGTGGTGCCCGGCGGGCCGACCTGCTCCACCTGCCATATGCCGCGTGTCCCGATCGTCGAGTTTGGCACGCGCGCCAGCCACAGCTTCCAGCCGATCATGCCCGGCGCGGCAGTGGACCTGGAGCAGGTTCAGGATAGCTGCTCCGGCTGTCACGGCGACACGGTCGATGCGCCGACCATGCAGCGCCTGATCGACGACATCCAGGCCAATACGCAGGCCCGACTCGATGCGATCCAGGGGAATATCCGCACCGATCATCCCGACTGGGTGCGCCTGGCCGTGCAGTTTGTGGCAGGCGATGGCAGCCTGGGGATTCACAACTATCGCTACAGCGACGCGCTGCTGGATGCGGTCGAGGCCGAGCTGGGTCTGGATCAGACCGATGACGAGCAGGCCGCCGAAGCTCAGGATGCAGCCGAGGGTGATGCAAACGGCGCGGCGACCGAAGCCGCCGGGGAATAACGCCTGTCAACCACAGGAGCCGGGCTGCTCACACGGGCGTCCGGCTCCTTACATTTGATATCTTGCACGATTGGGTTAATCGTCTCCGCCAGGATGAAGCTGGCTCAATGCCCGCCGGTGGCGGCGTGTCTGCCAGCGATCGATCCCAACTCCAATCCCAATCATGACCAGCATCGGCAGGCCGATCCGCACCGCAAACAGCCCAACCACACCGAGAGTAAGCATCAAATCGTCCATGTTCGTAGCCCCCGTATCTGCTCGTTGAAGTCTTTTATGGTATCTGTAGCATACCTGATCCGGCTTTGAAACAAATCGGGGCTTGACCCCATCTTTCATATGGGGAAAGTTACCCATTCCGTCCGGCACGGCGCGGTTTTCCGCACTATAATAAAATTTCCGATTGCTGGCACAGCAGACAGGGTCCCGCCGTGTTCGATATAGCCTGGGACGACGCGATCGTCGTCATTTTCTTCATCTACGGTCTGGCCTTCTACTCGATGGGGCTGGCGCTGTGGATCGAATCCGGGCGCGCGTCGGAGTTAGGGTTTGCCCGCTCAATGCGGCTGCTGGCGGCGTTTGGCCTGCTGCACGGCCTGCACGAGTGGATGGACATGATCGAGCAGGGCAGCGCGCACTTCTTCGAGACGAGCGTGCCCGACTGGTGGCTGTGGCCGCGTCTGGTGCTGCTCAGCATCTCGTTCGTCGCGCTGTTGGCGTTTGGCGAGCAGCTTCTCGACCGCGAGCGCTACGGGCGCGCCTCAAGCTGGTTCCGCACCTGGGGCGCGATCGCGCTTTTCGCCATCGCTGCGGTCGGGGTCCAGGTTAGCTACGACCTGGACGATGTGGCGTGGGCCAGGGCGATTGAGGTGCTGGCCCGCTACACGATGGGTATCCCCGGCATCATCCTGACCTGCCTGGCGCTGTGGCAGCAGCGCGAGACGTTCCGGCAGCGCGGGATGCGCCAGTTCGTCTACGATCTCACCCAGGCGATCGCGGCGCTGCTGGTGTATGGGCTGATCGGGCAGGTGTTCAACGGGGAGAGCGTGTTCTTCCCCTCAAACACGTTGAACGGCGAGGCGTTTCAGGAGTGGACCGGGTTCCCGATCCAGTTATTCCGCGCCTGGACGGCGATCCTGATCGCGTTTTCGATGATCCGCGTGCTGCGCTCGCTGGAAGTCGAGAACGAGCAGCGTTTGCTGCGGGCGGAGCAGGCCAAGCTCGAAGCCGAGCGCCGCAGCCATGCCGAACTGGAACGGCTGAACACCGAGCTTCAGGCCGCCAACGCCGAAACCGCCCGGCTGCTCGACGAGGTCCGGCAGCGGGACGCGCTGCGCGGTGAACTGCTCCAACGCATCACCCTGGCGCAGGAAGGCGAACGCCAGCGCATCGCGCGCGAGCTGCACGACGGCACCGGCCAGGCGCTGACCGGGTTGGCGCTCGGCCTGCGCGGGATCGTCAACCTGCTGCATGCCGACGATTGTGGCTCGATCACCGACTATGCGCGGCAGCTCAGCGAGCTGGAGCAGATGGCGACGACGTCGCTGGGCGAGCTGCGCCACCTGATCAACGATCTGCGCCCGCCCCAGTTAGACGATATGGGGCTGGTCGCGGCCCTGCGCTGGCAGGTGGACAACTTCAACCGGCGCGGGGCGATCAAAGCCGAATTCAACATCAGCGGCAAGCCCTACCCACTGCCGCCTGAAGTCGAGACGACGCTGTTTCGGATCGCGCAGGAAGGGCTGACGAATATCGCCAAGCACGCCCGCGCCAGCCACGCCTGGATCATGCTCGACTTCAACGGCGGCGTCCGGCTCAGCGTGCGCGATAACGGCGTCGGCTTCGATCCGTCAGCCGCGATGGATTCGGCGGGGCCGCGCGCCGCCTGGGGCCTGCTGGGGATGCAGGAGCGCGCCAATCTGATCAACGCTCACCTCTCCCTCGATTCGGCTCCCGGCGTGGGCGCCACGCTGACCGTTGAGCTAGACGAGCCAGTGAGCAAGGAGTCTGATGATGCCGATTCGCGTCGTGATCGTTGATGATCATGCCATCGTGCGCGCCGGTATGCGGATGCTGCTGCAAAGCGATCCGGAGATCGCGATTGTGGGCGAGGGCGAATCCGGTGCTGACGCGCTGGCGCTGGCCCGCACGCACCAGCCGGACGTGATCCTGATGGATGTCTCGATGCCCGGCATCGACGGGGTCGAGGCCACCCAGCGGATCAAGCAGGAGAATCCCGGTACAGCGGTGCTGGCCGTCACGATCCATGAAGGGCCGGATTACTTCTTCCGGATGCTCCAGGCCGGGGCGTCGGGCTATGTGCCCAAGCGGGCCGCCCCCGAAGACCTGATGCGCGCGATCCACATCGTCGCCGAGGGGAATGTCTTTCTGGAGCCGGGGATCGCCAAAGACCTGGTGGCCGACTATCTGGAGCGCGTCGAGGAAGGTTCAGAGCGAGACAGCTTCGACGGCCTGACCGAGCGCGAGCGCGAGGTGCTGCTGCATATCGCCCAGGACGAAGCCAACCGCGCGATCGCGCAGGAGCTGAGCATCTCGGTCAAGACGGTGGAGCGCCACATCGAGAACATCATGAGTAAGCTCGGCCTGCATTCGCGCACCGAGCTGGTGAAGTACGCCATCCGCAAGAACCTGATCTCGCTGAACGATACCTAACGCCCGATTTGCCCGGCTGCACCGCTCGCATTTGTCTTATCGTGGTCTTCTTCTTAAAATGTCTTTAGCTTACTCTAAGACATTGATTTACTGCTACCGGCCCTTAAGAAATTGGCCGGTGGCCGCGATAAGCGCTTTCAGGGGTTAAAGGCCGTTATGCGAAAAAATCAGTTATGGATCATGGCCGCCCTGGCCGGGTTAGGACTGCTGCTGTTCAGCGTGGTGCTGTTCGCCGGTCCCACACCTGCCCAGGGCCAGGACGATCCCACGCCGCCGCCCGACAGCGAGAGCGACTACTGTTTGATCTGCCACGCCCGGCCCGATCAGAGCATCCCCCTGCCCGACGGCAGCATGCTCGATATCAGCGTCGATCCCGAAGGCATCGAACACTCGGTGCATGGTGAGCTGGGCCTGGGCTGCATCGACTGTCACGGCGAGGATGCCTTCCCGCATGACGATCCCCTGCCGCCCAGCGCACGCGTATTTACCATCGAGATGGCGTCGATCTGTACAGACTGCCACACCGCCCAGGCGAACGAGCTGATCGACAGCGTCCATGCTTCCGCGCTGACCGGCGGCAACCTGCGCGCGGCGACCTGCGTCGATTGTCACGGCGCGCACGAGGTCCAGCCGCCAGATAATCCCCCGGTCATCGCGCAGACGTGCGGCGCGTGTCACCAGTTCGTTTTTGGCGAGTTCGAAACGAGTGTGCACGGCGAGTCGCTGCTGGCCGGCGATCCCAACGTGCCGACCTGCACCAACTGTCACGGCGTGCACGGCATCGAGCACCCGACGACCGCGCTGTTCCGCAACCGCTCGCCGGAGCTGTGCGCCGAATGTCATGCCGACGAAGATATGATGGCGGAGTACGACATCACCACCAACGTCTTCGACAGCTACCTGTCCGACTTTCACGGGACCACCGTCGCGCTGTTTGCCCAGCAGGACCCGAACGTCGCCAGCAGCCAGGCGGTATGCTTCGACTGTCACGGGGTGCACGACATCAAGCGGGTAGACGCCGAGAACAGCCGCGTCGTGCGCGAGAATCTGCTGGAAACCTGCCAGAGCTGCCATCCCGACGCGACCAGCGACTTCCCCGACTCCTGGGTGGGGCACTATCCGCCCACTCTGGACTCGCACCCGCTGCTGTTCACGGTCAACACCTTCTACACCATCCTGATCCCGACGGTGCTGGGCGGCTTCCTGCTGTTCGTCGCCTCGGACATTTTCCGGCGCGTGCGTGAGCGCGCTCGCAGGTCGTAGAAAGGGGAACGCAGCCATGACGGCAGAAGCGAACGAGCGCGTCGAGCAGAAACACTATCTCCGGTTTTCGGTCCCGCAGCGGCTTCAGCATATCCTGCTGATTGCCAGCTTTACCATCCTGGCGCTGACCGGCCTGCCACAGAAGTACGCCGCGGAAGGCATCGCGCAGTCGTTGATCGGCCTGCTGGGCGGGATCGAAACGATCCGGGTTATTCACCGCGTTGCCGCCACGACGCTGATGGTCGTCGCCATCTATCACGGCGGCGAGATCAGCTACAAGCTGTTTGTGCTGGGCAAGCGCGCCAATATGCTGCCAACCGTCAAGGATGTGCAGGACGCGTGGCATTGGCTGCGCTATAACCTGGGGCTGGGCCGCCATTATCCCCGGATGCCGCACTTCAACTTCTCTGAGAAGGCCGAATATCTGGCGCTGGTGTGGGGCACGATCATCATGATCATCACCGGCTTCATGTTGTGGAACCCGATCACAACCAACAGGCTGCTGCCCGCCGCGTGGATCCCTGCCGCCCGTGCCGCACATGGGGCCGAAGCCGTGCTGGCCGTGCTGAGTATCATCATCTGGCACTTCTATCACGTGCACATCCGGCACTTCAACAAGAGCATGTTCACCGGCACGCTCTCGCACAAAGAGATGGAAGAGGAGCACGGCGCGGCGCTGGACGCGATCGAGGCTGGCAAGGAAGAGCCGAAGCTCCCAACAGAAGTTATCCAGCGGCGGCAGCGGTTGTTCTGGCCCTACGCCGTGATCATGACAATCCTGCTCGTCGGCGGGCTGGTGTTCTTCATCACGTTCGAAGAGACGGCGCTCACCACCACCTCGTCGCGTCTCTCCGAGCCGGGCGCGGTTTCGCTGAGCGTGGATGCAGCGGCGGGGATTGCGGCGGAAGGGGCCGCACTGTGGCAGGAGTTGGACTGCCAGACCTGTCATGGGGCGGACGCGCGCGGCGTACCGGAGTTGAGCAGCATCCCGCTGGCCGGGACAGAAATCTCGTTCCGCGCGTTTGCTGCCTCGGTGCGGCGCGGCCCGGCGGATATGCCCGCCTATAGCCCGGAGCAGATCGGCGACGAGCAGCTCGCGCACCTGTGGGCCTGGCTGTCCTCGCTGGATCAGGAAGCGGCGCAGGCGCGCTAAAACCGCCCCCGGCACAGAACGAAACAGGCGTGGGATGCAGGTTGATCTCACGCCTGTTTATATTGTGCTTTAAAACGAATGTTACGACGCGCGCCAGTACTGGCTGTTGTCGGCGGTGATGACGACCACGCCGGTATCGACGTTCGGCGGCAGCGGCGAAATGCCGGCGGCCTGCCAGTCGGACACCGACTTGATCAGCCCGTTGCGCACGGCATAGATCATCATCATGCCCCAGAAGCCCATCTGCCACGTGCCCTGGGCCAGAGTCGCGCTCAGCTCACCGCTGTCGATCAGGTCGAGCGTGCCTTCGTCGTAGTCGAAGCCGATGATCGGCACCTGCCCGCTCAGGCCCGCCTCGCGCACGGCCTGACCCACGCCGACCGCGCCCAGCGCGTCGGTGGCGAAGATGCCCTTGATATCCGGCTCGGCGATCAGCAGCGCTGACATCTTCTCGGCGGCGGTCGTCGAGTTGTTCTGGTCGTCGATGATCAGGTCGTCTGAGGTTGTCACGCTGGGGAATTCGGCGGCCAGCGTGTCGATGAAGCCCTGGCGGCGCTGGACATGGTTGAGCTGCGCGGTCACGCTGGAGATGCCGACCTTGCCCTCGCCCACCAGCGGGCCAAGATAGCGCGCGGCCACCACGCCGGCGTAGTAGTTGCCCGTGCCGACGAACGAATAGCGCTGGCTCATTGGGGAGTCGGCGTCGAAGCAGACCACCGGAATGCCCGCCCCAATCGCGTTGTTGATCGGCTCGATAAACGCGTCCGGGTTGATCACGGTGACGAGGATGCCGGCTGGATTCTGGCTGGCAACTTCGTCGAACACGCGCACTTCGGCGGTGATGTCGTTTTCGGGCGTGCCGGTGTATTCGACATTCACGCCCAGGAATTCCGCCGCATCCTGCATGCCCCGGAAGCAGTCCTTCCAGTAGTCAATGCCGGAGACGAACGTCACCATAAAATAGGTCTGGTCCGACTGGGCCGCTGCTTTGCGCAGGCCGAGCGGGAAGGCGGCACTCGCCGTCGCGAGCGCACTGGCTTTTAAGAAATCACGACGCTTCATGAGGCTCTCCTTTTCGTAACTTGCATCAGGCTGTAAGCTCACTACTTGAGAACCAACTGGCACAAGGCCAGGGGCACCCTATTTCGTCCGCGAGACGGACTCACGCGGCGGGTTCGCCCGGTGCGGCGGACTCCTCGGTCTTGCGGGCGCGTGGGCGGGCTTGCAAGCGCTGGCTGAGCATATCGGAGCCAACGGCCACCAGCAGGATCACGCCCATCGCCAGGTTTTGCCAGTAGACCGGCACGCGAAGCTGGACCATGCCGTTATTGATGAAGCCGACGAATACCAGGCCGAGCAGCGCGCCAAAGACCGTCCCCTTGCCGCCGTTAAGACTCGCCCCGCCGATGATGCAGGCCGCGATCACTTGCAGCTCATAGCCCATCCCAGAGCCGGGGTCGGCCACCGTAAAACGCGACACCGAGAGCACACCGGCCAGCGCGGCCAGCATGCCAGAGAGGGTAAAGACGCCCATCTTCACCAGAGCGACGTTGATGCCCGACAGCCGGGCCGCGTCTTCGTTGCCGCCGACATAGTAAATCTGGCGGAACCACGCCGAGCGTCGCATCAGGATATCGCCGATGGCCATGACGACCAGCGCGAGGATGATCAGGTTCGAGACACCCAGGACCTCGCCCTGTCCCAGCTTGAAGAATTCCCGCGGCAGCCGCGCGATCGGCGAGCCTTCGGTGATGGCATAGCCTGCGCCGCGCGCGATGCTCATCATGCCCAGGGTGGTGATGAACGGGTTGATGTGCACCTTCGTGATCAGCAGGCCGTTCGCCATGCCGGCCAGCACCCCGGCCAATACGCCTGCCAGGATCGCCAGCCCGATTGGCAGCGCGGGACCGAACATATCGTCGCGCAGCGCCACCGCCGTCACGACGCCGCCCAGCGCGAACACCGATCCGACCGACAGGTCGAACCCGCCGCAGACCAGCGCCGCCGTCATGCCGACCGCCATAAACGCCAGGGGCGAGAAGCCGAGCGCGATCGCCGTCAGGTTGCGCTCGGTGATGAAGTGGCCGGTCTTGAGGTGCAGCGCCACCGCGATCACGACGATCAGGGAGATCAGGAAGAACTCGCGCGCGCGGACCAACTGCCCGACGATGCCTAACGCGGTATTCGACTTGTAGCGAGGACTGGTTTCACGCGATGATAAAGCTGTCATCTTTTAACACTCACTCTGAATTAGGCTCTATAGGTGAGCGGAACAGCCGCGCCCTCAGCGCGCGAGCGCCGGCTGCTGGCCGCTGGCATACTGCATAATGATCTCTTCGCTCGCTGCTTCCGCCGCCAGCTCGGCCACGATCGCGCCCTCATGCATGACCAGCACGCGGTCGCTCATACCCAGAATCTCCGGCAGCTCAGATGAGATCATCATCACCGCCACACCGGCATCAGCCAGGCGGCGCAGCAGGTGGTGAATCTCACTCTTCGCGCCCACGTCCACGCCGCGCGTCGGCTCGTCTACAATGAACACTTTGGGCTGGATCGCCAGCCATTTGGCGACGAGCGTCTTTTGCTGGTTACCACCGCTCAGCCGGCGTACTTCCTGCTCCACGCCCGACGTATTGATATTCAACTGCTCGATATACTGCTCGGCCAGCGCGCGCTCTTTGCGCGGGCTGATGTAGGGGCCGCTCGTCACGGCGGCGCGGTTGGCCGACTCGATATTGAGCTTGACCGACATATCGAGGAACAGACCGGCGGCCTTGCGGTCTTCGGGCAGATAGCCGATCTGGTGCCGGATCGCTTCCTGCGGCGAGCCGATCGTGACCGGCTGGCCGTTGAGCAGGATTTCACCCGACTCGACCCCGTCCGCCCCGAAGATCGCGCGCGCCAGCTCGGTCCGCCCAGAGCCGATCAATCCGGCAAAGCCGATCACCTCACCGGCGTGCAGGGTGAAGCTGTTGGCTGCGGTCTGGCCCGGCAGGCGCAGATTGCGAACTTCGAGCAGCGGCTGCTTTTCGACGCGGCTTTTCTCCGGGAACATATGCCCCAGCTCGCGCCCGACCATCATGCGGATGATGTCGTCGGCACGCACCTCGGCGGTCTTGACCGTCCCGACGTATTTACCGTCGCGCAGCACGGTTACCCGGTCCGAGAGCTTGAAAATTTCATCCAGCTTGTGGCTGATATAGAGAATTCCGACGCCCTGCTGGGCCAGCCGCCGCAGCAGCGAGAACAGAATCTCGACTTCGCGCTCGGTCAGGGCCGAGGTCGGCTCGTCCAGGATCAAGAGTTTGGTGTCGAACGACAGCGCCTTGGCGATCTCGACCAACTGCTGCTTGGCAATCGACAGTTCGCTGACCAGCGCGCGCGGATCGACGTTCAGGTCGAGGCTGCGCAGCACTTCTTCGGCCTGGCGAAACAACTGCCCATAGCGGACGAAGCCCAGCGGCCCGGTCGGCAGGCGGCCTGGATAGATGTTTTCGGCGACGGTCAGCGGCGGAACAAGGCTGAGTTCCTGGTAGACGATGGCGATCCCGCGCTCCAGTGCGTCACGCGGGCTGGACGGCGCGATCGGCTCACCGTCGAAGATGATCTGGCCGGAGTCCGCGGTGTGGACGCCCGCCAGAATCTTCATCAGCGTGCTCTTGCCCGCGCCGTTTTCGCCGACGACGGCGTGAATCTCGCCGCGCGCCACGTCAAGTTGGACGTTATCCAGGGCCAGTGTGCCGGGGAACAGCTTGGTAATGCCTGAGGCTTGGAGTAATAAAGACATAGGTGGCAGCTCAACAAGTATTTAGAACAGCGATATTCTGAGACATGACATCGCGCGCTACATCTGGGGCGGCGTCAGGCCAGGCCGTATTAGAGCATTATAGTCTGTTAACGTTAACAGATAAACCTAGTATATGCGCTTCTACAACGCGAGTCAAGAACCGCGCGCCGGGCACTGTGGAGCAGGACATTCGCCTGCGTAAGCGAACCATGTGCGTTGTGAGGCCAGTCTGAGTCAGGTTGACGCAGCCTTTCAAGCCGTGTTATGATGTTAGCGTTCACAACCATTTCTCAACCGGCTTACTCTGCGAGCGGATATGGCAGGCCAACCTTCTAAACGTATTACCCTGCACGACGTGGCCCGGCTCTCCGGTGTATCCTCGCAAACGGTTTCGCGCGTCGTCAACAACTACCCCTATGTCTCTGAAGACACGCGCCGCCGCGTGCTGGATGCGATCCAGCAGCTCGATTACCGCCCTAACCGCGCGGCGCGCAGCCTTGCCACCCGGCGCTCGTGTATGCTGGGGATCGTCAGCTTTGGCATCAGCTATTATGGCCCGGCGCAGATGATGGCGAATATCGAGCAGGCGGCCAAGCTGCGCGGCTACAGTCTCGCCTTCTCAGCGATCAACCGCGTGGCGCTGGACGAAATGCGCGAGGCGATCGACAACCTGAGTGATCTCTCGGTCGATGGACTGGTGTTGATCACGCCCACGACCGGGATCGATGTGCGCGAGCTGGTCGGGCTGTGCGAGGGCGTGCCGTTCGTCCAGATCGATACCGACCCGGCGGCGCGCGTGCCGTCAGTGGTGATCGATCAGCACTACGGCAGCCGGCTGGCGACCCAACATCTGATCGACCTCGGCCACAGCGCGATCGGTGAGATCAGCGGGCCGCTGCACTGGTTCGGCGCACAGGCACGCCACGAAAGCTGGGAGCAAACGCTGCTGGCCGCCGGGCTGTCGCCGGTGATGAGCGTCGAGGGTGACTGGACTCCTGCCGGAGGATATGCCGCCGCGCACCGTCTGTTGGATGCGGGCGCGCAGTTCACGGGGCTGGTGGTGGGCAACGATCAGATGGCGCTGGGCGCGCTGCGTGCCTTGCGCGAGCGCCGGCTGCGCGTGCCGGAAGATGTCTCGGTCGTCGGCTTCGATGATATCCCCGAAGCGACCTATTTCGAGCCGCCGCTGACGACCATCCGTCAGAACTTCGCCGCGCTGGGCGAGCAGAGCGTCGAGTACCTGGTCGCGCTGATCGATCACCCCGAAACGCCGGTGCATCAGCGCGTGCTGCACCCGCAGTTCATCCCGCGCCAGAGCACGCAGGCCCCCGCGCGCTAGACGGTGCCTGGTTGCTGCGGGTCAGCTAGCCTATTGATGTGTACGCCACCCGTACTATCCTGAAACGTGCCAGTTCCCTCATGTAATTGCCCGTCTCGCTTCTTATACTGAGAGCACGCTGGCTGCCGGTCCCCAGCGGTGCCGTACAGCTCAACGAGCGTGACAGTATGGCAATCGTGAGGGGCACTCACCCGTACACCAGCATACACTGACCTTTGAGCTTCCTATGTTTACCCCAGAGGTAAATTGTACAATTTAATGAAAAAACTTTGTGGAGACGTCTACCAGGATTAGAGGCTGTTATGCACTTGTGAAGCGAGAGCGCGTCAGAGGCAGGCAGCCGGGTGGTGTAGGGGTAGGGCAAGCCCTACCCGGCGGGCGAAGCTTGCCTCGCCCCTACAAAAAATACCCAGGGCCGGTGTCTCTGGCTGTTCCTCAAAAAGTGCATAACACGCTCTAGGTTGAGAAATGTCGATAGAATTTAGAGTGCATCTTCGCTCTTGCCCCCGTACCTAGAGAATAAAAACCTACATTCTGCCCCTTAAAATTCAGTTTGATAGGGTATATAACATGACCTTTCAACATTGCATAGTTGGCAAGACATTCCATCCAACTAACCCCCAGAACCGGATATACAGGCTCATCTATAACACAGCAGGGGATAAGTAGAAAACCTGTACCATACTTGGTAGCGCCATTTATAATTTTGATATTACAGCCGTGCGCATGCAGGCCGACCAATAGATCATAATCCCTTGCCATTTCCTCTTCAAATCTGCTATCAATGACTGCCACATCATCTCTATCATCAACAAGAACTCGTTTGCCTGTCTGTATATTTTTATATTTGGGTGGCAATTCTTGCTGAACAGGATCAATCACGGTCACTTGCCATCCCTCCTCTTGGAGAAGATGACTCAATAAGCCTTTTCCTCCTCCGATATCAGCTAAACGACAGGGCTGCAATGTGTAAGTAAGCCACTGATGAAGCAATTGAAAACGAAATTTCTTCATACGTGGAGATTTTTGGCTATCAGCAGAGATATTAGAAGTGAGCAGATCAGAATTTAAATCATTTATCCAGGGGTACAGCGAACCATTGTTCTTCATCGATAATTCAGACATAGCAACCATAAGTTGGAAGCGATAATCAATCTGTTTTTTGTCTTTGGGTTTCGCCATTTTGTATCCACACTAAAGGCTTATCAAACCAGTGAGTTCGACTTCGGCAATTCTGAGAAACCATTCGGCTCCCTTTTCCCGTTGTTTTGACGGATTGACTGCCGATAATAGCGGTGCTTGGTTGGGCTTCTCGCCCCATTTGTTGTTGCACACGTTCGCATAATTCAATTGTAGCCCAGCCACAATGGTTGACATACTCCTGATGTCCCGGTGTTTTCAGATACATATTCACTCGTTGACACCGAACTTTGAAACATAGTCGGAACAGTGGAGCGCGCCTGTCGAAAACCGCTTTTTCCCCTCAAATTGGCCGTTCATCCAATCAAAAGCGCCCCTGAGACACCATTATTGTCACATACGCAGGGCTGTTGCTGTCAACACTACGTCACAGAATGAAGAAGGTGATCGAACTCCTGGCACTGCTGCCGGAAACGGGACGCCGCCCGGCGATTGAGCACCTTTCAATGGCCGGGCGCGCTCAGAACATCCGCCGGAGCGCGGTGCGCGCCGCGAGATGGCCGGACATGCCGTGCACACCGCCGCCGGGAGGTGTCGAGGACGAGCAGAGATACAAACCCCGGACCGGCGTCGTGTAGGGGTTGAGCCGCAGCGTGGGCCGCATGACAAGCTGCGCGAGGTCCTGCACGCCGCCGTTGATATCCCCGCCGACATAATTCGCGTTGTAGGCTTCGAACGCTGCCGGAGACAGAGTGTGCCGCGCCAGGACGGTATCCCGGAAGCCGGGTGCGGCCCGTTCGATCTGCGCCTCGATTACGCCGCTCAGGTCGCAGGTAGAGCCGTTGGGCACGTGGCAGTAGGCCCAGGCGGTATGCTGCCCGGCGGGCGCGCGCGTCGGGTCGAAGAGGCTTTGCTGCACCACGATCACATAGGGCCGCTCCGGGTGTTTGCCCTGCCACACGGCCCGTTCCGCCGCTGCGATCTCCGGCAAAGTGCCGCCCAGGTGCACCGTCGCCGCGCGTGCTGTGTCGGGCGTCTGCCAGGGGATCGGGCTGCTGAGCGCGAAATCGATCTTGAATACGCCGGGGCCGTAGCGGTAGCGGTTGAGCGCCTGCCGGTAGCCTGCGGGCAGCCTGTCTCCGGCGATCTGGAGCACCTGGCGCGGTGTCAGGTCGAGCAGCACGGCGCGCGACGGCGGCAGCTCGTCCAGCGTGCGGACGGTGTGCCCGGTCCTGATCTCGCCGCCCAGCGCGCGCAGGTAAGCCGCCAGCGCATCCGCGAGCGCCTGCGTGCCGCCGCGCACCATCGGCCACCCAACCGCGTGCGCCAGCGTACTCAGCACCAGCCCAAACGACGCGCTGATCCAGCCGTCCAGCGGCAGCATCGAGTGGGCCGCCATCCCGGCGAACAGCGCGTGCGTCCGGTCGTCGTGAAACAGCGTGCGGGCCAGCCGCGTCGCCGGTAACAGCGCGGGCAGACCGAAGCGCGCCAGCAGCACCGGGTGGCGCGGCACGCGCAGCAGCGGCCCCAGGATCATCGCGCCCAGATCGTCCCAGCGGCGAACCAGCGGCTCCATCAGGCGGCGATAGGCGGCAGCATCCCGGCCCAGGCGCTCCGCGGTGGCTTCGACCGAGCGCTCCGCCATCACGCTTACCCCCTTCCACAGCGGGTGCGCGACCGGCGCGGGCGGATGCACCCACGCCAGCCCGTAATCGGCCAGCGGCAGCGTGCGGAAAAACGGCGAGCCGACTCCCAGCGGGTGAATGGCCGAGCACACATCATGCACAAAACCGGGCAGCGTCAATTCCGCCGAGCGTATCCCCCCGCCCACGCGATCATAGGCTTCGATCACCAGCACCGAGCGCCCGGCGCGGGCGAGCGTGATCGCGGCAGCCAGCCCGTTGGGACCAGCGCCGACGATCACGGCATCATATTGATCTGCTGTGGACATGGACCAGCCTTCGTTTAGAGGTGTTCACCTGCCGGTGTGCCCGACCGCTGCGCGCGCGATCGCAGCCAGCGGGCCGGAGCCGCGGCTAGATAGAGTGTCGAGCGCAATCCGGCGTTGTGCCAAATGTTTCTGGCCTGTTTCCACTGCACGTGCGAATCCAGGCAGACCTTGTGCATCTCGATCGGCGCGTCATCGATCCCCCAGTGAGCCGCGAGCTGGCGCAGGACATGGTGCCATGTGCGCTCCTGCATGGCCGACGATCCCATGAACTGGAACCAGAACTCGTAGATCGGGTCGGTGGCGCGCGCCATCGACTGCACCTGCGCGACGGTCACGCCGTCCGCGTCGGTGTAGGTGCTGAAGGTGTTCCAGCCGGATTCCGGGAAGCCCTGCGGCGTCATGACCGTGAATGAGGTGTCGTCGGCATAGAGGATCATCACGCCGCTCGCCATCGGGATCATGCCCGGCAGCCCTGGCACAGGCGCGACCGCCGTATCGATCAGCAGCACCTCGCCTGGCGCGATCCCCGCCCCGGTCGGCCAGAAGTTGTTGCCGCGCGGCTGGAAGCGGGGGAAGTTTGTTTTCCATGCTGCCATCACATCCTGCGGCGTGGCATCCAGGCCGGCCAGCCGCACGCGGTAGGTTTTCTGCCAGAGCTGGCCGAAGCCTTGCAGTGCCCCGCTGACCGTGCGCCCCTCGACATTGAGATTGATCGCGCCAGCAGGCACCGCGTCGGACACCTTGATCCGATCGACGGGCCGCGCCCAGTAGGGAGCATCACGCGGCCCATCTGCGGCTGGCGGTGGCACGGATTCCGCTGCGGGCGCGGGATCGGGTCGGGACCGGCGGCGCATCTGGCGGCGGACCACGCGCACCGGGGCGGCCAGCGCGTACAGCGACGAGCGGATCGCCGCGTTCTGCCAGACGTTGAGCGCCTGCGACCACTGGTAGCGCGGGTCGAGGCAGACCGTCGCCAGCGCCACCGGCTGATCGGCCACGCCGAAGTAGGCCCCCAGCCTCCGCAGCGTACGCTCCCAGAAGCGGTCTTCCTGCCGGAAGCCGTAGACGCGCATCGCAACCTCCCACAGCGGGTCGCTGGAGCGGATCAGCGGCTGAATCTGCACGACCGTCACGCCGTTGTCGTCGTAAGCGCTGAAGGTGATCATCGCCGCGAACATATGCCCTTCGGGCGTGATGAACGAGAACGACTCCGCGTCGGCGTAGATCACCATCACACCCGTCGAGAGCGTCATCCCGACCGGCGCTTCCAGGTTGAGCACGGCCACTTCACCCGGCGCGATCCCCGTGATCGGCGCGTAGAAACGGTTGCGCCCCGGCCAGAAGCGCGCGAAGTTCGCCTTCCAGATGCGGATCACCTCGGCGGGCGTGGTTTCGACCCCTTCCAGCCGGATGCGGTACGTTTTCTGCCAGAGCGGGCCGAAGCCTTGCAGCGGCCCGGCCAGCGCGCGCCCCTCGACGTTGAGATTGATCGCATCGAGCGGCAGGGTGCGGACCTTGAGCCGGTTGACCGGCTGCGCCCAGTTGCCCGCATCACGCGGGAGCTTAGGCTCTTGCGATGGTGGTGGAGTCGTCACGGCTCAGCTCTCCTCGGCGCCCCGGCCCTCTGAGATCAAACAGCGCTCGCCTCGACCAGCGCCTCGGCCTCGGTGTCGAAAATCTGGATCGCCTCGTTGAGGCGCGTCAGCTCGAAGATGTGCCGGTAGTGATCCTGCAAGCCGACCGCCAGCAGCTTTTGCTTCTGCCGGTTGACGCGGATCAGCAGCGTGACCAGCAGGCCGATGCCGGAGCTGTTCATATACTCCAGGCCGCTGAAGTTGAGGATGATCGCGCGCGCGCCGGCATCGGTGGCGCGAGTGTAGGCATCCATCAGCGGCCCCTCGGCGGCGGACGTGATCTCGCACTCGATGTCGATCACGCTCACGCTGTCGTTGATCGGGCGAACCTGAATGCTGGCGTTAGGCTGGGACATTGTGTTCTCCTATCGTGGTTGAACTGATGATCGGGCCGACTGGTGGCGGCCCGGAATATCCGGTACGGTCAGGATGCTGTGTCGCTGGCGGCCAGCAGTGCATTAGCCTCGTCCTCATAGATCGGGATATATTCGGCCAGACGTGTGATCTGAAAAATTTCAACATAGTGTGGGCTGAGGCAGCACGCCAGCAGGCGGCGCTGTGACTGGCGCGCGCGCGTCAGCAGGCTGACGATCAGCGCGATCCCGGTGCTGTTGATGTACTGGACCGCGCCGAAATTCAGCAGCAGCGTGCCGGGCTGCCCGCTCGTGGCCTCGGCGTAAGCATCATTGAGCACGGCCTGGGCAAAGGCGTTGATCTCGCCGTCAAGATCGATCACCGCCACGCCGGGATAATAGCGCACCGCTGTTTTAAGACGATTCCTCTCGGCCACGAGTTTCTCCTTCCAGATAGAGGAATAATTCGATGCGGTGGTGGGCGTCGTTGGCGGTGACGCGCAGCTCGTCCACCATTTTTTCAATCAAAAAGAAGCCCCAGCCACGCGGCGACTGCTTGCCGGCCAGCTTGGCCTCAAGATCGGGCGTTTCGGGCGGGCGGATCGTCCCGCTGGTACCCTCGTCTGTGACCTGCACCGCCAGCGCGCGCCGTGAGACGAGCACCCGCACGGCCACCTGCTGATCGGGCTGAAAGCGGTTGCCGTGCTCCATCGCGTTCATCGTGGCCTCGCTGACGGCGGTCTTCAGGCGCTCCAGCCGCTCGGATGGCAGGGCCAGATCGTTCACGATCTCGACCACGTGCTGCACGGCCTGTCGCTCGTTGCCCGGCTCGCTGGGCAGGGTAAACGCGCCCAACGTCTGCCATTCCGTCTCATCGTTCAACTGCCAGGGGTCCTGTGCCATCTCAATGGGCCACCATCCGGTGTAGTGTCACCAGCGTGACGTCGTCCTCTTGCTCGCTGCCCGGCCCGGTAAAGCTCGCCAGCTCGCCCAGCAGATACGTGATCAGGTCGGGGCCGCTGCTGCAGTGATCGCTCATCAGCGAATGCAGGCGCAGCGAGCCGAACATCTCGCGCGATCCGTTGTGTGCCTCGATCAGGCCGTCGCTGTAGAACAGGAAAAACTCGCCCGGCTCGATCACCGTTTCGGCCTCTTCGTAGCGCATATTCGGCATCAGGCCGAGCGGCATCCCGGTCGCCCACAGCTCGGTCACTTCGCCGTTGGAGTGGCGCACCGGCAGATTGTGCCCGGCGTTGGCATAGCGCAGGCGGCCTGTGATCGGATCGAGCACGGCGTATAGGCAAGTGACGAACATATTCGGTGGGATATCGGGATCGAGCAGATCGTTGACGCGCTCCAGCACGGCCCCCGGCGAGACAAGCTGCTGCGCCACCGATCGCAGCAGGCTGCGGGTGGTCGCCATTACCAGCGCGGCGGGCATCCCTTTGTCGGTCACGTCGCCGATCACCATCCCCAGCCGGCCATCCTCGAAATAGATGAAGTCGTAGAAGTCACCGCCGACCGCCTCAGCCGGTTCATAGTGACCTGCCATTTGCCAGCCGGGGAGCGAAGGAAGCTGTTTGGGCAGCAGCGTTTGTTGGATCAGGCGAGCCACACGCAACTCCTGTTCTAACCGTTCGTGTTCAAGGGCTTCGGCTTGCTGCTGGTGGACCAACTGGGCCACGCGCAGCGCGGGCGCGACCTGGCTGGAGAGCATATTCAGCAGGCGGCGGTCATCTGCCGAATATTCCTGCTGGCTCATGCGCGGCCCCAGGTTGAGGATGCCGACCAGCTCGCCGTGGCTGACCAGCGGGATCGCGACCTCGGCTCCTGCCTCATGCAGCGCCTCGATGGCGGGCGAGTACAGGTTGAGCCGGCTGATCTCGGTCACATCGGGATTCTTCAGGAAGTAGGACACAATCGGATCGTCCGGCGCAATCTCGAACGACGACGACGCGGCGAGCTGAATCCACTCGGCAGTGGTGGTCGGCATCAGGCGGGCTTTAGCGCGCTTCTCGCCGCGCACGGCCCGCCACCATCTGTGCAAGGGACCTGGTAGTATCCTTGACATCCCGGCGTATCGTTCCTCTTGTCGGGTGGTGCTCATCGGGATTCCTGTTCCGGTGTGTGCGTCATTCATTTTCCTTGTCCACCGGCTGCGGCTTTCTGAGCATCCACAGCGAGATGTTGGCGGGCTGCATTGTTTCACTGACCACGATCATCAGGTCGGCAGTCAGCCGGTCGAGATCGACCTCGTTGCGCAGCCGGGCGGCGAACGTCGCCAGCGTCTTTTCCGCGTCGTACTTGCGGCGGTAGAAGCGCCGGTCGATGGCGTGCTGGATGCGTTCGCGCAGCGGGTTGAACAGGGCTGCCGTTGCCAGCGTCGAGAGGATGATCGCCAGGTCTGAGGAATGGCCCGCCAGCGTGCGAAAGATCTGCTGCAAAAGCAGCACACTCGCGAAGTAGATCGCGAACAGCAGCGCAGTCAGCACCCCATAGACGAGCGCCCGGTTGATCACCATGTCGATATCCCACAGCCGGTAGCGCAGAATCGAGACGGCCAACATGATCGGGATCAGCAGGGAAGCGATCATCTCGATGATGCTGGTAACGATCTCGACAATCGTGCCGCCACCATTCGGGTTGGGGATCAGCGCGATCGGCAGTTCGGCGGCGATGATGATCGACAGGATCAGTACGAAACTGAAGATGATCCACTTGATCTGTTGGCGCTGCACATAGTCCGAAGTGCGGCGGTAGCGGTAGACCGGGGCGAACAGGGCAGACAGCATGATCGCGGCGAACACGAGCGCCAGAATACCGTCCGACCAGTTGCCGGGGTGGTAGGACGAGTCGCGCGGCACGATGAGCGCCGCCAGGTGCAGTAATATCCAGGTCACTATCGCCCAGCGGCCCCAGCGCGGCACGAACCGGCCATTGGGAAACAGGAAGAAGATGAGCAGGAAGAGCGTCCAGGCCAGCGTGGTCATAACCCAGGTCCACACCGCTCCCAGGTACGATTGGTCGGTCAGCCCTTCCACATATTCCATCACGAACAGGAACGTGATGAAGCTCAGCGAGACGAGCAGCGCGATCGGCTCGTCCGAGCGCCGCCAGAAGATCAGGAACGCGATCGGAATGGCTGTCCCCAGGTAAATCGAGACGAGCATAATCGAGCCGATGGCGTAACCACCCGGGGAGAGGCCGAGCGCTTCCAGGTCACGCAGGCCTTCCGGCGTGAGCCAGCCTTCCTGGCAGTCGAGCCGGCAAGGCGCACTGAGGTGGTCGTAGGCAGGCTGCAAACCGACGACGAACGTGAACAGAGTCAGACCGACGATCGCCAGCCACAGTCCCCGCGCCACCACGAGCCAGGAGCCGTGCAAACGCTGGCCGGACGGCTGCTGATTCATAGCCCGCTGCGCTCCCACTCCGAAAGATGGATGCGGCCCAGGCTGCGCCACTGTGGGGCGAGCGGCATCACGCCAAGCTGGCGGACGATCTGCCGCGCTGCCAGGCCGACAATCGCGGCATAGGTTGGATAGGCGATCTCCAGCTCGGCCAGGTGCTCGACCCACATATCCGCTGCCATACCCGCCGCGACAAGCTGGATGATCTCGACCGCCTGCTCTCCGACGACATGCGCCCCCAGGATGCGATGGTTGTCCTGCGAGACGATCAATTTGCAGTAGCCGTCAGGGTGCCCATCGATCACGGCGCGGTCCATGTCGGCATAGGGCACGACCGCGACGATAACCTGATGCCCGGCGCGCGCCTGCGGTTCGGTCAGGCCGACGCTGCCATATTCGGGATCGGTAAAGCCACCGTGTGGGACGATCAGATGCTTGTAGGGCAAGGCCGGGCCGAGCACGGCGTTTTCGGCGGCGATGCGCCCTTCGTAGCTGCCGCTCTGAACCAGCATCATCCGCCCGGTGATGTCGCCCGCCGCGAAGATATGCGGGGTGCTGGTGCGCAGATAGTCGTCCACGACGATATAGCTGCGATCGGTGCGCACGTTGGCCGCCGGCAGGTTGAGCGACTCGACGTTGCCCACCCAGCCGACCGCCATGATCACGGCTTCCACGTCCAGGCTGTGCGGCTGCTCGTCGCGGGTGTACCACAGCCGCAGCCCATCGTCGCGCTTCTCGACGCGCTCCACGCCGCCGATACCGCTGATGATCTCGATCTCACGCTGGGCGAATGCTTCGGTCATCGTCTGCGCGATCAACGGGTCCTCACGGCCCAGGATGGTCGGTGACACTTCCAGCACATGGACCCGTGCGCCGAAGGTATCCAGGATGGTCGCAAGCTGGCAGCCGGTGGCCGAACCACCCACGATAGCGACCGAGCGCGGCAGGGCCGTCAGCGACCAGACATCGGAGTGAGTGATGGTGTATTCGCTGCCAGGGAAGGTGAAGCGCCGCGCATGGCCGCCCGCCGCGATGATAAACTTCTCGCCGTGCAGGCTCTCGCCGTTGGAGAGCATGAGGGTGTGCTCGTCCATGAAATAGGCGCTGCCGGTCTGGGTGCGCAGCATCACCCCAGACTGCTTGAGATGGTCGTGAAGCTGCTTCTTGTTGTGCACCTGGTTGACGATGGCCTGCGCCCGTTCGAGCAGCCGGGGGAAATCGACCTGGGGCCGCTCGCCCACCAGCGCATACTGCCCGAACTGCTCGGCATCGCGGATCAGCCGCGCCGCTTTTGCCAGGGCGCGCGTCGGGACACACCCGTCGTTGGTGCACGTGCCGCCCAACCGCTGCCGCTCGACCAGGACCACCGATGCGCCCAACTCGCGGGCACGCAGGGCCGCTGTCACGCCCGCCGGACCACCACCAATCACGATTACATCAACCATAGAAACCTCTCCCGTTGGCCCGGCCTGCCGGGCTGCACGTTCAAAACTGGCGAGTCGAGCTGCCCGCTAGCGCGCGGGCAGCGACATCAGGTACTGGTATATCGCGCCGAGGTCGTCATCCGTCATGCGTGTGTAGACGCGCCAGGGCATGTCCTCGGTCAGGATGCTGCCGTCGGGCCGGATGCCGGTATGGAGCGTCTTGACGAAATCTGCCTCAGACCAGTCGCCCAGGCTGCCACCGGATGTCAGGTTGGGCGCGGGCGGCACGTCAGATTCGGAGAATGGCAGGCGACCGCCGGAGAAGTCGGACTTGTGGCAGTCGCGGCAGCCGGCCAGCGAAGTCAGATACGCACCATATTCGAGCGTGCCCGGCTCCGGTGCATTCTGCGGCTGGGTGATGGCGGGGCCGTAAGCTTCCGGCAGGCCCAGGGGCAGCACGAACATGGCTTTGGCGAAGGCGTTGGCCGAACGCTCCGGCAGCTCGCTGCGGACTGGCTCCTGGCTGCGCAGATAGCCGATAATCGCGGCGGTATCGGCGTCGCTCAGCCGGTGAAAGTTCGACGAAGGCATGATCCGCAGCTCGCGCCCGTCCGGGCTCAGCCCTTCGCGGATCGCGCGCGCGATCTCGGCGTCGGTCCATGCGCCCAGCCCGGTTTCTTCATCCGGCGTCAGGTTTGGAAAGACGAGCGTGGCGCGGATCGGCCCGACGCTCAGTTGCTCGGACGTGCCGATCATCTCGCTGCTGCCTTCCGGCGCGTGACAGTCGGCGCAGGCCATCACGGCGCGCACCAGGTACTCGCCGTGTGCGATACCTTCTGGGCTGGTGTCGGCGGTAATCGGGTAGATGGGCCGGTCGTGGGTCCGTCCATAGGCGATCTCGCCATAGCCCAGCACGCCGGCCAACGCCAGCAGCAGCAGACCCACCAGCACGCCTAGCCCGATTCCTAGCCACTTCAATACCTTGCGCATTGCTGCTATCCCCCCTGATCTGATGATTGCATGTGTGTCGGATTGGACTGTGGCAGATCGAGCGTGGGGCGCTCGATCACGGTGCGTATCTCAATTGGAACCGCCCGCGCCAGTGTGGCATAGACCGGGCAGCGGGTGCGGACGGCGTCGGCCAGCGCGTTGGCTTCTTCGAAGCCGACCCCGGCCAGCGTCAACCGGAGCTGAATCTGCTGCAGGTTTGGCTCGACCAGCTCGCCGCGCACGATGCCGCGCGGATCAAATTCGCCGGTGGCTGCCACAACCAGCATCTCCAGCCGGATGCCCTGTTCCTGGGCATAGCGCTCGCAGACAAAGGTCGCGTGGGTTGCCAGCGCCGAGAGCAGCAGGTCGATCGGGTTGATTTCTTCGTTGGGGCCGCCGAGTGCCAGCGGCGAGTCGACTATGAAGTGGTGGTTCTTGGCGGTCGCAATCGCCCGACCACGCCAGCCCGACAGCCTTGCTGTCACCGTAGCGCTTGACAACCGTGCAAACATAAGCTGCTCCTTTCGCCCCGTTCTACTCCTCTGCGCCTACCCGGCTTTGTCATCCGTCTGGTGTAACAGCCTCGCGTGCTCTGCTAAAATCTGCTCAGGCTGCCTGAGAACTGCTGCGCGTATCCGGGGCAAGGGGCCGCGCCCCGACTGCCAATATCTGTTCTATTGTGCGTAAAATCAGTGGGAATGACTTCCCATAAAGGGCGGATTTTTGAATCAGCCTTTAGTCCGAGCGCGGATCTCCGACTTTAGTCGGAGTTTGGAAGATGTTTATTTATTATATTTGCAAACAATGCTATAGTAACTCCAGATATTAAACCTGGGCCTGAGCAGCAGAGGTGTTCATGTCAACTCGTGTTTTGATCGCCGACGATCATGCAGTGGTGCGCCAGGGGCTGCGGATGTTCCTGAACCTGGACTCCGAAATTGAGGTTGTGGGGGAAGCATGCAACGGCCTTGACGCGGTGCAGATGGCCCGCCATCTTCAGCCCGACGTCGTCCTGATGGATCTTCTGATGCCGGAGATGGATGGAATCGAAGCCACCGCCCGGCTGCGGCGCGAGCTGCCGGAGATCGAGGTGATCGCGCTTACCAGCGTGCTGGAAGACAGTTCCGTTGTTGGCGCGATCCGGGCTGGGGCCGTCGGCTATTTGCTGAAGGATACCGAGGCCGACGAGTTGATCGAGGCGATCAAGGCGGCGGCGCGCGGCCAGGTCCATCTCTCGCCGAAGGCCGCCGCACGGCTGATGCGCGAGGTGCGCCTGCCCGAAAGCCCCGAAGCGCTGACCGAGCGCGAAACCGAAGTCTTGCGGCTGCTGGCGCGGGGACATTCCAATAAGGAAATCGCCCTGTCGCTCAATATCGGCGAAAAGACGGTCAAGACGCACGTCAGCAGCATCCTGAGCAAGCTGAACGTCGCAAGCCGCACCCAGGCCGCGCTGTACGCCGTGCGTATCGGGCTGGTTGACAGCCTCTAGGCCGATGGTCCAGCCAGCCATCCAGCGCGACGAAACCGAGTTACTCTATGCCACATCCAACAAGCTGACCCAGGCTTCCACGCCTGCCGAGTGGCTGGAAGCCGTCAGCGACTACGCGCGTGACAGCGGCGCGATCTCCGGTATTCTGTTCTATATCATCGACGATCCACAGGGCGAGCCGGAATGGCTGGAAGTCGTGGCGGAATGGGTGCGCGCCGGGGAGCCGGCAGTCGGGATCGGGACGCGCTTCTATATCCCTCATTACCTCGATTTTATCCGCCTGTGGATGGACCGCCCCGACCGCCCGCTGTTGATCGCGGACACCCTGCACAGCCCCTTGGTGGATGATCGCGCGCGTGCGCTCTATGCCCGCTGGAACCTGAGCAGCACGGCAGTCCTTCCGCTCAGCATCAAAGAGCGGCGGGTGGGGGCGCTCATGTTTTGCTGGAACCGTCCCTATTTGTTCGACGAGCGCGACCAGCGCGTGTTCACGGCGATCATCCAGCAGGCTGCCCCTGCCATCGACTCGATGCGCCTCTATGATCAGAGCCGCGAGCGGGCCGGGCGCGCCGAGCAGCTGCTGCACATTAATACTGCGCTCTCGCAGGCTACCGACGAATCCGAGATTCTGGCGGCGATCGCGCTCTATTCCGACCGTCAGCGCCCGCTCTCGATGTTCCTGAGCTATCTGTTTACAGACGAACAGGGCGCGCCGGTCGAAAGCCAGACAATGGCGGTGTGCGAGGGCGGCCAGATGAAGCCTGATGATCCGCGCATTGGCCGCCGCTACCGGCTGAGCGAGTTTCACCTGACGCGGCTGTGGCTCGAAAACCCGGAAGCTGTGCTGCTGATCGAGGATGCCGAGGCCGATATACGAGTGGACGAACGCGCGCGCGCCAGGATGGCAGACTACGGCTCACGTGCGATTGCCATCATCCCACTCTACAGCTTCGGCACGTGGCAGGGGCTGGTGCATATCCAGTGGGATGCTCCCCACCCGTTCAGCGACGAAGAGAAGTATATCTATCACGCGCTGCTGCAGGTGCTGCCCTCGGTGGTCGCCAGCCGCCGCGCCTATCTCGCCGCCGAAGATGCCCGCCAGGAAAGCGAGCTGCTCTACGAAGCCGGCAAGGGGATCAACGCGGCGACCTCATTTGACGAGATCGTCCAGGCGGTGGCAAGGCTGGAGGTGGGCGCGCTGAGCGTGGTGCTCGGTGTGTGGGAGCATTACGATTACCGCCGTGCCGGTTATCTGGAACTGGTCGCCAGGGATGCCAGCAACCGCTGGCCGGTCGGCACCCGGATTCCCGTTTCGGATGTGTCGCTGGCGCAGTCCGCCCCGCGCTATGATCTGCTGGTCGTCGAGGACACCGCCGAACTGCAGGCCATCGATCTGCTGACGGCTGCCACATCCGAGCCGCAGAGTTACCGGTCGTTTGTGGCAGTGCCGCTCTATGTGGGTGAGCGATTTGTCGGCACGCTGGAGTTTGATTCCGAGGCGCCGCGCCAGTATACGGTGCGCGAAAAACGCCTGATCGCGGGCATCGGGGAACTGGTCGCCGCCGCGATCGAACGGGTCCGGCTCCAGGCGGAGACGCAGCGCGCCTGGCATCGGGCCGAACTGCTGGCGCGCATCAGCTCGGCGCTCTCGCAGGCCGCCGACGAGCAGGCGATTCTGGACGCCATCGCCAGCCGGGTCGAACAGTATGGCGTGGCGCTGTCGTCGCTGGCCTATTCGCGCCTGGACGACGATCCCCAGGTGGCGGAGATCGTGACGGTGGCGCTGCGCGTCCGCAGCGAACACGCCATGTCGCTCAATGCCCTGCCGGTCGCATCGTTCCGGCTGGCGGAATTCCCCGTGCTGCAACTGGCGTATGAGCACCCCGACGGGCCAATTTTCATCGAGGATGTCGCGCACGACGCCCGTAGCGCGATCAGTCAGGGACGCAGTCTGGCCGAGGCGCTGGGCTGGCCGGCGGCGATCCTCGTTCCGCTCAAGGGCGGTGAGCAGTGGCAGGGCGTCCTGATCTTCATCTGGGACGAGCCGCAGACGTTTTCGCCCGAAGTGCGCGCGATCTTCACGGCGATCCAGCCGACGGTGGCTTCGGTCGTGACCAGCCGCCGCGCCTATCTGGCCAAAGAAGATGCGCACCGCGAGATGGAGCTGCGCGCCCATGAGCTGGAAACGGTCGCCAGCGTGAGCGCCGCTGCCGCCAGCATTCTCGACGAAGGACGCCTGCTCGATGCTGTCTCGGAGCTGACGCGCGCCAATTTCAAGCACTACTCGATCCTGATCTACCTGCTGGACGAGAGCGAGCAGTATCTGGTCGGTCCCAGCCTGCCCGCCGCCGAAGACGGAGCGGTGAACGGGCCGGGCTGTTACCTCGCAATGAGCAACCCGCGCTCGCCGGTGGCTGGTGCGGCCCGCGCACGCGAGGCGCTGATCGTTAACGACAGGGCGAACTCGCCCGACTTCGAGATGACACTCGCCCTGCCCAACGCCCATTCCGAGATGGCCGTGCCGATGATCGTCGCCGACAGACTGGTCGGCGTGCTGGATGTGCAGTCGCGCGAGGTCAATCACTTCGGTGAGGCAGATATCCGCGTGATGGCGACGCTGGCCGACCTGATCGCGGTGGCGGTGCAAAACGCGCGGCTTTACCAGCAGGCACAGGCGATTGCGGCGCTGGAAGAGCGCAACCGGCTGGCGCGCGAGCTGCATGACTCGGTATCTCAGGCGCTTTACGGCATCGGGCTGGGGGCACGCACGGCGCGCGCCCTGCTCGACCGCGATCCAGCGCAGGTGGCCGAGCCGCTGGATTATGTCCTGGCGCTGACCGAGGCCGGGCTGAGCGAGATGCGCGCCCTGATCTTCGAGCTGCGCCCGGAGATGCTGGAAAACGAAGGGCTGATCGTGGCGCTGGCGACGCAGGCGGCTTCGCTTCAGGCTCGTTATAACATCGACGTCGAAACCGAGCTGTGTGACGAGCCGGGTCTGCCGATCGAGATCAAAGAAGCGCTCTACCGCATCGCGCGAGAGGCTCTGCATAACATCGTCAAGCACGCCAGGGCGTCGCATATCAGCCTGTCAATGTGCTGTACCGGCACGGAGATCGCGTTGGAGCTCGTGGATGATGGAGTCGGGTTTGAGGTGAACGGATCGTTTCCGGGACATCTCGGCCTGAAGTCCATGCGCGAGCGCGCTCAGCGCCTGCACGGCAGCCTGGCCATCGAGAGCGCGCCCGACCAGGGCGCGCGCATCCGCGTCTGTATTCCAACCGCCGCTGTGTATCCTATTCCATCCGACGGCTGATCTGGCTGCGGCGCAAAAAAAGGGCCGCCGGATGGCGCGAACCGTCCGGCGGCGGAGCAAAGGGAATTTGAGCGGCTAATTGCCAGCGAGCCTTAGTTTTTGCCGTTGGCGGACTTGACCGTGATCTGCTTCGGCTTGGCCTGCGGCTGCTTGGGAATGGCAATGCTCAGCACGCCGTTTTCAAAGCGGGCGTCGATATTTTCGGCGTCGAGCGTGTTGGGCAGGCGCAGGCTGCGCTGGAACGAGCCGTAGCTGCGCTCGCGGTAGTGGTAGCGGTCGCTGCCGCGCTCAACGGTATCGCCCATCTCGCCGCTGATGGTCAGGGTCTGGTTCTCGATCTCAACCTGGACGTCTTCGGGCTTCATGCCGGGCAGGTCGATGCGGATCTCGACGTTATTCTCGTTCTCGATCACGTCCATCGCCGGGCGCAGGAAGCCGGCAGCACGGTCGGATGTGCGGAGCGGCCAGTTGCGCCAGATCTCTTCCAGCATAGTCTCCATCGAGCGGAACGGATCAACCACTTCCAGCTCATTCCGTGGGTTCCAACGAGTCAACTTAGCCATCGTTACCTCCTACGTATCGCACCTGACTTCAAATGTTTGTTTTCTGATTGCACCCCAATGATCGATCGGTCGTGTAAAAATTACATCAGCGCAATTTAAGAATTCGATCGGCATTTGATAAAAAGATTGTAAGATTCGGTGCAGAAGCGGCTGGCATCTGGGCGGGAATTGCCCCCGGTAGGCGCGATCAGTAAAGCGCGCGTTGAGGAATTCATACGCCTGTAGGATGGCGGCTTCCTCAAGCCGGGAGAATCTGCCCCCAAAATTCCAGGAAGGGTTGACATAAATTGTAAAATTGATTTACACTTAACACATCATCAATCAAGGGGGCATTATCTTCATGTTTAAAGATGCAGTCACATTCCTGACTACCTGGTTTGTCCTCTCCGTTCCGGCGGGTATGCTGGTGGGCCGCTACCTGGCCGCGTGCAACCGGCGCGCCTATGCGACGGCAGTCATCACCCAGGAAAAAATTATCGTACTGCCGCGCCGGTAAGCCGCTCACGCCCCGGCGGGCACACGCTTTCCCGCTCCCCCCTCATCTTTTAGCCGGGCAAATTCTCCTGGGCGAAGAATTCCTGCGCCCACGCAAACCGGACTCCGGCGCGGTTGGCGGCCTCGCGGTCGTCATCCCGATCACCGACATAGATCGTGTCGCCTGCGCCAAATCCCAGCGCATCCATCAGGTAGAGCAGCATCCCCGGATTGGGCTTGCGGTACTCGCTTTCGCGCGCCGCGCCGGGCACGCTGCCGTGTGGATGGCAGACGCACACCGCGTAGTGCTGCGCACCGATCGCTTTCGCCACCTGTGCCACCAGCGCATGTGCATCGGCCACCGAAAAATAGCCGAAGGCCGCGCCGCCCTGATTGCTGGCAATCGCCAGGGTATGCCCCTCGGCGCGAAGCTGCGCGCACCGTTCGACCACGCCGTCGATCAAGACCTGCTCGTCAAGCGTGTTGGCGGGCCGCCCGTCCAGGCTGTGAACCAGGGTATCGTCTTTGTCAAAAATGATCAGCATAACCGCTGCGCGCTCCCTGCCCGTTTCGGATATTCCCGGTTTTCGCACAGCCGGCAGCCGATGGCGACCAGGGCATGCTACAATAGGGCGGTGTTTGGCTGGATGCAGGAAGGATTAAGCCGGTGTTCAAACTGGCACTCGTGCAGATGTGGGTTGAGGGGGGCGCGAAACACCGCAACCTGGCCTGCGCGATCAGATCGAGCGCGCAGGCGGCGCAGGCCGGGGCGGATGTCGTGCTGCTGCCCGAAGCGCTCGATCTCGGCTGGACACACCCTTCGGCGCGCAGCGAAGCCGAGCCAATTCCCGATGGCAGCGTGTGCCGCGCGCTGACCGGGGCCGCGCAGGAGCATGGCGTGTATGTCTGCGGCGGGCTGATCGAGCGGGCGGGCGAGCGCGTCTATAACGCCGCGATTATCGCGGATCGACAGGGCGGCGTGATCCTGCACCATCGCAAGCTCAACGAATTGGAGTTGGCCCACGACTGCTACGATCAGGGCGACCGGCTCGGCGTCTGCCATACGGAATTGGGCACGCTCGGCCTGATGATCTGCGCCGACGGATTCGCCAGGGATCGGGTTCTCAGCCGCTCGCTGGGCTATATGGGCGCGGACGTGATCCTCTCGCCGAGCAGTTGGGCTGTGCCCGCCGATCACGATCAGGCGCGCACCCCCTATGGCGCGGAATGGCGCGAGGCGTATGTCCCGGTCGCGCGCGAGTTCGCGCTGTGGATCGCCAGCGCGAGCAACGTCGGCCCGATTTCTGCCGGACCCTGGCAGGGGCGCCGGTGTATCGGCTGCTCGCTGGTGATCGGCCCGGACGGGGCTGAGATGCTGGAAGGGCCGTATGGGGTGGACGCGGAGACGATCCTCTACGTCGAGATCGAGCCGGTCCCCCGCCCGGCACGCGGCGACGGCTGGAACCAGCGCCCGCCGGTGGAATAAGCGGTGTTTTCCGCCAGCCGCGAACTCTGGTACACTAGGGTCGGTTTTCCGTTAGAATAATTAACGTTTGGTGGAGCAAGCCGGAGCGACTGCAGCCATGCCGAAAAAGCGCCTGTTGATCATCGAGGACGATGTAGACGTCTCTGAGATGTTGATGGCTTATTTTGAGAGCCAGGGGTACGAAGTCTATCACGCCGAGGAAGGGGCTGAGGGCATCGCCCTGAGCCGTGCCAAGCTGCCCAACCTGATCCTGCTCGACATCATGCTGCCCGATATGGACGGCTTCGATGTCTGCAAGGCGCTGCGCACGACTACCCTGACCAAATATATCCCGATCACCTTCCTGACGCAGCGAGATGGCCGCGCCGACAAGGTGGCCGGGCTGGAGTTGGGGGCCGACGACTATCTGACCAAGCCGTTCGACATCGAAGAGCTGCGGCTGCGCGTCCAGGGATCGATCCGGCGCGCGACGCGCGATCACCTGCACGAGCCGCGCACCGGCCTGCCGTCCGGCTCGCTGATCCAGGCCGAGATGACCGAGCTGTTGAACGAAGAGGGCTGGCGTTTTCTGGAGATCGTGCTGAACGGGTTCAGCGCCTTCCGCGAAGCCTACGGTTTTCTGGCGGCGGACGAAGGGCTGGCCCTGGCGTCCCAGGTGCTAACCGAAATGGTCGCCCAGCACGGCACGCCGCATGATTTCATCGGCTACCTCGAAGAAGCGCGCTTTACTGTCTTTACGCACGCCGGGCAGTTGGATCAACTGACCGCCGCTGTGGCCGAATGCTTCACCGAGCGCGTCAAGACGCTCTATAACTTCGTCGATGCCGAGCGCGGCTATGTCGTGCTGCGCGCCGGGACGGATCAGGAAGCTCACGAGCCGCTCATGTCGCTCCAGGTGCAGACCCTGGATCCGTACACCTACCTCATGGAACACACCACCTATGTTGACTGATCTCACCCTGGCCGAGGCGCACGCGCGTCTGCGCGCCGGCGAGATCACGGCTGTCGAGTTGACGCAGGCGCACCTGGACCGCATCGCGGCGCTGGATCCACAGGTGTGCGCCTATCTGATCGTCACGGGCGAGCAGGCGCTCGAAGCCGCCGCCCAGGCGGATCGCCGCCGCCAGCAGGGCGAGGACGCGCCGCTGTTGGGTATTCCGCTGGCGATCAAAGATGTGCTGGTCACGCAGGGCGTCCCGACGACGTGCGGCTCGCGCATCCTGGAAGGCTTCATTCCGCCCTACACCGGCACGGCGGTGCAGCGCTTGTTCGATGCCGGGGCGATCATGCTCGGCAAGACCAACACCGACGAGTTCGCGATGGGATCGTCCACCGAGAACTCCGGCTATTGCACCACGCACAACCCCTGGGACCTGGATCGTGTGCCGGGCGGCAGCAGCGGCGGCAGCGCGGCGGCGGTCGCGGGGCATATGGCGCTCGGCGCGCTGGGCACCGATACGGGCGGCAGCGTGCGCCAGCCGGCGGCGTTCTGCGGCGTGTCGGCGCTCAAGCCGTCCTATGGCCGCATCTCGCGCTATGGGCTGATCGCGTTCGCCTCGTCGCTCGATCAGATCGGCGTGTTCGGTCGGTCGGTCGAGGATATGGCCCTGCTGATGAACGTGATCGCCGGGCACGACCCGCAGGACAGCACCAGCATCGACGCGCCGGTTCCGGATTACGTGGCCGCGCTGACCGGCGATATTCGCGGGCTGCGTGTCGGCGTGCCGCGTGAATACTTCGTGGAAGGGATGCAGCCGGAAGTCGAGCACGCGGTCCGCGCCGCGATCGAGCAGTTCACCGCGCTGGGGGCCGAAATTCAGGAGATCAGCCTGCCGCACACCAGCTACGGCCTGCCGGTCTATTACCTGATCTCGGCGGCTGAGGCGTCGTCCAACCTGGCGCGCTTCGACGGCGTGCGCTATGGGCCGCGCGAGTCGCAGGGCGCGATGTGGCCGACCTACAAGGCCACGCGCGGGCACGGCTTCGGGGCTGAGGTCAAGCGGCGGATCATGCTCGGTACCTACGCGCTCTCGGCGGGCTACTACGACGCCTACTATCTCAAGGCACAGAAGGTCCGCACGCTGGTTAAGCAGGACTTCGACCGCGCGTTCGAATCGGTCGATGTGATCCTCTCGCCGACCACGCCCACCACCGCGTTTCGGATCGGGGAGAAGGTCGACGACCCGCTGCAAATGTACCTCTCGGACGTGCTGACCCTGCCCGCCAGTCTGTCCGGGATCGCGGGCGTGAGCGTGCCGTGCGGCTTCGACGCGGATGGGATGCCGATCGGATTGCAGATTACAGGGGCAGCGTTCGGTGAGCCGACCGTCCTGCGCGCGGCACATGCCTATCAGCAGGCGACAGACTGGCACCGCCAGTCGCCCGCGCTCTAAGCGCGAATCGTCTGAGGTTATACCGTCGTGGGCGCGTGCCCCGGCGGTTTTTTATTCCCCGACCGGCTCGAACTGAATCCAGTCGTAGGCGGCGGCTAACCGGCGTTGATCGGAGCTGCCACCCTGCGTGCGCGTGTAGGGTGACTCGCTGCGGGCGTGCTCCAGCTCCAACGTCGTGATGCCGTTCCCTACGTCCAGCGTGAAACTATGATCGGCCCAATCCTGCGCCAGGTCGATCTCCGCCACGATTTCACCGTTCACGCGCACTGTGATGGCCTGCCCTGCCGGATACGCGGCGGCGCGCAGCGTTACCCGGTAGGCTCCCGGATCGAGCGTCACGCGCACGACGCTGAGCGCTTCGGCCCAACGCGCGCTCACCCCGCCGACCGACTCCGGGCGGAACCAGCCGCGCCCCAGGTAGCGCCCATCGTCGCCGCCGAGATCGATCCGGCCAGCGGGCGGCAGGCGCAGATCATCGGGCTGAAGCTGGTCGGCGGGCGTGAGCACCTGGAGCCGGACCTGGCTGTGCTGCCAGTGCACGCGCGGATCACGGCTGAAGGTGCGGTCTATGACCGGCACGTAGCGCCCGCCCGCGTCGAGCACATCCATCACGCCCGCGAACTGCTCGCGGTCCAGCACGGCGATATAGCGATAGTCTCCACCCGCGATCAGGTCCGCGACTGCCGCGGCGTCGAAGCGGTAGAGGTACACCAATTGGTATTCTGATAGCTCGATCTGGGCCGTGCGGAACGATCCGGCGGCGGCGACCAGCGTTTGATCGGGCGGGTACTGCGCGCGGATCGCGGCGGCGGCCTGCGTGGGCGGCGCTTCGACGCGGTGCAGCGTGTCGGCCAGCGGCGCGCCTTCGAGCAGCAGTCCCAACGCGGCTATCCCCCAGATCGCCCAGCGCAGCGGCGCGATCCGGCCCGGCAGCCGCGCCCAGCCGCCGATCACCAGCAGGATCAGGGGCGGCAGCGCGGGCAGCATCAGGCGTGGGCGGTTGAGCGATTCGAGCAGAAACAGCGGGACGATCACAACCAGCAGCCATACCACCAGGGCGCGCGTTTCGGCGCGGCGGTAGTCGGCCAGCGCCAGCCCGCCCACGATGAACCCGATCAGCGCGGCGATCTGCGCCCAACCGGCCAACGTCAACGGCTCGTACAGGCTGAGGCCCAGCGTGGGGACGAGGAACGTGTCGAGGAAATCTTTGGCGCGGGCGCGGAGCGTGGTGGCGGAAAGCGGCTCCGCGCCGAACAGCGAGTCGCTTTCCCACACGTGTTCGCTGTGCGCGTCGATCAGATCGCGGTAGACGTCCAGTCCACCGGCGGCCTGCGCGATCGGGATCAGCCACAGCGCGACCGCCATACCGAGTACGATCAGCGCCAGCCCGATCGCACTCCAGCGCCGGGCGCGCCGCGCGTCCCACAGCAGCCACGCCAGCAGCAGCAGGCCGGGCAGGTTGGCTTGCAGGCGCGTCCCCAGGCTGAGGCCGAGCAGCGCCGCGCCGGGGATCAGCCAGCGCGGGCGGGTGCGCGCCGCCCACAGCACGGCCAGCGCCGCTAATGAGAGCGCCAGCCCCGGCACATCCGAGAGCGCCTTCCCGGCGGTGAGCCACTGGATCGGGCTGAGCGCGAAGATCACCCCGGCAGCCAGCCCCACATCGGCGCGGTGGGTCAGCATCCAGCCGAGCACGGCGACGAGTCCCACCGCCGCTGCCCCGCCGATCGCGCTCAGCAGTGTCAGGGCAGCGACCGGATCGGGCACGACGGCGTGCACCAGCCGTCCGAGCGCGACATAGACCGGGAAACCGGGCGGCTGCGGCTGCTGCAAGACGGGGTCGAAACGGTCGAGCGCCAGCACGAAGCTGCCCGAATCGAAGTCATCCAGCGAAAGGCTGCGTGTGGCAAGATAGAGCGCCAGCGCCGCCAGGGCCAGCACGAGCGGCCATCCCTGGACAACCGGCGACCGGCGCGCCAGCAGATCGGGCTTGTTCAAAGTGAGCTGAGCCTGTCTGGCAAGCCACTGAACGCGGGCAGGTATTGGGGCAGCGTACATCCACCGCCCACCTCGCCGGCGTTCAACGGTTCTGAGTTGTGAGAATGCCTGAGCATATCCGACGCCGGAAGGGGCGTCGAAAAGGCTGTGCAGACTAAGCCTTGACCAACTGCTCGAGGAACTCTTCGTTGTTGTCTGTATGGCGCATCTGGTTGATCAGGGCTTCGGTTGCCGTCACCGTGTCGTAATTGGCGGGCGGCTGCGTCATCTGGACCAGCATCCGGCGCATGGTCCACACGCGCTGCAGGATGTCCGGGCCGAGCAGCAGCTCTTCGCGCCGGGTCGATGACTGCATGATGTCGAAGGCCGGGAACACGCGGCGTTCCTGCAGCTCGCGCGAGAGATGCAGTTCCATGTTGCCCGTGCCCTTGAATTCCTCATAAATCACGTCGTCCATGCGGCTGCCGGTCTTGACCAGGCAGGTCGCCACGATCGTCAGGCTGCCGCCTTCTTCCACATTACGCGCCGCGCCAAAGAAGCGCTTGGGCGGGTAGAGCGCCGACGGATCAAGACCGCCGGTCAGCGTGCGGCCACTGGGCGGCACGACCAGGTTATAGGCGCGCGCCAGCCGCGTGATGCTGTCCAGCAGAATCACGACATGCTGCTGCGACTCGACCAGGCGCTTGGCGCGCTCCAGGGCCATCTCGGCCACGCGCACATGATAGGCTACCGGCTCGTCGAAGGTGCTGCTGATCACTTCGGCGTCCACCGAGCGATCCATATCGGTCACTTCTTCGGGACGCTCACCGATCAGCACGACCATCAGGTGTACTTCGGGATAGTTGTAACTGATGGCGTTGGCGACCTCTTTGAGGACGGTGGTTTTACCGGCCTTGGGCGGGCTGACGATCAGGCCGCGCTGCCCGCGCCCTACCGGCGCGATCAGGTTGAGCATCCGCGTGGAAAGAATACGCGAGTTGGTTTCCAGGTTGTAGCGTTGTTCGGGAAAGATGGCGGTCAGGTCATCGAAGCGGGGGCGGCGCTTGGCCTGTTCGGGGTCCAGCCCATTGACGGCTTCGACGCGCAGCAGGCCGAAGTATTTCTCCGAGTCCTTGGGCGGGCGCACCTGGCCGATCACCATATCGCCGGTCCGCAGTCCAAAGCGGCGAATCTGGGTCTGGCTGACGTAAATATCGTCCGGGCCGGGCAGGTAGTGATCCGAGCGCAAAAAGCCCAGCCCATCTTCGATGATTTCCAGGATGCCGCCGCGCAGTTGGTGGCCCTGCTTTTCGGCCTTGTCGCGCAGCAGGCGTAAGATCAGGTCTTGCTTTTTCAGGCGGCTGAACCCTGCGATATCGGCATCGCGTGCCAGATTGCGCAGGTCTTCCAGGGTTTGCGTTTCGAGTTCTGCTATATCCATTTTGGGAGTCTCCGAACGAGGCAGGGATCAGGCGTGCCGCGATAACGAGCACACCACTCAGTGACAGGATGTACGATCATGATCAGCTAACGGACGGTAACAGGGGAACGATCGCATCTGCGATGGACACCACGTGACCAATACGGCTTCAACTTCGAACCTGGAATTTTAATCGATTGTGGGTGCACAAACGGGAGTGAACGGCTTCAAAAACAACCAGCTTACTGACAATATAGCACACTGCACGCCCCTGGTCAAACTTCTGCACAAAATTAACGAATGAACCAGGTGATATAGTAGTAGCCGATGACCGCCGCAACCAGCACCGAATCGGTCCGGTCAAGAATCCCGCCGTGCCCCGGTATCAGGTGGCTGGAATCCTTCGCGCCCACCTCGCGCTTCACCGCCGACATCGCCAGGTCCCCCACGGTGCCCAGGATACCGATTAGCAGACCGAGCAGCGCGCCATGCAGCACGGTCAGTGTATCGTGGCCGGGCAGCAGTGCCCCCAGCGCGCCAACGAGTGGGCCGCTGAGCACGCTCGCGGCGTAGCCTTCCCAGGTTTTCTTGGGGCTGGTAAGCGGCGAGAGCTTATGTTTGCCCCAGGTGCGCCCGGCGAAATAGGCCGCCGTGTCGGTCGTGATCACCAGCCCGTACAGGAACAGCGTCAGGAATGCGCCGTCGTCCAGCAGGCGCACGGCCAGCAGGTGGCTCCCCAACCAGCCGATGTACACTCCGCCGAATGCAGCCAGCGCCGTGTTTACGATCGGGTGAGAGCGGGTGTGCTCACGCTCCCAGATCGCGTAGAACATCCCGGCGATCAGCAGCAGCGCCAGCCCTGGCGTCAGCCAGTCGGGGTGCTCGAACCAGACCGCGCCCCAGGCCAGCGCGATCAGCGCCAGTGCCAGCGCCAGCGGCGGCTGATACTGCCCCTGGCGCAGCAGTTGGACATACTCCAGGCCGCCCAGCAGCAGGGCCGCCAGCACCACCAGCGCAAACAGCCAGCCGCCCACCAGAATCACTGCCACCAGCAGCGGCAGCGCTACAACGGCAACCAGAAATCGTGTTTTCAGCATTCAGGACCGCTCGTCGGGTTTGAGGAGTGCTGCGGCGCAGCAAGATCAGGTCTGGGGAACCAGGCCATACCGGCGCTCGCGCCGCGCAAACTGTGCAATCGCCTTCAAGAGTTCTTCCCGGTCGAAGTCCGGCCAGAAGACCGGCGTCGAATAGTATTCGGCGTAGGATGCCTGCCACAGCAGGAAATTGCTCAGCCGCATCTCGCCGCCCGTCCGCACCACCATATCGGGATCGGGCTGACCGGCAGTATAGAGATAGTAGTCGATCAGCGTCTCGTCGATCTGTTCCGGCGGCACGCCATCGGCGATAATGCGCCGGAAGGCCTGGATCAATTCCTGGCGGCCACCGTAATTGAACGCGACGTTGAGGATCAACTGGTCGTTGTTGCGCGTCAGCTCAATCGCCTGGCGGACCTTGCGCTGGAGTATGGGCGACAGCCCCTCCAGCTCACCGATGTGACGGAGCTGCACGCCATTGGCATGAAGTTGGCCCAGTTCGCGGTCGATCACCGCTTCCAGGATATTCATCAGGCCGCGCACTTCGGCTTCGGGCCGCCCCCAGTTTTCGGTGGAGAAGGCGTAGATCGTCAGGATTTTGATCCCAAACTCGCTGGAAGCGCGCAGAATGCGCCGCAAATTTTCAACACCCGCGCGATGGCCTGCCAGGCGCGGCATACCTCGCGCCCTGGCCCAACGCCCGTTCCCGTCCATGATGATTGCCAGATGATAGGGGACGCGGTCCGGCAGGCTTGTCGCCTCGTTATTCATATGTAACTCCGCTGTCGCTAGAAGCCCTATAAGAGTCCGATGGCATTTTATACACCCCCATCGGACTCATTCCTCTACGATCAGACTTCCATAATTTCGGCTTCTTTGCGCTTGCCTAGCTCTTCGATCTCGTGGATGTAGCGATCCGTGAGCTTCTGAACGTCTTCCTGCCCGCGCTTGCTCTCGTCTTCCGAGATCAGTTTTTCCTTCTCGAAGTCGCGCAGGTCGTCGATCGCGCTGCGGCGCACGTTGCGCACGGCCACCCGTGCTTCTTCGACGCGGCGATGGACGAGCTTTTGCAGCTCCATACGCCGTTCCTGCGTCAGCGCCGGGATGTTCAGGCGGATCACGGTGCCGTCATTGTTGGGCGTCAGGCCCAATTCAGACGCCTGGATCGCTTTTTCGACAGCCTTAAGGGAACTTTTGTCAAACGGACGGATCGCAATAAGTTGAGGCTCAGGCACGGTGATCGTTGCGATCTGGTAGAGCGGGGTTGCGGTCCCATAGTATTCGACCTGCAGCTTTTCCACCAGGGCGGTCGATGCGCGCCCGGTGCGCATCCCCATCATGTCTTCTTCGAGCACCGATACGGCGCTTTTCATGCGTTCTTCCGCATCTTTCAAAACGTCTTTTATTGTCATGCGAGCCACTCCGACGTAGCAGGATACCTAGCCGAGGGGATAGTTCGACTGCCCCAAGATTGTCGCCTATTCAGGCCCGGTTGTCAAACCTGCTGGCAATCGCTGCTAAGAGAAGGATAGCGGCCTCACCGCGAACCCTGGCGGGCGGGGGGCATAAAAAAGTCCGGCACATACGCCGGACGGATCCGATGCTCCGCAACAATGTCTCTCAAAATCTGCTCGCCGGGTTGGTCTGTGCGGCCTAGTTTGCGCGCGGCTCGGTCGAGTGCGTCGGAACATTATCCCGCCGGAGCAGCACGATCTTCAGGTCCCGATCGTGAATCAGACGGCGCACGACCGGGTTACTCTGCACCGGCATAATGTTGATCTGATCGTCTTTGGTCAGCTCGAAATGATACACATCGACCCGCCGCACGCCCGCGTGCCAGTGCTCTTCCAGGCCCACCACCGGGCTGATCGCCCAGCCGTTGGCGAGGTATTGGAGCAGCACATCTGCCGGGGCATACACCTGCGATGACGGCGACCAGTGCCGCCGCGTGTCTAGCGCTCGCAATTCTACTTCAATATAGGATACGGATCCTGGCATGAGTATTTTCCTCCTGAATAGTGCCCAACGTTACAACGTCTACCCTGCAAAGTGTTACCACCTACGTCTGGAAGTGTGACAACCGCATCGATCTTCACCCGTTTTAAGCGTTCAGCAGCGGGTGTGCCAACCTCTTTTGCGCTAACGGATCCGTCAGGTGTGTGTTTGACCGGCTCTGGCTGCCGGGCTAGAATACGCCGTGCTGCAATCTTTATACAGCTTCTTTACTATTATAGCACACAGGGGAAGCTTTTCGTGGCAACACTCATTCGAATCGCTGACATCGGCCAGTATGACGGCCAGGAAGTGACCGTGCAGGGCTGGCTCTATAACCGGACCGACAAAGGCCGCCTGCAATTTCTGCTCGTGCGTGACGGAACGGGCATTGCACAGTGTGTGGCGTTCCAGAAAGACCTGCCGGAAGCGGTGTTCAGTGCGGCCCAGCTTCTCACCCAGGAGTCGTCGGTGGTGATCACGGGCACCGTCCGGGCGGACCAGCGCGCCCCCGGTTATCCCGGTGGATTTGAGATCGGCGTCAAGGACCTCAAGCTGATCCAGGTGGCCGGCGAATACCCGATCCAGCCCAAGGAGCATGGGATCGAGTTCCTGATGGACAACCGCCACCTGTGGGTGCGCTCGCTGCGCCAGTGGGCGATCCTGCGCATCCGCGCCACGATCATCCGCACCATCCGCAACTGGCTGGACGAGCACGGTTATCTGCTGGTCGATACACCGATCCTGACCCCGGCGGCGGGCGAAAACACAACGACCCTGTTCGAGATCGACTACTTCGGCGAGCCGGCCTACTTGGCGCAGACCGGCCAGCTTTACAACGAGGCCAACATCGGCGCGTTCGGCAAGGTCTACTGTTTCGGACCGACCTTCCGCGCTGAGAAGTCGAAGACGCGCCGCCACCTGATGGAATTCTGGATGGTCGAGCCGGAGATGGCGTTTTTCTCGCTCGAAGACCTGATGGCGATGGAAGAGGAATTTGTCTCGGCCATCGTCCAAACCGTGCTGGCGCAGCACCGCCAGGAGCTTGAAATCCTGGAGCGCGACACGAGCCGCCTGGAAAACATCAAGCCGCCCTTCCCGCGTATCACCTACGACGAGGCGGTCGAGCGCCTGCAAAAATTGATCGAGGAGACGGACGATCCAGAGCGCAAGGCCGAGCTGGCGATCACCTGGGGCGATGACTTCGGCGCGCCGCACGAAACCGCCATCGCCGAGATGTTCGACCGGCCCGTATTCGTCTATCACTATCCGACCGCTGCCAAAGCGTTTTATATGCAGCCGGTCGAGGGCCGGCCTGAAGCCTGCCGCAGCGTGGACCTGCTCGCCCCGGAAGGCTACGGTGAGATTACCGGCGGCAGCGAGCGTATCTTCGACGCCGACCTGCTTAAGCAGCGGATCGACGAGATCGGCATCTCGCCCGAAAATTACGCGTGGTATCTCGACCTGCGCCGCTATGGGGGTGTGCCGCATGCCGGGTTTGGCCTGGGCGTGGAGCGCACGGTTGCCTGGGTCTGCGGCCTGCCGCACATTCGCGAGACGATCCCCTATGCGCGCATGTTGAACCGGCTCTATCCTTAGCCGGTATACGCGATGAACATTCATGAGCACCGGAAACAGGCCCGGCTAATGCTCGACGTATCAAGTGCGGCGGATGCGCCGACCGCGTACTACACCCTTTTTCACCCGCCGGAGCGGTCGGCGCTGTTCACGCGCACCGACGCGCGCACGGGCCGGATGCTTGGCTTTGTGGGCCGCTTCCAGACCGGGATCGACCTGTTCCGGCCCCTGGTGACGATGGCCTGCCGCGATGCTAGCACCGCCGCTGATCTGCTGGCCGAGGCGCTCGCGCCGGGCCGCCCCTATATCCTGTTCGCCAACATCAACCAGCTTTCGCTGCTCAGTGGCAGTATGCAGATCGATGACGAGCGGCTGCTGATGATCTACCAGCTTGACGTGCGGCGCTTCGATCCGATCCTCAATGTGCTGGTGCAATGCCGGACGGTGGTCGGGGGGCTGCCGCGCTGTGAGATCAATTCTGGCGGGCAGCAGGCGATCGCCGGGGTGAACTGGCAAAGCCCGGCCTTCGCCGAGATTTACGTCCAGGTCGATCCCGGCGCGCGGCTGCGTGGCTGGGGGCAGAGCGTTACGTCCGCCATCACGCAGGCCGTGCTGGACGGCGGGCGTATCCCGATCTATCTGGTCGAGAGCGACAACGAGGCGTCGGTGATGCTGGCCGAAAAACTGGGCTATGTCGATACCGGCGCGCGGCAGATCTATGCCGACGTGGTGTACCTGGGGCATCCGTCCCGCCGGGGTAGCTAAGATTTTCGGGGTGTACGCGGCCCTGGACCTGAGATATTTATTGCCAGACCGAACTGGATCGTCATATGGTCGATTTTTCGATGGTGTTCCCGGCGGGATTCCTGTGGGGGACGGCCACCGCCGCGCATCAGGTTGAGGGGGGCAGCCCGCCCAATAACTGGACCCGCTGGGAAGAGGCGGGACGCGTCTTTCGCCAGCAGCGCGCCGGGCTGGCTTGCGACTGGTGGGGCGGGCGCTATGCCGAGGATTTCGAGCGGGCCGCCGAGCTGCATAATAACGCGCACCGCTTTTCGGTCGAGTGGAGCCGCGTCGAGCCGGAGCCGGGGCGCTATGATGACGCGGCGCTCCAGCACTACGCCGATATGGTTTCGGCACTCCACGCGCGCGGCCTTGCGCCGCTGATCACGCTCCACCACTTCAGCAATCCCCTCTGGATCGAAGATCAGGGCGGCTGGACCAACCCGGCCACCATCGGGCATTTCGAGCGTTTCGTGCAGCGCGTGGTCGAGGCGCTGGGCGGCGGCGTATCGACGTGGTGCACCATCAACGAGCCAATGGTCTACGCCACGCAAGGCTATCTGTTCGGATACTTTCCGCCTGGCGCGCGCAGCTTCGGGCAGACGATTCGCGTCGCGGAGAACCTGCTGCGCGCCCACGCGGCGGCCTACCACGCGATCAAGGCACTCCAGCCCGACGCGCAGGTCGGCCTCGCCAAGCACCAGATCGCGCTCAAGCCCGGCTTCCCGGCGCTGGTTCACCGGCGCGCGCTCAATATCGTGGATAATTTCTTCAACCGCGCGTTTGTCCACGCCCTGACGACCGGCACGCTGCGCTTCCCGTCGCGCACGGTCAGTGTGCCCGAAGCGCGCGACACGCTCGACTGGATCGGCCTGAATTACTACTACCGCTTCCGCGTGACGTTCAACCTGCTCGCGCCGCGCCAGTTATTCCTGCGGCAGGCCCGCCCGCGTGATGGCATCCCCGGTCCCGGCGACACGGGCGAAATCTGGCCAGAAGGCCTGTTCGGGGAGATCAAGCGGCTGTTCGAGATGACGGGCAAGCCGCTGTATATCACCGAGAATGGCGTGCCCGACATCGACGATTCGATCCGCCCGCTGGCGCTGATCCGCAGCCTGCGCAGCGTGTGGCAGGCGATCAACCACAACTACCCGGTGCGCGGCTATTTCTTCTGGTCGCTGGTCGATAACTTCGAGTGGGCCGAGGGGTACGATCCGCGCTTCCGCTTCGGCCTCTACGGCTGCGACGCCGAGACGCAGCAGCGCGTCAAACGGCGCAGCGCCGATCTGTATGGTGAGATCGGCGCTGCGAATGCGCTCACGGCGGAAATGGTGCGGCGCTATGTGCCGGGACAGGCCGAAGCGCTCTTCCCCGGCGTCAAGGTGAAATCCTCGGTCGAGCTGCCCCAGCCCTAAGCGCCGTTGCTCTTGCTGCTGCCGTGCTCCGGGCCGGAAACCAGTCCATCCGGCAGCGCGCCCGGCTGTTGGGCTTCGATGCCCCATTCGCTCATTTCCAGCATCAGCGCGTGGCTGGTCAGGTCGAGATGAATCGGCGTGATCGAGACATAGCCTTCGTGCGTCGCCCAGATGTCGGTGCCAACCTCGGCTACATCACCGGCGGGCGGCTCGCCACCGATCCAGTAGTAGGGGCGTCCATAGGGATCGAGGCGCGTGATCAGCTCGTCATTGTAGACGCGCAGGCCCTGGCGCACGATCCGGAAGCCCTTGATCTCTTCGAGCGGCAGCCGGGGCACATTGACATTGAACAGCGTCAGCGGCGGGAGCTTTTCGTAGAGCTTCATCGCCACAAGCTGCTGCGCGATTGCGGCGGCGGCGGTGTAGTCGGCTTGCTCGGTGTAGTCCATATACGAGAAGGCGATCGCCGGCTTATGCCAGATCACGGCCTCGAACGCGGCGGAAACCGTCCCGCTGTAGGTCAGGTCCTGGGCCATATTCGCGCCCCGGTTGATGCCGGAAACGACCAGGTCAATCGGCTCTTTGATAAAGCCCAGCAAGGCGACGGAAACCGAGTCCGAAGGCGTGTCGGACGTGGCGTAAACCGCGTCAACGCCCTTGACCGGGAAATTTGGCACGGCGTCGATGCGCAGCGGCTTGTGCATCGTCTTGCGGTGCCCGGTCGCGCTCTGATTTTCCTTGGGGGCGACGACCGTCACTTTGCCGAACGGCAGCATGGCCTCGGCCAGCGCCGCGATGCCGGGAGCGTAGACGCCGTCGTCATTTGAAACGAGAATATGCATGGCTTTCCACCTGTTTGCTGTGCCATCTGTGTAACGAGCCTGAAAGATCCATTTTAGCACGCCTGGGGCCGCTTTCCCATGCCCCATATGCTCGCAACGAAAAAGCGGGGAGTGCGTGCCAGCGCTCCCCGCCGGTTAGCCTGCGGATAGACTGGGTTAGATCACGCGGACTGGCGTGCCAACCTCAGCCCAGTTGAAGAACCATTCGGCCTCAGCAGTCGGCAGGTTGACACAGCCGTGACTCATCGGGCGGCCAAACGAGTTGTGCCAGTATGTGCCGTGAATACCGTAGCCCTGGTAGAAGTACATCGTGTAGGGCACCTGCGGCAGGAAATAATCCGGCCCGCTCATATCGGTTGCAGCGTATTTGACGTAGACCTTGTAGTCGCCCAGCACGGTTGGCGTGTCGGGCAGCCCGGTCGAAACCAGGTGCGAGCGCACCAACTGGCCGTTCTCGTAGGCGTAGATGCGCTGATCGCCGGTCGAAACCACAATCGATTTGCCGCTGCTGGTCGGTGCGGCGGGCGCTTCGGCGGCGGTCGGCGTATACATCCCGGCTGCCGGGATGATCAGCTCCTGGCCCACGTAAAGCAGGTTGGGATCGTCCAGATCGTTGAGCGCGATCACATCGTTGACCGAGACGCCGTACATCTGCGCGATCAGCCCCAATTCCTGCCCGCGCTCCACGACGTGCGTCGTCGTCTCGCCGGTGGGTCGAGCAACTACCTCCGGCTCCGGCGGCGCGACCTGGATCATGCTCAACTCCAGGACGCCATCGGCGATCTCGCCCGACACATCCACGCGCAGCCGCTCCAGCACGACCGGGATATCGATCGCGCGGCCTGCGCGGGGTGCATCGCCTGCCTGCGCGGGGATGTTGACCAGATCGCTCATGAAGATCAGGCCGGTCTGCGCCTGGTTCAGATCGACCGTGTAGTGCGGAACCACTGCCTCACCCGATGACGCGTTCTCGACGCGGCGCAGCGTCGTCTCCAGATCCACGCCGACACCCAGATCGGTGAGTGTGACCTGCCAGCTCCGGTCACCGTCACGCAGTGTGATCTGTTGGAAGGGCAGATTGGCCTGTAAGCTGGCCCGCGCCGCTTCGAGCGACTCGCCGCCGACCGGCAGCCCGGCAACGGTCACGCCGGACGGGATCGCGTCCTCGGTGGCATAGAGATAGAGGCCCAGGCCGAGCAGTCCGAGCAGGAAAGCCGTGATCACAGTCGCACCAAGACCGGCGATCCAGACCTGAGGCCCGCTCAGGTTGATGCGCCGGGTGGCGTTGAAGCGTTGATGGTAGGGCCGGCGCGGGCGCGGCTGGCCGTGTGGTTGAGCGTACATATGCGATTCGCGTCCTTTTTGATGATTGCTATCTATTTTAAGGGAGAGTCTGGCTCGGTGTAAATGGACGCCCGATCCGTGCCAGACCTACGATCATCCTACGCCCGTAAGCGCCGATGATCGGGCGGCAGGTTTGCAGGCGCCCCGCTCCCTTTGTATATTTCTTAATGCCGGGCCAGACGTCCCGCCGACTCACAGATCGTCGCACCTGCTGCACCACTTCCCACCGCCTGGCTCTACTTTTATGAGTCACAACAAGGAGTTTTACGATGCCAAAGAGTAAGTCTGTCCTGATCCTGCTGGTGCTCGTGGCGCTGCTCGCGGGCCTTACCCAGGCCAGCGCTCCCGCCACCGCCCAGGAAGAAGTGACGCTGGTTGTCTGGGACAACTGGACGCGCGACGCCGAGCAGGCGATGATCGACCAGCTCAACGCCGAGTTCGAAGAAGCGCATCCCGGAGTCACGATCCAGCGCGAGGCGTATGATACGACTGACCTGACCAATATCCTGCCGCTGGCTATGTCCGAAGCAGGCGGGCCGGATGTCGCCATGATCAACCAGGGCTATACCGGCATGGGGCCGATGGTCGAGGCCGGGCTGCTGCTGCCGCTGGACGACTACGCCGGGCAGTTCGGTTGGGCCGACCGCTATGCCGAGGGGCTGCACAACCGCAACAGCTTCAGCGACGACGGCGCTCAGATGGGCGAGGGCGGCCTGTATGGCGTTTCGAACACGGCGGAAGTCGTCGGCGTGTTCTATCACAAGCCGGTGTTCGAGGAGTTGGGCCTGGAAGTGCCGGAGACGCTGGCCGACTTCGAGGCCATGCTGGCGACTATCGCCGAGGCCGGGATGACGCCGATCGTGTTTGGCAGCCTGGACGCGTGGCCCGCGATCCACGAATACAGCGCGATCCAGCACGCCTACAGCTCGCTCGCCGAGATCGAGGATTTCCTTTACCGGCGTGAGGGCGGCACCTTCGACACCGAGGCCAACCTGCAGGCCGCCCAGACGCTCGTGAGTTGGGTCGAGAGCGGCTACTTCTCGCCCGGCTATGAGGGCATGGACTACGACAATGCGACCCTGGGCGCGTTCCTGAACCAGGAAGGCGTGCTGTGGATCACCGGAAGCTGGATGGCCGGCACCCTGGCGACCGAGCTGGGCGAGGACGCGGTCGGGTTCTTCCTGTTCCCGCCGGCTGATGGCGAAGCTGCACCGCTGTCGATCGGCGGCGTGGGTCTGGCCTACGGCGTGCGCGCCGATACGGAAAATCCCGATCTGGCCGCCGAGTACGTGGATTGGGTGACAGGGCCGCGCGCGGCGGAACTGCTGCTGGCCGAGGGCTTTTTGCCCGCCGCAGCGGTCGATGTCGAGACGCTGCCCGAAGGCTCGCTGACCCGTGACGTGGTCGAGGCGTGGAACACGATCAGCAGCGAGGACGCGGTCGGCCACTATCTCGACTGGACCATGCCCGATATCGCGGCCTTCATCCAGGAATTGATGGCGGGCCAGTCGTCGCCGGAAGAGTTCGTCCAGGCGGTCGAGGAAGCGTATCAGGCCGAGCAGTAACACGATCCGCCAAACGAGGGTAAGCTATAGGGGGATGGCGCGCTGCCGTCCCCTTCTTTGCGTTTGGCGGGTCCAAAGGAGACTCTCTTGCTCGCGCGACTGCTCCGCACGCCAGGTGGTACGTCCAAGCCGTATGTGCGCCTGTACCAGCCCTACCTCTTTCTGCTGCCCGGTTTTGCGATCTACCTGGTCTTCGTGCTGATCCCGATCGCCAGCACCGCCCGCTACAGCTTCCACGAGTGGACCGGCTTCAGCGATCCCGAATACATCGGCTTCGGCAACTATCGCACCCTGATCCAGGATCAGGAATTCTGGAACGCGTTGGGCCACAACGCGTTTTTCATCGTCTTCTACACCTTCCTGCCGATCCTGCTCGGCCTGTTCCTCACGTCGCTGATGACGCGCAGCAAGCTGCCCGGCATGGTGATCTTCCGCACCGGGCTGTTCATCCCCCAGGTGATGAGTCCGATTGTGGTCGGCATCATCTGGCGCTGGCTGTTCGGCTTCGACGGGCCGATCAACGAGGTCCTGCGCGCAGTCGGGCTGGAAAGCGCCGTGCGGCCCTGGCTGGGCGATTTCACCTACGCGCGCTACGCGGTCGGCGTGGTCGGGACGTGGGTCGAATATGGCCTGGCGATGGTGCTGTTCATCGCCGGGATGCAGTCGATTGACGAGGACCTGTACGACGCAGCGACTGCTTTCGGCGCGAACGCGTGGCAGCAGTTCCGCTATGTGACGCTGCCCGGCCTGCGCCAGCAGATTCTCGTGGCCTTCATCGTGACGTTTATCGCCGGGCTGCGCGTGTTCGACCTGGTGTTCGTGCTGACACGCGGCGGCGGGCCGGGCAAGGAGACGACGGTCGTCAGCCTGCTGATCTACCAGGAAGCATTCCAGTACCGGCGGGCGGGTTATGGCGCGGCGATGGCGGTCGTGCTCACGGTGATTATCGTCTCGGTGTCGGCGCTGGTGCTCTACTTCCAGTCGCGCGAGGAAAACGAGGAGCAGGCATCATGATCGGGCGCTCGCGCGGGCAGGTGTGGTTCAACTATCTGCTGCTGACGATCTTCCTGCTGGCGGCGGTGTTGCCCCTGGCCGGAATCCTGCTCACATCGCTGAAAACATCCGCCGAGCTGCGCGGCAGCCCGTTTGCCCTGCCGGAAACGTGGCGCTGGGAAAACTACCGTGATGCGTGGGACGGCGCGCGCTTCAGCACCTATTTCCGCAGCAGCGTGATCGTCGTGGTGCCGGTGGTGGTGATCGCCACACTGCTCTCGACTATGTCCGGCTACGCGCTCGGCACGATGCGTTTCCCCGGCGATAATGTGCTGCTGCTGCTGATCATGCTCGGCCTGATG
>JAAYCM010000120.1 GCA_012729765.1 Chloroflexota bacterium | reverse complement strand
GCGCCACTTTCACCCCATCCGAAAACGGGGATCACGTTCGACTTGCATGTATTAGGCACGCCGCCAGCGTTCATCCTGAGCCAGGATCAAACTCTCCGTCTTTGCCTTGCTTCCTCATCATCAGCCCGCAGGCCGATGTCAAAGTCGCTTGCTTGGTGCTCGCACTCTTGCTTGCTTCCTGTCACTATGCTGTTGTTAAGGTGCTGCTCAATCGAACTTTTTATCGGCAACAAAAACGCCGACATCATATCGGCGGGGCATCAACACAATTTGAAAACTCACACGCTTTCAGATTGTTGTCTGGATGAAGCCCCGTCCTTTCGTTCGATTTTTAGAACCTGCGCTCACCACTCTAGGGGTGATGCTTTGTTCCGTCGAGCGTGGAAACATCTTACCACCTCTGGAAAGGCCCGTCAAGAGCAATTTCCGGCATTTTCCAAAAATCGTCGCAATTCATTTTGCACCGCACCCCAACCGAATCGTAACCGGCCACGCGGGCCGGCTCGATAACATTCCAGGTTGGGGCAGGGCGAGGCGCGGACCGCTACATCTCGTGGCGGCCTTGCAGCGCCCGCAGCAGCGTAACCGAATCGACGTACTCCAGATCGCCGCCGGTCGGCAGGCCGCGCGCCAGCCGCGTGACCTTGACGCCGAGCGGGGTGAGCTGGCGCTGCAAATACATCGCCGTCGCGTCGCCTTCGACGCCCGGATTGGTCGCGATGATGATTTCCAAAATACCGCCCTGCTGGACGCGCCGCACCAGTTCACCGATCTTCAGGTCTTCGGGGCCGATGCCCTCGACCGGCGACAGCGCGCCGTGCAGTACATGATAGCGCCCCTGAAACGCGCCGGTCCGCTCGACGGCCAGTACATCCAGCGGCTCCTCGACAACGACCACCTGGGTGCTGTCGCGCTGGGTATCGGCGCAGATCGCGCAAGGGTCCTCTTCGGTGATGTTGTAGCAAACCGAGCAGTAGCGGGTCTGCGACTTCAGCTCGCTCAATGCTTCGGCGAGCGTATGGCTCAGCTCGTCCGGCGCCCGCAGCAAGTAGTAGGTGAGCCGCGACGCCGATTTGGGCCCGATGCCCGGCAGCCGCGACAGCGCCTCGATCAGGCGCGTGACGGGAAGGGGAACTGCTTTGCTCAACGGATGTTCCTTGTCTTATAGGGTTATGTCTGATTTTCAGTGGCCGTCGTGACGGCACCGATCATGGCCTCGACCAGATCGCGCGGGATCGCGCCGCTCAGGGGGGCCGACCACGCGACCGCCCAGTGATGATCTCCGACCGGCCCCAGGACCAGCACCGCCATTTTAGCGGGTCTGCCCACCAGGTTCAGGACCACGCGGGCGTAAACAGGCCGGGTTGTATCCTGTGCGCACGGAACGCTTTTGTAGGCAGAGGAGATATCCCAAGGCGAAACCGCCTGCGTGACGCTTTCAAGCTGTTCCAGCAGGGCGGCGCATGTCACGCTGGGCTGCAACCCAACTCGGACATCGGACAGCGCCGCCATGTTATAGCCCAGATCGGGATCGGCGGTAGAGCGGACGACCGTCTGTGCGCCCTCGTGGATGACTTCCCAGCCTTCAGGCACGCCGAATTCAATCGTATCGGTCGCATCGCGATAGGTGCCGGGGCCGTGCAGCGGCGCGGGAGCCTCGACGATCTCGATGACCAGCAGCGCCCCGACCAGAATCACACCGGCTATCATCAGCACGGGCATTGATACCGCCCGCCAGGGTGGGCGGCGCAACCATTTTTCGGATTGCACCACAGTCGAAGGCTCGCTTGCAGACATCGGCTCCCCCCCGTTTCTCAGGGCTAGCCGAACAGACCTCCCAGGCCGCCCGGCAGCATACCCGACAGGCCGCCGGTAACACCCTGCATCCGCTCGGCGGCGACTTCCTTACTCTTCTCGATTGCCTGGTTGGTGGCCGCGACCAGCAGGTCTTGCAGATCGGTCAGCCACTCCGGGTCCTCGGCATCGATCAGGTCCTTATTGATGGTGATCGAGTGGATTTTCTCGCTGGCGCTGATCACGACCGTCACGGCTCCGCCGCCAACGCTCACTTCCAACATTTCCTCTTCGAGTGCGGCCTGGGCGGCTTCCATGTCCTGCTGGAGCTTCTGAATCTGCTGCATCATCGCGGCCTGATTCGGCAGGCCGCCGGGACGCCCACCCATACCACCACGTCGTTTGCTCATGACTCACTCCTGACTCTAGGTCTCTATTATCGTGAACCTGTCCCTTTATATTATAAGGGGGAATCGTGCTGCCTGCACCCGACGCTGCCGGGTGAAATGGGACAGCACAAGGGGCTGGATTATTCGTCCAGTTCGGTGATCTCGCCGTCGAGTTCCTGCACGCCGAAGGCCAGCACATCATCCTGCGCCAGCACATCCTCGACGGTGTGCTGCTGGCTGTCCGCGACCACCACGCTGATCTGGAGCGAGGTATGCAGCACTTCTTCGAGCACCTGCTGAAGCGCTGCGCGCTTGTCGTCGGCCTCGATCTTCTGCTTGAAAATGCTGTTCTCGACGCCCAGGATCAGGCGGCTGCCTTTGATCTCGCGCGGCGTGGCGTGCTGGAGCAGAGCGGGCAGCGCGGTGTGACGCGCTTTAGCTGCCTTGAGAATACGATTCCACTCGGCGCGCACCTGGCCGACCGTCAGGCCGGAGCCTGTCTCGGCGGGGGCGGCGGGGGCAGATGGCAGCGGCGCGGGCGGGCGCTGGATCGGTGCGGGCAGATCGTCCTGGGTGCGGCCTCGCGGCTGGCGTGGAACATCGGCTTCCGGCTCGTCTTCCGCCACCGGCTTGATGCTGTCGAGAAAGGCCAGCTCCAGCGGGAGCTGCGGCTGCCAGCCGCCCTGCCAATCCTGCACGGCGGCGTTAAAGGCGCGGATCGCGCTCAGCAGCGCCTTGCGTCCAAAGGCTGCTGCCTGCGTCTCGATCACGGCGCGGCGTTCCGGTGCGGCGCTCACCAGGTCCGGCCCGCCGGTTTTCACCAGCAGCACCTGGCGCAGGTGCTCGATCACCTGCCGCCCAAACTGGCGCGGATCGGCGCCCCCGTCGACGGCGGAATTGATCAGGTCCAGGCCGTGCGGCGCGTCGTTGTCTACGATGGCCTGCGCCAGCTCGACCACGTTCTGGCCGCTGGCCGTGCCGAGCAGTTGGGCCGCCATATCGAGCGAGATATGCTCGTCGGGATCGGCGATGATCTGGTCGAGCAGGCTGATGCTGTCGCGCACGCTGCCGGTGCCTTCACGTGCGATCAGTTCCAGCGCGGCAGGCTCAATCGAGACGTGCTCGCTCTCCGCGATGGCAGCCAATCGCTGGGTGACTTCGGCCAGCGATACGCGCCGGAACTCGAAGGTCAGGCAGCGGCTTTTGATCGTGGCCGGGACCTTGGCGATCTCGGTCGTCGCCAGCACAAACACCGCGTGGGCGGGCGGCTCTTCCAGCGTTTTGAGCAGCGCATCGAAGGCCGCGCCGGAGAAGCGGTGCACCTCGTCGATGATATAGACTTTGTAGCGGCCCTCGCCGGGGGCAAACGCGATCTTGTCGCGCAGGTCGCGCACGTCGTCCACGCCAGTATGCGAGGCCGCGTCGATCTCGATCAGGTCCAGAAAGCGGTTCTCATTGACGCCCACACACGCGCTGCACGTGTTGCAGGGGCGAGCGTCGGGGTCGGGGTGGGTGCAGTTGATGGCCTTCGCCAGCAGCCGGGCGGTCGAGGTCTTGCCGGTGCCGCGCGGCCCGCTGAACAGGTAGGCGTGGCGGATGCGATCCTGGCGCAGCGCGTTGCGAAGTGTGCGGGTGATGTGCTCCTGACCGATGACATCCTCGAAGGTTTGCGGACGCCATTTCAGGTAAAGCGCCTGAGCGGACAAGATAGGGCCTCCTCCCGAAAAATCGTGCGGTTAGTGTAACAAGTTCACGGGGTGATCGCCAATCTTGACGCTTGTGACGCGGGCGGGCCTCGGACGAATCTTAACGCTTCTGGACACACCCTGGTATAATGGGGCCAGCACCTTAATCGTTAGGCGCAGTACTGAAGGAGAATAGATTATGGGCAGCCTGGGAACCCCTGAGCTGGTATTGATTCTCATCGTGGTGATCCTGCTGTTCGGCATCGGGCGCGTGGCCCGCGTCGGCGGCGAAATGGGATCGGCAGTCCGTGAGTTCCGCAAGGGCCTCAAGGGCGAGGACGAGGAAACCCAGTCTGGCGCTGATGCCAAGAAATAACACGCCCGTTAGCGAGCGCGTTTCGCCATATTCCTGGTGAGCAGCCAACCCTTTGCCGGAGCCACATCCGGCAAGGGGGGGGTCAGGCTGTCCGGGCAGCCTAACCCTGGGATGTGGTGTCTTCAGCCGACGGCACCGCGCCGCCCCCTACCCGGAAAGTCGCCTGCACCTGTCCGGCGTCATCGGCCAGCGTGATAATTTCGCCCTCGGACCAGGCCGCCGTATCGCGCCCCCAGTAGAGTGCGGCGGGCGTGTTGGACCCCTGCCGCGTGTACACCCGCACCAGGCTTTCCTGCTGCATCCGGTATTCCGGGAAGCGGAAGGTATTTCCGTCCTCGTCGGTCAGCGTCCAGCTTTGCAGGTTGATCGCGCCGCCCTGGTTGCGCAGCTCGACCATCTCGTTATTCACATCGCCCCAGCTTACGACGGTGCTGATGATCACCTGGGCGTCTGCGGACGCCGGCGCGAGCGTGACGGTCGGCACGACGCGCGTCAGCGGGAAGGGCGTATTGCTGGGCGAGGGGATCGGGGTGGGCGTGAACAGCGCCGCGCAGCCCTCGGTCGGGATGATCAGCACGTCACCGATATTCAGAATCGCGTTCTCGTCCATCTCGTTCGCCAGCAGAATATCGCCGGGGAAGACGCCGTATTCCTGCGCGATCCCGATAATCGTGTCGCCGCTTTCGACCGTGTGCTGAAGACACCCGTCATCGGCGGGCGTGGCGCTCGGCTGGCCGGGCGGCAGATCGGTCGGGATCGGCGGCAGCAGCGCCGGATCGAGCGAGGGTAGGGTCGGGGCGTCCGGGATCGCGATCCCGGCTTCGGCCTGGGTGGGCAGCGCCACGACGGCGGTAATCTGGGCGTAGGCGTTGACCGTGCCTTGCAGCGCGTCGATGGTGGACTGGTAGAAGGCCGGTGAGAGGCTGGTGTCGCTGCCGGGCTGCGGCGTGGCGGTCAGGATCACGATCTGCGTCGGCCCTTCGATCGGCTCCACATCTGGGCGGCGGCTGCGGTCATAGGTGATGACGATCACCGCCACTGCCAGCGACACGATCACGTTCAGGATGATAAATCCAATCAGAACCCGACGGCTCATAGCCTGCTACCTCGTGGGATGAGATCTGCCCAGCATCGCGGCGGCCCACCAGCCGGGCCACGCCTCGCAGACATATTAACATACACAGACATGTGGAGCAATTGCGCCGGAAGGTTGATGATCCGGGGGCGGGTGTGTGTATACTTTGGGAAGTGGGTGAGAGTGGATGAGGATAGAAGAGTAATGACTGACGAGACAACGCGCACGGTGCGCGGTATGCCTGCCTGGCTGCGCGGCCTGGTGATGGCCGCCTGGAATCTGGTTCAGATCGGGATCGTGTTCTATGGCCTGGGGACCATCAGCTTCTTGCTGGCGCGGATCGTGATCGGCGAGCGCTGGCGGGCGGTGGCCTATGCCAACAACTTCATTCCCTGGATGGCGTGGGGCGCGCTGGGGCTGGCAGCGATCAGCCTGCTGGCGCGGCGGCGCTGGCTGCTGATCGGGCTGCAAGCGCCGATCATTGCCACGTTTCTGATCATCTATGGCGGGCTGCTGCTGCCGCGCTCGGATGAAGTCCAGGCTGCCGGGCCGACCTTCTCGGCGGCGACCTACAATATCATCTCGCGCGCGTCCGACCCGGAGCGCGTGATCGAGGTGATCGCGGCGATGGACGCCGACATCGTGGGCTTGCAGGAAGTCGGGCCGGAGCACGCGGAGAAGATCGGCGCGGCCTTCGCCAACGAGTATCCCTACCAGGTGTGGTATCCGCGCCTGCCGGTGCACGGCGTGGGCCTGCTCAGCCGCTATCCCGTGCGGGAAGAGGAGATGTTCCGCACGCTGCGCGACTCGATGCTGCATCTGCGCGCCGTCGTCGAGATCGAGGGCGTGCCGACCACCGTCTTTGTGGTGCACCCGTCGCCGCCGCGCCACGTGGCCTCGCCGCTGACCTACAACGACCAGCGGCGCAACATCGAGATTCGCATCCTGCGCGAGCGCTATTTCGGCGTGGTCAGCGGCCCGATGCTGGCGCTGGGCGATTTCAATATGTCGGACCAGAGCGACTCCCACCACGCGCTGAGGCCGCTGCTCACCGATTCCTTCCGCGAGGCCGGGCAGGGCATGGGCTTTACTTTTCCCGCCAAGGGAACGCGCCTGCCGCCGCTGATCCGCATCGACTACGTCTGGCACAGCGATCATTTTGTGGCGCACGACGCGCGTTCGTGGGATGATTCGGGCACATCCGATCATCTGCCGGTGCGGGCGACTCTGTCGCTGGCGCCTTAAGGAACGCGGCACGTGAACGAGGAACAGCGTCGGGTTTTGGAGATGGTACAGGCCGGGACGATCTCGCCGGAAGAAGCCGACCGGCTGCTGGCCGCGCTTGAGGCGGCAGCCCCGGCTGCGTCCCAGGCCGTACCGCAGACTGCCACACCGGCCCCGATGACCTACCGCCGCTACTGGGAGATTCCCTTCGGCGTGGGGCTGCTGCTGCTCGGCGTGAGCGGCGTGTGCATCTCGCTCGTCTCCGCGACGCTGCTGGTGTTCTGCGGCTGGATCGCGTTCGTCAGCGCCGGAGCGGTCGCGCTGCTCGGCTGGTGGAGCCGGTCGGCCCGCTGGGTGCATGTGCGCATCCGGGAGCAGGACGGCGGGCGGATCGCCTTCAGTCTGCCGCTGCCGTTCGGCATGGCTGCGTGGGGAATCGGGTTTGCGCGGCGCTTCGTGGACGACGAGACCGCCGAGAATCTGGAACTGGCCCGCTCGCTGCTCGATATGGTGAAGGACACGCCCCCCGGCGAACCGCTCTCGGTCGAGATCGACGACGAGGACGGCGATCACGTGCAAGTCTACCTCGGTTGAGGCTGGCCGGTTTATATTCTGTAGGTGAGTGAAACGCGCAGCGGCGGGGCAGGCAGGGAGCCAGCATGGACGATGAGCAGGGCGGTATTCTCGGCGCGATCGGGGGCGGGCTGGCGGCGATCATCCGGCTGCTGGCCGCGCTCTACGGCATCCTGACGATTCTGTTCCTGCTGGCGCGCATCACGGTTGGCGAGCGCCTGGCTATCGTCGCCGCGCTGAACAACGTCATCCCCTGGCTGGCGTTGGGCGCGGCGGTGCTGATCCTGCCCGCGCTCGGCTCGCGCTACCGCTGGCTGCTGATCGCGCTCCAGGTGCCGATCCTCGCCGCTTTCGCCGTGCTGTATGGCCCGCAGTTTCTCCCGCGCGATGTGCCGCCCGCCCCTGCGGATGGAATTCCCGTGCGCGCCGCCACCTACAATATCTATTCGCCGGGGTCCGATCCGGCGGAGATCGTCGAAGTCTTGGCCGAGATCGACGCGGATATTGCCGGGGTGCAGGAGCTGGGCCCCGAACACGCCCAGGCCATCGAGCAGGCGTTCGCGGACGATTACGAAGCGCTGGTGCTGCACCCGGAGCAGCCTGCTAACCGGGGCATTGGCCTGCTGAGCCGCTATCCGGTCCGCGACGAGGAAGTGTTTCAACTGACGCCGGACAGCCTGCCCGCGCTGCGTGCCACGCTGGATGTGGACGGCGTGCCCGTAACCGTGCTGGTCGTGCACCTGCCCGCCGCGAAATATGATCTGCTGCCGCCGCAGTACGACGATTCGGCACGCAACGCCGCGCTCGATGCGCTGATCCAGGATTACCTGGAGCCGGAATCCGGGCCGGTGCTGCTGCTGTGCGACTGCAATACGGCGGCCTACAGCGACAAATACAACGAACTGGATGACCGGCTGGATGACGCCTTCGCGCAGGTAGGCCGGGGCCTGGGCTTTTCCTATGGCTTCGACAACGCGCCGGAGCCGCCCGCCTTCCGTATCGACTTCGTCTGGCACAGCGCGGCATTCGTGCCGCAGGAAGCGCGCGGCTGGTCGTCGTCGGGCACATCCGATCACCGGCCCATGGTCGCCGATCTGGTGCTGGATCGCCGTGCCGCGCCGTGACGCGGCATTTGGCCGGGGCAGCCGGACGCCTATAATAACTATAACTATAGTGGATCGCTCCCTTTGAGAAGGAAATGAACCGTATGGCCGAACAGACCTCGCCCGTGCTGCCGCCCGACCAGCGCCCGCCCTTCGCTCAGCTTGTGCCGATGCCCGCCTCACGCGTCTCGAAGCGCAGGCCGATCATCGTTGGGCACCGGGGCGCGCAGGGCCTCGCGCCCGAAAACACGCTGCCCGCGTTCGAAGCCGCCGCCGCGCTGAACATCGACGGGGTGGAGTTTGATGTCCAGCGCACCAAAGACGGGCATCTGATCGTGTTCCACGACGAAGACGTGGCGCGCACGACGGATGGGCAGGGATTGGTGGCCGATCTGACGCTGGACGAGATTCAGGCGCTCGACGCGGGGAGCACTTTCGGTGAGGCGTATCGCGGGGTGCGCGTGCCCACGCTGCGCGCGCTGTTCGACTATCTCACCACGACCGATCTGCTGCTGTTCATCGAGCTGAAAGACCCCTGGCGCTATCCCGGCATGGAAGCCCAGGTGATCGAGCTGATCCGCGCCTATGATCTGGTCCAGCGCTCGCAGATTCGCTCGTTCTATCACGCCGCGCTGCATACCGTCTACCAGCTCGCGCCGGAGATCGCGCTCTCGGAGCTGTGGTGGAACCGCCTGCCGACCAACGAGGAAGTGATCTACAACACAATCAACGCCTACTACCCGCTGTATGGCGCGTCGAATATCGAGGAGATTCACCGCCGGGGCCAGAAGGCGACCGCCTGGACGGTGGACGATCTCGACGAGGCGCGACGCCTGATGGCCGCCGGGATCGACGGCCTGACGACGAATTACCCCGACCGGCTGCTGGCGCTCTTCGAGCCGGGCGGATCGGAATAGCAGGGAGCCAGCCTGGGCGCCGGCTCGTTTTATAGGTCCCGTTTTATAGGTAAGGACGACCCGCGTTTTGCCGTATCTGATCGATGGTCACAACCTGATCGGCCACATCCGCGATCTGCGCCTGGACGATCCCCACGACGAGGCCAAGCTGGTCGAACGTCTCAAACGCTATATGGCGCGCAAGCGCAAGCGCTGCACGGTCGTATTCGACGCCGGGCTGCCGGGTGGACCGTCGCGCGAGCTGTCATCGTCCAGCGTGCGGGTCGTCTTTGCGCACGGTGGGACGACCGCCGACGCGATCATCCTGGAGCGTATTCGGGCGGTGCGCGATCCGGGCAGCCTGATTGTGATCTCCGCCGACCGCGCCATCACCGCCGCTGCCGCCCGCCGCAAGATCGCGGTTCTCGCGCCGGGCACGTTCGCCGCCGCGCTGGACGCGCTCGACACACCCGACGAGGACGACCCGAATCCGCATGTTTCTCCAGACGAGGTCGCGCGCTGGCTGCGCATCTTCGGCGCGGAGCCGGATGACAAGGATAAAGATGGCTAGGCCATCACCAGCTCTTCTAATCGGTTTCTCATTTTATCCTCACTCGCAATTAAGCTCCCCGGTCTATCATCTTGTCCATAAGCGTTTCAGAACCATCGGATGCAGTGGCTCATGTAATGGGATAGAGGTGGCTTGTTGTAAACGACTGAAGCGCTTAGGCCCAATGACATTGCGGAGATGCGCGTCGCCGAGGATGTTGTTAGGCCAAAATAAAACAGAGCCGTTTGTGGTGCCCCCCCTCTCCACAAACGGCTCTTCCTTTTCTGGCCGCGCTGCGTTAGCCAACTACCATGATCTGCTGCACCCCGCGCCAGGATTCGTCCGGCTCCAGCGCCACCGGCTCGCCGATCGCCGCTGCCTCGATACACAACATGTGCCGGTAGCCTTCCGGCTCCAGATCGGCCAGCGTCGCGCCGCGCTCCAACCCCGGATTCCAGACCACGATATCGGGAAATCCCTCGGCCACCACTTCGAGCGTCTGATCGTCGTCGTACAGGCGCACCGGGCCGGGCACATCCCGGTAGATGCGATCCACTTCGCCGACGATGCTCAGCACGCCGTCTGGCTGCACCGCGTCGCTGCCGAATTCGCGGTAGGCCAGCCCGCCCAGCCCCTCGACCGTGACCCGCTCGATCTCGCCCACACGAAAATAGGTGTGCAGCGCCGCCGCGAACTCGAATGACTGCGCATCACAGTTGGTCACTTGCAGCGCGATCCGGAGCTGCGGCCCGCCGACCGTCACCTTGAGATCGAGCCGGAACTGCCGCGCCCAGATCGCGCGCGTCGTGGGGGTATCGTCCAACCGAAAATGCGCCGTCACGGTGCGGTTGTCGTTGGTCTGATCACCGATATAGCTCCAGGACATCGTGCGCGCGAAGCCGTGCTTGGGCAGCGGCCCCAACCCGGCAAACTGGGGGAACACGACCGGCACGCCGCCCCGAATCGCCGCGTGAGGGCCGAACTCCGATTTCTCGCTGAGGAACAGGCGCTCGCGCCCGTCGGGTGTGCGCCACGAGGTGATGTGCCCACCGTGCAGGTAGATTTCAGCCCGCGCAGTGTCGGGCGCGCTCAACACAACTTTGGGAAAATCTCCGGGAAGCAGTGTACTCATACTGATATGTGTCCTTCTGCCGGGCGGCAGTGCTGAATGGGTAGTGGCGAACAATTGACTGATAGCGGCTGTTCAACTGCCCCCCATCCCCCGGCCCCTTCCCTCAGCGCCAGCGTGGGGGAAGGGGAGAATGATGGTGTTTTTTAAGTCCTTCCCACCTCGTGAGGAAAGGATTTAGGATGGGGGGCAAAACAGGCTTCAGTCAAAACCTCACCACTACCGCTGAATGGGTGAGGCCGGGTGGTGTGTCGATGCCCAGAGTCTAACCCCGGTCGGGTCTGCCAGCCACCCGGCGCGAGAACGGTGCTGTAAGCCAGACAGATGTTAGAATAGGGTGCGGGCATCCTGCCCGCTGAATTCAGTTGATCGAGGTTATGTGCATGTCTGATGAACGATCCCGTCCGCCCACCCAGCCCCTGAAAGCCGCCGAGCAAGCCTATTTACGGGCGCTGCTGGCCGGCGATCGCCTGCAGGCTCAGCGGATCGTGTTTGAGGCGCTGGAGCAGGACGGCGCGAATCTGTATGACATCTACCTGGGCGTGTTCCAGCCCAGCCTGTATGAGATCGGGCGGCTGTGGGAAACGGGCCGGCTGTCGATCGCCCAGGAGCACCTGGCGACCGCGATCACGCAGTCGGCGCAGGCGGCGCTCTACAGCCGGGTAACGCTGCCGTCCAAACTGGATCGCCATGCGGTCGTGGCCTGCCTCACCGGAAACTATCACGATATCGGCCCGCGTATGCTGGCGGACTTCCTGCAACTGGCCGGGTACAACGCGCGTTTTCTGGGCGCGAATACCCCGATCGACAGCCTGCTCGGCATGATCCAGGACCTCAAGCCGGAGGTGATCGGCCTGCCTGCGACCACGCCCGATCAGGTCGAGAGCGTACGGCGGGCTATCGAGCAGATTCGGACCGATTTTCACAGCTATCGCCCGACAGTCATGGTCGGCGGGCTGGCCTTCAACCTGATCGACGGTCTGTGGAAGTCGGTCAAGGCGGATGTCTGGGGGCCGGATGCCCGCCGGGCGCTCGATCATCTGCTGGGGACAACGGCATGGCGCTGAGCGAGTCGGAGCAAACCCTGAGGGCCTGGCGACCCACGATTGAGGCGTTCGCTGCGTCGGCGGTGGCGCTGGCGATCGGTGTCTTCGATACGACAGGCCGCGCCCAATACCTGAATCCCGGCATGACCTATCTGCTGGGCGGCGAGGACGACGCGGCGAATCTGGCTGCGCGGCTGGCGCTGCCTGCCTTCGACGATTTGCAGCGCGGCAGCGGTCCGGGCGCAGTCTATCGTGGGCTGCTCACCTTTGGCGGCGGCGCGCTGCCGTACCGCTCGGTGCGCGGTGAGGTCCATCGTGCCGATAACCGGTTGCTGTTGATCGCCGAGCACGATGTCCAGGAGCTGGACCGCGTCAACCACGAGCTGATGCACGTCAACCAGGAGATCACCAATTTGCAGCGCGAGCTGGCCCGCCACCGTGCGGAGCTGGTCCAGCTCAACGAGCTGAAAAACGAGTTTATGGGCATCGCCGCCCACGACCTGCGCAGCCCGTTGAGCGTGATCCAGGGCTTCGCCAGCCTGCTGACCCGCCGCCCCGATATGCCGCCTGAGGAGCGCACCGAGCTGCTAGAACTGATCTCGGAATCGGTGCAGGATATGTTGGGCATGTTGAGCAATCTGCTGAATATCTCCGAGATCGAGGCCGGCAAGCTGCGCCTGCGTCCGGCGCCGGTCAACGTTTATGAGTATATGGACCGCATTGTCCGGCTCAACCGCCCGCTGGCCGAGCAGAAGGAGATCGCGCTGGTGCTCGATCTGCCGCCCGGTCTGCCGCCCACCGTATACGACCCCGACCGGATTCAGCAGGTGCTCAACAATCTGCTGTCCAACGCCTTCAAGTTCTCGCACCCCGGCACGGCGGTCACGCTGCGCGTCATGCAGACCCCCGGCGGCGCGCTCGAATTTTCGGTGATCGATCAGGGGCAGGGCATCAAGCCCGACGAGCTGGATAAACTGTTCAAGCCCTTCCAGCGCACCAGCACGCGCTCGACCGCCGGGGAGCACAGCTCCGGGCTGGGGCTGGCGATCTGCAAGCGCATCGTCGAGCTGAGCGGGGGTCGGATCGGGGTCGAGAGCGAATACGGCACAGGCAGCCGCTTCTATTTCGTGCTGCCCGTGCCGGATGCGCCGGGTTAATGCCATGTGTGCACGTGGGCGATAATCCGATACGTTTATACTGTTCTTTGTAGGGACGATGCTTGCGTCGCCCACCGGGTAGGGCGTGATCTGCCTTCCGACATAAGATGAGGCCCTATCCGCTTCTGGACCCTTGCCAGAGAAGCGCACTACAGCTTTATTCGCCTGGATAGGTCAGACCCCACGGCGCGCGGATTGTGTCAAGCGTGCGCATGATGTCCAGCGACTCGTCAAGCGGCAGCACGCTGCTCTCGGTCTTACCGGCGCGGATGCAGTCTCCAACCTCGATAGCCTCATAGTTATAGCCGTTCCCGACCGTCGGCACGTGGACCGTCTGCGCGTCGAACAGGTTGCCTTCGACGATCAGGCGCGACTGCACGCCGGGCTGCACCGGCTTGTTGAGTGTCACCACGCGCGGATTGATCCACGACTCGTGAATCTGGATGTAGCCCTCTGTACCGAAAATCTCAGCGGTAACCGGTACGCCAAGCTGCACCGCCGATGACAGCAGCGCCGTTTTGCCGCCTTCGTAGCCGAACAGGTAGGCTGAACGGTCGTCCGTCCCGGTCGGGCCGAGCGCGACGGTGCTGCTGATCGTTTGGGGCGAGCCGAGCACCATGGACGCGAACGAGATCGGGTAGATGCCCACGTCCAGCAGCGAGCCGCCGCCCAGCTCCGGCGCGAACAGCCGGCCCCTGGGGTCGAAGGTTGCCATAAACGACAGGTTGGCACGCACCAACTGCACCTCACCGATCGCGCCCTCTGCGAGCCAGCGGCGAACCTGAACCATCGCCGGCAGGAAGCGCGTCCACATCGCTTCCATCAGGAATAACGCCTTGCTGCGCGCCCGCGCGATCATCTCCCCGGCCTGACGCGCGTTGAGCGCGAACGGCTTCTCGATCAGCACATGCTTGCCCGCGTCCAGGCACAACAGCGTGTGCTCATAGTGATAGGGGTGGGGCGTGCCGATGTAGATCACGTCAACGTCCGGATCATTGGCGAGGGCCTCGTACCCCTGGTAGCGCCGGGGCACGTTCCAGCGATCACCGAAGGCGTCGGCATCAGCCTGCTTGCGGGCACCAACCGCTGCAATCTCCGCGTCTGCGACGGCGGTCAGCCCTTCGGCGAACAGGTTGGCGATATAGCCGCTGCTGAGAATCCCCCAACGTATTTTCTGCATCATCGTTTCTCCTGGTGGTAGGTGGCGGTCAGTCCTCTGGCCTTAACTATACCTGACTTTGCGGCGTGAGGGCGCTGGCTCCGCTAACGACAGATTAAATCGATCTTAATGCGGTTTTCTATTGAAAATTAATTTCATTACTTTACGCTGAAGATCGGGAAGAGGAAGGGTTTTTCCCTTTTGGGATCGGGACCCAACATAACAATCAATCCTTAGTCAGGAGATCAACCAATGTTCAACTTCCGAACGTTCTCGCCGGATCACGAGGTCCGCGGCTTAAATGTCCTGAATATGGCCTCGGCGATCGACAGCCAGAGCTTTCTCCCGCTCTATGAAAAATATGAGCTGGCAGACATCGATGCGGATGGCTGGTACCCGCTGCAAACCCTGCTGGATGTGCTGTATGAGCTGAGCCGGATGCCCAACAGCATCGTGGATCTGGTCGGTATTGGCATGAAGGCGATGGAAACTTCCGTTATGCCGCCGGGAATTTCCAGGATGTCATTCAGCGAGGTGATGGCGCTCGCCCCGCAGGTATACCAGTTGAATCATCGCGGCACCGATGTGGGCGAGATCAGCGTGGAGCAGATCAGCGACTATCACTATCGTGAGATCACCTGTGTGCCCCTGCCCGATGATGTCTGGTATGGTGCCATCTACGCCTATGTGCGGACCTTTGTCCCGGAAGGCATGGGGTTCCGCATTTATTACGAGCCGGAGCAGCTCCGGCGAGACAACGGCGGTGACGTCACGATCTATCACATCGAGCTAAAGCACTAAGCACGCGCCGCACGCTTCCTCGCATCCTTCCAGACCACGCGGGCCAGGCACCTCACCTGGCCCCTGCCGTTTTAGCGAACAGCCCCCGTACCACGCGGAATGAGCGCTGGCTTTTGGTAGTTTTGACGACGCCAAAACACGCTGGATATCTTATCCTATATGGACCTGGCCCATAGTTGGCCGGGCGTTTGTCTCAGTGCAGCCGGCCAGATAGCGCGAAATCTGACCGGGGAAACTAATTTTTCTCAACGATCGAGCCTGGCGGGACCAGCCTCGACTCCAGCAGTCACCACAACCGAACTAATTTTAGTATCCAATAGTCTCTGACAAGCCGGATTTATCCGGAATTTTGTTATAGGTCCGCTGTAACGGCAGCCTGACCCACGTTCTCTCACACCTGCCGCAAGCAGTGTGGAGGCCAAGGAGGAAGCACCGATGCACACCATCTATCCCCAAAACCAGGGCCTTTACAACAGCGCCTATGAACATGATGCCTGCGGGATCGGGTTTGTTGCGCATGTCAAAGGCCAGCAGTCGCACGACATCATCCGGCGCGGGCTGGAAGTCCTGGAGCGTATGACGCATCGCGGTGCCGAAAGCGCCGACAACAAGACCGGTGACGGGGCCGGAATTCTGCTCCAGCTTCCGCACGCCTTCTTCCGCTCCGAAATCCCCGCCCTGCCGGAGCCGGGGCACTATGGGATGGGCCTCGTCTTTCTGCCGCGCGATCCCGACGAAGCGGCCTACTGCGTGCGCACTTTCGACGCGCTGGCCGCCGCCGAAGGGCTTGAGGTTGTGGCGTGGCGCGATGTGCCGGTCGAAAGCGACGTGCTGGGCGCGATCGCGCGCTCCGCCGAGCCGGTGATCCGGCAGGTGTTCGTCACCGGGCCGCTGCACGGCGACGCGTTGGAGCGTAAGCTCTACGTGCTGCGCAAGCAGGCCGAAATCACACTGCGACAATCCGCCCTGCGCGGAAAAGCCTCGTTCTATATCACGCACCTCTCGACGCGGACCGTCATTTATAAGGGGATGCTGATGGCGGAGCAGATCCGCCGCTACTACCCGGAACTGAACGACAGCCGCATGACGAGCGCAATCGCGCTGGTGCACTCGCGCTTCAGCACCAACACCTTTCCCACCTGGGACCTGGCGCAGCCCTTCCGCATGGTGGCCCACAACGGCGAGATCAACACGATTAAGGGCAACCGCTTCTGGATGCAGGCGCGTGAGAGCCTGCTTGAATCGCCGCTGTTTGGGGACGACATCCGCAAGCTGCTGCCGATCGTCGAGCCGGGCAAGAGCGACTCGGCCTCGTTCGACAACGTGCTGGAACTGCTGGTGCGTGCCGGGCGTTCGCTGCCACACGCGCTGATGATGATGATCCCGGAATCGTTTAATCATCTCAACCCGATTCCCGAAGACCTGAAATTTTTCTATGAATATCATTCCGCCTTTATGGAACCCTGGGACGGCCCGGCCTCGATGATTTTCTGCGATGGGCGGCTGGTCGGCGGCACGCTCGATCGCAACGGCCTGCGCCCCTCGCGTTATATTGTCACCCAAGATGACCTGATCGTGATGGGGTCCGAAGTCGGCGTGCAGGATTTCGCGCCCGATCAGGTCGTGTCGAAGGGGCGGCTGATGCCCGGCAAGCTGCTGCTGGTCGATGTCGAGGATGGGCGCATCATCCCCGACGCCGAGATCAAGGACCGTATCAGCCACCAGCAGCCCTACCGTGAGTGGGTCGAGCAGAACCGGATCACGTTCATCAGCGTGCCGATCAAAGACTCGGTCCAGGTCGGGCTGCCCGCCGAGCAGCTTCACACCTTGCAGCTCGCGTTCGGCTATTCGAAGGAAGACATCGAGAATATCCTGCTGCCGATGGTGGACCGCCACCAGGAGCCGGTCAGCTCGATGGGCACCGATACGCCGCTGGCCGTGTTCTCCGACCAGCCGCAGCGCCTCTTCAACTACTTCAAGCAGACCTTCGCCCAGGTCACAAACCCGGCCATCGACCCGATCCGCGAGCAGTTGGTCATGACGCTGACGAGCTATATCGGCAAGGAGAGCAATCTGCTGGCCGAGACGCCGGAACACTGCCACATGATCCAGTTCAAGCGACCGCTGTTCTCCAACCTGGACATGGTCAAGCTGCGGCTGTGGAACAATCCCGATTTCAAGGTGGGCACGCTCCAGACCGTGTTCCCGGTGGCGGACGGCCCCGCCGGGCTGCAACCGGCGCTCGACCGGCTGTGCCAGGATGCCGAGCGGCTGGTCGATGAAGATTATGACTTCATCATCCTCTCCGACCGCGCGACAGACGCCGACCACGCGCCGATCCCGTCGCTGTTGGCCTGCGCGACGGTGCAGCACCACCTGATCCGCGCCCAGAAGCGGACCGTGTGCGCGCTGATCATCGAGACGGCTGAGGCGCGCGAGGTGATGCATTTCGCGCTGCTCTACGGCTATGGGGCCAGCGCGGTCAACCCCTACGGTGCGTTCGCCACGATCTACGATCTCTACAAACAGGGGCGGCTGCCCAACGTCAAGAATTACCTGGAAGCCGAAAATATCTATATCGATGCCATCGACAAGGGCCTGCTCAAGGTGCTCTCCAAGCTCGGCATCTCGACCCTACGCAGCTATCACGGCTCGCAGACCTTCGAGGCCATTGGCCTGAGCCGCGCCGTCGTGGATCAGTATTTCACCGGCACGGAGTCGCGCATTGGCGGCATCGGTCTGGAAGAGATCGCGCAGGAAGCGCTGCTGCACCACGCGCGCGCCTATGTCGAGCATCTGCCGCTGCTGCCCAGCGACGGCGTGTACCAGTATCGCAAGGGCGGCGAGTATCACGCCTGGAATCCCGAAGCGATCCACCTGCTGCAATGGGCAGTCCGCACCGGCGATTATGAGCGTTACCGTGAGTTTGCCGACTACGTCAACCGCTTCAACCAGCGCCCACACGTGATCCGGGGCCTGCTCGACTTCAAGCCGGGGCAGCCGGTCCCGCTGGACGAGGTCGAGCCGGTCGAGAATATCCTGCGGCGCATGACCACCGGCGCGATGTCGTTCGGCTCGCTCGGCAAAGAGGTCCACGAGGCGATCGCGATCGCCATGAACGCGATCGGCGGGCGCAGCAACTCCGGCGAGGGCGGCGAGGACCCGGAACGCTACCGGCCCCGGCCCGATGGCACGCTGACGCGCAGCGCGATCAAGCAGGTGGCTTCGGCCCGCTTCGGCGTCACGACGACGTATCTGGTCAACGCCGACGAGCTGCAAATCAAGATCGCGCAGGGGGCCAAGCCGGGTGAGGGCGGCCAGCTTCCCGGCTACAAGGTCGATCAGGTCATCGCCAAAACGCGCCACTCGACGCCCGGCGTGACGCTGATCTCACCGCCGCCGCACCACGACATCTACTCGATTGAGGACCTGGCGCAGCTGATCTTCGACCTGAAGAACGTCAATCCCTACGCTCGGATCAGCGTCAAGCTGGTGTCCGAGGCGGGCGTCGGGACGGTCGCCGCCGGGGTCGCCAAGGCGCACGCCGATAACATCGTGATCAGCGGCTACGATGGCGGCACGGGGGCCAGCCCGCTCAGCTCGATCAAGCACGCCGGGCTGCCCTTCGAGCTGGGGATCGCGGAGACGCATCAAACGCTGGTGCTCAACAACCTGCGCGGGCGGGTGCGCCTGCAAACCGATGGCCAGTTGAAGACCGGGCGCGATATCGTGTTGGCCGGGATGCTCGGCGCGGAAGAGTTCGCGTTCGGCACGGCCAGCGTGATCGCGCTCGGCTGCGTGATGATGCGCAAATGCCACCTCAACACCTGTCCGGTTGGCATCGCCACGCAAGACCCCGAACTCCGCAAGCGCTTCACCGGCCAGGCCCAACATCTGATCAACTACTTTACCTTCATGGCGCAGGAAGTGCGCGAGATCATGGCGCAGTTGGGCATCCGCCGCTTCGATGACCTGATCGGGCGCACCGACCTTCTGACCATGTATGAAACGGCGCACTGGAAGGCCCGCACGGTCGATCTCAGCGACATGCTCTACCGCTCCGCCAACGCCGACCGCACCGCGTCGTGCTGCGTCGAGTCGCAGATTCACAAGATCGACCGCGTGCTGGACCGCCAACTGATCGAGCTGGCTCGGCCCGCACTCGATCATGGCGATCCGGTGGTGATGGCGCTGCCGATCAGCAACGCCGACCGCGCAGTCGGCGCGATGCTCTCCGGCGAGATCGCGCGGCGCTATGGCGACGAGGGCCTGCCCGATGGCACGCTCCATATCACGTTTTGCGGCAGCGCGGGCCAGAGCTTCGGGGCGTGGGCGGCGCGCGGCGTCACGCTGCGGCTGGAAGGCGACGCCAACGACTACTTCGGCAAGGGACTCTCCGGCGGGCGGCTGATCGTGGTGCCGCCGGGGGGCAGCGCTTACGCCGCCGAAGAGAATATCATCATCGGGAACACGGTGCTCTACGGCGCGACCGGCGGCGAGGTATTCATTCGCGGCGTGGCCGGCGAGCGCTTTGCCGTGCGCAACAGCGGCGCGATTGCGGTCGTGGAAGGCACCGGCGATCACTGCGCCGAGTATATGACCGGCGGGCGGATCATCGTGCTGGGCAAGGTGGGGCGCAACTTCGCGGCGGGCATGAGCGGTGGGATCGCCTATGTGCTCAACGTGCGCGGCGATTTCGCCTACTTCTGCAACCAGTCGATGGTCGAAATGGTCCCTGCGCTGGAGCCTGAGGACCAGGTCTTCCTCAAGGAGTGGCTGCAAAAACACCTGGACCACACCGGCAGCCCCGTTGCCCAGGTCGTGCTGAGCCACTGGCACGAATATCTGCCCAAGTTCATCAAGGTGCTGCCGTTCGAATATAAACGCGTGCTGCAAGAACAGAAGCTCCAACAGACCGACGATCTGCTCGCCTTCATCCGCGAAGAAGAGCACCTGGGGGTACCGTACTAATGAGCGATCCACGCGGCTTTATCACCATCGAACGCATCGAGAACCGCTATCGCCCCGTCGAAGAACGCGTGCACGACTTCAACGAGGTCGAGACGCAGCTCCCCGAAGACATCCGCCGCTATCAGGCCGCGCGCTGTATGGACTGCGGCGTCGCGTTCTGTCACTGGGGCTGCCCGGTCGGCAGCCTGATCCCCGAATGGCAGGACAAGCTGCATCACGGCGACTGGAAAGCGGCCTTCGACATTCTGCAAAAAACCAACAACTTCCCGGAGTTCACCGGGCGGCTGTGCCCCGCGCCGTGCGAATCGTCGTGCGTGCTGGAGATCAACGACGATTCGGTCACCATCCGCGAGAACGAGCTGGCCGTGATCGAGCACGCCTTCAACGCCGGATACGTCCAGCCCAAACCGCCGAAGACGCGCACCGGCAAGCGTGTCGCCGTGATCGGCAGCGGCCCGGCAGGGATGGCCTGCGCCGATACGCTCAACAAGATCGGCCATTCGGTCGTGCTGTTCGAAGCCGCCGATCAGGTGGGCGGTCTGCTGCGCTACGGCGTGCCGGATTTCAAGCTCGAAAAGCGGGTCATCGACCGGCGCGTCGATCTGATGCGGCAAGAGGGCCTGGAGATTCGCACCAATACGCGGGTTGGGGTGGACGTGCCCGCCGAAAGCCTGCTGAGCGACTTCGACGCGGTGTGCATCGCCATCGGCGCCCGCCAGCCGCGCGATCTCGCCGTGCCGGGGCGCGAGCTGGACGGGATTTATTTTGCGATGGATTACCTGGAGCAGCAGAACAAAGTCGTCGGTGGGGCCGCTGTGCCACCCGACGATCGCATCTCGGCCAAGGGTAAGCATGTCGTCGTGCTGGGCGGGGGCGATACCGGTTCTGACTGCGTCGGCACGGCCAACCGTCAGGGTGCGCGCAGCGTGACCCAGATCGAACTGCTCCCGCCGCTGCCGCGCCACCGTCCCGCCGACCAGCCCTGGCCGCTCTACGCCCGCCTCTATAAGACGACCAGCTCGCACGAAGAGGGCTGCGAGCGGCTGTACAATTTGCAGACGCAGTCCTTCGTGGCCGACAAGCAGGGCCGTCGCGTCAAGAAGCTGGTCGCGGTTGAGGTCGAGTGGGGCAAAACCGGCAACGGGCAGCACGAGTTACACGTCGTGCCCGGCTCCGAGCGCGAGATCAAGGCCGACCTGGTGCTGCTGGCGCTGGGCTTCGTGCATGTCGAGCAGGGCGGGCTGGTCAGCGATCTGGGACTGGCGCTCAACCCGCGCGGCAGCATCGCGGTCGATGACCAGTTCCGTACCAGCGTCGAAGGCGTGTTCGCGGCGGGCGATGCCCACCGGGGCGCGTCGCTGATCGTGTGGGCGATCCAGCACGGGCGGCAGACCGCCGCCGCGATGGATGCTTATCTGCGCGGGCGGTAAACATCCACAGCCGCGTAATATGCAACGGGGCAGCCGAAGCTGTCCCGTTTTTGTTGCGCGTATCCCGAATGGCTATGCTCTGGGCAGTAGGATTGGTGCGTAGAGTAAGGAAGGGTGTTGTGGAAAGCGAACCTCAGTTTTTGTATCTGACGACGACCGGCTGGCGCACGGGCAACCCGCACGAGATCGAGATCTGGTTCGTGCCCTACGGTGGCCGCTACTACATGGTGTCGGAACACCGCGAGCGCTCGCACTGGGTGCAGAACATCCAGCGCCACACCCCGGTGACCTTTCGCGTGGGCGAGGTGACGTATCGCGGGACCGGGCGCGTGGTCGATCCGACGGCTGAGCCGGCGCTGGCCCAGGCGGTTTCGGCCCTGATGGACGCCAAATATGATTGGAGCGAGGGCCTGATCGTGGAGCTGACGCCGGACGAAGCGGTCTAGCGTTCGGAGACGTTTTTGCAGGGACGTGGCGTAACACGCCCCTGCCTGATCGTGACTGGTACGCTTAGCCTGCCGGCAGGATGTGCGCCGTCTCCGGGATGAACGTCAGCCCCAACGATTGGCCCTCGTGGAAGATGCGCTCGGTGCGCGGATCGGTTTCGACCACGATCAAACGCTCGTCACCCAGGCGCACGAAGTATTCGATCGACGTGCCGAGATACATCGCCTGCTCGACCGTGACCTGTGGCAGGTCCGGATCGGGCCGGAGCTGCAAGCCTTCCGGGCGCAACACGACTGCTACGCTGTCGCCCAGCCGGGGCGTGAACGAGGCGGTCGCGGTGGTGCGCTGCCCCAGCAGATCAATTGCGATCTGCTCGCCCTCGACGGCGCACACCGTCGCGGGTAGGAAGTTGGCGCGCCCGATGAAGTCCGCCACGAAGCGCGAGATGGGCCGCCGGTAAATCTCTTCCGGTGCGCCCATTTGCTCGATCTGCCCCTCGTTCATCACCACGATCCGGTCGGAGAGCGCCATCGCCTCAACCTGGTCATGTGTCACATACACGCTGGTGATGTGCAGCCGCCGCTGGAGATTGCGAATCTCACTGCGCATCTGGACGCGCAGCTTGGCGTCGAGATTGGAGAGCGGCTCGTCAAACAGCAGCACGCGCGGCTCGACCACCAGCGAGCGCGCCAGGGCGACGCGCTGCTGCTGCCCGCCGGACATCTCGTGCGGGCGGCGCTCGCCCAACCCCTTGAGGCCCATCAGGTCCAGCACGCGCTCGACCCGCTGGCGAATCTCACCACGCGAGACATGGTGCGCGCGCAGCCCGTAGGCCACGTTGTTGAACACGGTCATATGCGGGAACAGGGCGTAGCTCTGAAAGACCATCGCCATATCGCGCTTGTTGGGCGGGCGGTGCGAGATATCTTTATCGTCCAGCAAAATCCGCCCTGAGGACGGCATCTCGAAGCCGGAGATCAGCCGCAGCGTGGTCGTCTTGCCGCAGCCGGACGGCCCCAGCAGTGTGAGGAATTCGCCGGGCGGGATCGTCAGCGAGACGCGATCGACCGCGCGGACCTCACCCTGTCCTTCGCGCTGCGGGAAAATTTTCGAGACATCTTCAAGGACCAGCGTCCCGGCCTGGTTCCCATTCATCATGCGCCCCCTTCCATCGTCTTTTCGGCCCCGGAGCTGGTGCCCACCGCGACCGCCAGGATGCCGATCGCTACCAGTACAATCAGAATTAGAATCACACAGTAGGCGAACGCATTCCCGTAGCGCCCGTTTTCGACTTCATTCAAAATCTGCTGCGTCATAATCTTGGTGCGCGGCGTCGTCAGGAAGATGATGGCCGAGATGGTCGTCATCGACCGCGCGAAGGCGTAGATCAGGCCCGACAGGAACGCGGGCCGGATCAGCGGAAGCGTGACGCGCCGGAAGGTCCCAAAGTTGTCCTCACCCAGGCTGATCGACGCCTCTTCCAGCGAGGGATCGATCTGCGACAGGGCCGCCACGCCCGACCGCAGGGCTGCCGGTACGCTGCGCACGATATAGACCAGCACAATCGCGGCGGCGCCCCCCAACAACGCCCGCCCGCCGGTCAGCTTGGGCAGCACCGTCACCGTGCCAATCAGCGGCAGGGTGATCTCGGACGGTTCGTTGAACACCAGCAGGTAGCCGATGCCGAGGATCGTGCCCGGCACGGCGATACCCAGCATCGTGGCGAAGTCGAGCGCGTTGCGGCCCAGGAACTTTTTGCGCGCCACCAAAAAGGCGATCAGCATGCCGAGCACGCCTGCAATCGGCGTCGCAATGATCGAAAGCTGGGTGGTGTCCTTCATCGCTTCCGAGCCGTAGCCGTTGATCACGAAGTCGAAGTGCTCCAGCGTCAGCTCGTTGTTGACGTTGAGAATCTTGGTGAACGACCCGGCGAAGATCGTGCCGTAGATCATAATCACGAACAGCGTCACGAACATCGCCACCGCGAACAGCGGCCAGCGTATGAGCGGGTGGCGGTGCATATGCGGTGTGCCGCTTGGCTTGCCGGTGACCGACACAACCGAGGTCCGGCTGATCCAGTAGCGCTGGACGACGAACACCAGCAGCGACGGCACCAGCAGGATCACCGACAGCACGGCGGCGGCGGTGGTGTTGTACAGACCGACGATCGAGACATAGATGCGCGTCGAGAGCACCTCATAATTGCCGCCCATCACCAGCGGGTTGCCGAGATCGGCGATAGCCTCGACGAACAGCAGCAGAAATGACCCGGCGATGCCCGGAATCAGCATCGGCACGGTGACGGAGCGGAAGATGCGCCAGCGGCTCGCGCCCAGGTTGGTCGCCGCCTCGTCCAGCGCCGGATCAAGCGCCATCATCATCCCGCGCAGGTTCATATAGGCGACCGTGAAATAGGACAGGGTCAGGACCAGCGTCAGCCCGTCCAGCCCGTAAATATCATAGCGAACGCCGAAGATGCCGCGCGAGATCATGCCGTTGCGTCCGAAGAGCAGCAGGGTCGCTGTCGCCACAGCGAACGGCGGCGCGATGACCGGCACCAGCGCGATGATATGCATCAGGCGCTTAAAGGGCACATCGACCTTGACCTGCACATAGGCCAGCAAAAAACCGAGCGCCGTGCCCGCCGCCGCGACCAGCAGCCCCATCTCCATCGTGTTCTGGATGATGGTGCGATAGACCGGCGAACCGAGATAGTTCTCGAATAACTCCTGTCCCTGCTCGGTGCGGCTTTCCTGGACCATCGCCACGATGGGCGCGATGATCGTGATGCCCACGAACAGGACCACCAGCACCAGTCCGACGAACAACAGCGGGTCCTGGAAGATGCGCCAGAACTCGGCGATATGACGGTTGCGGGTCAGCCGGATACTGGGGGCGATTTGCGATAGACGCTGTACTTTCACAACTTTTTCGACCTCACCAAACAGCTAACTCTCTATTGGGGTTGGATAAAAATGGTCAGGCGGGCGGGGTTGTCCCCGCCCGCTGGCATACTCACAACTTGCGGCCCCGGTCCCCGGCGGGGAGCCGGCAGCCCAACGAAGCTGGGGCTACTCGGTCGGCTGGGGCGCGATCTCCATATCGAAGCGCTCAACGATCTCGGTGCGGTTCTCGCCCGCCGCCGGGAAGTTGTAATCGACCAGGTTCACTTCGCTCAGGTTGACCGACAGCTCCGACACGGGGGTGTCGGGGTTGGTCGGGAGCTGGAGCGAGTTCACGGTCTGGGCGATGGCCTGCGCTTCGGGTGTCAAGGCCCACTCGATCCACTGCTTGGCCGCGTCGGGTTCGGGCGCGTTGGCGATCAGCGCCATGCCGCCGATCTCATAGCCGGTGCCTTCTTCGGGGAAGGTGCCGACCAGCAGCTCGGCAAAGCCTTCTTCCTGCAGCTTAACGCAGTCGTGCGAGAAGATGATCGCAACCGCGATCTCGCTGTTGCCGGCCATCTGGCCCGGCGCAGAGCCAGAGCGGGTGTATTGCAGGATGTTCTGGTGAAGCTGGCTGAAGTACTCGAAGGCGGCATCGATCGCGGCTTCGGTCGGTGCGCCGTCCTCGTCATAGCCCGTGCCCTCTTCGGCGGCTTCCAGCTCGTCGGCCTTCAGCGTGACGACCGACCAGAAAGCGGTGAAAGCCGTGCCGGATGTGGCCGGGTGCGCCATGGCGATATTGCCCTCGAAGGCGGGATCAAGCAGGTCTTCCCACGAGGTCGGGGCTTCGACGCCCAGCTCGTCCAGCACTTCGACGTTGGAGCAGAAGCCGAGCGCGCCGATATAGACGCCGTGCCAGGCGTGATCTTCACCAACCGCTTCTGCGGGCAGGACCGAGGCCAGTTCCGGCTCGTATGGTTCCAGCAGACCCTCAGCCGACGCGGCAATAAACGCGTCCGCCGGGCCGCCCCACCACACCGAGAACTCCGGGTCGCTCTGCGTGGCGCGGATGCGGGCCAGCGATTCGCCCGACGACATGCGGACATACGAAGTTTCGATGCCCGTTTCTTCCTGGAAGGCCTGGGTCATGGCGACGCACCAGTCTTCCTGCGGGGTGCAGAGCACGGTCAGGGTGTCGTCCTGCGCCTGAGCGGCGGGAGAAATGACCGGTAGGGCCAGGGCGGCCAAGATCAGAACGGTCAAAAGCAGTGCAGGCTTCTTCATAACAGATCCCCTTTTTAAAATTAGACAGGGCAAAATATCCCGGCTGCCCACCGGGCAGCGACAGACTATTGTATATAGTATTTGAACACAAGCCGAATTTCAACGGCCCGCCTCGCAGCGCGATCGAGCGGCCTATTCGTAAGCGTGCGCGTCGCCGGTGTACAGGCGCGGCACGCGCGGCAGCAGCCCGGTCGTCACCTCATAGTTGATCGTCTCGGCCCAGGTGGCGATCTCCTCGGCGGTAATCGAGGCGTCGCCCTGGCAGCCCAGCAGCACGACTTCATCATCGACGCGCACATCTCCGGCTTCGGACACATCGACCACGAACTGATCCATACACACCCGCCCGACGATCGGCGCGCGCCGCCCGTTGATCAGCACCGCGCCACGATTGGATAGGCTGCGGTGATACCCGTCGCCGTAGCCGACCGGGACCAGCGCGACCGGGGTGGGGCGCGACGTGATATAGGTGCGGCCATAGCTGATGCTGGAGCCAGCCGGCAGCGTGCGCACCCGCGCCACGCGACTTTTCAGCGAAAGGGCGGGATGCAGCGGCACCGTCGGCGCGACTTCACTCGACCGGGGCATCCCATAGAGAGCGATCCCGACGCGCACCGCGTCCAGATGCGTTTCGGGCAGGTCGAGCGTGGCGCCGCTGTTGGCGATGTGCCGGATCGGGATATAGTGCCCGGCGGCTTCCAGCGCGGCGAGCACCTGTTGGAAGGTGGCGAACTGCTGGTGCGTGTAGCTTTTGTCGGCCAGGTCGGACACGGCGAAGTGGCTGTAGATGCCCTCGACGGCCAGGCCCGGCAGCCGCGCCAGCCGCTCGATGAATGGCAGCACCTCGTCGGGCAGCAGGCCGAAGCGCCCCATGCCGGTATCGACTTTGACATGCACCAGCGCCGGGCGACCCCGTGCTTCGGCCAGCGCCGAGAGCTGCTCGGCAATATGATCCTCGGTCACGCTCAGCAGCAGATCGTGATCGAGCGCGGTTTTCAGGTCGCGCCCTGAGGTGTAGTTCATGACCAGGATCGGCACACGGACGCCGTTGGCACGCAGATACGCGCCTTCGTCGGGGCGGGCAACGCCGAGGCGCTGGACGCCCTGCTGCAAAGCGGTCTGCGCGACCATCAGCGCGCCGTGCCCATAGGCATTGGCTTTCAGAACGGCGATCAGGATGACATCCGGCCCGATATGGTTTTGGACCGCGCGGATGTTGTGGGCAATCGCACCGAGATCGACCTCGGCATAAGTTACTGGCATATCACTCACAGGATTCTTTCCAGACTGGCGGGCGCATTGATTGCGTTCATGGTCAAAGTATACGACGCGGCGACTTGTAGTCTGGCCGTGTTCTGAAATAGAATTGCTACCTAAACTCGTGATATCGTCATGTTAGCCGTATTCTCCCCACCGGTTAACGTGTGTTCTGCACAAGGAGGTGCCACGCAGCCTACCGGCACGGCCCGTCAATTATATTTTTTCTGATCCGCTCTCACCAGCACAGGAGACAGAGAAACCATGAACAAGCGTATTGTCGGCGTGATTCTCACCCTGTCCGTGATTGGGATGACTCTGGGCTTCGCGCCCGTGAGCGCCCAGGATGACTGCGATTTTGCCGGCGAAATCTATATTGGCGTGATCGCTCCCCTCACCGGCGAGATTCCAAAAGTCGGCCAGAGCACGGTCGAAGCGGCGGAGATGGCCGTCGCCGAAGTGAATGCCGAGTGCGGCCTGCAAATCGACGACGAGAACTACGAGGTCATCATCCTGGTTGAGGACAACGAGGCCAAGGCTGAGTCCTCGGTCGCTGTCGCCACCCGGCTGATCGTCGAAGAAGAAGTGACCGCGATCATTGGCCCGCAGGCGTCGCGGCAGGCCGTTCCGACCGGCCAGGTCGCCAACGACCGCGAGACGCCCATGATCAGCCCCTGGTCCACCAACCCCGATACGACCTTCGACCGGCCCTGGGTGTTCCGCGTGGCCTTCCTCGATCCGTTCCAGGGGCCGGTGGTCGCCAATTTCGCCGCCAGCGAGTTTGGCGCGCAGACGGCTGCCGTGCTCTACGACGTGGCGAGCGACTATCCGAAGGGCCTGGCCGAAAACTTCCGTGATGCCGCCACCGACGCCGGGATCGAGGTCGTGGCGTTCGAGAGCTTTACTACCGGCGACACCGACTTCAGCTCGCAGCTCACCAACATCATCAACGCCAGTCCTGACGTGCTCTTCACGCCCCAGTACTATAACGAGGTTCCGCTGATTGTCCAGCAGGCGCGCGATCTGGGCTATGAGGGCCAGATCGTCGGCAGCGATAGCTGGGGCACGCCAGACCTGCTCGATCTGTGCGGCGCAGCGTGCGAGGGCCTGTTCTTCAGCACCCACTACGCGCCGGACATCGCAACCGAGGTCGGCCAGACCTTCATCACTGCCTACGAGCAGGAATATGGGGCCAAGCCCGATGACGTGGCGGCGCTGACCTATGACGCCTTCCAACTGCTCTTCACCGCCATCGAAGATGCCAACTCGCTCGACAAGGCCGAAATCCGCGACGCGCTCGCCTCGGTTGAGTTGTTCGAGGGTGTCACCGGCGTGATGAGCTTCGATGAGCAGGGCGACCCGATCAAATGTGCCGTGATCATCCAGATCAAGGACGGCGCGTTTACCTACTACGACTCCGCCTGCCCGGCGGGTTTCCCACCCGAAACCACTGACTGACGCCCATCCGGAGCGCTCCACCGGCCCGGTGGGGCGCTCCACTTTTTAATCAGCACGGGTTGTACTGCGGAGACATCTGTATGGATCTCACGTTTTTTGTGCAGCAGTTGTTTAACGCGCTCCAGCTTGGCAGCCTCTATGCCCTGATCGCGCTCGGCTATACGATGGTCTACGGCGTGCTGCTGCTGATCAACTTCGCGCATGGCGATATCTTCATGGTGGGCGCGTTCCTGGGCGTGTTTGCCTCGATGGTGCTGGGCCTGCCGTTCGTGGCGGCGCTGATCGTTTCGATGCTGCTGACCGGGCTGCTCGGCGTCACCATCGAGCGGGTTGCCTACAAGCCGCTGCGCCACGCCTCACGCCTGTCGGTCGTGATCACGGCCCTGGGCGTCGGGCTGCTGCTGGAGAATGGGATGCTGGCGCTGACCGGGGCCGATCCGCGCAGCTACCCCGAAGGCTTCATCAACACCACCAGCTTCAGTATCGCCGGGGTGAACCTGACCAGCGTCAAAATTATCATTATCGTGCTCGCTTTTGTGCTGTTCTTCGGGCTGTATGCCATCGTCCAGCGCACCAAATGGGGGATGGCGATGCGCGCTATCTCCTACGACAAGTTCGCCGTCCCGCTGATGGGCGTCTCGCAGAATCAGATCATCTCGCTGACCTTCCTGCTGGGGGCCAGTCTCGCGGCGGCGGGTGGGATTCTGTGGGGCACGGCCTTCCCGGTGCTCAGCCCCTATATGGGCCTGCGCGTCGGCTGGAAGGCGTTCATCGCAGCGGTAGTCGGCGGGATCGGTGATATTCGCGGGGCGATGCTGGGCGGGCTGCTGCTGGGCTTCATCGAAATCTACACGGTGGCCTACGGCAAAGACATCGGGATCACCTCGACCTGGCGCGACCCGATTGTCTTCGGCCTGCTGCTGATCATCTTGGTCGTGCGCCCGACCGGGCTGTTCGGCGTGGCGCGCCGCCAGAAAGTGTAGGCGAAAGAATGTTTGCAACGAACCGCTTACCCTTCTCGTTGGGGGATGTGCTCGCAGTGGTGGCCGCCCTGGTGATCCTGGTGGCGTTCTTCGTCCTGCCCTGGTACGAGCTGGACGACGACGCCGGGACGGTGACCGGCTATCAGATCGCGACGGATACTGAGGACGATCTCGATCTGGCCGGGCGCGTGTCGCATATGTTTCTGCTGACGCTGCCGATCGCGGCACTGGCGGCGGGCGCGCTGGCGCTGTGGGAGCTGGCGAGCCGGCGCTATGATCGAGCCGTGCCGGTCATGATCCTGGTGGTGGGCGCGCTGGCGCTGGCCTACTACTACGGCGCGTTCTGGTATGAGGGCCGCAGCACCACACCCGACGAATTCGAGTTCGTCGGCAGCGGCTTCTGGGTGGGGCTGGTGGCGCTGATCGGCCTGATCGTGCAGGCCTTTATCCCGTACCCGCACGAAAAACCGCTCAAGGTTATCGTCGCGCCGCAGGACACCGCCGAGCCGGTGCAGGTGATCGAAGTCCCGCGCTGGAGGCGACCGTTCCGCTGGTTTTTCCGCCGCTTCCGGCAGATGATGGCGCGCACGCCGATGCTGGCCTATCTGATCGGCATCGTCGCGGCGGTCGAGCTGGAGCGGCGCGACGGGGCATCGTTTGCCGGGCTGCTCGGCTTCCGGCGACCGCTGAGCCTGTTCGGCGCGACCGACCTGCTGGAGCCGTTCTCCGATTTGGACTTCAGCGGCGTGCTGACCCCCTTCTTCCCCGCGCCGGGCAAGACGTTCGATGCGCCGCTGCGCTCGTCGTGGGACGCGCTGCGCGGCTTAGGCGAGACGTTCTTCGACTCGCTCTTCACGCAGAGCGCGCGCGAGCCGGGGTTCTTCAGCCTGCTGCTCGACGTGCTCGAATATGACGTGGTGCTGTTCGTGATCCCGGTCATCGTCGTGGCGCTGCTGCTGCGCGGGCCGGCCAACCGTCTGCTGGTGGCGCTGCCGGGCTGGCTCGGTATCCTGCTCCAGCTTGGCGTGCTCTATCTCGGCCTGACGATCTGGGGCGGCCTGAACGACTACCGCGAGCTGGTGCTGATCTATATCGGCGTCAACGTCATGCTGACCGTCAGCCTAAATCTCGTGAACGGTTATATGGGCGAGTTTTCGGTGGGGCACGCCGGGTTTATGGCGGTCGGCGCGTATGTCTCGGCGGTGCTGACGATGTGGCTGTTCACCGATAGCAATGTATTCGGCAGCGCGGCGCTGCCGTCGGAGTGGGGGCTGCCGCTGGGCTTCATCGTCGCGCTGGTGGCGGGCGGCGCGGCGGCGGCGCTGGCCGGGCTGATGGTCGCGTTCCCGTCCTTCCGCACGCGCGGCGACTATCTCGCCATCGTCACGCTGGCCGTCAACTTCATCGTGACCGGCGTGATCAACAATGTCTCGGCCATTGGCGGGCCGCGCGGCCTGAACGGGGTGCCGATCTGGACCGATTTCTCGTGGGTGTTCGTCTTTACGGTGGTGTCGGTGCTGGCGATTCACAGCCTGGTCAATTCGACGCTGGGCAAGGGTATCATCGCTATCCGCGAGGACGAGATCGCCGCCGAGCTGATGGGTATCAACACGCGCCGGATCAAGCTGGTAGCGTTCCTGGTGTCGTCGTTCATCGCCGGGATGGCGGGCGGCCTCTTCGCGCATGTGCTGGCCTATGTCAACCCCGGCATGTTCGGTATCCTGAAATCGACCGAGGTGCTGGTGATGGTCTACCTGGGCGGGATGGGCAGCATCAGCGGCTCGATCATCGCGGCGGTGCTGTTCACGATTCTGATCGAGGCGTTCCGCCCGCTGGCCGTGCTGAAATGGGTCGCCATCCCCCTCATCCTGATCCTGCTGATGCTGCACCGGCCTCAGGGCTTGTTCGGCTTCCGCGAGATCAACATCAATCTGCGCGGCTTCCGGGGGCGCGCCACTGACAAGGGATTACCGATTACCATAGGGGGGACCGGCGATGACGCTGCTGCACATTAACCGGCTCAGCCACTACTTCGGCGGCCTGAAAGCGGTCGATACCTTCAATCTGACGCTGAACGAGGGCGAGCTGATCGGCCTGATCGGTCCCAACGGGGCAGGCAAGACGACCGTCTTTAACCTCATAACCGGCGCGTACCAGGCCAGCGAGGGGCAGATTCTTTTCCGGGGCGAGGAGCTGATCGGCAAATCGCCGCACGCGATCAACCGCCTGGGCATCAGCCGCACCTTCCAGACGATCCGGTTGTGGAACATGATGTCGGTGCTGGACAATGTGAAGGTCGCGCACCACAACATGATCAGCTACAACCTGGCCGAGGTCTTTCTGCACCTGGGACGCTACCGCCGCCAGGAACAGGAGATCGAAGCGCACGCGATGGACCTGCTGCGCCTCTTCAAGCTGGAGCGTTATGCCCGCGAGCCGGTCAAGAATCTGCCCTATGGCGAGCAGCGCCGGGTCGAGATCGTGCGCGCGCTGGCGTCGCGGCCCAAACTGCTGCTGCTCGACGAGCCAGCCGCCGGGATGAACCCGTATGAGATTTCGGCCCTGCTCGACTTCATCCAGTGGATTCGCGACGAATTCAGCCTGACGATCTGCCTGATCGAGCACCAGATGCGGCTGGTGATGAACATCTGCGAGCGGATCACCGTGCTCGACTTCGGCGCGACGATTGCCGAGGGCACACCGGCAGAAGTGCGCAACAACCCCCAGGTGATCGAGGCGTATCTGGGAGAACAGACCGAGGAGATACTCTGATGCTGCTCAGCGTGCGCGATCTACACGTATCCTATGGCAACATCCACGCGGTGCACGGCGTCTCGTTCGAGGTCGAAGAAGGCGAGATCGTGACCCTGATCGGGGCCAACGGCGCGGGCAAATCGACCATCCTGAATACCGTGGCCGGACTCCAGGCGCCCGACAGCGGCGCGATCGAGTTCAAGGGCGCGAGCATCGCGGGCCGCAGCGCGCATGACGTGGTCAAACTGGGGCTGGCGCTGGTGCCCGAAGGGCGGCGCATCTTCGGTAATCTGACCGTCTACGAAAACCTGCGGTTGGCTGGATTCCAGCTTGATGCCGCCGAGCTGAGCCGGCGTATCGAGCGCGTCTACGGCTACTTCCCGCGCCTGCAAGAACGCCGGGGCCAGTTGGGCGATACGCTCTCCGGCGGCGAGCAGCAGATGCTGGCTGTGGGGCGGGCGCTGGTGACGGGCGGCAACTGTATGCTGCTCGACGAGCCATCGATGGGCCTGGCCCCGCTGCTGGTCCAGCAGATTTTTGAGATTCTGGCCGAGATCAACCGCGAGGGCGTGACGATCCTGCTGGTCGAGCAGAACGCCCACATGGCGCTCAAGCTGGCGAATCGCGGTTATGTGCTCGAAACAGGCAACATCGTTTTGGCCGGGGCCAGCCGCGAGCTGGCGCAGAGTCCCGACGTGCAGCGCGCCTACCTGGGCGGCTAGACAACTCAATCCGTTCCGGCACTCGCACGGCAGCCAACGTCAGCGCCGGGTGCCGGAACAATCCCCCCAAACCCACCGTGTATCACCTTTATTTTACTATGAGCATCTTGTTTAATTGTACAAATCAGACACTTATTGTATATATCTGAGTGTGAGGCTAGCTCAGGAGGCGAAAACCATGAAGTACTCCCTTCGAGTTCTACTTATATTGCTGGTTTGTGTCGCCGGAAGTGTGCCAGGGCTGGCACGCGCGCAGGATGGGGGCGAACAGCCGCCGATTGGCGCGTGGGATGTCTGCCCGACGTCCGAAAATTTGCCGGAAGAAGTCTTCATCGGCACGGTGTTCGGCGTATCGGGCAGCGTGGCGGTCTATGGCGAGCCGCAGCAGCGCGCGGTCGATCTGGCCGTGACGCAGATCAACGGCAGCGGCTATCTGGGCGAGGGCACGACGCTGGTCGCGCTGCATGAGGACGGCGGCAGCGATCCCGAAACCTCGATCGCCGCGATGGAGAATCTGGCCGCCGAGCCGGACGTGTCGATCATCATCGGCCCGACGCTCTCCAGCCAGGCTTTCGCCGCCGACCCGGTCGCGGCTGAGGCGGGCATCCCCGTCATGGGGGTGAGCAACACTGCCACCGGGATTACCACCATGAATGATGACCCCGAACTCGACCAATATGTTTTCCGTAACAGCCTGCCCGAATCCGCCGTGATCCCCGGCACGGTCGCTTCGGCCACCGAGATTCTCGGCCTGGAGCAGGTAGGCGTGATGTATGGCAACGACGATGACTTCACGGTCAGCGGCTACGAAGTCTTCCAACAGGCGCTCGAAGAGCAGGGCGTCGAAGTGCTGCGCGAAGAGACGTTTGCGCGCGGCGATGTCGATTTCTCACCCCAACTGACCAACATCATCAACGACGAGCCAGACGCGATCGTGGTGTCGGCGCTGGTGGCCGAGGCCGTTCCGATCGTGCAGCAGGCCCGCCAGCTTGGCTACACCGGGCCGATCATCGGCGGCAATGGCTTCAACTCCCCCGCGCTGTTCGAGCAGGCCGGCGCAGCCGCCGAGGGTGTGATCGTGGGCGCGGCCTGGAACGTCAGCAACCCGTCCGAATCGAGCCAGTTCTTCAGCACCGCCTACGAGGAAGCCTACGGCGGCTCGCCCGATCAGTTCGCGGCCCAGGCCTATACCGGCGCGTGGCTGGCGGCTGCGGCGATTCGCTGCGCCGACTCGGCTGAGCCGGATGCCGTGCGCGAGGCGCTGGCCGGGCTGGCCGACTTCGACTCGCCGCTGGGGGTCTACTCGTTCGACGAGGAGCGCAACCCGGTTCACGATCCGGTGGCGCAGATCGTGCTGGGCGGCCAGTTCGACCTGCTGACCGACGAGACGGCGGCGCAGGCGTTCGAGGCGGCTGCCGCAGAATAGAGGCTGTACAGCAGGGGGAATTCCGGTGGGAGTTCCCCCTTTTTGCTCTTTTATCACCTGCGCGTGTTTGCTGCGGCGACCCGGCCTATCGGGCACCTGCGAATCGAGTTCGTGATGGATGTGAACATTCCTCAGCAAGTCGTGAATGCGCTCTGGCTTGGGGGACTCTACAGCCTGTTTGCGCT
>JAAYCM010000119.1 GCA_012729765.1 Chloroflexota bacterium | reverse complement strand
CTGATCGATCACCTGGGCGAGAGCTATGCCATCGACCCGGCGCAGGTCTACCTGACCGGGATCGCCAACGGCGGGACGATGGCCTACCGGCTGGCGTGCGAAATGCCGGAACGCTTCGCGCGGGTGGCGGTCGTCGGCGCGCTGCTGTGGAGCTACCAGGTCGAGAACTGTGGGGCCGGGGGCGGTGCGGTCCCCATGCTGATCCTGGTGGGCGATCAGGACCCGGCCTACCCATTCGGCGGGCGGCTGGTCGAACTGCCCAACCGGCCATCCCCGGAACGCATCCTCGGTGCATATGAGACGTTCGAGTTCTGGCAGACACGCAACGGCTGCGACGCCGGTGCCGTGCAGAAGCCGGACGGGCAGCGCGTCCACCTCAACGCGGCGTGCCAGGACGACTCCTCGGCGGCGCTCTACACACTCGGCGGCATGGCCGGGAACTGGCTGCGCAGTGGGAATTACACGCTCAACCAGTTCGGCGTCGATCTGACCGGGATCATCACCGGCTATTTTTTGGACGGGCCGGACTGGGCCGCGCTGACCAAGGCGTCGATGACCGAGCGCGGCGACGTGTTCGGCGGCCTGGCGCGCAGCTACACGCTCTACGTCCCGCCGAGCTACGATCCGGCGCAGCCGACGCCGCTGGTGATCGGTCTGCATGGGCGCACGGATACCGGCGCGGGCTTCGCCTACCTGCTGGACCTCAACCCGGTTGCGGACGAGCACGGCTTCATCGCGGTCTACCCAGACGGCATCGCGCGCGAGTGGAACTATCCGCGCGGCGGGCAGTACTTCCAGGATACCGAGATCGACGATACGGCCTTTCTGCGGGCGCTGGTCGAAGACCTGGCGCGCGATCTCAACATCGACCAACAGCGGCTCTACATCACCGGCTTCTCCAACGGCGGCTTCATGACGCAGCGCCTCGCGTGCGAAGGGGCCGATCAGTTCGCGGCCTTCGCCTCGGTCGGCGCGACGCTGTACCCGGAGTTCGAGACGCTGTGCGAGGACACGCGCCCGGTTCCGGTCCTGCTGATGCATGGCACCTACGATGCGAGCGTGCCCTGGGTCGGCAGCGTCTACGACGGGATCGAGATCGCGTTCTCCATGCCGGATACGGCGCTGTTCTGGGCGATGCACAACCAGTGCGAGCCAGCCAAAACTACCTATGAGCTTCTGCCCCAGGGCGGCGACTCACCCGAAACGACGGTCTATCACTACACCTTCGTCGGGTGCGACGGCGGCTCGGCGCTGGAGTACTACGTGATCGATGGCGGCGGCCATAATCTGCCCGGCGTGATCGGGCGGCTCAGCCCGGAGATCGCGGGCGCGACCAACATGGATATCAAGGCCGCCGAGGTGATCTGGGCGTTCTTCGAGCAGCACACCTTCACCGCTCCATAACGCACCGCCCGCCCGAACGGATGCCCCTGCGCGCCGCCTGCTCACCCGGCAGCTCCGGCGCGCCGCCGATTCTGTAAAGAAGTTGTATCAACTTCTTAATTCATCGCAAAAAATCCCGGTTTAGGACCCCCGATGCATAGCATTCATCCTCAAAATCGATAAACTGAAAGTAGATCAACACTAGGGGAGTAACTGGGACGATGGTTTCCTTCAATCGGGATGACAGGCAGATGCTGCGCCGTATCCAGGCGCATCTGCGGCTGAACGCGCTGCGTTCGCAGGCCGCGATCGAGCAGATCGGGACAGTAGACGTGCTGATCCATCCTCAGAACACCGGCCTGCATCTGAACTGTATCGTGCCGCATAAGGGCGTCGCCTGGGTTCGCCGTGAGGACCTGCTCGCCGCCTTCACCGGCATGGAGCACCTGGGCCGCATCCCGCGCCTGCTGTTTCTGGATGCCCTGTTCCCGGCGGCGTTCCAGCAGCAACTCACGCTGATGGGCCTCGCGCTGGAAGAACAGTGGCTGCTGATGGCCTATGCGCCGCTCTACGGGCCACACCTGCCCGACGAGGTCCCACGCGGGCAACTCCCCGGCAGCATGGATTCCTCGATTACGGCCACGATCGCCAGCACGCCGATGGAGCTGGCCGCCTGGCTGCGCATCTTCCGCGCCGCCTATTACAATACCGAGGCGCTGATCATCCGCCCGGACGAAGTCGAGCCGCTGCTGGCTGCCGTCGAGAGCGGCGAGAGCCTGTTCATCACCGCCTGTTACGAAAATACCCCGCTGGGCGCGGCCCGGATCACCCTGCTGCCGCCCAGCGCCGAGATCGAGGTCGTGGTGACTGCCCCGCTGTGGCATGGCATGGGCCTGGAAGAAGCCCTGATCGAAACCGCCGTGCACGCTGCTCAGGCATATGGCTGCGGTACGATCTTCACCCTGGCCCCGTCCGAGACGCTGCTCCCGCTTTATCACCGCCTGGGCTTCATCGAAATGGCCCGCATGCTGGCATTCTGGCGACAGGATGATTCCGGCAGCTACTCGCCGCGCGCGATACAATCTGGTACTGTTGTGGCAACCTGATAACAAGCCATAACAGGACCAGGAGATGCCATGAGCCAGGACTGGTACAGTCTATTTGTCCCCGATGCCACGCCGGACGAGGTTGCATCCGCCCTGGAGTCGCTGCTGAGCGGCCAGGGCTATCATGCCTATGATCCGTTCCCCGGCGGAACCGGCACGCCCCCCAACCTGCGCGAGATGGTGCGGCTGTTCGTCGCGCCCGCCGATCAGGGCTGGGTGCGCGTGGTGGGCCAGGTGGACGAGGCGCTGCTGCCCGCGCTGAGCGAGTCGCTCGGCAAGCCCGTGATCTGCGGCTGGGTGGACGGCAGCAGCGGGGGATTCACCGTCTTCCGCGAAGGCGAGCGCCACGACGGCCCCGGCGCGCTCAAGCCCTATCTGCGCGGCGATCAAACCGGCGAAGTCTTGCAGCAGGCTTTCACCGGCAATCTGCCCGTGCCGCCGGTCGAGAGCAGCGGCCCGCCGGTGATGGTTGTCGGCGCGGACGCGATCCCGCCCGACGTGCAGCAGCTTGCCGCCGAAAAGGGCGTGGACACGAAACAGGCCGGTAAGCTCTTCGAAAAGCTGAGCAGCAGCCTGTTTGGCAAGCTGGAGCGCGACGCCCAGGAAGGCAGCCGCGAGGAGCAGGAGCAGGCGCGCGCGATTCTCAGCGGCGAGGCGCGCAACGTCTGGAACAGCCTCAACGGCCAGCGCGTGCGCGCGATCGCGGGGGTGCTGCGCCTGCCGGACCACTGGCGCACGCCCGAATGGCAGACGCTGCGCGATGCCTACCATGTCCACCGCCTGCGCGAGCGCAACCCACGCATGCCGCTGCTGCCCGGCGACGAGGACGCGCTCAAGGCCGTGCCCGACGCGCTCAAGTACCGCCCGGTATATATGGGGCGCGAGTAGGCCGGCGGATGTCACGTGCCGACCGCGAGCGCTGGGAACGCCGCTACGCCGAGCCTGCCGCCGCGCTGGCCAAAGGCCCGCACCCGCTGCTAACACGCTGGGTGCCGCCCGCCCAACCGGGCCAGCGCGCGCTCGATCTGGCGTGCGGCCTGGGGCGCGACGCGCTCTGGCTGGCGGAGCAGGGCTACACGGTCGATGCGCTCGACATCAGCCTGGCGGCGCTGCGCCATGCGCGGGGCGAGATGCTGCGGCGCGGGCTGGATGGCGTGCGCTTCGTCCAGGCCGATCTCGATCACTTCCCGCTGCGGCACGCCGCCTATGATGTGACGGTCGTGTTCCGCTTCCTGGACCGGCGGCTGTTCCCGGCCATCCGGGCCAGCGTCCGCCCCGGCGGCCTGATCGTGTACCAGACCTTCAACACGCGCCAGCTTGCGCTGCGCCCGACCTTACGCGCCGATCACATGCTGCAACCGGGCGAGCTGCCCGGCTATTTCCCTGGCTGGCACATCCTCACCGCCGCCGACGACGGGCCGGAGAGCAGCCTTGTCGCGGTCAAGCCCGGCGGCTAGCGGCTGCTGGCACTCACCTTGCCTAGTTCGCCTATCATGCTGGAGCATCCAATGCAGACAACCGACACAACTCCAATTTCCGATGTTCAGGCTGCGCGGCGCCGAACGCTCCCGGCACTGCTGCTGCGCGTCGAAGGGCTGGCGCTGCTGGCTGGCGCGGTCGCCGTGTATTATAACCAGGGCTGGAGCTGGCTCGCGTTTGCGCTGCTGCTGCTCGCCCCCGATGTGTCGATGCTGGGCTTCGTGGCCGGACCGCGCACCGGCGCATTGGCCTACAACGTGATCCACACCACCGCCCTGCCGCTGGCGGTGCTGGGCGTGTCGCTGCTGGCGGATATCCCCACCGGCACGCAGATCGCCGTCGTCTGGCTGGCGCATATCGGCATGGATCGCACAGTCGGCTATGGCCTGAAGTATCCGAGCGCGTTCAAGGACACGCATTTGCAGCGGGTGTAGCACGGGACGAAGCCGTATCTGCCCCCCCATCCTAAATCCCCCCACAAGGTGGGAAGGACTTGTAAAGGCATTGCCGTTCTCCCCTTCCCTCCGCGCAGCAGTGGGGGAAGGGGCCGGGGGATGGGGGATGGAAGCGCGGAACGCGCCTCTACGGCTGGGTAGCCGGCTCCGAGACAGGCTCACGGGCCGAAGGCGCGCCCGCCGGACGGAACAGGTCCTCGATCAGCAGCCGGATGTCGGTCGCAATCGGGATCAGGATGTTGTCGCCTTCGGGGGTAGTCTGCGCCCAGACATCTTCAAACGTGATCTGGCCCTGGCGGATGTTTTCGCCGGGGATCGATTCGGCGGTGCGCGCCAGCCGGATCATCTCTTCCAGCTCCAGGTTGGTACGCACATTTGCCTGCATAGACTCCCACAGGGCCGGGATTTCGGGCAGCAGCGCGGTGACTCCGCCCGTGCTCAGCACGCGATCGCGCACCGCCAGGATCACTTCCTGCTGGCGGCTGGAGCGCCCGATGTCGCTGTCGCCGTGCCGTGTGCGGGCATATTGCAGCAACCGCTCGGCGTCAAGCTCCTGGCAGCCCGCGTCGAAATGGATCGTGATATAGCCGTAGCTGCCATCGGGATAGCGGTCGTCGTCGATCGGCTCCGGCGGGCAGACTTCGATCGGGCCAACAGCGTCGATCACGGTGTTGAACACCTCGAAGTTGATGACCACGTAGTAATCGACCTTGACCGCCAGCGTGCGCTCGACGGTCCTGGCGGCCAGAACCGGTCCGCCGCCGCCCGGATAGTTGATCTCGTCGCCCAGGATATTAGCCGTGTTGATGCGCCCCGGCTGCCCCAGCTCTGGATACTCGACCCACAGATCGCGCGGGATCGACAGGATCGCGGCGGTCTTGCCCACCGGGTCGAGCGAGAACAGGATCATGGTGTCGGTTGGGAACGGGCCGGTTTCGCCCTGGCGCTGATCCACGCCCAGCAGCAGGATCGTCACGCGGCGGGGATCGTCCCACACCGCCGCTTCGCCGCCCAGGGCCGCGATCTCGTCCGCTTCGGCGGTCGCCTCGGCAGCAGCGTCGATTGTATCGCCCGCGTCTTCACCTTCGCCCTCGCCTGAGGATGCATCCTGCGTCGCCGCCGGTTCACCGGGTGCGCTGGCGGCTTCGGTTGGCACGGTGACCGGCTGCGGCGCTTCGGCGGCTGATCCGATCTGCGGCAGCTCCGGCAGGTCGAGCACGCGATCCAGCTCAGCCGAGCGATCGCGCACGAAGGTATAGCTGAAGATCGCGCCGCCAACCGCGACGACGGCGATCACCAGCACCCAGACCAGCACAAACCACTGAGGAACTCGCATACACCCTATCCTCTTAAGCTTCGGTTGCGGCGGGCATTATAACCCAAAACGCGGGGCTGGCACCCCGCGCTCATTCGCCTGCCGCCTGACGCTGTGGCGCGCGGCCTACTCGCTGCGCGCGAAGTGTAACAGTTGGTTCCCGGCCACAACGTACATATTGTTGCGCACGACCGTATCGGCAAACACGCCGGAGATACCCTCGAAGGCATCCGTTGGGTTGAGTGGGCGATAGCCGTAGCCGAAGGTCCCGGCCCATGACGTTTCGTAGATCGTCTCGTTCTCGCCGTCCACGATGTACAGACTGCGCGAGGCCGGGTCGTTGTCGATGAACAGGGCGTGCCCGCTGGTCAGGGTGCCTTCGGGGCGCTTGTTATAGGTGAACGTCTGCGGCTCACCGCTCAGATAGCGCTCGACCGAGCCATCGGCATACAGGATGAAGATCTCGCCCGTCTCGCTGATCCCAAAATCGACGGCGGTGCTCAGATCGGGCAGATTTGACCCGGTGAAGTATTCTTCCGGCGCGCTGGTATAGCGGCGCTCACCCGCCGGCTGGACATAGCGCCAGATTTGATCCGCGCCCCGGTCGAGCACGTAGAGGTTGGAGCGGAACACGGCAATCGCAATCGGATCGACCCAGCGGGCATCGACCACAAGCTGGTGCGCGCTGGCGAAGAACGTGGACGAATAGGTCACGAGTACGCCGTTGCGGTCGGGCGCGAGCAGGACGTTGCCGTTGGGCAGCCATTCGATATCGAAAATATCGCCGACGACATACTGCCCCACCGCCGAACCGCGCCCCACGATCCCGCGATCGTCGCGCGCGGTCAGGCCGTCGCCGCGCTCGTTGAGCGTGTCGTGATAGACCGTGCCGGACGTGCGATCCAGCACGAAGAGATCGATGCCGCCCTGCACCACCGGCCCGACCAGGTCGGCCCCTTCGGGGAACTGGTGCAGCAGCTTGACCGCGCGGCGCTCGATCACGTCGAAGCAGTCGAGATAATTCTGGGCGTCGGCCTGGATTTGCAGCACCTCGATATCGTCGGGGCGAAACTTACCGGCCTGCTCGGCCAGCCCCATCACGTCTTCCCACACCGCGCGCAGCTCCGGATCGACACACGCCCCGGCAGAACGGGTCAGGGCGTCCTGGTGCGCGTCTTTGGCCGTCGCCAGATAAATCTCGAAGTCGGTCTGGCCCCGGTTGGAGAGCGCCAGCCCGACCACCACCACCACGATCACGATCGGGATCAGCAGTGCCAGCCCGACCGCAACATTGGTCGGAATCCCCTGCTTGCCATCCGCGCCCGGCTCCGGCAGGACCTTTCCCAACGCACTTTCCAGACCCCTCAGCACGCCCAGCAGCGCGGCCAGGACCGCGTGCACCACCTGCCAGATGCCGCGCCGCACCCCGATCACCGCCCGCGTAAAGGCCGATGGCCCGCGCTCGCGTGATGTCTCCGCGACCCGGCTGGCGGCGTCGCTCACCACATCCGTAACGCGATCCAGCGCATCCCGCGCGCGTTCCAACACCGGCGCGGGCGACTCGTCCGGCTCTGGCCTGTCTAGCTCGGCGGTTGGCACGGCGGCGACGGGGCGCGCCTGCTCCATCCAGGGCGCGGCGTGCGCGTCACTCCCGGCCAGCGGAACAGATAGTTCGGAGGCAGGGGTTGGCGCGACCGGCTGCGGCACGTGGACCGGCTCCGGCAGCGGTGGTACCGGGTGAACCTGCCCATCGGGGGCCGCCAGCACGATCACGCTGGCCGAGGTCTGGCGGTCGGCCAGCCCCTTGAGCGCGTTCAGGATCGGCGGCAGGCTGCCCTCACTCAGCACGCGCTGCAAATCGTCGTCAGACGCCTGGGACAGCCCGGCGTCGGCCAGCAGCAGGGTGCAGCCCGGCCCAACGGTATAGCGTGCCAGTTGGATATCCGGCAGGTTCTCCGCGCCGAGTGGGGCCGAGTGCGCCAGCGGATCGCGCCGGTCGAGCGGGAAAAACGCGAGGTTGGCATTCTGGTAGATCGCCGCGAAGGTGCCGCCGCTGCGGGCCGCGAACAATTCATCACCGTGCAGCACCAGCGCGAGCACATCCAACCACTGCGGCTCAGCGCCCGGCTCTGCCGTCGTGAGCAGGTGGCGATTGAGCGTGGTCAGCGCCTCGCGCAGGCCGCCGGTCACGCCGCCGCCGCTGCTGAAATAAGCGTCCGCCGCCAGCCGGGCCATCTCCTCGAAGAAAGCGCCGGGCACGCGCAGCTCACCGGCGGGCGTCACCAGGATAAACAGCCGGTCTCCCTCGCGGCCCCGCGCCGCTCGCCGGGGCGCCGTCTCGACCAATGCGCCGGGTGGGGGCATACTCACCGCCCGGCCCCCGACGACCAGCAAATGTCCCTCGCGCGCTTCAAGCTCTGCCATGCTGCCTACTCGCTAACTTGATTGGCCCTGCCTCATTGTACCGCAATCGCGATCAGCGTGCGTGCCGGCTCGCATCATAGGTATAGAAGCCGCGCCCGGTTTTTTTGCCGAGCTGCCCGGCATAGACGCGCTGGCGCAGCGCCGGGGTGGGATGATAGCGCTCGTCGCCCCAATAGCGGCGCAGCCCTTCGAGCGTGCCCAGCACGACATCCAGCCCGATCTCGTCGGCCCAGGCCAGCGGCCCACGCGGGAAATTCATCCCCAGCTCCATCGCGCGATCAACATCCTCGACGCTCGCGCCGGTTTCGCCCAGGGCACGCGCCGCCTCGTTGATCAGGCTGCACACAATCCGCGCGCGCACCAGCCCGGCAGCATCCGGCACGCGGATCACGCCGAAGCCCAGGTCTTCCCAAAAGCGCCGGGCGCGGGCGGCCATCTCGAAGCTGGTTTGCAGCGCGGGCGCGAACTCGACCAGGCCGGTCGTGGCAATCGGGGGCAGCAGGCCATAGCCCGTCACGCGGCTGGGGCGATTGGTCCAGCTTGCGATCTCGGTCGCGCTGGCCGCCAGGGCGCTGACCAGCAGCAGCGCGTCGGCAGGCAGATTGGCTTCGATGCCTTCGATCAGCCACAGCTTGGCCGGCTGCGATTCATTGAGGCTCTCAATGGCGATCTGGCAGCGCGTCGCGGCGCGCACCATGTTATCGAGCGCTTCCTGCTCTTCGAGATCATCGGACAAAAACAGGTCTACTTTGTGGCTCCGTGCCCGACACAGCCCCGCCAGCGTATCGACAAAAGGAACCTCTCCGACCAGCAGCACGCGCATCCGTCTCGCTCCGCTGCCTCAGCCCTGATCCGGCCCGGAGCCGAGCGGGTAGAATCCCGGCTTCACACGCCGGCCCGTCTGCCCGGCCTCGACCATCCGCCGCTGGCGCGGGTGGGGCCGGTAACGCACTTCGTGAAAGGTCGCCTCGTAGAGCGCCTGCGAGACGTCGTAGGCCGTATCGACGCCCACGAAGTCCATCAGCCGGAAGGGTCCCATCGGGAAGCCGAGCGCTTCCATCAGCCGGTCAACGGTCGGCACATCCACCCCCGCATCATCGAGCAGGCGCAGCGCCTCACCGTAGTAGACCTGCCCGACGCGGTTGACGATCAGGCCGGGCACGTCCGGCAGCAAAACCGGCGTCCGGTTGATGCTGCGCACGAAGGCCATCGCCCGATCCAGTATGGCGGGCCGCGTATGCTCGCCCTGCACCACCTCGACCAGGCGCATCAGGTGGGGGGGATTGCAGAAATGCAGCCCGACGACGCGCTCCGGCAGGCGGGTTCCGGCGGCCAGCGCTGAGACGGACAGGGTGTTGGTGCTGGTCGCCAGAATCGTCTCCGGCGTGACGAGATCGTCCAGCGCGCGCAGCACCGAGAGTTTGAGCGCGCGATCTTCGGCCACCGCCTCGATCACCAGATCGGCGGCGGTGCAGCGCTCCAGGGCGGTTGTCAGCGTAAAGGCACGCTTGGCCCGGCGCGCGCGGGCCGGATCGGTCTTGCCCAGGCGCACGCCCTGATCGATGCTGCGGCTGATGCGCGCCAGCGCCCGGCGCAGGATCGAATCGGCGGTATCGTGCAGCATCACCGGGCAGCCGCCCAGCGCGATCACCTGCGCGATACCCGCGCCCATCGTCCCGGCACCGATGACTGCCACTCGCATGCTGCCGCCCTTCACTTCCAAACGGAACCCCCTTTGCGTGGTACAACGCCGGACATCTTCCAGATTCGCCCCGTGTTATACCACCGGACGGGCAGAACCGCCACGAACGCCTGTGCGATGGCAGCGTCATCGGGCAGCAAAAAGCCCCCGTCACCGGGGGCAGAGAGGCCATCAATCGGGATTGTGGCAGGCGGTTTAGTGGGTCGCGACCAGGTAGTCGATCACGGTCTGGCGCTCCTCGTCATCAAGCTGCGCGCCATAGCTGATCATGCGGTCCACCGTCTCGGTCCAGCCCGCTTCATCCTTGTCCTGGGCGTCGATCCGCTCACGGGTGTGGCAAACGGTGCAGCGCTCGTTGACCAACTGATCGCCATCCAGCGTTGCGCCGGTCGCGCCGTCCTCACCTGTGCCTTCCTCACCCATGCCTCCTTCGGCTGGGGCCTCACCCATTTCACCTTCACCCATGCCGCCTTCAATCTCGCCCATGCCACCCATGAGCGCGTTCATGATATCTTCGGCGGTCCCGGCAAAGGCGATGCTGCCCGCGATCTGGCGGCCCAGTTCGGCTTGCTCTTCGGTGAACTCACCCGGCGGCGCGGCGATAAAGGTCACAGCCATCAGGCCCTCACCGACGACAGTCACGATAAACGCGCCCTCGGTGTTGCCCTCGGTGACCGGCACATAAGCCCCCGTCACATCCTCTTCAATCTCGAACTCTTCCGGCTCGCCAATCGTCAGCTCGCCATCGTCCATCGCTTCCTCGGTGGCGCTCATTTCAGCTTCGGTGTCATCCTCGGGCTCTTCGTCCAGCCCCATATCCTCCTCGGCCATAGTGGCGCCCATGAAGCTGGTCGCGAACGCTTCGGCCAGTTCCAGCGCGCCGGCATCCGGCTCGACGGTGGCTCCCATCAACGTAAAGAACTCGGTCGGGAGCAGGAGCACCTGGACAAGCTGATCGCCGGAGATTGGCTCCTCACCGTCCATATAACGATCCATTGCCTCTTGCGTGTTCATAATGACCACACTGGGGAACGGATCTTCTGCGAGCGCACCCTGAATGATCCAGTCGGCAGGATATGAAAGCGTCAGCAACCCATCTTCGGACGTAAACTCTTCCCACTCCAACTCGTCGTCTTGCGCCCAAACCGAAAGCGGGGTGAGCACCAACACGAACAGAATGACCATGCTCAACAAACGCTTCATGATGACGAATCTCCTTGTGTCTTGTCCCATCACAGGGGCTTCCCAGGACAGGAAACATGGGGCTGTAATTTAATTGTAGTGTAAACGGATCGACAGCTCCCACCCGCGGCGGTGCATACTGGATGATAAGTCAGGCAGGGGTGAAGCGGGGGTGTGGGGATGTGGCGGCTAGATCGAGGGGGGCCGCCCGGCGATCAGGTCGGCGTAGCAGGTGATCAGCTCGTCCATCATCGCGGGCCACGCCTGCGTTTCGGCATAGAGCCGCGCGTTGCGGCCCATCACGCGGCGCTTGCTCGGCTCGGAGAGAATCGCGCGCACACCGTCGATCATGGCGCGCGTATCGCCCACGTTAAACAGGTAGCCGTTGACACCGGGGCGCACCATGTCATCGGCCCCGCCCACCCGCGCCGTGACCACCGGCAGGCCGGACGCCATCGCCTCGACCAGCACCAGCCCGAAGGTCTCCATCGCCGAGGGGAAGACAAAAATATCGGCGCTGGCGAAGGCCGAATACAATTCCTCGCCGCGCAGATAGCCGACGAAGTTCGCGCGACTGCCGGCGAAATGCGCCTGCAAGTCGTCCCGCGCGGGGCCGTCGCCCACCACTGCCAGCCGCGTCTCCGGCACGCCGTCCAGCACGGCGCGGATTTTGTCGATCTGTTTCTCGTGCGAGAGCCGCCCGACATACAACAGGATCGTATCATCGGGATGGCCGTCGCTCAGGCGGGCGCGCATGGCAGCACTGGCATAGCGCGGGTGGAACAGATCGGCGTTAACGCCTCTACGCCACAGCCCGACCTGCCGCACCCCGTGCCGCAGCATGGCTTCCTGCGTGCGGCGCGAAGGGGCAAGCGCATAGTCGGCGGCGTTGAAGTTGGTGCGCGTGTACCACCAGATGACCGGCTCCAGAAAGCCCAGCCCAAAGTACTGCACCATCGTGGCGAGATCGAGGTGGAACGAGGCGAGAGTCGGCACGTCGAGCCGCTTGGCCATCATCAGGCCGGCGGTGCCGACCAGCGCAGGGTGAATGAAGTGGGCGATGTCGGGCTGGAAGCGCTTCAGCTCGCGGTAGGTGTGCAGCGTGGGGGGGCCGACGCGCAGCTCCGGGTAGATGGGCAGCCGCACGCCCGGCACGCCGATCACCGACCGGCCACGATACTGCGTCAGGTCGTCGCTGAGCTTGGGCGCGACGACCACGAATTCGATATCGCGCTTGATCAGGTGATCCATCAGCAGGATCAAAACCGTGACGATCCCGTCAACTTTAGGTAGAAAAGTTTCTGTGAAAAGCGCGACTCGCATCACGAGTGAATTCCCTGATCAGGTCATCGGTCGCCCACCAGACATAACCCGCAGCAGGCGATCGCGTTGCGCGACGTCAGCGCAGCGGCTTTTCCATGAAGTACCAGCGCCGGATGCCAAACGTCAGCCGGGTGAGCATGCTGTTGCGCGTGCGCGTGCGCTGAAAGCCAAAGTTCTCATACAGGTGCAGCGCCCGCTCGTTCGATCCGGCTACCCACAGCGTCAGGCGATCGCGCTCCCGACCGCGCGCCCATTCTTCGGCGTGCTCCAGCAGCAACCGCCCGACGCCCTCGCCCTGGCAGTCCGGCGCGACGCCCAGATCGCTGATATAGCCTTCGCCCGGCTGCGGGCGGTGTGTGACCAGCCACAGCAAGAACGAGCCCCACAACATGCGCAGCAAGCCCAGCTCACGCACGGCCAGGTGCTCGAACGCGCGGTTCTCTTGCGAGGTGTAGAACATCGGCTCGATCAGCAGTGTGCCGATGATGCGCCCGCCGCGCTCCGCCACGAGCACACCGTCATAGCCGCGATGCACCGGGCCGCTGTAGGCCGCCTCAAGCAGTGTGCGGATCTTTTCGGGCTGGTTAGTGAAGATACGGCGCATCTTGTCGCTGAAGGCTTCTTGCAGCACCGCCGCGACGCCAGGCAGATCGACCGGACGGGCTGAATGGACATGTGTGCTTAACATGTTTCCCCCTCTATCCGTGCCAGGGCCAGCCCGACTGCCGCCACAGTTGCGATATTCCGCAGCCGCCCGCCCAGCCACGCCGCCCGCACTTCATCCAGCGTCAGGGTATGCTGTACGATGATCTCGGACTGTTCCAGGTGCGGCTCCGCCACGCGGCGCACATGCCGCGCCAGAAAAACATGCGAGGTACCGCAGCCCCGGTTGCCATCCATAAAGAACTGCCCCAGGCCGCACCACTCCGGCGCCTCGCAGCCGGTTTCTTCCAGCAGCTCGCGGCGCGCGGCCTGTTCCGGCGTCTCACCGGGATCGATATACCCGGCGGGCAGCTCCAGCGAAGCAGTGCGCGGACCGTTCTTGTAGTGCTCGATCATGAACACCCGCCCCGCGTCGTCCAGCGCGAAAATCTGCGCCCAGTCCGGCAGATCGACCCGGTAGAAGTCGGGGATTTCGTGGCCGTTGGGCAGCCGCACATGCTCGACCGCGACCCGCAGCCAGGGCAGGCTATCGACCAGCAGCCGTGATGACACTATTTCCCAGGGTTTGATCATGTTGTCCACGCTCGCTTCGATGGTTGAGGCCCCGGCGTCCGGCTGCGCTAGCTGCCCGCTATCAGGCCCAGATCGAGAAACGTCAGGGGATCGACCCACACGCCCCCGGCCATCACTTCCCAATGCAGGTGCGCGCCCGACGAGCGCCCGTTCAGACCGCTCAGGCCGAGCACATCCCCCTGCTTCACCCACTGGCCCGGCACGACGTAGCGCTCCGACAGATGGGCATAGCCGGTATAAATTCCCCAGCCGTGATCGATCAGTACGAACCCGCCCCGAATCGCCACCATCTCAGAGAGCATCACGCGCCCGCTGGCCGCCGCCACGATCGGTGTGCCGATCGCCATCTTCATATCCAGCCCGGTATGCTGGTACCAGAAGGACTGGTTATACAGCCGCCAGGTTCCGAACCAGCCGATCTGCTCGGCGGCGCTGGGGAGTATAAAGCCCTCGGTGTAGTAGCGCTCCGGCGTGAAGCGGCCCGCGATGTTGAACAGCTTGTCCTTTTCGGCCTGGTTGATATCCGGCTGGAGCAGCGGCATCATCGAGGCGGGCAGGATGATATCGAAGCGGCCAAACTCACCGTAGTTCACCTGCACATCCTGATCGATGCGCTCCGCCGTGCCGTCGCCGTGCCGGACCCACACCTGCATATTGTAGGTCCCGACATCCTGCTCCATAGCGGCTGAGATCAGCCCGGTAAACCCGGCCTGATCCGGGTAGAACTGGAACACGCGCTCCTGGAAAACAGCCCGCACTTCGGCCAGGTCCTCACCTGCCACCCGCACCAACCCGACCGTTCCCTGGCGGATCGCCGCGAACTGCAAGGTGATGGTCACCGGCCCGGCGCTCTGGGCCGGCGCCTGGGTGGGAGCTGCCAGCAGAATGAGTATGAGTGCAGCGATAAGTCCGATCCCGATTCGTTTCAAAGCCTGCTCCTGCTAATTTTGGTCGGGGGTCAGCGGCTCGCGCAGCGGGACCGGCTCGCCCCGGCACTGGAACAACAGCCGGGAGAGAATCAGGCCCGTGTTCCAGGCGTCATCTACCCCGCGATGGTGTGTCCCTTCCAGCGGCAGATCGAGCGCATCCATCGCGCGCAGCAGCCCGACTTCGCGCGGCAGACCGTGCGCCAGCGCGAACAGGCTCTTGACGTTGATATGGCTCTGGCTGAAGGGATAATCGATCTGGCGCTCGCGGCACTGCTTCTCGAACTGGCGCCGGTCGAAATCGCCATAGCTGGCCCAGGGGCGGGTGCTGGTGCCAAAACGCCGGCGCAGGATCGCGCAGGCGCGCCCAAACGAAACGCCGCGCTCGTCCAGATCGGCCTGGGTGAGCGAGGTCAGGTTGGTGCAAAATGGGCTGACCTGGGAGCGTTCGGGCGTGACCAGGATGCTGTGCCGGGCCAGGCGCTCGCCGGTTTTGATGTCGAGCACGCAGACACCCACTTCGATGATCTCTGGCTCCTGATCTTCGGGCGGTCCGCCGGACCAACAGGTTGATTCGATGTCGATGACGATAATCTGATCCAGTTTCAAGGTACTGCTCGCTGTTCGTCCGGACCGCGCCGGACGCCTCTTTGGTAACGGTTTCAGTATAACGGCACGCTGCCGCCCCGACAAGACCGGGTCCGCGCCGGGCTATTGGTCCGCCAGATCGAACACGACCGAATCCAGAATCGCCTGGAGATCGTCCACCACGTCGGGCAGCGCGGCAATCGGCTCGGCGGCGGTGAAGAACGCGAAGTTGCCGCCGCCCAGCCGCAGCGCCGCGAACCAGCCGGCGGCGTCGGACTCGCCCTCGCAGCTATCGGCCTGATAGAACGCGCCGACCGCCTCGTGATCGCCCACATAGAACGCTTCGCGGTCATAGACGCCCAGGTTGCACGATTCGCCCACCAGCGACCCGCGCAGGATTTGCAGCCCATCGGCCCACAGATTGAACTCGCCGGACGGGCTGGCGACGCTCGGAAAGCCCCAGAACAGGTAGACGTAGCCGGTCACGCCGCCGGGCAGCGGCCCGGTGTAGATCGTCAACGGCACGTCACGCAACGCGCTCAGCGTGCGGAACGGCACCAGCAGGTGCGCCGCGCGCCAGCCATCCGGCAGCGTGATGGCCAGCGGCGGCGGCTCGCCCTCGCGCAGGGCAGGACTGGTGGCGACCGACTCCGGCGCGGCGGTCCCATCGCCGGCCAGCATCGCCACTTCCGACGTGGCCGGGCTGCCCTGGCCGGTCGGTGTCAGGGAAGGCAGTGGTGTCCGGCTGGGAAGCGGCGTGCGCGTCAGAGCCGGAGCCGGGCTGGCCGCGTCCTGAAGCGTCGGCGCAGTGGTGGGCGGCAGCGTGGCCTCTGGCGCTGCCGTCGCCGGAGATACGCCGACGGTTGGCGCGCCGGTTGGAACGCTCGCCACTACCGCCGCCTCGACCAGCGGCACCTGGGCCAGATCGCCGCTCAGCTCGACCTGTGCGCGCAGAATCCAGCCATCGGCCCCGTCCACCGTCGTCAGCAGAAAGGCGCCGTCCGCCGACTGGCCGCGCACCGGGACGCTCTCGCGCTGGTAGAGGTATGTCAGCGGCGCGGCGTTGCGATCCGGCACGGGAAAGACCATCGCGCGCTCGACGGCGACCTCGGCCTGCACCTCACCGCTTTGAGCAGCGGGGGTATACGAGGGGGTCGGCTGCGGGCCGGGATTATCCTGCCCGCCGCATCCGACCAGCAGCCCGGCCACGATCCCCCACAGCAGGATCAGCTTCCAGTGCGCGACAAAGATCGAGAGCATCCGTAGTTCTCCAGGTAGCCAGACGAGAATGGCAGGTGCGCGGGGCGATTGTAGCGCGGGGCGAGAGCCTTTTCCAGGCGCACAGCATGACCGCAGGCCGCAGGATCGTTTTCCCGCTGCGGCGGAGATGCCGTACCGGCTGTGAGACACAGGACTAGCTGCCGCCTGCGTCCGGCGGTTCGTTCTTCTGCAGCACTTCGGCGATCGTGCGGACCAGGTCGTCGGAGCGGATCGGCTTGACCAGAAACCGGTCGGCCTCGAAGTATGCCGCCGACTCGCGAAAGCGCGGGTAGGCGGTCAGAATCACGATGCGCGTGTCGTTCAAAGCCGGCATCTGGCGGATGCGCTGCATCACGGCCTCGCCGCCCAACATCGGCATCAGCATATCCATCACGATCACATCCGGCGTCTGGTTCATCAGGAACTTGAGCGCTTCGGCCCCATTCGCCGCCTCATAGATCGTGTAGCTCTCGCGCTCCAGGAACTTGCGGAAGATCGAGCGGAGTTCTTTGTCGTCGTCCACGATTAAAACCGAGTACACCTTCACAACCTTTCCGGCGTCCGCCAGCAGTGTGGGCAGCCAGGTAACTTTTCCGAAGAGCGTTCATCGGCAGGCGTGTCTGGCTGCCCCACCTTCCGGCAATCAATTATAGATAGCACATATGACAATTTTAACCGAATAAATCCCACCTGGTATGCCCACTCACTTTAGAATTTTGTTGGCGGGTCGTAGGGGCTTTGTTAGAAAGCCCTACCATCGGTTATAAAAAAGAAGCGGCACTCAGGCTGAGCACCGCTTCGGAATTGGTTTCAGTCTGCCAGCCTAGGCTGGCTCGTTGAGCGTTTCCTTCGGCTTGACCTCGGAGAAGGTCAGCTCGTCGGTTTCGGCGTTGTAGTCCACCAGCACCGTGCTGCCCAGCTTGATGCTGCCTTCCAGGATCACATCCGACAGCCGGTCCTCGACCAGGTTGGTGATCAGGCGGCGCAGCGGGCGTGCTCCGAAGTCGGGATCGTAGCCCTTCTCGGCCAGATAGCTGCGGGCGGCCTCGGTCGCTTCGAGCGTCACGGCACGGTCGGCCAGACGGTCGTTGACCTTCTTCAGCTCCAGGTCCACGATTTCCGCGATCTCTTGCCGGCTCAGCGCGCGGAAGACGATGGTCGCGTCCACGCGGTTGAGGAACTCCGGACGGAAGGCGCGGCGCAGGCTGTCCATCACGTTCTTACGCATATCGGCGTAGTCGTGGTCGGCGGCCTGCGGGTCTTCGGGCAGCCCAAAGCCCAAGGTCGTCCCCTTCTTGATCATCTCGGCCCCGATGTTGCTGGTCATGATGATCATCGCGTTGCGGAAGTCTACGCGGCGGCCCCGCGCATCCGAGAGATGGCCTTCTTCCATGATCTGAAGCAGCATGTTGAAGGTTTCCGGGTGCGCCTTTTCGATCTCGTCGAAGACGACGATGCTGTAGGGCCGGCGGCGCAGCGCCTCGGTGAGCTGACCGGCGTCCTCGTAACCGACATAGCCGGGCGGGGCACCCGTCAGGCGGGCGACCGTGTGCCGCTCCATGAACTCGCTCATGTCGAGCTGGATCAGCGCGTCTTCGCTGCCGAACAGGAACTCGGCCAGGGCCTTGGTCAGCTCGGTTTTGCCGACGCCGGTCGGCCCCAGGAAGATGAACGATCCGATCGGGCGGCGCGGGTCCTTCAGGCCGGCGCGCGAGCGGCGAACCGCCTTGCTGATGGCCTCGATGGCCTCATGCTGCCCAACGATCCGCTCGTGCAGCGCCGCTTCCATACGCAGCAGGCGCTCGGACTCTTCCTGCGCGATGGTCGTGACCGGAATGCCGGTCCACATGCCGACCACCTCGGCGATGTCGTCCGCCGTCAGGCGTGCGCGCTGCGTCTCCGGATTCCAGTTGGCCCGGTAGACTTCCAGCTCGCCTTCCAGATCGGTCATGCGGTGCTGAACGCTGTCGCGCTCCGCCGATTCCATATCCTCACCGGCCAGCTCCAGGTCTTCGCGCAGTGTGACGATCTCGTTCTCGATCCGCTTGACGCGGGACGATTCCGGCGACTTGTACATACGCACGCGGCTGGAGCCTTCGTCGATCAGGTCGATGGCCTTGTCTGGCAGGAAGCGGTCGGGCACGTAGCGCGCCGAGAGTGTCGCGGCGGCCTCGATTGCCTCGTCGGTGATTTCCAGGTTGTGGTGCTCTTCGTATGGACGCCGCACACCGTACAGGATGCTGATCGTCTCCTCGATGGTCGGCTCTTCGACCATGACCTTCTGGAAACGGCGCTCCAGGGCGGCGTCGTTCTCGATATGGCGGCGATATTCATCCAGCGTCGTCGCGCCGATGCATTGCAGCTCACCACGCGCCAGGGCGGGCTTGAGGATGTTGGCGGCGTCCACGCTGCTGCCAGCGGAACCGGCCCCAACCAGCATATGCACCTCGTCGATGAAGAGGATGCTGTCAGATGATTTCAGCTCTTCGATCACGCGCTTGAGCCGTTCCTCGAACTGGCCGCGATACATCGTGCCGGCGACCAGCGAGCCAACATCGAGCTGAAGCACGCGCTTGCCCAGCAGCGGCGCGGGGGCGTCGCGCGCGACGATACGCTGCGCCAGTCCTTCCACGATCGCCGTCTTGCCGACGCCCGGCTCCCCGATCAGGGCGGGATTGTTCTTCTGGCGGCGGCTCAGAATCTGGATCACGCGCTCGATTTCCATCTGGCGCCCGATCACCGGATCGAGCTTACCTTCTTCGGCCAGCGCCGTCAGGTCGGTTGCCAATTGGTCAACCAGCGGCGTCTTGACCGCAGCCCGCGACGGGCGCTCCTGCGACGACTCGAACGAGCGCCGCGACTGGAGCGGATTCTCCTGCAAGACGCGGCGCGTCTGGCGGCGAATCTCATCCGGGCTAATGCGCAGTTCGCGCAGCACATCCATGGCAACACCTTCCTGGTGGCGAACCAGCCCCAGGAGCAGGTGCTCGGTACCAATGTAATGATGGCCCATACGGCGGGCTTCATCAACGGCCAGCTCCAAGACTTTCTTGGTCGCCGGCGAGAGGTCCATCCGCGTGACGCCGGCGCGCTTATTACCGCTGGTCATGCCTTCGATCAACTGCTCGACCTGCGTCTGCTTCATGCCCAGTTCACGCAGTACGCGGCCTGCAACACCGCCTTCTTCACGCATCAGCCCCAGGAGCAGGTGCTCGGTGCCGATGTGGCTGTGCTGCATCCGTTCGGCTTCTTCCTGAGCCAGGCTCAGGACTCTACGGGCGCGCTGAGTAAAGCGCTCCATCTTATTTGACACAGTACTGTCCCTCCTCATCCCACTTTCGATTCGTGCTGCTTCGGAAGCGGGTAACCGTTGCGGAAACGGCGGGGTCCTATTCTTACACTTACGATCTCACACCAACGCTGAAGTCGCTATCGTTATTTTAGAGCATAGTGTAGCGCGTCAACCAGCTACTTCCATTGAATTCTCGTAAAAAACTCAGGAAAGGGGGTGTTCGGGGGCGGTTCTCATCAACCATTAATATGGCGTTCTCCTCCCCCACGCTTGGACTATACATTTTTTATTTTAACACAGGGTGGGCCAAACGATAAGTGAGAACTTGGGCAATAAACACAATCTGTATTGAAAGTATGCCAGAAAAGGTCCTGTCCAGCAACAGACAGGACCTTTTGCCCAATCACTTGTTAAAACGGGGAAATCGTGCCCGAAATTATGCTTCGTCCTCAGGCGGCGTTTCGTCGTCAGGCTCCCGCGCGGCGGGCGGCGCTTCCGGCTCAGGTTCAGACTCCGGCTCAGCGTTCTCGACGGTCACCTCATCGGCGATCGCCTGCCAGTCCTGGTCCATATATTTGGCCGAGTCCACCTGGCGCAGCGACAGCCCCAGGCGGCGCTGCTCCGAGTCGATCTTCACGATGCGCAGCGTCAGCACATCACCGACCAGCACCACATCGCGCGGGTGATTGACCCGGTAATCGGCCAGCTCGGAGATGTGGATCAGCCCTTCGATCTCCGGTGCATCGACCAGCCGCGCAAACGCGCCGAACTTGGTGAGCTTGGTCACGGTCGCCTGGACAAGCTGGCCGACGCCGTAATTGCGCACGACCTGCTCCCAGGGGTCCTGTTCCTGGCGCTTCATGCTCAGGCCGATCCGCTTGCGCGCGCGATCGATGGTAATAACCTGAACTTCGACTTCCTGGCCCACTTCCAGAATATCGCGCGGGTGGGTGACGTGTTTCCACGACAGCTCGGTCAGGTGGACCAGGCCATCGGCCCCGCCCAGATCGACGAACGCGCCGAAATCGGCCACGCTGATCACGCGCCCGCGCCGGACCTCACCGACTTCCAGGTCTTCGAGCAGACGCGCCTTCTGCTGTTCGCGCGCCTCGCGCGAAGCCGCCCGCTCCGAGAGGATCAGACGGTTGCGCCCGCGATCCAGCTCCACGACCTTGACGGCGATATCCTCACCGACCATGCTGCCCCAGCGCTCTTCCGGGCTTTCGCCAGAAGCGCGGCGCTGGCGCTCGCGGCTGACCTGGCTGGCGGGCACGAAACCGCGCACCTTGCCGAAGCGCACGATCAGGCCGCCCTTGTTATAGCCGGCAACCTTGGTGAAGTAGACTTCCTGGTGCTGGTGGTAGGATTCGGCAAGCTGCCAGTTGCTCTCTTCTTCGGCACGTGCCAATGAGAGCACCGGGCGCCCGTCGGGTCCATCGGCCTTGAGCACGTAAACCATCACCGGCTTGCCAGACTCGAGCGCTTCCAGCGAGACTTTGTCCATCCGCTCCATTTCGCGGCTGGCAACCACACCGGTAATGCCCTCGCCCAGATCGACCAGAATCTCGGTCGGGCTGGTGTCGATGATCGTGCCTTCGAGTACCGCGCGGGGCCGGATCCGGCCAACCGCTTCGGGCTGCGCGGCAGCCTCGGCCTCATCAGCCTCATCGGTCTCGTCGGCCTCGTCTTCGGGGAAGCGCTCAACCGCCTGGAAGACATCCTCTTCCTCAGCCGCGAGCGCTGCTGGCTCCGGCTCAGGCTCCGCGCCTGCTTCGACTTCTGCTTCTGCGGGGACAGAGTCGTCCTCGGCAGCCGCGTCGGCTTCCTCGGCGGCCATCTCGTCGTGAGCCTGCTCGACGGCATCAGGCTGGTTCGTTTCAGCCGACAACTCAGGGGTTGGCCCGGTTTCGGCGGTAGTTTGCTCGGTTTCGGACAGCCGCTCGTCCTCGGAGCGGAAGTCGTCACCAGGAGCTGAATCGTTGGGCATCATGGAAGTTCGTTCTCCGATCGTCTCAATGCGGAGGCATTATACACGTTGGCCAGCCAATGATCAAACATTTCCGGCAAAATGACCCAAAAGCGCGGCACAACTGGTTCGCCGCGCAATCCAGCGCCGGATTTGGGGCCGGCGGCGGCACGCCGTGTAAAAAATTGGATTCTCAGGATAAACAAGGTACAATAGTAGTGATGGTACGTATGCTCTACTAGCACATCCTATTAGTTCTGACCCGCACGCCATATCAAGTCAATTTCGGGCGGTCGTGCATCGAGCACATGGTAGGCTCCAACACGCCCCTGCTGCCGTTTTTTTGATCGCAACGCACCACCGCCCGCTATTCAAATTTCAGTCAAACCGGCGCATACTGCCCTGTCCGGGACTTCTACTCAGCCGTCATCACGTGACAGGCGTTTGCGTTCCTACAGCCGTGCGACACAGCACACTGGCCCATTGGGCAGGTTGTCGCAGGCTGCTCACGTCAACTGAGTTTGGGAGGTGCATATAGTCCGGCACGGCGGCTGATCCACGCGTCAATCTGCCTGATAGATGATTCTTTAAGTATCCTGTGTGTTTGTCCCCGTTTTGAGGAGTATGCGATGCACCAGAATGAGCACAGCCCGCCCTATCAGCCCATCGTCCGCAGCAATATCGACCAGCTTCCGCAGTACCACGCGCTCAGCCCAGAGCAGCGCCAGCAGATCAAAGTCGTTTCAGCCGTATTTCCTTTCCGCACCAATCGCTATGTCGTCGATCACCTGATCGATTGGGCCGACGTGCCCCACGATCCGATGTACCAGCTCACCTTTCCGCAGCAGGGGATGCTCTCGGCGCACGACTACGAGACAATCGCCCGGCTGCTCCGGCAGAACGCGCCACGCGACGCGGTTCAGCAGGCAGCGCACGAGATACGGATGCGGCACAATCCGCACCCCGCCGGCCAGATGACGTACAACGTGCCGAACCTGGATGGGGAGCCGCTGCCGGGACTCCAGCATAAGTATCCCGAAACGGTGTTGTTCTTTCCCAGCAAGGGCCAGACCTGCCACGCCTACTGCTCCTACTGCTTTCGCTGGGCGCAGTTCATCGGCGTGCAAGACCTGCGCTTCGCCGCCAAAGAGTCCGACGGGCTGGTGCGCTACCTGCGCCAGCATCCCGAAGTGACCGACGTGCTGTTCACCGGCGGTGATCCGGCGATTATGAAGACAAGCGCGCTGCGGCAGTATATCGAGCCGCTGCTCGCCCCTGAACTCGACCATGTGCAGTCGATCCGCATCGGCACGAAGTCGCTCGCCTATTGGCCGCAGCGCTTCGTCACCGACGACGACGCGGACGATCTGTTACACCTGTTTGAAGAGCTGATCGCGGCGGGGCGGCATGTCGCCATCATGGGGCACTACAGCCACCCGCGCGAGCTTTCGACCCCGGTGGCCGAAGAAGCCGTGCGCCGTCTGCGTGATGTGGGCTGCGAGATTCGGATGCAGGCCCCCATCATCCGCCACGTGAACGACGATCCCCACGCGTGGGCGAGCCTGTGGCGGCGCGGGGTGCGGCTGGGCCTGGTGCCCTACTATATGTTCGTCAGCCGCGACACCGGCCCCAAGAACTATTTCGAGGTGCCGCTGGCCGAATCGGTCAAAATCTTTCGCAAAGCCTACAGCCAGGTGTCCGGGCTGGCGCGCACGGTGCGCGGGCCGGTGATGTCGGCCACGCCGGGCAAGGTGCTGATCAACGGTGTGGCGCATATCGACAGCCAGCCGGTATTCGTGCTGACCTTCCTGCAAGGGCGCGATCCGGCCTGGGTCGGGCGGCCCTTCTTCGCCCGCTACGATCCCGAAGCGACGTGGCTGTTCGATCTCCAGCCGACACACGGCACAAAGGAATTCTTCTTCGACGCCAGCACCGAGTACGTCTCGGCCTGAGCCAGGCGCTTCCGATGTGGGGCGCTGCGTGCGCCCTCACATTCGCTCCACCCGCTCGACTATCCCTCAAAACTGTGCCCTGCCGCCCGGCAGGCATTATCTTTTATAGCAGCACTGGATCGCACAACCTAGGGAAAGGATGACCGATGAGCAGCCAGACGGTGATTATCACGGGGGCTTCGCGCGGGCTGGGCGCCGCCGCCGCGCGGATTCTGGCGGAGCTGGGCGCGCGCGTGGTGCTCAATGCACGCTCGGAAGGTGACCTGAACACGGTTGCCGGGTCGATTCGGGCGGCGGGCGGCCAGGCGATTGCCGTCGCCGGCGACATCAGCCAGCCGGCAGTCAGCCGCGCGCTGGTCGAGACGGCGCTCAGCCAGTTCGGCGGGCTGGACGCGATCGTGAACAACGCAGGGGTGATCGAGCCGATCGCGCCGGTGGCTGAGGCGGATGCCGACGCATGGCAGCGCAATCTCACGATCAACGTGATCGCCCCCGTGCTGCTGACTCAGGCGGCGATCCCGGCGCTGCGCGAGCGGCAGGGGCGCGTGATCAATGTCTCCAGCGGGGCAGCGATCCGGCCCAAAGGCGGGTGGGCGGCCTATGGTGCATCCAAAGCGGCATTGAATCTGTTCAATGCGACCCTGGCGCTCGAAGAGCCGCGCCTCACGGCCATCGCGCTGCGGCCCGGCGTGATCGATACCGAGATGCAGGCCGTGATCCGCCGCGAAGGCCAGGGGCGCATGTCCGAGGCCGAATACGAGCGCTTCGCCCGCTATCATGCCCAGGGCCAGCTCAACCCGCCGGAACTGCCGGGGCGGGCGCTGGCGGTGCTGGCGCTCTATGCGCCGCCGGACTGGAACGGCGCGTTCATGGCCTGGGACGACGAGCGGGTCGCGGCGCTGGTCGCGCAGCACGCCGGAATGTGACGCACCCCGGCGGCGCTCGTACGATCTCACCATGCCACAAGGCATGTGAGTGCGGTATAATCTGTGCGCTCTATCGTTTGAATCCAAGAGACTGTCGAGGTTTATCGTGCGACAAGCTGTTTATCCTTTTACCGCGATCGTCGGTCAGGAGCGTATGAAGCGCGCCCTGGTGCTCAATGCCGTAAATCCCAGCATCGGCGGCGTTTTAATTCGCGGCGAGCGCGGCACGGCCAAGAGCACCGCAGCCCGCGCACTGGCGGCGCTGCTGCCGGATATTGAGGTCGTGGTCGACTGCCGCTTCAACTGCGATCCACACGCCCCGGAGCGCCTGTGTACCGAGTGCCGTGAGCGCATCGACGTGGGCGAGCAGCTCCCGATCGCGCTGCGCCGCACCCGTCTGGTCGATCTGCCGGTCAGCGCGACCGAGGACCGCGTGGTCGGGACGCTCGACCTGGAGAAAGCGCTCCAGAAGGGCGAGCGCCAGTTCGATCCCGGCGTGCTGGCCGCCGCCAACCGGGGCATTCTATACGTGGACGAGGTCAACCTGCTCGACGATCATGTCGTGGACCTGCTGCTCGACTCGGCGGCGATGGGCGTGAATGTGGTCGAGCGCGAGGGGATCAGCTTCCAGCACCCGGCGCGGTTTATCCTGGTCGGCACGATGAATCCCGAAGAAGGCGAGCTGCGCCCGCAGCTTTTGGACCGCTTCGCGCTCTCGGTCGAAGTGCGCGGCCTGGGTAATGCTGGCGACCGCATGGCGATTCTGGAGCGGCATATCAGCTTTGATCAGGATGCGGAGAGCTTCCGGCGCGACTGGCTGGCGAAGGAAAAGGAACTGTCTGAGCGCATCGATGCCGCCCGTACCCTGGTGGACAAGGTGCGCTACACCCGCCGTGACCTGTTCAGCATCGCCAATCTGACGGCCAGTCTGGGCGTCGATGGGCACCGCGCCGATCTGGTGATCCTCAAGGCGGCCCGCGCCCACGCCGCGTTTGAAGGGCGCGATCAGATCACCGAGCGCGACATTCTGCTCGCCGCCGAGCTGGCCCTGCCGCACCGCATGAAGCGCGGCCCGTTCAGCGACGCCACACTGTATGAGGGCGAGCTGGAAGAGCGCATGGAGCAGATCGCCGAAGATTACGACGACTCCGCCGAAACGATCACCACGGACGCCTCGGGCGAGATGTCGGAAACTAAAAAAAAAGCGAGCGGCTGACCGACAGCGGTCAGCCCGAAAACGACGTTAGCGAGCCAGCCGCCGAACCGGCCCCGCAGGATGTATTCCAGGCGCAGGACGCGCACTGGTGGGAAGGTGGCAAGAAGGTCGAGTCTGGGGATGAATTCGCCCCGCGCCGGCTCGATACGCCCCTGGATCGGCTGACGCGCCGCATCGGGGGCCGCCGCAGCCGCACCCGCACCGACCGCAAGCACGGGCGCTATATCCAGGCGCGCCCGGCTGGCGACCGTCTGGACGATATCGCCTTCGACGCCACGCTGCGCGCCGCCGCGCCCTACCAGCGCCGCCGTGACAGGCGCGGCATGGCCTATTCGATCCAGCGCCAGGACTTGCAGCGCAAGGTGCGCGTCCGCAAATCGGCCAACCTGGTGCTGTTCGTGGTCGATGCAAGCTGGAGCATGGCGGTTGCCGAGCGGATGAACGCCACCAAAGGCGCGATCATGTCGCTGCTGACCGACGCCTACCAGCGCCGCGACCGGGTCGGGCTGATCGTGTTCCAGAAGGACCGCGCGCAGCTTGTCCTGCCACCCACGAACTCGGTCACGCTCGCCAAGAAAGCGCTGGCCGACATCCCGGTCGGCGGCAAGACGCCGCTCTCCGCCGGGCTGCTGCTGGCGCACGAGGTCTTTTTGCGCGAGCACACCAGCCATCCCGACGTGATGCCGCTCATGATCCTGCTGACCGACGGCGCGGGCAACGTCTCGATGTCGGACCTGCCGCCGCAGGAAGAAGCGCACCGCATCGCCGACCTGATCAAGAAGGCCGGCGTGCGCAACGTGACGATCAACATGGAGCACACCGCCTTCGATCAGGGTCTGGCACAGCAGCTTGCCGACCGGCTGGACGGGCCATGTTACACCCTCAGCGATCTGAAGGCGTCGGTGCTGTACGAAACCGTCCGGCAGGAGATGGAATAGCCGCCGATAACAAAATGGGGCGCCGTGAGCGCCCCATAATTTTTACAGACTTGGCAGCCAGACCCGGTTAGCTCTCCGGCGTGCGGTGCTGAAGTGTCAGGCCCAGCGCCGAACGGGGCGGGAATCCGGCCCAGTAGGTGTGTTCCTCGGTCGGGTTGCCCGCGTCATCGACCGCATAGACGCCCTCGGCAGCCACCTCGATCAGATCGAGATAGTCTCCGTAATCCTCGCCCTTGAGCTGAATCCCCAAGAAAGCCGTGACGAAGTGCTGGTTGATGTTGTTGATGCGCGCTTCGTTCCAGACCGGCTCGGCATAGCGCATGTACGTATCGTGATCGACGCTCAGGTCGGGCGGCGGGTTGGGCGCGACGTTGTGCCGCGCGTCAAGGTAGGTCAGCAGGTAGCGTTCGGCGTTGACCGCACCCTCGAAGATTTGCACGGGGCCGTTTTCATACCCGGCGACATCATCCGCGCTGCCGACCACCACGAACAGCGGGACATCCAGCCCGGCCAGACCATCGGCATCCCACAGGCCGACATTCATGCCCCAGGGCGCGAACGCGACCACCGCTTTGATCCGGCTGTCACGCGAGGCTTCAAGTTCCGGCGCACCGGCCAGCCGGCTCTCGATCGCGGTCGATTCCGGGGCCATCCGCGCGAAGAAGCCCGCGATCGCCGGGCTGAAACCGGCCCCGGCAGCGTTGAGCGAGCCATAGCCGCCCATCGAGTAACCGATCAGGGCCGTGTTCTCGGCATCGACCAGCCCGGCCAAAAAGCCGTCGCCATCCGCCGCGCCCAGCGTCGCCACTTCATCGACCACAAAGAGAATATCCAGCGGGCGGTTGAGCAGCGTGCTGGCAAACGTCTTCGTGTCGCGGAAGGTCGAGTCGGTGTGATCGATAGCGACCACCACATACCCCTTCGAGGCCAGGTTCTCGGTGAGGTAAGTCATCATGAAGCGCGAGCCAGGGAAGCCGTGCGAGACGATCACCAGCGGGTATGGGCCGCCGCTCAGGTCCGGCTCGGCGTCGCGTGACGCGCGCCCCCAAAAGGTGAAGGGCGTGATAGCCTGCGCTGGATTGTCGGCGCGGCCATGCACATCTTCGTATTCTTCCAGCATCGTCTCCCCGTCGGGGATCACCGCCGGATACCAGACTTCGAGCGTCAGCGGGCGGTCGTACAACGGATCGGGATTCTCGGCAGTGTGGCTGACGATGTCGATCTGATCGGGATTGACGACATCCAGCGTGCGCACCCCGACACCGTACTCACCACGCGGGGCGAGTTCCGGGGCATCGGGGCGTGGGTCGCCAAAGAGGAATGTGTCGGGATCTGGTCCCTGGGCCAGCGCTGTACCGCTCAGGGAAACCAACAGCAGCAGGGAGATCGTAAGCAGCCTTTTCATCATAACCTCCAGTAGTTAAGCGCTTAACTATACGGGCAAAAAAAACTGCCACTACAAATATTATAAGAGTGGATCATTGGCAGGGTCAACTGCTTTGGGGCCGTAGTAAACAGCCCGCGCGCCCAAACCCGATCCTGGGGGAGCCGACCGAATCCTGCTACACTGGGGCGAGCCTGTCCGATTATGAGCCGCCACCGGCTGCATCACATCCTATGACAACCGCCACCACCAAACCCGCTGCTATCTCTCAGAAATCGACCGAATGGCAGGGCATCATCCTGGTATTCGTCGGCGCGTTCTTCTTCAGCACGGCGATCCTGTTCACGCGCCTGACCGAGGGGCTGAACGTCGCCAGCATCGCGTTCTACCGCGCGCTGTCGGCCTTCGCGTTCCTGAGCCTGCTGCTGGTGCGCTTCCGCGAGCCGCTGCACGTGCGCGCCTACCGGGGATCACTGCGCTCGCTGCTGGCGCTGGGCCTGATCGTCAGCATGACCGTCTCGCTCTACACCTACGCGATCCAGCACACGACCGCCGCCAACGCCGCGCTTCTGGTCAACTCGTCGCCGATCTACGTCGCGCTGCTCGCGCCGCTGCTGCTCAAGGAGCCGCGTGCCCGCCACACCTGGGCCAGCCTGGCGCTGGCCGTGCTGGGGATCGTGCTGGTGTCGAACCCGGCCCAACTCGATCTGGAATCCAGCTCGACGCTCGGCATCCTGGCGGCGGCGCTCTCCGGCCTCACCTATTCCTTTGCGACGATCCTGGGTCGGCAGATGCGCGGGCGTGTTAGCGGGCTGACCCAGACTATGTGGAGCACGGGCATCACGGCGCTGGTGCTGCTGCCGCTTGCGATCCAGGCGCCGGGCGCAGTGGTGGTGGACAACCTGCCGCTGCTGATCCCGCTCGGCATCTTCTCGCTGGGGCTGTCGTACCTGTGCTACTTCCTCGGCTTGCAGCGCGTCAGCGCCCAAGTAGTGAGCGTCGTGGCACTGTTCGAGCCGGTCAGCGGCGCGTTGATCGGGCTGATCGCCTTCCAGGAGTTTCCCGGCCCGTTTGGGCTGCTCGGCGGTCTGCTGATTCTTGCCAGCATCTCCCTGATCTCGCGCCAGTAACCGAAAAGGGCTGCCCGCGCTGGACAGCCCTCACGATATCACTCCCCGGTAATCAGTCGGCGGCGGGAGCGGCAGCCGTTGCGGGCACGACCGGCACGTCCCGGCTCTCGCGCAGACCGCGCGCAAAGAGCAGCACTGCCGGCGAGAGCATCAACCCGCTGACGACCAGCGCCGCCCGCAGCGAGCGCACCTTGCCGATATAGCCGACGCCCGGCCCGCCCGCGATCTGCCCGATCGCGTTGACCTGGTTGGTCAGCGAGAAGATCGTCGCGCGCACGGATGATTCGGCATGCAGGTTGGTCCAGGCGGCCACCAGCGGCTCGGTAACCGTCCGCGCCACGCTGACCAGCCAATAGGCGATCAGCGCCAGGGCGAAGCTCTCCGCCAACGCGAAGGCCAGGATGCCCACCACTGTAAGCACCGTCAGGCCGATCAGCGCGTGGGCGATCCGCCCCTGGTGGCTAGTGCCGACCTGCCGTCGCACGACCTCGGTCGCGCTGATCGACAGCACGATCGAGACGGCGCGAATCACGCCAAACCAGACCACCGGCTCCAGATCGCCCAGCGTTGGGAAGCGGTAGTCTTCCAGCAGGTGCGCCGTCCACAGCCGGTCGAAGCCTTCGCTGTACAGCCCGGAGATGGCGGCCACCCCCAGGAAGATCAGCAGCATCGTCCGCCCGCGCACCAGCCGCAGACCGCTGCGCAGCGTGTCGGAGAGCGCGCCCCAGGTGGTACGCTCGCCGGGCGGTGTGGGCCGGAAGCCGTTCTCCGGCATGATCAGCGCCAGCACCCCGGCCATGATCATGGTCAGCACGCCGCCGAGCACGATCGGAAGCTGGATGCTGACGCTCGCCAGCGCGACGCTGAGCGGGATCGCGATCAGTCCGCCGATCATCCCGGCCTGCGAAGCGCGCAGAAGAGCTTTGCCCGCGCGCTCCTCACCGACCTCGTCCGCGATCCACGCCTGGGATGCGCCGCTGGTAAAGGTCGCGCCCAGGCCCCAGAACACCTGCGCCAGCAGCACGACTCCGAAGATCGGGAACAGCCCTTCCAGCGCGAAGCCGAAGCCAACCAGCAGCACGCCGATCAGAATCGACAGGCGGCGGCTGTAGACATCGGCCACGATCCCGGTTGGCACCTCAAAGACAAACACCACCAGCTCCAACGTCGTGCCGACCAGCACCAACTGGAGCGGATTCAGACCCACCGTGGTGGCCTGGTAGACCATGTTAACCGTGAAAATCAAGCCCACGAACAGCGCCAGGCTGCCTTCCATGAGCAGATAGACGTGATAGGCATCTCGTTTGGCAAACATGCAGTGGAATCCCCTTCGGATACCCGATTGGTTGCAATACAAATGGCGCTAAACAGTCGGACTCCTGCCGCGACCCGGCGAGTGCCGGGAATCAAAAACGCCACAGGACCACTGTGCCCCTGTGGCCGCCGTCGCGACGACGCAGGTTATCCGGTTGGGGGATTGTCAGGCGGTCGATCCGCGTGCGGTCAGCAGGCGCACTCACACACCCAGGTGCGGGTACGGGCGGTAGAGAATGTGATGATTGACATTAAACGCCTCGCCGTGTCGATACTATGCGAATCGGATGCCGCACATCGTAGCATGGCGCTGGCCGGGCGTCAAGAGTCAGCGCCTCTCTAAGCGAAAGTGGGATCGGCTCCACGCCTCATAGATCGCCATGGGCGCGATACCAGTCGTAGGTGTCCTGCAAGCTCTGGCGGATCGGGACTTGCGGCTCGCCCAGCTCGCGCCATGCCTTACGCGCGTCGAAGAACATCATGCGCGTGCTCAGGCGAAGCTGGTTGCCCTCGATTGGCAGCGGTACGCGGAACCGGCGCAGTACATCCGCCCCCCACGCGACGATATACACGATCCAGGCGGGCAGCGGGATCGCGGGACCTTCGCGCCCCACGACATGCGCTGTCAGCCGCAGCCACGCTTTGTGCGTCAGATCGACCGAGCCGAGCAGGTAGCGCTCGCCGGTACGCCCACGCTCCGCCGCCGCGACATGTGCCGCCGCCACGTCGCGCACATCGATCACAGTCGCGCCGCCGGGCGGGATGGTGGGCGGGATATTGCCGCGCGCCGCCTCGATGATGACGCTGCTCGAAATCTGGTTGAGGTCGCCCGGCCCGATGATCACCGCCGGGTTGAGGATCACGCAGTCCAGCCCGCGCCGGATCGCGCGGTAGACTTCGGTTTCGGCCAGAAACTTGCTGTGACCGTAGGGGGTCAGGTGTTGGTCCCAGTTGAAGCCGACCGACTCATCGACCGGCTGCAGGTCGCTGCGATAACCGACCGCCTGCGCCGTGCTGGTGAAGATCACGCGCTGCACGCCCTGCGCTTCGGCGGCCTGCAGCACGTTGCGCGTGCCATCGACATTCACCTCGTAGATGCGCGCCGGCTGGTTGCGCCAGTAATCGGCCACCGCCGCGACATGAAACACCCAGTCCACGCCATCCATCGCCGCCAGCAGCGAGTCGTAGTCCGTCACATCACCGATGAAATGCTCGCACGCGACGTCCTGCACCACGTCCAGACGGCTCGTGCGGCGGCGCAGAATCCGCACCTCGTGGCCGCGTTCGACCAGCGCCCGCGCCACATGCGATCCCACAAACCCGGTCCCCCCAGTTACCAGTGCTTTGGCCATCGTCCGCTCCCTGAAGCCTCGCTCACTCTGGCCTTTCACAGGCCGACACTGCCGCCGAGTATACCGCACTCGCGGCGCTCGAACAGCCCGCCCTGTCCGCCTGAGTTCGCTTGAGCGGGCGGCTTAGATTACAATAGCCAGAGAACATGATACATTGCCCGGCTGGGCTGGCTGAAAGCCGGACGGGAGGAAGCGCGTGATGTCACCTCTTGAGCCTGAGAAGTCCAATCCATGGGTGAAACAGATCGAGGATGCAATCGCCAGCAACAGCGCGCTGCGCGAAGGGCTGCACGATAACGAGGCGATGCCGCTGATCGACTGGGGGGCCGAACGCGCCCAGCAGATCGGGCAGCGGATGGCGGCGCAGGCAACCGTCGCACCTGATTCCGAAGAGGTCGCGGAAACCGCCTATACGCTGGGCCGTCTGATGACTCGCATCACCTGGGTCGTCGTCTACCGCAACAAAAAGGACGCGGCCTGGCTGACGCGCACCTTTAACACGATCAACCAGCTCAGCCAGGAGTTGTACGGGCCAGATGCGGCTACGCTGTCCGAGGCGGAGATCGCCGACTGGATCGCCACTCACAGCCAGTTTAGCAACGGCGAGCTGGTCAAGCAGTTGATCGAGCGCCTGACACCGGCTGGATCAGAAGCCGCGCCCCCGGCACCGACCACTCCGACATTGCCTGGCCGGGAGGATGCAGCATCCCCGGCACCGGGCGCTCCGACGCTGCCCGGACGAGAGGATGCATCAGCTCCGGCACCGGGCACTCCGACGCTGCCCGGACGAGAGGATACGGCATCCCCGGCGCCAGGCACTCTGAGGCTGCCGGGGCGAGATGCTTCACCACCCACTGCACCGGCGGCTCGAACGCTGCCTGGACGAAGTGATTCACCCCCTGCGCCGGAGAACCCGGTACCACAAGGAGACGAAGACCATGAGTAGCGATCGACGGCGGCGCACCCAGCAGACGCGCTCCACTCGCCAGGCAGCCAGCGGCGGGCAGCGCCTGACTATCGGCGGTATTACGGCAGCGGTCATCATCGTGATCGTGTTTATCGCGCAGTACGTCCTGGGCATCGATGTCTTGCCCGAAGAAGAGGTCCCGCCCCCACCGGTCGCCAGCGAAGCGCCCAGCGGAAACGTCGTCCCGATCGACGGCGGGATCGATGGCGGCTGGTTCCAGGTCTATTTTACCGCGCCGATCAACACCCAGGACGAGAGCCGGTTCGTCGGTTCTCCGGTTGAGAACGCCCTGATTCGGGCGATTGACAATGCGCGCGAGACGATTGACGCGGCTATGTTCGAGCTGAACTCGCAGCTCGTGACCGACGCGCTGATCGCGGCGCACGAGCGCGGCGTCACGGTGCGCATCGTGACGGATGGCGAGCACGGGCTGGAAAGCCCCGAAACGACGGTTGATCAGCTTGAGGCTGCCGGTATCCCCGTCGTCTCCGACGGGAGACGCTCCGGATTCATGCACAATAAGTTCTTTGTGATCGACGATCTATATGTGTGGACCGGCTCGACCAATATTACGCACAACGGCTTCTACAACAATAACAACAACTCGATCATGATCCGCTCTACCCGCCTGGCGAGCAACTTCAGCCACGAATTTGACGAATTGTTCCGGGGTGAATTTGGCACCACGTCGCCCGGCGATGTCCCCTATCCCTCGATCAATGTCGGCGGCACGCAAATCGTCACGATCTTCGAGTCTGAGGGCGACCTGCCCGCCGAGATTGTGCGGCTGATCAACAGCGCGCGGGTGGTCCGGTTCATGGCGTTCTCGCTCACGCTTGACGACCTGCTCCAGCCAATGCAGACTCGCGTGCAGGCGGGCCGGCTGGAAGTGCAGGGTATTATCGAGGCCAGCCAGCGCCGCTTTCTCGCGCCGCTGTTCTGCGCCGATCTCGATATCCGGCAGGATGGCAACCCCGACATCCTGCACCACAAGGTATTTATCATCAACGAAGACATCGTGATCATGGGCTCGTTCAATTTCTCAGGCAGCGCCGCCACCAGCAACGATGAGAATGCGCTGATTATCTATAATCAGGATATTGCCCGCGCCTATCTGGACGAGTTTGAGCGCCGGTGGGCCGAGGCGGTTATCCTCCCGAAAACGATTTTCGACTGCTGAGCTGGTAGTTTGGGTTCGTGTGAGTGGTATTGAGGCATGATAGGTATGAGTGAGCATGTAGCGCCGTCTACGACCGATGTGCTGCGAAGCCTGCGCTTGCTGCGCAGCGCCGATCCCGGCGACCGGAAGCGCGGCATTGTGACGCTGACCAGCCTCTCCGACGATCCGCGAGTGGTGCAGGTCTTTGAGTATCTTTACGAAAATGATCCCGACCTGAGCGTGCGGCAGATGGCGTGGCAGGCGATCAACCAGCAGGGGCCATCGGTGCCCGCGCCGGCGCTGCGTCCGGCCCGCAGCCAGCCGCGCCCGGCAGCCGTGCGCACGTCCGCGCTCTCGGCAGAGCTGGCCGACCTGGACCTCTTCACTCGCCCGCTGTTTCTGGTCAATCCGGCCAACCAGAAGATTGTCGCCCGGCTGACACGTGCCGCGCCACGGCCCCGCAGCGGGCGGCTGATCCTGCTGCTGGTCGGCCTGCTGCTGCTGGTAACCGGGCTGCTGCTGGGCTGGGTCCTGCCCGGCTGGATCGAATGGTACCGGCTGGAGCAGGACGGCGCGCGCACGCTGGGCTATACGCTCGGCTTGGACGTGCGCGCCAGCGGAGATGCGACCCACTACTACGTCACCTACAGCTTCTCGACCGATCGCGGCAATCCTGGCGCGCCGATCTACACCGGCGAGCAGCGCGTCCGCGAGCGTATCTTTCGCGCCCTGGCGACCGATACGCCGATCGAAGTCGTGTTCGTGCGTGGCGATCCGATGATCTCGCGCCTGACGCACGCGAATCCCGCCGACATGCAGCGCAACCGGTTCACGCTGGCGGCGGCGGGCCTGCTCGCGCTGACGCTCCTGCTGCTGCTCCTGCGAGCAGTGCAGACGCGCCGGGCATCACGCAGTGCCGGCAAGCAAATCCTGTGGGGTCGGGCACTGGCCTGCACGGGCCGGATGGACGAAGACGGCGACTTTTACCTGAAGCTCCGCTACAGCTTTCGCACGCCAGCAGGCGAGACGATCACTGGCCAGCTCAGCCAGATTCGCAACGATCTGAAGCGCGCGCGCCTGCCGGAGCCGGGCACGCCGCTGGCGATCTACTATCGCAGCAACGCATCCTATCGCGTGCTGTAGCGTAACGCATCACCCATGCCCGCAGTGCAAAACGCACCCAATGCCGGGTGCGTTTTCGATTCCCGGCGCATTCAGGCGGCGATTAAGGTGGATCAGACGGGCGCGGCTTCCATCGCCCGAGCCGCGCTGACGATCACCTCGACCGCCGTGCCAAAATCCAACTGGCCGGTGTTAATCAGCAGGTGATACAGCTCCGGGTCGGCCCACTGGATGCCGTGAAAACGCTTGAGATATTCGGCTGAGGCGCGATCCTTGCTGTGCAGCACAGCTTTGATATGGCTGATGCCGGTCATGCCCTGCTCGCGGGCGCGCTGGATGCGCACCGGCAGTGGGGCGAAGACGCGTACATGCAGCACGCCTGGGCGGCCGCGCAGGATGGCCTGCCCGCCGCGCCCCACGATCACGATATTGCCTTCCTGGTGGACACGCTCAACCGTGTAACAGACCAGACTCACGCAGTCCTCTTCATTCAGCTCATGCGCGGTCAGGGTCGCAATCGGGCCGTGCTGCTCTTCACGGATCAGGATGTCTTTGACATGGCGTGGGCGGGCTTGCAGCAGCCGTGAGATGAAGTCCTGCACCTTGTATGTGGCTTCAGAAAAATCCACAACTTCCGATTCCTGAAGCCCGGTGCGGGCCGCCGCCTCGACCATCATTTCCTTGTCGAAGAAGCGGTAGCCAAGCTGTTCACAGACGCGCTGGGCGATCTCGTCGCCGCCGCTGAACGCCTGGCGGGAAAATGTGATAACGGTCATCGATACACCTCCTGCTTGATCGTTGCGCGATGTCAGGGTCCCATGTACGGTTTGATCCTTCCCGAAAAATGCACAAGCGGAACCACCGGCGAGGCTGCACGCCTCAATACCCATGATTCCGCTGCGAATTGCCCCGCCAGTGGACGCCCGGAGAAAAAACGGAACGCCCTTACGCTTAGTATACGATAGCTCGCGCGTCGCTGTCGAGACGGCACAGTGTTCGCAGCCTGCCGCCCAGATAGCGTAAAATCTGCATGACCCCTAAGGAGTGGGAATTCCACAACGTAGAAAATATGTGCTAACATAGGGGTATCTTCTACACGAAACACGCAATCCAAGTGACCTGACGAGGCGAAACTCATGCCGTTTATCGAAGCCCCAACCACTTTTTACCTGGGCCGCCGCTTCGACCCGACCACCCGCCGCCTGGTGGACGAAGTGGTCTATTACGACTCGCGCGACCTGACAACCCATGCCGTCGTCGTCGGCATGACCGGCAGCGGCAAAACGGGCCTGTGTATCAGCTTGCTCGAAGAAGCGGTGATGGACAACATCCCGTCGATTGTGATCGACCCCAAAGGCGACATTACGAACCTGCTGCTGGCCTTCCCGGAGCTGCATCCTGAAGATTTCGAAGCCTGGGTCAACGTAGACGACGCGCGCCGCGCCGGGCTGGAGCTGAGCGAGTATGCCGTCGATGTGGCCGAGCAATGGCGCAATGGGCTGGCCAGCTGGGGCATCACGCCGCAGCGGGTGGCCTATTTCAAACAGAACGCCCGCTTCAGCATCTACACTCCCGGCTCCGACGCCGGCCTGCCGATCAGCATCCTGGACGCGATGCAGGCTCCGCCCGGCGGCTTTGCGAGCGACGAAGAGCTGCACCGCGAGCGCATCAGCGGGATCGTCACGGCGCTGCTGGCGCTGATCGGCAAAAACGTCGAGCCGGTGCGCGACCGCGAGCATGTGCTGCTGGCGCATATCTTCGAGCAGGCGTGGCGGCAGGGCATCGATCTGACCCTGGAAGACGTGATTCTCCAGGTTCAGAAGCCGCCCTTCCCCAAGCTGGGCGTGTTTGACGTGGACACGTTCTTTCCCGAAAAAGATCGCTTCAACCTGGCGATGGCGCTCAACAACATCATCGCCTCGCCCAGCTTCCAGAGCTGGCTGCAAGGCGAGCCGATGGATATCCAGAGCCTGCTCTACACGCCGGAAGGCAAGCCGCGCGTCAGCATCTTCTACGTGGCGCACCTGAACGACGCCGAGCGGATGTTCATGGTGACGCTGCTGCTGGAAAACATGCTGGCCTGGATGCGTACCCTGAGCGGCACGACCAGCCTGCGCGCCATCCTCTACTTCGACGAGGTCTTCGGCTTCTTCCCGCCGCACCCCTACAACCCGCCGACCAAAGACCCGCTGCTGCGGATGCTCAAGCAGGCGCGCGCCTTTGGGCTGGGGCTGGTGCTCGCCACGCAGAACCCCGGCGATATCGACTACAAGGGGCTGTCCAACGCCGGGACGTGGTTCATCGGCAAGCTGCAAACCGAGAACGACAAGAAGAAGGTTCTCAGCGGCCTGGAAACGGTCCAGTCGGTCGAGGGCCTGATCGATATGGATAACCTGGATCGCCTGCTGAGCAGCATCGATCCGCGCGTGTTCGTGATGCACAACGTCCACGACAACACCGGGCCGGTCCCGATCCACACGCGCTGGGCGATGAGCTACCTGCGCGGGCCGCTCACCCGCCAGCAGATCCGCATCCTGATGTCGGATCAGCGCGAGCGCCCCTACTATCCCACCTACCAGCAGACGCATCCCGGCGTACCCCAGCCGCACGCCGCGCAGCCCTACGGCACGCCGCTCCAGCCGCCGCCCCAGATCGGCCAGGAGCCGCCGCGCCGGCCCGGATCGACACCCCCGCCGATGACGCTGCCCGAAATGCCGGGGCCAGAAGCCACGCCGCCCCCGTCCACACTGCCGGACTTCGACGCGCCGCCACCGGCCCGGCCCAGCGCCCCGGTGGAATATACGCAGCCCACCAACGTGAGCTATACCCAGCCGGTCGTGCCGACGGGCGGCGGCACCAGCCGCCAGCAGAATACGGGCCTGCCCGAAGGTTACAGCCTGACTCCGCCGCCGCTGCCATCCAGCACGGCACAGTATTTCCTGCCGACCGAAATCTCGATGCAGCAGGCGATCGGCGCGTGGGAGCGGCAAACCGGCCTGAGCGCGCGATCCTACGGCGGCTCGCTGGTGCTCTACCGGCCCATCCTGATCGCGCAGGCCGAGGTGCGCTATGCCGACCGCAAGGCCGATGTGACGATGGTCCAGCCCTACGCCTATCACGTGCCGGAGGTCGAGAAGGCCGGGTTGATCCACTGGGACGAGCACCACGTGTCGTACATCGATCCCAAGGAGATCAGCCAGGAGCCGTTTGGCGAGGCCGCTTTTGGCACGCCGTCACCCGGCCTGACCGACTCGAAGCGCATGACCGCGCTGAAGAACGAGCTGATCGACTACATCTACAAGATGGGCACGATCACCGTGATGTACAATCCGGAGCTGGACCTCTACGGGCAGCCGGGCATGGGCCGCCGCGATTTCCTGGTCCAGGCACAGGCTTTGGCCCGCCAGCGCCGCGACGAAGAAATCGACAAGGTGATGGCGCAGTATGACAAGAAGTTCGACCAGCTCGAAGTCAAGCTGCGCAAGGTGGCCCGCGAGCGCGCCGCCGCCCAGGACCAACTTAGCAATGTCCGCAACGAGGAGTTGTTCACCACCGGCGAGGCCGTGCTGAGCCTGCTGCGCGGTCGCACCACCTATACGCTCTCACGCGTCAGTCGCGCCCGGCGCTATAAGAACTATGTCGAGGAAGACATCCAGGCCAGCGAGGGCGAGATCATGGAGCTGGAAGACCAGATGGCGCGGCTCGAAGCCGAGATGTCCGAGGCGCTGCGCAGTCTGAATGCAGCCTGGGGCGAGCGCGCCTCACTCGTCGAGGACTACCGCATCTCGCCCTTCAAAAAGGATATTTACCTGGGCATATTTGGCATCGGCTGGAAACCGCATTGGATGGTGGTTGTCAACGGCCAGCCGACGCTGATTCCGGCCTGGGGCGGCTGAGCCGGATCACGTTTGTCAGGATAAGCAGCGGGGGCGCGCCACACCGGAACGCCCCCGTTTCGATTCAGGTTATGGCACCGGGACGAGCGTTTGCAGCCACACGCCGCCATCGACCAGCCCTTCGATCGCCCAGCCAGTGCGGCCATCGCTGGTCTGGATGCGCCACCAGTTGTAGCCGTTCCCCGCGACCGGCCCTTCCAGCACCGTGACCGGCGTGCCGTCGCGCAGTTGGAACGCCACCTGGTAGGTCGTGCCCGGCCCGCTGCGCACGCGCAGTTGGTCGCCTTCGGTGGTGTGGACCGCCGCGCGCCCGCCCGGCGTCAGCGCCAGCGATCCGTCGCCCGGTGTGGCCGCCGGGAAGGGAGACAGTCCCGCCCCGCCCGCCAGCGGATTGACCCACGCCAGCTGCCAGTTTTCGCCCACGCCGCCGCTCCATGCGATGAACGACTGCGGGATATCGCCGCCCATGAAGCGGTGATAGCGCAGCTCCGGCGCGCCGCCAAAGCCGCTGTCCGGGTTGAGGAACACATAGCCGTCGAGCGTGCCGAACAGCCGGTACGCGCCAATGTCCGCCGGCAGCGCGCCGCCGGAGCCATCCCGCCCGAACCACATCCAGCGCGTCAGGCCCGGCGCGGTATAAGTCTGCACGGCGACACGGCGGCCCTCGTCGATGAAGACCGGACTGCCGAGCACGCTCGGCCCGTTGCTGAAGATCGGGAACTGGCTGCCGGACTTGTTCGAGTACATCACCACGTTGAACAGGTAACCCGGCCCTTCGAGCACACCTTTCGGGAAGTCGTCGCGCTCCTCAAGCCAGATCGCCTCGCCGTTAGCGTGCAGCAGGTCCAGCCCGACCTTGCCATAGGGACCGAGGATCGACACCGAGTTGTCGCCCAACTGCCACACCACGCTGTCATACTCTGGCGCGCCCTCAGTGCCCCACATAACCGGTGCAAAGGCGATCACGGTCGGCTCGTGGGCGGTGATCATCGGCGCGTGGCCGGGATAGTTCGTGCCCAGGGAACTGGTCAGCACCGGCGATTTGGCGTCGATGCGATAGAGCACCGTGCCGGTCTGCACGTCGATCACGTTCAGCTCCCAGTCGGGGCGCAGATCAGCCGGATCGGGATAGTGGTTCATCAGGCCAAAGGCCAGGCGGCTGCTGTCTGGACTGAAGGCATATTCGCCCAGCAGGCAGCCCTGCGTCGTGCCCGCCAGCGTATAGGCCGCTTGGTAGCGGTCGTTGAGCAGATCGTAGACCTGCACACTGGTGATGCCCGCCGGGTCGAACATGCACGCCGCCAGCAGCGTCCCGCTGGGCGAGATGGCGACCTCATAGGGATAGGTCGAGATGCCGGGCGGCAGGGGCAGCGTCCGTACTTCGGGCGCCACGCCATCCGGGAAGGCGTGGACCAGCATCCCCGTATCCGGGTTGTACAGCCAGGCGGACCACATCCCACCGGCGGCTGCCGGGCGCACCGGCTGTCCCAGCGGCGCGAGCAGGCCGGCGGCCAGCATTACCAGCAGCGTGATGGCCCACATCTGCTTGCGGTGTAACATCGCTTTCTCTCCTTGTGTTGGCAGGATAAAGCCATCTATCAGTATAGGGCCACTTGCCGCGCGCCGGATCAGACTTTTGCCCGATCTCCCGGCTGCGCCTTTTGTACGATTTCCCGGCGCGGCGCGGCATTGTGCTTTGCGCGCCGGGCTTTTATAATCGCCCGCCATGAACGATACCGCACCTCAAACCCTGTTCGGCTTCCGGCTGCGCACGCTGGCTGTACTGATCGTGGTGGCGCTGGTCGCCTTGGCGGCGCTGGCCCTGGACCTGCTGAGCGAGGGGCTGGTCTACGACTATCTATGGCAGGTCACGGGCGAGACGCGCCCGGCCAGCCAGGTGCTTGGCTTCGGCCAGTATCTCGCCGGCTTCACGCGTGATCAGCCCGAAACACAGCCCTATGCCCGCGTCGAGAATGCCGACGTGAATCCCTTCGGCGTCAACACCTTTCTGGAGCAGGAAGTGGAGCTGGAGAAGCGCGAGCGTCAGGTCCAGATGATCGCGGATGCCGGGTTCGGCTGGATTCGCCAGCAGTTCCGCTGGGACGACATCGAGATTCACGCCAAAGGCGACTTTACCGACCGCCGCAACGATCCCGCCGGGATCAGCGCGTGGGACAAGTACGATCACATCGTGGGGCTGGCCGAAGAATACGGCCTGAACATCCTGGCCCGGCTCAGCGATCCGCCCGCGTGGAGCCAGCCCGAAGGCACGACCAACCCCTATACCCCGCCCGCCAACTATGACGACTTCGCCGACTACGCGCGCACCGTCGCCGAGCGCTACCGGGGCCGCATCCACTACTACCAGGTCTGGAACGAGCCAAACCTGTATCCCGAATGGGGCGATCAGACCGTCAACGCCGAAGCCTATACCGACCTGCTGTGCCGCACCTATGCCGCGCTCAAGGCGGTCGATCCGGAGATCGTGGTGATCACCGGCGCGCTGGGGCCGACCATCGATCTCAGCGGGCGCAACGCCTATGACCTGCTGTATTTGCAGCGGATGTACCAGGCCGGGGCGGGCGCGTGCTTCGACGTGCTGAGCGTGCAGGGCTACGGGCTGTGGAGCGGCCCGACCGATCACCGCCTGCGCCAGACCACGATCAATTACCCGCGCCACCTGTGGCTGCGCGACATGATGATCGCCAACGGCGACGCCCACAAGCCGATCTGGATCAGCGAAGCCGGGTGGAATCCCGTGCCGGATGACCCATCCATCGCCAACCAGACCTACTATGGGCAGGTCACGCCGGAGCAGGCCGCCGAGTGGGCACCGCTGGCCTATGCGCGCGCGATCGAGGACTGGCCCTGGATCGGCGTGATCACGTGGTGGTATTTCAAGCGCGCCGACGAGTCGGAGATGAATCAGAGCTGGTACTACTTCCGGCTGGTCGAGCCGGACTTCACGCCCACGCCGGTTTACGACGCGCTCAAAACCTATATGACCGGCGCGCAGCCGAAAACCATCGGCGCGGGGCGGCACGGCACGCAGCATCACAGCACCGTGATAGCAGCCGACTCCGGCGGCGAAACACGCCTGTTCCGCATCTCCGGCACCGGGCTGGACCTGTGCTACGACGATCCGCCCGCCCCGCCGCAGGTGTTCGCCGCCGCTGATGGCGGGCCAGAGATCACGCTGGATGTGCCGGGCGGCGGCTCCGGCTGTGTGCCCGTGTTCGACGATCTCGCACCGGGCAAGCACACGATCACGATCACGGCGTCCGACTGGGCCGGGCTGGACGGCGTAGCCGTGTTCGACTTCGGTCTGCGTCACCGCCTGCCCTGGATTCTGGCTGGGATCATCGCCGGGCTGGGTGTGCTGGCCGTGCTGCTGGCGGCGATCGCGTCCCGGCTGCGCCGCGCCTGAGCCGCCATGCCCGCCCCGCGTCTCCAACGGTTTGCCCCGCTGATCCTGCCGCTGATCGTGCTGCTGGCGGCGGCGCTGGCACGCTTCTACCAGTTGGACGCACAATCGCTGTGGAACGACGAGGGCAACAGCCTGCGCCTGGCCGAGCGCGGCCTGGGCAATCTGCTTGAGGCGGTCAGCCACGATATCCACCCGCCCGGCTACTATCTCGCGCTCAAAGCTTGGATCGCGCTGGCCGGGACGAGCGAATTCAGCCTGCGGGCGCTCTCGGCGCTGGAAGGGCTGCTAACCGTTGCTGTAACCATCGCGCTCGGATCGGCGCTGTTTGCGCGCCGCGTCGGGACGCTGGCCGGGCTGCTGGTCGCGCTCAGCCCGTTCGCCATCTATTACAGCCAGGAAGCGCGCATGTATGCCCAGCTTGCGCTGCTGAGCGCGGCGAGCACGTGGCTGTTCGTGCGCTGGCTGCGCGCCCGCACCCAGAGACGCCCGGCGCACATGCTCGCGCTGGGGCTGGCCCTCGTCACCGCCGCCGGACTCTATACCCAATACTCGTATTCCTTCACACTGCTGGCGCAGGGCGTGCTGTTCGTGGTGTGGATGGCGTGGCGGCGTGTTGACGCACTCGCCCGCCGGAGCGCGGTCCTGTATGCCGCGCTGAACGGGCTGGCGCTGGCGCTGTTTCTGCCCTGGCTGCCGACCGCCTGGGATCAGATCACGCAGTGGCCGCGCACCGGGGTTGAGCTGGCGCTGGGCGAGCAGGCGCGCACCGTCCTGACCTGGATCACGGTCGGGAACACGGCGGGGCCGGTGGCCTGGATCATCCTGGCCGTGCCGCTGTTGCTGGCGCTGGTGGCGCTGCGCCCGGATCGCCGCCCTCACCGGCTGCCCTATGGCTGGCGCGCCGCGCTGCCGCTGGCCTGGATCGTGATCGTGGCCGGAGCGCTGTTCGTCTCCGGCGCGTACCGTGAGGCCAACCTCAAGTTTCTGCTCCCGGCCCAGATCGCGCTGGCGCTGCTGATCGCGCGGGGCGCGGCGGCACTGTGGCAGGGTCGGGAGATGTGGCTGGCGGCGCGGCTCGGCGCGGCGGGACTCGTCGCGCTGGTGGGCAGCCAGATCGCGGCGCTCGACCGCCTGTATCACGATCCGGCCTATGCCCGCGACGACTACCGCGCCATTGCCGCACAGATCATGCGAGATGCCCGGCCCGGCGACGCGATCATCCTCGACGCGCCCAACCAGGCCGAGGTGTTCAGCTACTACTATGCGGGCGGCGCGCCGGTCTATGGGCTGCCGCGCGGCCTGGGCGGAGACGACAAGCAGACGCGCGCCGAGGTGCGGGACGTGATCGAGCGCCACCCGCGTATTTTCGTCGTGTTCTGGGGCGAGACGGAGCGCGATCCCAACCGCGTGGTGCAGGCCACGCTCGACGCGCACGCCTACCCGGTGCGGACGGCGTGGTATGGCGATGTGCGGCTGGCGCAGTATGCCGTGCTGGGCGACGCGCCCGATCAGCCCACCGTGACGCTCGACGCGCCGTTTGGCGACGCGATCACGCTGACCGGCTGCGCGCTCAGCCATGAGCAGGTCCGGCCCGGTGACGTGCTCGGCGTAACGCTCTTCTGGCAAACCGCCGCGCCGCTCGACACGCGCTATCAGGTGACGGTCCAGCTTCTCGCGCCGAACGGCACGCTGATCGCGCAGCACGATTCCGAGCCAGCCGGGAACCGCGCACCAACCGACACCTGGACGCCCGGCGACACCGTGATCGACCTGCACGGCATCGTGATCCCGCCCGATCTTTCACCGGGCATCTACGCGCTCGCCGCCGGCCTCTACACGCTCGATCCCCCGCACGCGCGCCTGCCCGTCACACACGCTGGCGCGCCATCCGGCGACCTGCTGGCGCTGGCCGCCATCGAGGTACTGGAGCCGTAGGGATTACACAGGTCCGCTCCCGCAAAAACGCCCCTGATCCGTGTGGCCCGGTGTTCGCCCGTTCTGCTAACCTTACAATCAAAGGCATCTCACCACTTCGGTTCAACAACGGGGGCAGCACATGATTCTGGTCACGGGTGCGTCAGGCTATGTGGGGCACAATCTGGTGCGCCGGCTGGTCACGGCGGGCCATCCCGTGCGGGCGCTGGTCCATAATCCGGACAAGGCGCAGGCGCGGCTGGGCGCGTTGGGCGGCCCGATCGAGATCGTTCAGGGCGATGTCACCCGCCCAGAGACGCTCGCCCCGGCCATGCAGGGCGTGAGCGCCGTCGTGCACCTGGTCGCGGTGGCCATCGAGCACGGCAGCGCAACCTATGAGCGCATCAATTTTCAGGGCACGGTCAATGTGGTGGACGCGGCCCAAGCCGCCGGAGTCCGCCGCCTGATCAACATGAGCCAGAACGGGGCCGATAGCGCGCTGCCCTACCGCTTTCTGGCGAGCAAGGGTCGCGCCCAGGACGCCGTCGCCGCGTCCGGCCTGGACTGGACCGCGCTGCGCCCCTCGGTGATCTGGGGGCCGCAGGACGAGTTCGCCAATGTGCTGGCGCGGCTGATCCGGCTCACGCCGCTGGTCTTTCCGGTGGTGGGCGATGGGCAGGCGCGCTTCCAGCCGGTGTATGTGGGCGACGTGGTCGAGGTGATCGCGCGCAGCCTGGACGACGAGCGCACCATCGGGCAGGAATTAGGCCTGGGCGGGCCGGACGTGCTGACCTACGAGCAGATCGTCCGGCGCGTGCTGGCCGCGCTGGGCGCACGCCGCGCGCTGGTTCACGTGCCGGTGCCGCTGCTGCGCCCGGTCGTGAAATTGATGGCGCTGGCGCTGCCCAATCCCCCGGTGACGGCCAGCCTGCTCGACCTGCTCAAGGTGGATAACGCCGTCCCGCACAACGCCCTGACCGAGCATTTCCAGATGACGCCGCGCCCCTTCGTCCCGGAGAACCTGGGCTATATGCGCCGCTTCTCGCGCACCGGCTCGATCAAACGTTTTTTGGGCCAGCGCACCGCCGACGAGCCGGACATTGAGCTGCTGCCATCATGACGGGTGCACCCTTCGAAACCTTCTGCTCCACGCTGTCGCGCGCGTCGGGCGAGCCGCTGTTCGGCACGGCGACACAGGCCGAAGTCTGGTTCCTGCTGGAATATGATGCAGTCTGGGAGCGCAAAGCCTTCGAAAGCAGCACCCTGCCGCCCGCCATCAAGGAGCGCCTCGCCGCCCAGGTGAGCGCGATCCCACAAGCGCGCGTGCAGGTCATCCGCCAGAGTCCGCGCCGCGCGCCAGAGGGGATCGCGTTCTTCGTGGCGCTCACCTCGGAGCGCGACCCGGCGCTGTACGAATTCCGGCTGGCGTCCTACGCGGACCTGCTGGTGCTCGATCTGCCCGCCATCGTCCGGCGCGATCCGGCCTATACGGCGCACCGGCGCGGCGATCCGCTGTGGCTGGTGTGCACGCACGGCAAGCGCGACCGCTGCTGCGCGCTCTATGGGCTGCCAGTCTATCGCACCCTGGCGGCCCAGGTCGGGGCGGCGGTGTGGCAGACCTCGCACGTCGGCGGGCACCGCTTCGCCGCCAACCTGATCAGCTTCCCCTACGGCATCGGTTATGGACGCGGCGCGCCGGATGACGTGCCCGGCCTGGTCGCGGCGGGGCAGCAGGGGCGGCTGGTGATCGAGCAGTATCGCGGGCGCGCGTGTTACAATAAGCCCGCGCAGGCGGCGGAATATTATCTGCGGCGTGCGACGGGCCAGGCCGCGCTCGAAGCCTTCCGGCTGATCGAGACGTCCCGCCCGGCCCCGGATGCGTGGACGATTCGCTTCGAGGAGATGGCGACCGGCGCGGTGCACGATCTGGCGCTGGTTGAGGAGCCGCTGCCGCCCCAGCGCGTGAGCTGTGACGCCGACGAGCCAGAGGCGCTGACGCAGTTCCGGCTGATCCGGCACAGCACATCCGGCCCACATTCCGCGTAAAACACCTTGAATGCCTTCGTTTGACCTGCTGTGACACGTACAGGAGATTACTGGATGACCAAACACGGATTCGAGCTGATCCAGGAACGGGACATCCCCGAACTGAACAGCCGCGCGCAGTTATTCCGGCACGTCAAGACCGGGGCCGAGCTGCTGTCGATTGAGAACGACGACGAGAACAAGGTCTTCGGCATCACCTTCTTCACACCGCCCGAAGACTCGACCGGGATCGCGCACATCATGGAGCACTCGGTGTTGTGCGGCTCGCGCAAATACCCGGTCAAGGAGCCGTTTGTCGAGCTGCTCAAGGGATCGCTGCAAACGTTCCTCAACGCGATGACCTTCGCCGATAAGACGGCCTATCCCGTCGCCAGCCAGAACTTGCAGGACTTCTACAACCTGATCGATGTCTACCTCGACGCGGTTTTCTACCCGCGCATCACGCCCGACGTGCTGCGCCAGGAAGGCTGGCACTACGAGCTGGACGATCCCGCCGCGCCGCTGAGCTTTAAGGGCGTCGTCTTCAATGAGATGAAGGGGGCCTATTCCGATCCCGACAACCTGCTCTACCGCAAGGTTAAGCAGTCGTTGTTCCCGGATAACATCTACGGTAACGACTCCGGCGGCGACCCGACCGAGATTCCCAACCTGACCTACGCGCAGTTCAAAGCCTTCCACGACACCTACTATCACCCGTCGAACGCGCGCATCTTCTTCTATGGCGATGACGACGTGGACGAGCGGCTCCGTCTCGTCAACGAATACCTGAAGGACTTCGAGCCGCTCTCGCACAACGGGCATATCCCCTTGCAGCCGCGCTTCGACCAGCCGCGCCGCGAGGCGATCCCGTTTGCGGCCAGCGACGAGGACGCCACGCAGGGACAGGTCACGGTTAACTGGGTGCTCAACGACATCACCGACACCGAAACCACGCTGGCGCTGGAGATTCTGAGCCATATCCTGATCGAAACCCCCGCCTCGCCGCTGCGCCAGGCGTTGATCGAGTCTGGGCTGGGCGAGGACCTGGCCGGAATCGGGCTGGAAGCCGAGCTGCGCCAGGTCTATTTCTCGACCGGGCTGAAGGGTGTCGAGATGGAAGACGCCGACGCGGTCGAAGCGCTGGTGCTCGATACGCTGGACGCGCTGGCCGAGGACGGCATCGACCCGGACATGATCGAAGCGGCGCTGAACACCATTGAGTTTACACTGCGCGAGAACAACACCGGCAGCTATCCACGCGGCCTGCTGCTGATGATCAACGCGCTGAGCACGTGGCTGTATGGCAGCGACCCGCTGGCCCCGCTCGCCTTCGAAGCGCCGCTCAACACTGTCAAGCAGCACGTGCAGGACGATTCGCGCTTCTTCGAGGGGCTGATCCGGCGCTACTTCCTGGATAACCCGCACCGTACAACGGTGATCATGCAGCCCGATCCGGCGCTGGCCGAGCGCCAGGAAGCCGCCGAGCGCGAGCGTCTGGAGCGTATCCGCGCCGGTATGAGCGCCGACGATCTGGCACGCGTGGCAGCAGAAACCCAGGCGCTCAAGCGCCAGCAGGAAACGCCCGACTCGCCCGAAGCGCTGGCGGCGATCCCCAGCCTGGGCCTGGACGATCTCGCCCGCGAGAACAAGCTGATCCCGCTGGAGCGCACCGTCTCGAACGGCGGCGAGATTCTGTATCACGACCTGTTCACCAACGGGATCGTCTATCTCGACCTGGGCTTCAACCTGCACGCGCTGCCCCAGGAATACCTGCCCTATGTCACGCTGTTTGGCCGCGCGCTGCTCGAAATGGGCACCGCCGCCGAGGATTACGTCAAACTGGCGCAGCGTATCGGGCGCAAGACGGGGGGCATCGATCCGACCAGCTTCACCTCGACCGTGCGCGAGTCCGGGCGCAGCACGGCCTGGCTGGTGCTGCGCGGCAAGGCCACGACCGATCACGCCGGGGACCTGCTCGACATCCTGCGCGATGTGCTGCTGACGGCCCGCCTCGACAACCGCGAGCGCTTCCGCCAGATCGTGCTGGAAGAAAAAGCCAGCCGCGAGGCAGGACTCGTGCCCGGCGGGCATATCGTGGCGCTAACCCGGCTGCGCGCGCATTTCAGCGAGTCCGACTGGGCCGCCGAGCAGATGGGCGGGGTGAGCTACCTGTTCTTCCTGCGCCAACTGGCGGAAGAGATCGAGCAGAATTGGCCCGCCGTGCTGGAGCGCCTGGAAGCGATCCGGCAGCGTCTGGTCAATCGCCGCACGATGCTCGCCAACGTTACCCTCGACGCGGCCAACTGGAGCGCCTTCCAGCCGGAGCTGACCGGCTTCCTGGCCGATCTGCCCGCTGCCGCGCCCGCGCTCGAACCCTGGCAGCCGGACCTGCGCCCGGAGCACGAAGGGCTGACCATCCCGGCCCAGGTGAATTACGTCGGCAAGGGGGCCAACCTCTACCGGCTCGGCTACGAGCTGGACGGCTCGGCGCTGGTGATCAACGGCTATTTGCAGACAACGTGGCTGTGGGAGCGCGTCCGCGTGCAGGGCGGGGCCTATGGCGGCTTCTCGGCCTTCGATCACCGCTCCGGCACGTTCGGCTTCGTCTCGTACCGCGATCCGAACCTGGCCGCCACGCTCGAAACGTATGACCAGACCGCGCAGTTCCTCAAACGGCTCGATCTCAACCAGGACGAGCTGGTCAAGAGCATCATCGGCACGATCGGCAGGCTGGACGCCTACCAGCTTCCCGACGCGAAGGGCTTCACCTCGATGCAGCGCTATCTGGCCGGCGACACAGACGCGAGCCGCCAGCAGCTACGCGACGAAGTGCTTTCGACCACCGTCGAGGACTTCCGGCAGTTTGGCGCGGCGCTGGAACGGCTGAACGAGGCCGGGGTTGTGGTCGTGGTGGGATCGGCCCAGGCAATCGAGGCGGCCAACACCGCGCGCACCCAGCCGCTGAGCGTGACCCGCGTGCTGTAGGCAGCATAGGCATCCGGCTCATTTCCGCAGGGGCGTATCGCCGGATACGCCCCTGCCTGTGTTTCGCCTGTTTAGATACGGGTCCTGAGCGCTAACTGGATGTCTTTACATGAATAATACAGAAATTCCCCCTAAAAATTAGGGGGGACAGAAATGCAATCTGCCCTTAGATTCAATGAAGTCATTAATCGGTGTACAGATTGCCACAATCAATCCTCAACTGAAATGCAATCCCCCAGGGGAAAGGAACATCTCGCCATATGGTAAGCAAGGCCGAAGAGAAGTGGTATACGCTCTCTGGTCCGGAGACGTTAGACCGCCTGAATACGAATCTGGCGAACGGCCTCGAACAGCCTGAGGCCGATCGACGGCTGGTTACACACGGCAAGAACGAGCTTCCGGCGGCTGAAAGCACGACGATTCTGGAGCTGCTGATCGGCCAGTTCACCAGCATTATGGTGATCGTGCTGATCATCGCGGCGATTATCTCCGTCTTTATCGGCGACACGAAAGACGCGATTGTGATTCTGGCAATCGTGGTGCTCAATGCCGCGCTGGGCTTCTTCCAGGAATATCAGGCCGAGCAGGCCCTCGCCGCCCTGAGCGCCATGCAGACTCCGCATGTGCGCGTGCGGCGTGATGGGCAGGTCCATGACATCAGCGCGCTCGATCTGGTGCCGGGCGATATCGTGCTGCTGGAAGCCGGCGACCGCGTCCCGGCGGACGGGCGGCTGATCGAGACGATCAATCTGCAAATCGACGAGTCGGCGCTCACCGGCGAGTCGGTCGCCGTGCAAAAGACAACCGCCGAGATGATCGACGGCAGCCCGCCGCCCGCCCTGGCCGACCGGCATAACATCGCGTATATGGGCACGGCGGTCACCTATGGCCGCGCGGTCATGGCCGTAACGGCGACCGGCATCAAAACGCAGCTTGGCACGATCGCGGCGCTGCTGCAAGGCGTCGAGAAGGGGCGCACGCCGCTTCAGGATCGTCTTTCGCGTATGGGCATCTGGCTGGCCGGGGCGGCGCTGGCCGTGTGTGTGCTGGTCTTCATCGTCGGCGTGGCGCGTGGTGAAGACGCCCGTGAGATGCTGCTGACCGCGATCAGCCTGGCGGTGGCCGCCATCCCCGAAGGGCTGCCCGCCGTGATCACGATCTCACTGGCGCTCGGCGCACGGCGCATGATCAAGCGGCGCGCGCTGATCCGCAAGCTGCCTGCCGTCGAGACACTCGGCTCGGTGTCGGTGATCTGCTCCGACAAGACCGGCACGCTGACCCGCAATGAGATGACCGCGACCACGATCGCGCTGCCAGGCCGCGACATGATTAGCGTCAGCGGTGCAGGCTACCAGCCGGTCGGCAAATTCTACGAAGGTAAAGATCGCCACCCGGTCGAGCCGGCCAACGACGAGGTTCTGGCGCGGATGCTCAAGGTGGTGGCGCTCAACACCGACGCCTATCTCCAGCAGGAGCGCGCGGATATGCCCTGGCAGGTAGTCGGCGACACGACCGAGGGCGCGCTGCTGGCGGTTGCGCGCAAGGGCGGCTGGACGCGTGCCGCTCTCGAAGTCGATATGCCGCGCGTGGGCGAGCTGCCGTTCAGTTCCGAGCGCAAGGCCATGACCACGATCCATCACCCGAACGGCAATCTGCCAACCGGCTATTTTCCGGGCGGCCCCTATGTCTCGTTTACCAAAGGCGCGCCCGACCAGCTTCTCGCCTGGGCCACGCACGAGCAGATGCCCGCCGGTCCGTCACCGCTTACGACGGAGCGCCAGCAGGTGTGGCGCGAGCAGATCGAGAAAATGGCCGCCGAGGGGCTGCGCGTGATCGGCGTGGGCTATCGCCCGCTGGACGCCGTGCCGGACGACATCACGCCGGAGACGGTCGAGCGCGATCTGACGCTGCTGGGCCTGGTCGGGATCGTGGACCCGCCGCGCACCGAGGCCCAGGAAGCGATCGCGGTGGCGCACGACGCCGGTATCCGCACCGTCATGATCACCGGCGACCACAAGCTGACGGCGGTCGCCATCGCCAGGCAGCTTGGCATCATGCAAGAGAGTGATCGCGCCCTGACCGGCACCGATCTGGACCTTCTGAACGATGAGCAGCTGCGCGAGATGGTTAAGTACACCTCGGTGTATGCGCGCGTCTCGCCGGAGCATAAGCTGCGCGTGGTCAACGCGCTCCAGGCCAACGGCGCGATCGTCGCCATGACCGGCGACGGCGTGAACGACGCGCCCGCGCTCAAGCAGGCCAATATCGGCGTGGCGATGGGCATCACCGGCACTGACGTGAGCCAGGGCGCCGCCGATATGGTGCTGACCGATGACAACTTCGCCAGCATCGTCGCGGCGGTGGAAGAAGGCCGCACGATCTACGACAACATCCGCAAGTTCATTCGCTACCTGTTAAGCACCAACGCGGGCGAGATCGTGACGATGTTCATGGGCCTGCTGCTGGGGCTGCGTGTGCCGCTGCTGGCGATCCAGATTCTCTGGATCAACCTGGTGACGGACGGCCTGCCCGCGGTCGCGCTCGGCTTCGAGCCGGGTGAGCAGGACGTGATGAAGCGCAAGCCGCGCCCGCCGAAGGAAAGTATCTTCGCGCACGGCGTCGGCCCGCACGTGATCTGGGTCGGCATGTGGCTCGGCACGATGACGCTGTTGGGCTATGTGTGGGCGCTCAACCGCTACGGCGGCGAGCTGATGAATCCCGGCGAAGATGCGCTGCTGGTCGCCCGCACGATGGCGTTCAACATCCTGGCGCTGTCGCAGGTCTTCCACGTCTCGGCGATTCACTCCGGCGATACGTCGTTCTTCCGCGCGCCGCTGGGCCGCAGCAAGATGCTGTGGGGCGCGGTCCTGCTGACGGCTGTGCTGCAAATGGTTTCGATCTACGTGCCGTTCGCGCAGGATATCCTGAAGACGACCGCGCTGGACGCGACCGAGCTGGCGATCTCGTGGGGGTTGGCCTCGTCGGTCTTCTTCGCAGTCGAGACGGAAAAGGTGCTGCGCCGGCGCTACTATAGCAAGGAACGCCGCGCCGAAAAACGCTATCCCGTCGCCAACGCCTCGACCGGGCGTTAAGTCAGGCTCGACTCATCACGCGGGCAGTCATCACACCGGCTGCCCGCTTTTGATTCCTGCTTCCCCTCGTTATATGGGTGGCCCCAACGGATGCTGCTGGTACAATGAAAGCAAGGCGCTGCTCGGTTTGAAGCACTCGCCCCCTGGCACCCGACACGGAAGAGGGCAGCATCATGAAACGAAAACTGCGCGGCCTCAAAGAGCGGGCTATCCGGCTTGACTTCAACCTCTACCGCGTCCCGGTTCCCATCCCCGGCTATCCCGGCGCGGCGCTCAGCGTGGTCGATCTGTGGCCCGAAGAGGTCCATCAGACCATCGTGTTCGTGCACGGCTACGCGGGCTGCGCCGAAACGTGGGAGTATCAGGCCAACCATTTCGCGCGCGAGTATCGCGTCGTCGTGCCGGACCTGCGCGGGCATGGCCAGAGCGACGCGCCCTATTCCGATTACACCATGAACGAGCTGCTGGCCGATCTCGATGCGATCGTGGACAAGCTGGAGCTGCCCGACCATTTCATCCTGGTCGGGCACTCGTTCGGCGGCTCGATCTGTGTCGAATATGCCAACGCCCGACCGGAGCGCGTCGAGAAGCTGGTGTTGATCGCGACGGCGGGCGAATATCCGCTGCCGACTTCGGTCGCGTGGGCCTACCGCATTCCCTCGGCCTTCTACCGCGCGGTGTGGGATTATCGCCCGCGCTGGAACGCCGATATTCACGTCATGCGCCGGATGATGCTCAACAATATGCGTAAGTGGCGCGGCTGGAATCTGCTGCGCAACCTGACCACGCCAACGCTGATCATCACCGGCGAGCAGGACAATTACTTCCCGCGCAGCGTTTTTGAGGACGTGGGCAAGATGGTCCCCAACGCCGAGATTTACGACGTTGGCTCGGCCAAGCACAAGGTCCAGATCGAGCGCCACCAGGCCGTGAATCGCGCGATCGGGCGCTTCATCACCGGCGACAGCCGCCTGACCTGGCGCGATCACAGCCGCCGCACCACACTGATCGAGCGCCGCCCCTGGCTGCTCAACTACAGCCAGGACACGCCCTACACCATCCCGATCCCACGCCAGCCGCTTCACAAATTTCTCGAAAGCGCCGCCGAGTGGGTGCCCAAACGGGCCGCGATCATCTTCTATGGCGCGCGAACCAGCTATCGGGAGCTGAACGCGCAGGCCAACCAGTTTGCCCACGCGCTGCGCGATCTGGGCGTGCAGCCCGGCGACCGGGTGCTGCTGGTGCTGCCCAACGTGCCGCAGATGGTGATCGCGTATTACGCCGTGCTCAAGCTGGGCGGCGTGGTCGTGCTGCCCAACCCCGACGCCAACGCCGCCGGGATCATCCGCCAGATTCAGGAGACGGACAGCAAGATCGTCGTCACGCTGCGCGCATTCGACGGGCTGGCGCACGCCATCCGGGAGCAGACCGGCGTGCAGGCGGTGGTGCTGGCCGATCTGCGCCAGGCCGTCTCGCGCAGTATCTACAAGCAGCTTACCGAGCGCTGGGGCCTCGCCGCCGAAACCAGCCAGGGACACGCCGGGGAGACGCGGCCCGGCCTGCTGATGGCCGACCTGATGCGCGGCCAGCCCACCGACGAGCTGGACGTCGAAGTGACACATTCCAGCCTGGCGGCGGTGGTCTACACCAGCGGCACACTCGATCAGCCGCGCGGCGTGCGCCTGAGCCACGCCAACCTGGTCGCCAACGCGCTCCAGGTTCGCCACTGGATTCCCGATCTCAACTATGGCCGCGAGACTTTCCTCAGCGTGCTGCCGCTGCTGCACAGCTATGGCATGACCGGCGCGATGAACGTCCCGATCGCGCTGGGCGCGACCATGATCCTGCTGCCCGTCTTCGAGCTGGACCAGGTGCTCAAGCACATCAAGAAGTACCGCCCGACGATCTTCCCCGGCGTGCCGTCGATGTACACCGCGATCAACCACGTGCCCGGCCTGCGCGCCTACGGCCTGTCCTCGATCAAAGCCTGCATCAGCGGCGCGGCCCCGCTGCCGGTCGAGGTGCAGGAAGAGTTCGAGAAGCTGACGCGCGGGCGGCTGGTCGAAGGCTATGGCCTCAGCGAAGCCTCGCCCGTGACCCACGCCAACCCGCTCTACGGGATGCGTAAGGTCGGCTCGATTGGCATCCCCCTGCCCAACACCGATGCCAAGATCGTCGATCTGGCAACCGGGGCGGACCTGCCGCCGGGCGAGATCGGGGAGCTGGCGGTGCGTGGGCCACAGGTCATGCCGGGCTATTGGGGCACCCACGCCGACGAGTTCGAGTCGTCCCTGGCCGGAGGTTGGCTGTATACCGGCGATGTGGCTATTATGGATACGGATGGTTATTTTCAGATCATCGGGCGTAAGCGGGACACGATCCTGGCGGGGGATTACAGCGTGTATCCGCGCGACGTGGAAGAGGTGCTCTACGAAAACAGCAAAGTGCTGGAAGCCGCCGTTGTGGGCGTGCCCAGCGCCAATGGAAACAGCCAGCGCGTCAAGGCGTTTGTCGTGCCGCGCCCCGATACCAACCTCTCCATCGACGAGCTGCTCGCGCTCTGCCGCCACCGCCTCGAAGAATATGAGGTCCCCTGGGAGATCGAGTTCCGCCACGAGCTGCCCAAATCATTCGTCGGCAAGGTGCTGCGCCGGCTGCTGATCGAGCCGGAGTCCGCAGCACAGGAGAGGAAGTAATGCGTCCAAAGGTTGCACTCGTGCTAGGCGGGGGGGGCAGCCGGGGAATCGCACATATCGGCGTGATCGAAGTCCTGCTGCGCGAGCAGGTCCCCATCGATCTGATCATCGGGACCAGCATGGGCGGCATCATCGGCGCAATGCTGGCGCTCGGCCTGGATGCGCAGAGCATGAGCGAGCGGCTGGGGCACCTGCAAGGCAACAACCTGTTCGGACTCAACCCGTTCAGCGCCCGCGCGCGCCAGCGCACGATCCACGACTGGCTGGCGAGCGAGCTAGAGGGCGTCACCTTCGACGATCTGCATACCCCGCTGGTGGTGACGGCGGTCGATATGGTCGAGGGGCGCGAGGTGCATCTCGATCACGGGCCGCTGATCCCGGCCCTGCTGGCGACCAGCGCGGTCCCGGCGGTGTTCCCGCCCATCGAGTGGGACGGGATGCAGCTTGCCGACGGCGGCGTGATCGACAGCCTGTGCACGCACCTGGCCTTCGAGCGCGGGGCGGAGCGCGTGATCGCAGTGGACGTCTACCCGGCGCTCGACCAGCAAAATCCCTGGTCCGACCCGATCAGCGCGATCATGGGCTTACAGCTTCCGTTCGGGATATTGGCGGCCAACGACGACAAGCCGCCGAGCATGATCGCCTCGCTCTGGCGCTCGACGCGCGTCATGACGTGGCACCTGCACCAGGCGCGTCTGCAAGCTCACACGCCGGACGTGCTGCTGTGCCCGTCGATCGAGGGCTACAGCACGCTCGATTTCAAGGACATCGACGGGCCGCGCCAGGCCGGGATTCTGGAAGCCGAGCGCCATCTCGACACGATTCGTGCGCTGTGCAGGCCCGCCCCGCCCCCGGAAGAAGCGCACACCGGTTAGCGGCTGGTATACCCTTTTACCCCCCATCCCCCGGCCCCTTCCCCCACGCTTCACGGAGGGCAGGGGAGCACGGTGGCGTTTTTCAAGTCCTTCCCTCATTTTGGGGGAAGGATTTAGGATGGGGGCAGTGTTGTTTGCCTTGTTCAGCACTCCAAAGTGGATTACACGCTCTAGACGGTCGCACCGCCCAGCCCTTCAGCCGCCAGAAACGCATCCAGACTGTCGAGCAGCGCGTGAATCGCCGCGAGGCTGGCCGGGGCGTCCCAGGGCGACGCAACGCTGACCAGCACCGCCTCGACCTGTTCGGGCAGCCGGTCGGGCAGCGCGGGGCACAATTGTTGCACCTGCTGGATCAGCCGCTTCTCGCCGGGATGCGGCACGCGGTTGACGGCGAACAGGATATCGAAGTAGCTGGCGAGCAGTCCCGCGATGCGGTGGTTGAGGCTCACGCGATCGCGCCGGGCGATGGCCCACTCGATCTGGTGAGTATAGGCGGCGTGGTTGGCGCGCAGGATCGGATAGTTCATCGCCAGGATCGCGTGCCGCAGCGCTTCCGGGTAGGGCTGATCGGCCAGCGCTTGCAGCCGCGCGAGCCACCCCTCGCGGTCGAATAACGGCTGCGAGCGCCGCACGGTGGCCCAGAAACAGGTCGAATAGCCGACCGACGCCTCGTGCCGGATCAGCACGCACCGCACCTGATCTTCCATCCAGTCGGCGGGGAAGTAGATCAGGTCGATTTTGTGGCCCGACTCCCGGTCGATCCACTCGTCGCCCGGCCCCCAGAAGCGGTTGTCGATCTCAATCGCGGCGGTGTCGTCGGCAAAGTCGCGGGCGAGCGCCCGGCGTGGCGCGATCGGGACCGGGCCGTCGTGGTAGATGTATACGTCGAAATCGGAGAGCGGATCGGCTACCCCGCCGGTCTGCGATCCGGCCAGGGCAATCGCGCTCACGGCGGGCAGTTCCGCCAGCCGCCCGACGATCTGCCGCACCGACTCCGGCAGCACGACCGGATCGTTAGCGGCTGCCATCGGGATGTTCGCTCAGAATACGCGCCAGCTCACGCCCCAACAGGCCGGTACGCTCGTCGCGCAGCAGGGGCAGTCGGCTGCGCGTGCGGTGAAGCTGGTTCAGGTCGATAGTCTGTACCACCAGCGCCTCTTCGAAGTACGGCCCCTGCGCCAGACACTCGCCGTTCGGATCGGTGATCGTGCTCCCGCCCCAGAAGTTCAGCCCGCCCTCGAAGCCGACCCGGTTGCAGTGCACCACGAAATCGGTGAACAGGCTGGCGTAGGCGCGGTTGACCAGCTCGACCCAGCGCGCACTGTCCAGCCGGTCGCCAGCATCGAGGCCGCGTCCGGGGCTGGCGCTGGTCAGCAGCAGCAGCTCCGCCCCGTCGAGCCACAGCAGGTAGGGCGGCGAGGCGTGCCAGAAGTCCTCGCAGATCAGCATCCCCACCCGCCCGAAGCGCGTCTCGAAGGCGCGCACCGTGTCGCCCCAGGCGAAGTAGCGCCCCTCGTCAAACAGGGTATAGGTCGGCAGATAGACCTTGTGGTGCACGTGGACGATTTCGCCCCGACTGAGATAGGCCTGCGCGATGAAAAAACGATGGCGCGCATCCTCTTCCACAAACCCAACCGTGATATCCATCCCGTGCGCGCGGCTGGCGTCAAGCAGCGGCGCGAAGGTCGGATCGTCGGGTGAGGCGTGGGCCGCCACCTCGTAGACCAGGTCTTGCAGGTTATAGCCGGTCAGCGACAATTCCGGGAAGAGCAGCAGCTCGACGCCCTGCGCCGCCGCCTGCTCGATCAGGCCCAGGTGCTTTTCGACATTAGCTCGCAGATCGCCCAGTTTCGGCGCGATCTGGGCCAGGCCCAGCTTCAGATTCATCGGCAGTCTCGCCTTTCTGCGTATACGCACGGTCTGTTCTGCGGCGCTGCGCCAGCCAGATTGCGCCCCCGGCCAGCGTGCTCAACAGCAGCACCAGCAAATCCAGCAGTTGATCGACGCGCCGCCCGGCGATGATCTGGGCCGGATCGGCGCGGAAAAAGCCCAACAGCGAGAAGCCCAGCCCACTCAGCGCCAGGATCAGCCACAGGCGCAGGCCAGGCAGCCAGCCGCGCCAGGTGAGCACCGCCGCCAGCACAAGCAGCACCAGCCCCCACAGCGCGCCGCCAAGCTGCACGTCCAGGCGCGGCGCGATCAGCCCGTAGACATCCGGCAGCTCTTCGACCAGCCAGCCGGGCCAGTCGGCCAGAGTCCGCACTTCGTAGCCATAGCCGCAGCCCGCCCGCCGGCACGCCAGCCACGCCGCGCTCACGCCGACCGGCCAGGCCAGCGCCGCCGCGTCGGTCCAGGGCCGGAACGGCACACCCCGCCCGCGCGTGACCGCCAGCGCAGCCAGCAGCCCACCAAGCAGCGCACCGTGCCAGTCCATCCCGCCCAACGACAACCGCGCGATCTCGCCGGGCTGCTCGAACGTGTCCCATTCCAGCGCGGCATATAGCAGCCGCCCGCCGATCACGCCGCCCACCACTGCCGCGATCCCGGCATCCAGCCAGCGCGTGACGGCCTGTGGCCCGACACGGGCCGCGTGCCAGGCGATGATGATCAGCGCCAGCAGCACACCGGCGATCAGCCAGGCGTTATATTCCCGCAGTGTGACGGGGCCGAGTTCGATCACAACTGGATTCAAGGTTTATGCGTAATTCTTATAGCGTGAGCAGCCCGATTCGGTAAGATACTAGCAGACGTTAAAGCGAAACGGTGCGGCTGTCAAGAAGTTTGCCGCAAGTGGGCCCAGTGTCAGCCAAATATCAGTTTCGCCCCATCCTGACCTGCTATAATCGTAGGTGTATCTCCCCAATGCTCGTCTTGAACCGCAACGCATAGCCATATGCGTTTGGACAATCTGGCCCAAAAGAGGAGAGGGTATCCGAATGATTAACCTTATTTTGAGCGTTCTGGCGCTGGCCGGCCTGGCGATTGCCGGGTTCGGCGTGTTTATGATCGTCCAGGCCATCGGGCGCAACCAGCCAGCACGCAGCGGCGCACTGCTGACGGCAGTCGGCGTCATTATCGCGGTCGTCTTCTTCATCCTGAGCGCAGGACTGGTCGAAATCCAGCCCAGCGAAGTCGGCGTCGTCTTCAACGTGCTCAGCGGTGACCTGGCTGAAACGCCGCTTGGCCCCGGCATCCATGTGATTATTCCGGGCATCCAGGAAGTCACGATCTATTCGACGGCGCAGCAGGAATATACGATGGGCGGCGTCGGCGACACCAGTGCACGGGTTGACGATCCCGTCGTCGCGCTCACCCAGGACGGCCAGCAGGTGCGCATCGACGTAACCGTCATCTATCGCATCAACCCGGCGAACGCTAACCGGGTGCGCGAGCGCTGGCAGGAGCGTTACGAAGATGGCCTGGTCCGCCCGGCGCTGCGTAACCAGGTCCGCGCTGCCCTGACCCAGTTCCGCGTCGAGCAGATTTATGGCGCGGAGCATGAGGAGCTGGAGGGGGCAGTTGAGAACGGGATTCGCGAGCTGATGGAGCCGGAAGGGCTTGAAGTCAGCAACGTGCTGATCCGCAATATCGCCTTCTCGCCGGAATACGTGGCCTCGATCGAGCAGAAGCAGGTCGCACAGCAGCAGGCCCAGGAAGCGCAGTTCCGCGTCCAGCAGCGTGAACAGGAAGCCGAGCAGGCCCGCGCCCTGGCGCGTGGTGAGGCGGATGCTTCACGTATCCGCGCCGAAGGTGAAGCCGCCGCAATGGAGCTGATTAACGCGCAGCTTTCGCAGAACCCGATGCTGCTCCAGTGGCGCTACATTGAGGAGCTGGGCGACAACGTCCGGCTGCTGGTCATCCCCTCAAACAGCCCGTTCCTGTTTGACATGGAGTCACTGATCGCGCAGTCCGGCGTGGATGTGAGCACCGGCTCGACCGCCAGCAGCCCGACTCCGGTCCCGCAGAGCGAGAACGGCACGGACGCGGAAGCAGAGTAAGCGACGCGTCACCAACCATACAGCTTCTCGACCGGGTGCGGCTCCTGCTGCACCCGGTATTTTAATGCGTGCGGCCCGGCAGCAGACATGATAAGACCCCGCCGGAGCGAGGTCTTGATGACACCAGAATGAAGAACAGCGCGGGATAATAGCGCGTTTGATGCTTTACAGTCCAGAGCAGAACATGAGGCTCTGCATCGCCCGTACCTTGCCCATCCTACAGACTTTCGACGATATTCTCGAAGACCTCAGCGATACCTGGTCCCAGGATCACCAACAGTGCGATCAGCACGACCCCCACAAAGAGGATCAGGAAGGCGTACTCCACCAATCCCTGTGCCAGCCAGCACCCACGATGCGTGTGACGCTGGACTTCTAACCATAACCACAGATCAACCATAGGTCCTCCTACCAGATACGAGCGGCGCAAACTGCCCCTGGACAACATCCCCCGCTTCTTATGGGACAGAGACACGCCTACAACTTATACGTGTCCTATCTAACATCATAGTACGAGACACGGGATGGTGTCCAGTGTCTGAAATTTAACCGGGCACGACGCAGGATTCCGGCAGCCGGTCGCGCTGGCCGGAATTCTCAAGAAACTGATAAAACTCAATCGGCATATTAAACTTTTTCAGAAAAGTTGTTGACCTCTTCAATATTTTTTGTTAGCATCTAAATAAGTGCGCTGAGCGTTTCGCAACAATGCGGCATTGTGAGGACGATCCGAATGTACAATGTCTTTCCGGTTCCAGGTCACTGCCCGGTATGCGGCGAGGGCATGATCATTACCCGGCTCTACTGCCCGAACTGTGATGTGACCATCGAAGGGCGTTTTTCGGCAGGGCGGCTGGCGATGTTGTCACCCGAACAACTGGAGTTTGTCGAAGTCTTCCTGCGCTGCGAGGGCAAGATCACGCGCGTCGAGAAAGAATTGGGCATCTCCTATCCGACGGTCCGCAGCCGCCTGAACGAAATCATCGAGGCGATGGGCTACGAGGTCGATCGCGGCCCGGAACCTGACGAGATGTCGTCCGAGGAGCGGCGCCGGGTGCTGGACGAGCTGGCGGCGGGCCGCATCACGTCCGAAGAAGCGGTCGAGCTGCTGCGCGGCGACCTGGCCTGAGGTTTCAATTCAGTCTGCCGGGGCGTGCGGCTTGCGCCCCAGCGGAGAAAGCAAGAATCGCATCGGTTGTTGACCGACCACACAGACGCGTGGTTGAGGAGCAGAGAGTCATGTCTACACGAACAGAGATTCTTGAGATGCTGTCGGCGGGCAAGATCGATGTTGCGCGCGCCACCGAGATGTTGGGCGAGCTGCACGAGACCGAGCAGGAAATCCCGGTCCCGCCCGAACCCCCACGCCCCCCCGAAGCGCCCGCACCGCACGCCCCGCTCGCCGAAACGCGTGAGCGCAACGGCGCGCGCTGGCTGCATATCCAGGTCAGCGATCTGACGTCGGGCCGCCACCGCGTGAAGGTGCATGTCCCGCTGCGGCTGGTGGAGTTCGGCCTCAAGCTCGGCGCGCGCTTCACCGACGAAGTGGATTCGAACATGATCCACGACCTGACCGAGGCGCTGCACGATCGGGACCTGACCGGCACGCTGGTCGAGGTCGAAGACCTGGAAGACAACGAGCGCGTTCACATTTTTGTCGAATAGCCGGGCACAGCAGGGCAGCCGCCCTGCCCGATGGAAATCGCAGTCACGACACGGCGCGGGACGCACCGCACGCACACCGCAGATAAACTGGCGCCAGGCCGGAACTGAGGATAAAAAGGAGCACACAACATGAGTCGGATTGAGCGCCAGAATATTACCGTTCCGGTGATCATTCAGGCGGTAGGCGGCGACCTGCGCATCAAGGGGCGCAGCGGCGCGGATCTGGTGGTGGATGGCGACGGCGTCCGCGTCGAGCAGATCGACGACGAGCAGCCCTATCTCGTGCGCAGCGACGGCGACTGCCGGGTGACCGTCCCCGGCAGCATCAACGTGATCGTGCAGCAGGTCGGCGGCGACGCCAAACTGACCGATCTGGGCGGCATCACCAAGATCGGCGCGGTCGGCGGCGATCTGACCCTGCGCAACCTGCAAGGCCTGCAGATCGATGCAGTTGGCGGCGACCTACGCATCAAGTGGGCCGATGGCCCGGTCACGATCCGGGCGGTCGGAGCCGACGCGACGATCCGCGAGGTGCGGGGCAACGTGTCGATCGACAAGGTAGGGGCCGATCTCTACCTGCGCAATATCGAGGGAAGCTGCGTGGTCGAGCAGATTGGCTCGGACCTGGTGCTGAGCATGGATTTCGCGCCGGGCGGCGAATACCGCTTCCGGGCGGGCAACGATGTGCTGTGCCGGATTCAGCCCGAAGCCGACGTGCGCTTTGTGCTGCCGGCTGAGGTCGCGGTCGAGCTGGACGTGCCCGCCGACATCAGCGAGAGTGAAGACGGCACCGAGCAGCATATCGTCATCGGCGAGGGCAGCGCGACAGTCTATATCGAAGCCGGTGACGAGCTGCGGCTGGTCAGCGAAGAAGAGGATTACGTCTTCGACCTGGGAGCGCAGATCGAAGAAGAGCTGGAAGCGCGGCTCTCGACGCTCGAAGAAAAGCTGAGCCAGCAGCTCGAAGGGCTGGACGAGCGCATCCAGGCCAGCGCCGAGCGCTACTCCGGCCAGATCGAGAACTATGCCGAGCGCGCCCAGCAGCAGGCCCAACGCGCCGTCGAGCGCGTGCGGCGCAGCATCGAGCGCCAGGAAAAGAAGGGCAAGCGCAAGCGTGAATCGGGCAGTATGCCGCGCTTCGAATTCGGTTTCGGCTGGGGCACGCCACCCACACCCCCCGCCCCGCCCGACCTGCGCCGGCGGCGTCCGGCGACGGAGCCGGTCAGCGAGCAGGAACGCTTGATGATCCTGAAGATGGTGCAGGAAAACAAGATCACGATTGAGGAAGCCGAGCGCCTGTTGGCGGCCCTCGAAGGGCAGGACTAGTGTAACGCATGGCGGCGAGCCTCGTCTCAGCCAAACAACCCACGTCGGGCCTGCGCCCGATGGACCTGCGGCGCGATCTGGGTGAGGTTGCGACCCTGATCGAAACCTGCTTCGCGCCCACCCTGGACGCCGCAGGGCACGCCGCGATTCAAGAGATGCGGATGGTCAGCCGGGCCGGGCCGCTGCTGTGGGTGCTGGCCCGCGCCGGGAATCTGCTGCCCGGCCTGTCGCAGGGATTCGTCTGGCTTGAGGGCGGGCGGATCGTCGGAAATGTCAGTGTCGCGCCCGCCGGGCAGGCCCGCACCTACGTGATCGCCAACGTGGCGGTCGATCCGGCCTACCGGCGGCACGGCATCGCCCGCCAGTTGATGCTGGCCGCGCTCGATCAGATCACGCGGCAGGGCACGACCGCGATCCTGCAGGTCGAGGCCGACAACACGCCCGCCATCGCGCTCTATGAGGACCTGGGCTTCACCACGCAGCGGACCTTTGTCCGCTGGCGGCGTGGGATGCAGCACTACCTGCCCGTCCCGCTGCCCAACCCGCCCACCATCCGCGCGCTGGCCCGCCGCGAAAGCGCCGATCTGCTCGACCTGGCGCGGCGCGTCCGGCCTGACGAGCGCGGCGGCCTGGGCTGGCTGCGCCCGACCCGCGCCGCGAATCTGCGCCCGGCACGCATCGGGCCGCTGCGTTATCTGCTCAGCGGGCAGAACACGGGCTTTCAGGTGATAACCGGGCCGCAGAACACACTCGACGCCGCGCTGATCCTGCAAACCAAGCTGGGCAGCGCCGCGACGCAGTTCGATCTGCTCGTCCGGCCAGAACGCCAGGGCGAGATGGAGCTGCCGCTGCTGAATCATGTGGTGCGCGAACTCGGCGGGTGGCAGACGCTCATTACCGAGCATCCCGCCGACGACACGCCCGCCGGAGATGCCCTGCGCCAGCACCAGTTCCGGGTCGAGCGCACACTGACCCATATGATCTGGCACGCGCCGCGCCCTTAGGATCCGTGCGGCCAGCGTGCGCGGATTGGGCAGTTATCGTACATTTGTAGACAACGTATACGTAAGGAAATGACGAGCACGCTATGGCTACATCAGAAGAACGGCTGCGCATCCTTCAAATGATCCAGGACGGCAAGGTCAGCGCCGAGGAAGGCGCGAACCTGCTGCAAGCGCTGGGCAGTGCCAGCCGTCCGAAGACCCCGCCGCCGCCCAGCCATGATCCGCGCCTGCTGCGCGTCCGCATCACCGATCTCAAGTCGGGCAAGACCAAGGTCAACGTCAACATCCCGATGAGCCTGGTGAACGTCGGGATCAAGCTGGGCGCGCGCTTTATGCCCACCAACGCGGATGTTGATTACGACGAGATCATGGACGCGATCAAGAGCGGTGTCAGCGGCAAGATCGCCGATGTCGAGGATATCGAGAGCGGCGAGCACGTCGAGGTGTGGGTCGAGTAACGCCCGGCTCCACCTGAACCGGCGTCACCCGGCAGCCCGGCATGCGGGAATCCCTCACCTGGGATAGCGGTATGCCTGCTTCCGGCGGCTCAGCCGTTTAGCTCGACCGGCTGTGTCAGCACCGCGACCAGCAAATCCAGCACGGCCTGCACATCCCCCAGATCGATGGTTTCGCTCTGCGTGTGAATATAACGCGCCGGGATCGAGATCGCCCCGGTGGGCACGCCCGCCCGCGCGATCTGGATCATGCGCGCGTCGGTGCTGCCATGCGTCAGCACTTCGAGCTGGTAGGGGATACCGGCGGCTTCGGCCCGCTCGATCAGCAAATTTTTCACCGCCGCCGGGACGATATGCCCGGTATCTTTGGTCTTGATCGCCGGGCCGCCGCCAAGCTGGACCGGGGATTTGTCGCCCTGCGGCTGGTCGCCGGTCGGGGTGAGGTCCAACACGATGCCCAGGTCCGGCTCCAGGCTGTAGGCCGCCGGGCGTGCTCCGCGCGAGCCGACTTCTTCCTGCACGGTGAAGGCAAAGTAGAGCGTGTGGGGTGTGCCCTGCGCTTTGATGCGGCGCATGGCTTCGATCTGGATCGCGCAGCCAACCCGGTCGTCCAGGCTCTTGCCGATCAGGCGCTGGCCGCGCCGCACGACCGGCTGCACGAAGGCCCCCGGATCGCCGACCTGCACACCGCCGCTGCCGCTCACGTCCACAAAGAATCCGGGCAGATCGGGCAGCTCACGCCGCTTGGTGATCTGGTGCTCCACGCCGACCGAGCCGATCACGCCGTTCTCGAAGCGCACGCGCGCGCCGAGCAGGGTCGCCGCAAACAGCGTGCCGATATTGCTGAAGCGCGCGTAGCCCTGGCGGTCGATATGGCTGACGATCAGGCCGATCTCGTCCATGTGCGCGGCAGTCAGTATGCGCCGCTCGCCCTGCCCCACGCGGCAGATCAGATTCCCCAGCGGATCGACCCACCATTCATCGGCCAGCGGCTCGACTTCGGCGCGGATCAGGTCGCGGACGTGGTGCTCAAAGCCCGAAGGCCCCCAGGCGTCGGCCAGTTTCGTAATCAGCTCTTCCACGATGCTCTTCTACCTTTCGAGGGTGGCCGGGGTGAGCGCCATCCAGGCGGCGCGCAGCAGCCGGATTTGATTCTCAAAGTCAGACAGACTCATGATCGACTGCGGGCTGTGCAGATAGCGGCACGGGTTGGCGACAACGACGCTCGGAACCCCGCCGCTGCTCAGGTGAATCGTGCCCGCATCCGTCCCGCCGGCATGCTGCGGCGAGCGGAACTGGTGCGGGATATTTTCCGCCTCGGCCACCGCGACCAGATGCCGCACCAACCGCTGATCGCTGATCATCGAGCGATCCATGACCGTGATCGCCGGGCCAGCGCCGAGCCGCGTGATCGTCGTCTGATCCGGCTCGTCGGGGTCCTGGGGCAGATCGTGGCAGGCGGTCGTCTCCAGCACAAAAGCAATATCCGGCTGGATGCGCTGGGCGGCCACCCGCGCGCCGCGCAGCCCAACCTCTTCCTGCACGGTAAAGGCGACATGCAGATCGAACGGGAACGGCTCGCCCTGCACCAGTGCGATCAGCGCGGCGCACCCGGCACGATCGTCGAGCGCCTTGCCGCGCACCGTCGGCCCCAACTCGACCAGATGGCTGTCGAAGGCGATCCGGTCACCAGGGCTGGCGGCATCCTGCGCGCTGTCCCGGCTCGACGCGCCGATATCGATCCGCAGCCGCTCGATGCCAACCGTTCTCTCCGAGGAGTTGAGGTGAATCGGCGCCCAGTTGATCACACCCGGCACGCGATCCGGGCCGACCAGCACGCGCGTGCCCGGCAGAATGCGCGGGTCAAGCCCGCCGACCGCCGCAAAACGGATCGTGCCGTCGCTGTCGAAGCCCTTGACCATCAGGCCGACTTCGTCCATATGGGCCGCCGCCATCACACGCAGATCGGCTGCGCCGGTGCCGCGCCGCACGGCCAGCACATTGCCCATCGCGTCGATGCGGATGTCCGTGACGTGATCGCGGATCGCGTTCAGGATCAGGTCGCGCACGGCATCTTCGTCGCCGGAGACGCCAATCGCGTCGCACAGCTCGCGCAGCAGGGTTGTCATCAGTTCGGCTCCGTCTGTGAGTCCGGCAGCGGCCAGGCAATCGTGTCCAGAAAGTCGGGCGTCATCCGGGCAATCAGCGCCGCCATCAGCCGGCCCGCCCGCGTTACGTCGCGCACATCGACGATTTCGACCGGGGTATGCATGTTGCGAATCGGCATCCCAAACAGGATCGTGGGCACGCCCTCGCGGCTGACCTGAATCACCCAGGCATCGGTCCCACTGTCGCCCGGCAGCGTCTCGATCTGGAGCTTCATCTCCAGGCCGCGGGCTGCCTCGCGTGCCTGTTTGACCAGCCGGGGATGGAAATTCGGCCCGACGCTGAGTGTCGGCCCGCCGCCCAGATCGAATGACTCATCGTCGCCTGCGCCGCTCTGCGCGCCAAAGGTCACGTCTACCGCGATCGCCACGTCGGGCTGGACCTGGTAGGCCGCGGTGAGCGCCCCCAGGCTGCCGACTTCTTCCTGAACCGACGCGACGGCGACCACATCCCAGGCGTGGGTGACGCGCGTCAGCTCGTCCAGGCACACCGTTACGGCGGCGACCGAGGCGCGGTTGTCGAGCGACTTACCCACCAGCCGATCGCCTTTCAGCTCCGCCGGGGACACGTCGAAGGTCACGATATCGCCCACGCGCACCAGCTCCGCCACTTCGTCCGCCGGCAGACCCACGTCGATCCACAGATCGTCCCAGCCGGGATACTGCCCGCGCTCGCGCGCCATATGCGGTGGGGCCGCCCCAAACACACCCGCCAGCACGCGCCGCCCGTGCACCAACACCGGCTGCATCAGCAGCACACGCGGATCGGTGCCGCCCAGCGGCGCGGTGAGGATGAACCCATCGCGCACCTCGGCCACGATCAGCCCGATCTCGTCCATGTGGGCGCACACCATAATCTTGCGGCGGGGTTCCGGGCCGGAGCCGCGCTTGAGCGCGATCAGGCTGCCCAGGCGATCCGTCTCGAAAGCGTCCACCAGGCCCGCCCACTCGGCGCGCAGCAGATCGCGCACCGGGCCTTCATGCCCGCTGGGCGCGGGAACCTCGCTCAGTTTTTTCAGCAGCGTTTTGACATCCAGCGGCATACCTATGACCCTTCCTGGGTGGGGGTTTCGAAATTGAGCGGCTCCCCGATCGCCGTCGGTGGATCGGTCGGCGGCGCTTCGGTGGGCGCGGGCGGGGGATCGGTGGGCGCGAGCGTGTTGGTCGGAATCAGCGTCGGTGTATCGGTCGGAATAAAGATGACAGTCGGTGTCAGCGTCGGCGCAGCAGTTGGGATGGCGACGGTCGGCTGGGGGGCGATAGTCGGCGGCGGCGCGAACGTCGGCAGCGGCGGCGAAGTCGGGAAATTGCCCTGGATCGGCGTGGCTTGCAGCGGTTCGCCGGTGGGCGTGCGCGTCGCCGTGTTGAAGGGGGTGCGCGTCATCGTCTGGAAGGGCGTCGCCGTCACCCCGCCCAGGGTAGCCTGCGTGCGCTGAACGCCTGGCCGCTGATCATCGGGCGCAACCGCCAGCAGGACCGCGCCCAGGCAGTAACAGGGCAGCGTCATCAAAATGATCAGCAGTAATATCGTTCGGGTTGGGTGCCGGCTGTTGGTAATACTGGAAAAGGGATCAAAGCCCATCGGAAACCTCTCGCCGCTCCGCCGCGTCAAGCCGGAATGGTAGCATACGCGATCGGGAGAGTCAAAGGCGCTAGCGCACGTCGAGCCACAGGTCAGTTTCCATCGTGTTCGCCAGCACTTTAGCGGCGTGGTGCGCCGGGGTGTCATACTGTAACAGCCGCAGCCCGCGACGTCCGGGCGTTTTCTGCGCGTGCTGCACCGCGCGCCAGTCGCGGCTCCGCCCCTCGACCTGCTCCAGCTCGACCAGTGGCCAGAAGCGCTGGCCGTCGTAAACGTGCAGCCACACAGCCTGCGTGATGCGCACGGTTTCGTTCATGTTCGCGTCGAGATCGGGCTGGCCCTGCGCCTGGGCCGGAGTCTGCGAGAGCAGCACATAGGCCACCGCGTCGAAGGGGACGCGCCACTCGACACGCCCGGTCATCCGATTCTGGCGGCGCACCTCGCGCCGGGTCGTATCGATGATCACGTCGGCCAGCGTGACGAACGTCCACAACTGGCGCGCGGCGAGATAGGCCAGCAGCAGCGCCACACCCAGCCCCAGCCAGGGCAGCCACGCCGGCTGCACCCGCGCCAGGCCGCTCGTGCGCGCGCCCAGGCCCAGCACCGCGAACAGGATCGCCAGCAGCAGCAGGACCAGAATCCGAAAACCGGCGGCCCATACCCAGCGATCGTAACGCTGCCAGACCAGCCCTTTGGGCACGGCCACGAGCGTCCAGTCCTCGAATTCGAACGGCGGCCCTTGCAGCGCGATCCGGCTCTCGGCCTGCTCGGCGGGCGTCGGCAGCGGCAGTGTATCGACCATCGGCTGCGTATCGAGCAGCGGGTTGGGCGGCTCAGCCGGAGCAGGCACCAGCCGGAAAGGCCGCTCGATGATGCGCGCCAGCGACTGCCCGGCCAGCTTGGCCTGGGTCATATATTCGGTCGCGTGGCCGCTCGGCCAGCTTGCCAGCCCACACCAGCGCATCCGGTAGCCGGAATCGGGGCGCGCGGCCAACAGCAGCCCCAGGTGCCAGTTGCGACTCTCCGGCGCCCACCCGACCACGACGCGCGCAATATCCGCCGGGACCAGCCGGCCCTCGTTGGGCAGACGCCGCGCGCGGGCAAAGGCCGGCGCACAGTCGATCCGGTCGCCACGCACATCGACCAGCGTAAACGCCTCGCCGGGCTGGTCGGGTTTTTGCACCCCGTTATACAACCGCCAGGTGGTTGGCCCCAGCTCAATTGTCAGATCGTGGGCGGCGCGGATTGTTTCCAAAGGATTCTGCATCAAAACCAACTGCCATTTCACCTGTACACCGCAGGCAGCAGGCCGCGATCGCCTGCGCCGTCGAGCGAAGATCGTGCTGCCGGGTTGCTCCCGATGGGGAATCAGCTATCGCCAGCCTCACCCGTTTCCGGCGCTTAGTCTACCGCGCTGCGCGCCTCAGGGCCAATATCGCGCCCGATCACGCGAGGAACAGGATCGCCGTGCCGAGCATCGCCAGCAGCGTCCCCCCGATCGCGCGCTGGCTGATCGCCTCGTTGAAGAAGACACGGCCCAGCGGCAGCAGGATGACCGGCGTGAGACTCATCAGCGTCGAGGCGATGCCAACTGGCGCATGTTGCACCGCGATCAGCGACAACCACACGCCGATGAACGGCCCGGCGATGGCCCCGCCGATCAGCAGGCGAATCGCGCGCGGGTGCGCCTGGAGCGCCTGAAAGTTCGAGCGGGCCTTGCCCGCCGCGATCGCCAGCAGCCAGATCAGGCTGGTCGAGGCGATCAGACGCATCAGGTTGCCGGAGAGCGCGGAGAAATCGCCTTCGAGGCCCTGCTTGGAGAGGATCAGGCCCGACGCCTGCCCCAGCGCGCCGCCCAGCCCAAACAGTACGCCGACCAGGTAGTAGCGCGGCGACACGTCCGGCAGGCTGCTCGTCCCCTGGTGGCGCTCGGCCAGCACCCACGCCACGCCGCCGATCGTCAGGAAGATGCCGGCCAGCTCGATGACGGCCAGCTCTTCCGAGAGCAGCGCCCACGCCAGCACGACGCCCATCACCGGGTTGAGCGCCATCAGCAGCATCGACAGGCGCGGGCCGATCATCACGAACGCCTGGAACAGAAACGCGTCGCCGATCACAAAGCCGACCACGCCCGAAAGCCCCATCCAGCCCCAGCGCGACGGCTCGGCATCGAGCGGTAAAAGCTGGCCTTCCAGCACCCAGTGCATCAGGCTGACCATCACCACCGCCAGCAGCAGGCGGGTCCGGTTGACAACCGGCGAGCCGACCATCCGGCCCGACAGCGTGAAGAAGATCGAGGTAAAGCTCCAACAGAACGCAGTCGCCAGCGCCGCGAGTTCTCCGGTATATGCCGCCACCTTATCTCTCCCCGATATTCGTTGTTGACAAACATGCCGAGCAAGAAAAAGCAGGGGTGCAAAACAACACCGCTAACGCGGCAGGCAGTGCGTTAGCGGTTGTTCGGTTGGGCAAGCAGGGCGCATACGAGGTGCGCCCCGACTATCAGGCCAGGGCCAGCGACTTGTTGGCGACGATGGTCTTGGCCAGCGTGATGAAGTCCGCGACGTGCATCGCGCCCAGGTCTTCACCCGTGCGCAGCCGCACACTGACCGCGCTCTGCGCGATGTCACGATCGCCCACGACCAGCATCCAGGGGACTTTCTGCGTGGTCGCCTGGCGGACCTTCGCGCCGACGCGCCCCTGGGAGTCGTCCACCTCGACACGGAAGCCGTGCTCGCGGAGCTGTGATGCGATGTCGCGCGCATAGTCCAGGTGGCGGTCGGCAATCGGGATCAGCACCATCTGCACCGGGGCCATCCACGCCGGGAACGCCCCGGCATAGTGCTCGATCATCAGCGCAACGAAGCGCTCCATGCTGCCATACAGCGCGCGGTGGATCATGATCGGCTGGTGGCGCTCGTTGTCCTCGCCGACGTATTCCAACTGGAAGCGCTGCGGCAGGTTGTAATCGACCTGGACCGTGCTCACCTGCCACTCGCGCTTGACGGCGTCGCGGATGATGAAGTCCAGCTTGGGACCATAGAAGGCCGCTTCGCCTTCCTCAACCGTGAAGTTGAGATTCTTGCGGTGGGCAGCATTGATGATCGCCTGGGCCGCTTTCTCCCAGTTTTCATCCGAGCCGACATACTTGTCGCTCTCTGGGTCGCGGATGCCCACCCGCGCGCGGTAGTCGGTCAGCCCCAGGCCGTTGAGAATGAACTCGACCAGATCGATCACGGCGACGAACTCGTCCTCAAGCTGCTCCGGCGTGCAGAAGATGTGCGCGTCGTCCTGGGTGAAGCCGCGCACGCGCGTCAGGCCGTGCAGCTCGCCCGACTTCTCGTAGCGGTAGACCGTGCCGAATTCGGCGAAGCGGATCGGCAGATCGCGGTACGAGTGCAGCTCGTCGCTGTAGATATGGATGTGATGCGGGCAGTTCATCGGCTTGAGCATGTACAGATCGCCCTCGACTTCGAAAGGCGCGTACTGGCTGTCCTTATAGTAAGGATAGTGCCCGGAAATTTCGAACATCCTGACACGGGCGATATGCGGCGTCAGCACCGGCTGGTAGCCGTGATCGATCTGCACCTCGCGCAGGAAGCGCTCCAGCAGATCGCGCAAAATCGCGCCTTTGGGCTTCCACAGCGGCAGGCCCTTCCCGACCGTCTGGTTGAAGGTGAACAGGCCCAGTTCCTGGCCCAGCAGCCGGTGATCGCGTTTGCGGGCTTCTTCCAGCCGGTGCAGATAATCTTCCAGGTCGGCGGCTGATTCCCAGGCCGTGCCGTAGATGCGCGTCAGCATCTCGCGGTTTTCGTCGCCGCGCCAGTATGCGCCCGCCGGCGCTTTGAAGGTGATGCTGATCGCGTCGGGATTGATCTCGGCGGTGGTGGCGACATGCGGCCCCCGGCACAGGTCCTCGAACGAGTCCTGGGTGTAGGTGCTGATCACGACCGGCTCGCTGGTCTTTTCGCCGTACTCGTCCACCTCGCCGGCGGCCAGCCCGTCGATCAATTCGAGCTTATAGGGCTGGTCCTTAAACAGCGTGCGGGCTTCGTCGGCGCTGACCTCACGCCGCTTGAATTCGTGCCTCTCGCCGATGATCGCGCGCATCCGCTGCTCGATCTCAGCCAGGTCGGCTTCCGTCAGCGGGCGCGGCAGATCGAAGTCGTAATAGAATCCGTCCTCGATCGGCGGCCCGATCGCGATCTTGGCGTCGGGAAATTTCTCCAGCACCGCCTGCGCCATCACGTGCGCGGCAGAGTGTCGGATGCGGTACAGCTTGCTGTCCTGATAGCGTTCCATAGATTTGTTCGAACTCTCCTCGATCCTGTCATCGGGCGGACACTGTGCACCGCCCGCCCCTCAGTGCCGCGTGCTGTGCGGCTAGAGACAGCAGCGCAGGTGCGGCTGCCAGTCGTCTTCATCGATTCCAGGGCGGCCCGGCTCGTCGGATGCCGGCTCGCCGTATTCGCGCTCGATCTCGCGGTCGGCATGGTTGACGGGACGGAACATCCCGCCGCTCAGGCCAACATTGGCCCATTCGGCCTGCAAGTGCTCGCGCTGATTCTGTTCGTCCGGGGACTGGACTTTGATTTCGGGCGCCATGTGCGGCTCTCCTGTCTGTGGCTCGACCAGAAAGGGGATACACCTGCTGTAGGAAGGGTGTATCCGATTTGGTTATGGCTGGCGGCCAGCAGGGGCGCCCTGTGCTGATCCCTGCTGCCGAGGCGATGCGGCTTCCCCGGCAGGGACCAGCACAGGATGTCCCTATCGGAGCCGCCCGGTAGTGCCGTCAGTCGTAGTCTCAGTGATGTCTTGCACGGTCCTCACTCCTAGCCCACACTGGACAATGGTTCTTCGGCAGGGCATTCGGCGAACACATTCTCGAACACGCCCAGCACCAGCAGGTTATCGACCACATCTTCGATTGTGACCTGGTGCAGATTCTCGACCAGGACATGCGGCGTATCCAGCGGCAGAAACGCGGTCGGGGCCAGGGTGCGCTTGTACTCCTGGGCGACATCCTTGCTGAGCTGCATTTCCTGCCGCAGATAGGTCAGCGTCACGAACGACGCCTGCCACATCTTGCCATCTTCCATCTCGACCAGCACATCGGCGCTGTCGGTATATGGGTTGAAATCGATCTCAGGCTCGTGATCAATCCAGACTCGTTTTACCAGCACGTTGATTGTTCCCCAGACAGACTGTCTCTGATGATGCGTTACTTACAATACTACAACGATTTTTCTCGATCACGTGCTGCAAAATAGAAAACCCTCGTCCCAAACAGTTGGGGCGAGGGCTGGTTTGTCCACGCGGTTCCACCCAATTTCGACCCGGCCTGCCCGCAGGCGGCACGGTGTCCTCAATTGCAGCCGGTAACGGGGCCAACCGTCATCACCTACTGCGCGCGGCGGTTCGGTGATGCGCTCGCGGGGGGTATTCCTGGCCGGCTGGACAAGCGGCGTTGCAGCCTATGCGCCGCTCTCTCTGGGACCGCGTGCTGCCAGTACTCGTCCCGGTCAACGCTTTATGGCTCAAAGATAGCGCACAAGCCGCCCGGCGTCAAGAGTTGCAACGCGATTCTGATGCTTATGCGAGGGTGTGCGCGGCGCTTACTGTCTCGATGCGGATCGCGCCCCGCTTTGAAAACGGTCGGGCTGCGGTAGGGATTCCGCTGCAAAGTTGATTCTGGGCCGAATAGCCTATCCGTACAATTTCCTACACGCTCAGCGCTGTGCTATACTGGCGCTATGTCTACTGGAGAACATCAGCCCGATGCCGAAGCGTGGCGCGACCGCCTGAGCCGCTGGTCGCAGCGCCTGCGCGCCGCTCACCTCGATCACGCGGTCGGGGCGGCGCTCGACCTGTGCGAGCCGCTCGGCCCGCTTGGAGCGCAGGTGTTGTGGGTCGCGCAGCCGACGCTGGGGCTGTTTGTGCCGCGCGGAGAGGTGGCGTCGTTGGCGCGCCTGCTCGAATCCCCCGGCGGGCTGGCCTGGGTGCGCGATCAGCTTACCGGGCAAGACAGCGAGAGTGATCGCCATGAGTGACATCGAACTGACCTGGATTGGGCTGGGAGTCGCCCTGGCCGTGACGTTGATCGGGCTGGTGCTGGCTCGCCTGCGCCCGCCCCGGCTGCGCCCGATCCCGGCCTATGTCGTGCTGCCGGAGACGGCGGCGGACGCGGTCGAAAGCGACAACCGGATGCACCTCTCGTTCGGCAGCAGCGCGATCGGTGAAACGAGCACGGTCAGCGCGCTGGCCTCTGCCGAGGTGTTCTACCGGCTGGCGGAGCGTCTGGCCGTCAGCCCGCAGCCGCCCCTGATCACAACCAGCGCGGGCCTGACCCTGCCGCTGGCCCAGGACACGCTGCGCCGCGCGTACACCTACCGCGACCGACTGCCCGCCTGGCGCAGCACCTCGGCGGCATGGTTCCCGCAGGGCGCGCGATCGCTGGCTTTCGCGGCGGGCGCGTCGAGCCTGGCGGCGGACCGTGACGTGTTCAGCACGGTGCTGCTGGGGCGCTTCGGGATCGAGCTGGCATTGATGGGCGAAAGCGCGCTGCGCCACGATCAGGCGTTGGTCGCGCACAGCGATCTGCCGGAAGGACAGGCTATTGCCTATGCCCAGGCCGATCACGCCCTGATTGGCGAAGAACTGTACGTCGGCCCGGCCTATCTCAATGGCCGCGCGATTGAAGTCGGCGGCGTGCTGGCGCTGGACGTGCTGCGCTGGCTGGTGATTGTCGGCATCCTGGCCGCTGCGATCGATGCCGCCCTGTAGCGGCGCGGATCGACGGTCCGGCTAACTGTGTGAGGGGGCAGTGTGAGACGACGCCATCGTTTACTGGACTTACTGGCGACGGTTATGGTGATCAGCGCCGGGCTGGTGACTGTGGTCGGCCTGTTGAGCGACGAAGGCTCGGCCCCGGCGTTGCTGATGACCTTCACGATCCAGATGATCGCGGTCGTGGCGGCGATCGCCGTGCTGATCGGCGTCCTCAACCTGGCGGCGGTCCACCTGGGGCGGTTTGCCCACGCCGAGCACGGCTGGCCCTACAGCGTCGTGATGCTGTTCGTCATGGTCGCGGTGATCGTGCTGAGCATCCTCGACCGGGCCGAGATCTGGTCCGGTGAATTGGAAGGCGAGCAGATCAGCCTGCGCGCGTTCGAAGCGGTCCAGGTCAGCCTCGAGTCGGCGCTGGCCGCGCTGCTGGCGTTCTTTCTGGTGTTCGCGGCCTACCGGCTGATGCGCCGCCGCGTGACGGTGTGGAGCCTCGTCTTCAGCGTGACGCTGATCGTGGTGCTGGTGGGCTGGATTCCCTTTGAAGAGTTGGACGTGCTGGCCGATGTGCGCGACTGGCTGGTACGGGTTCCGGTCAGCGCCGGGATGCGCGGGCTGCTGATCGGCGTTGGTCTGGGCACGGTGATGGTTGGTATCCGCGTGCTGCTGGGCCAGGATCGCTCGTACAAAAGCTGAGCGCCGCCGCGCGTCTGTGAGAGCAGGGTCATATGTCCGATCAACCCAACTTCCCCAACGACGACCGCCCGCCTGCGCCCTGGGAGCAGTATGCCGGGCAGGAGCCGCCGGAGTCGGCTGGCCCCGATGCCGCCCCACCGTGGGAGCAGTTCGCGGCGGGGGACGCGCCGCCATCTGGCGCGCAGCAGACGCCCGATTGGGCCAGCCCGCCGGAATCCGCGCCGGAGCTGCCCGCCCCATCCAGCGCACCCATGCCGCCATCCGATGAGATTCCGCGCGGCCTGACGGGTGATCTGCCCTGGATGGATTACGACCAGGCCGGGCAGCCCGGCCAGCCGTCGGAGATGGACGATTTCCTGTTCAACTTCGAGAACGACGAAGTCCCAGCGCCGCAGGAGCCAGTGCCGCCTCCGGCCCCCGGCGGCGGTGTGATCCGGCGGCTCAAGCGCGACGATCAGCCGACCCCACCGGCTCCGCCCCCCGAGCCACCCGCCGACGAAGAGTGGATGCGCGCCTTTGGCGAGACAGCCGAATACGATCAGGTGCATCTTTCCGACAGCGGCGCGGATGATCTGGACTGGCTGCGCGCCGAAGCGGGCCTGGGCGAGCCGCAAGCATCCGCCCCGGACGAGGAACAGCCGCCCTGGCTGGCGGATGACGCGCTGGGCGATCTGCCGCTGCTGGGCGCGGATCAACCCGGCGAGGAAGCGCTGCCTGACTGGCTGAACGTCGAGCCTGAGGACACCGGCCAGCCCGCGCCATCCGCGCCGGAAGACGAAGCGCTGCCCGACTGGCTGCTGCAAGCCGACGAGCCGCCCGCCCCGGAGCCACCTGCCCCCGGCGGGGTGATCCGGCGGCTGCGCCCGCGCGACGAGGAGCCGCCCGCCTCGATGGATTTCGAAACGTGGGCGGCGCAGGCCGAGCCGGAAGAAACCGGCTCGCTGAGTTACGAGGAGTGGGAGCAGCAGCAGGCCGATCTGGAGCGCGAAGAGCAGAAAACCGATGCCGATCGGATGCTGGAAGAGGTGCCCGACTGGTTCAGGCAGCTTGACCAGGCCCCTGAGGAGCAGCCGCCCGCCGAAGCGCCTGCCGCGCCGGGTGGGGCCGAGTTCATCCCGGACTGGTATCTTGGCCTGGAAGAGCAGAACGTCGAAGAAGCGCCCGACTGGTTCCAGAACCTCGATCTCTCGCAGCGCTCGATCACCGGGCCGCTGGAAGAACCCGCCGCCGAAACGCCTGCCGGGCCGGAGCCGCCCGCCCAGGAAGACCTGCCCGACTGGCTGAAAGGTATTCCGGGGGCGGAAGCGGATGCCGACTGGGCCGCTGCGTTCGGCGCACCGCCCGCGACGGAGACGCCCGCCGAGGTCGATCTGTCGGGCCTCGGCTGGGGAGCCGAGACGGGCGAGGCAGCCTGGGACGCGTCGCTCGACGCGCTGCCAGACGAGGAGTTGATGCTGCCCGACACGGGCCTGCTCGCCAGCCTGGAAGCTCCCGGCGAAGAAGAACCCGCCGCACCGGGCGAAGTGCCGGACTGGCTGCAAGCCGCCGCGCCCGAACAGCCCATGATCGCCCGCCCGGAAGATATCCCGTTCCCCGACCTCGATCTCGACCAGGAGCCGCTCGAAGAGGCGGGCACCGATCTTGAAGTGCCGGGCGAGTTAGCCTGGATGGCCGGTTATGCCGCGACCGATATTCCCGTCCCGACGCCGCCTGCCGAGGAAGAGCCCGAAGACTTCGTAGAACGCTTCGAGCCGCTGGAGCCGGAAGACTTCGCCCAGCCCGCGATCCCGGCCCCGCTCGACGAGGACGCGCCCGCGTGGCTGCGCGAGATGGCGGCGGATGTCGGCACCTCGCCCGATCTGGACGTGAAAGACCTCTTCGGCCAGGAGCCGGGCGACGTAGAGCCGGTCCCGGCCTCTGAAGAGCGCGAGCCGTCGTATGTGGCTTCAGAAGAAGAGCTGGACTGGCTGACCGGCCTGTCGTCGGAAGACCTTATCATCAACCCGGAGCCGCCCGCGCCTGCCGTGCCGGAGCCTGAGCCAGAAGCGCCGCACGCCGCGCCCGCCGAAGACGAATTCAGCTTCGACAGCGCCGCGATCGATGATCTGCTGGGCCTCTATACGCCGCCGGAGATCGCGCCGGAGCCTGAGCCGGAAATGCCGCCCGCCGAAGCCGCGCCGCCGGCTGCCGAGCAGGAAGTCGAGGATATGAGCGGCTGGTTCGAGGAGATCACCGGCGTCCCGATGGAGCCGGAAGGCGCGCCGCCGGGCGAGGGCGTGCCCTCTCAGCCGGCTGATTTCGAGGACCTGGAACAGGCGTTTGCCGCCGGGCGCGCTGCCGAGGCGGATGAAGCGCCGCTGGTCCAGTCCACCGATCAGCCCGAATGGCTCGGAGAAATGCGCCCCAGCGGGCTGCCGGTCAATGTCCGCGCGGGCGGAGCCGAGACGAGCGTCCCGCAGAAGCAGGTGATCGAGCTGCCGGAGCGCGTGCAGGCTTTCCATCACCTGGTCGAGTCGGAGCTGATCCCCCCGCTGGCCCCACCGCCCGCCCCCGCATCCGGGCCGCTGGCCGGGATCGCCGGGGCGCTGCCGCTGATCGAGCTGGCGGTCTTGCCCGAAGCCATCGCGCCGACGCAGGGGCCGGTGATCACGCCGGAACAGCAGCGGCGCGCAGACCGGCTTCAGGCGCTGCTGGGCCTGACCGAAGTCGAAGAGGATGAAGCCATCGTCGTTGAGGATGCCGCCTTCGGCGTGCTGGCGACGGACGAAGAAGCCGCCGAGCCGGTTGAGGTCGCCAAACGGCCCCGCCGCCGGGTGCGCTTCAAGGCCGATCGCCTGTTTGTGACGCTGCTGCTGCTGGTCGGGCTGATCGTGCCGTTCGCCACCGACGCCGTGCATTTTGCCGACGAGCCGCCCGCCCTCAGCGGCGATCAGCGTGCCGTCGCCGAGACGATCAACGAGCTTCAGCCGGGCGACTACGTGCTGTTCGCGTTCGAATACGGCCCCACCTCAGCCGGTGAGCTGGACGCGCTGACCGAGGCCGTGCTGCGCGATGTGCTGGTGCGCGGCGCGATCCCGCTGGCGCTCAGTACCAATCCCGCCGGGGCGCTGCACGCGCGCGGCGTGATCGAACCACTGACCGGCGCGGAACGCCTGCTCAACGTGCGCGCTCAGGGCGAGAGCAGCCTGGTCTTTGGCGAGGATTACTACGTGCTCGGCTACCTGCCCGGCGACGCGATCGGCGTGCGGATGCTGCGCAACAGCTACCAGGACGAAGACGGCGTGCCGCAGCTTCACCCGGCGTTCAACAGCGATCTCTATGGCGACGAGACGGACCTCGTCATCAACATCATCGAGGACGACGTCGCCCTGATCGCGGTCATCGGCGGCGAGTCCGAGAGCGTCCGCACCTGGGCCGAGCAGCTCAACGGGCTGGACGTGCCGAAGATCGCCCTGGTCACGGCAGCGCTGGAGCCGCTGGCGATCCCCTACGTCGAGGCCGAAGCCTATGCCGGTTATCTGGCGGGCTACCGCGACGCGGCCAGCTATAACGCCAGCCGCAACGCCAACACGCGCGAGCCGTACACCGTGCCCGACGGGATCGAGTTCGACGTGCCCAATCCCGAAACGGCGCGCTGGCACAGCGGCGCGTTGGGTGCGGCCATTGCCGCCGGGCTGATCGCGCTGGGGATGGTCATCAACCTGTTCCGGGGCTTAGTGCGAAGGGGGAGACGATGACGCCTGCAAACCTTGACCTGATCGCCGGCTGGGCGTCGCTGGTACTGACCCTGCTGATCTTCAGCTACCTGCTGGGCGACAACTTCCTCTACCGGATCGCGGTGCATGTGCTGGTCGGCGCGGCGGCGGGCTATATCGCGGTCGTGGCGGTCGAGAGCGTGCTGATCCCCTGGTTCAACAATACCACGCTGGCCGAGCAGGGCACGCGCGACGACGCGACCATGACGGCCATCCGTGTGATCGGGACGGTGCCGCTGCTGTTCGGCGTGCTGCTGCTGCTCAAGTTCTCGCCCCGCCTCGCCCCGATCGGCAACCTGGGCTTCGCGATTCTGATCGGCACCGGCACCGGCATCGCCCTGATCGGCGCGCTGATGGGCACGGTCATCCCGCTGGCGCGCGACACCGGCGAGTCGTTGGGCGACGAGGTGTTGGAAGGCGTGATCATCACCGCCGGGGTGATCACAACGCTGCTCTACTTCCAGTACTTCGCCGTCGAGCGCGGCGGACGGGTGCAGCGCCCGCGCATCTTCCAGGCGCTCGGCGGGGTCGGGCAGTTCTTCATCGCGATCGCGCTCGGCGCGCTCTATGCCGGGGCGATCATCACCAGCCTGACGATTTTCGGCGACGTGATCAGCACGCAGTGGCAGTTCATTCTCGACCGGATAGGAGGCTAGCGCCGCATGAGCCTGCAAAATGTCCATTCGCTCCTGATCACCGATATCGGCAGCGTGCACACGCGCCTGATGCTGATCGATCTGGTCGAGGGGCAGTTCCGGCTGATTGGCTCATCGCGCGCGCCGACCACCGCCGAGCCGCCGCTGGCCAATGCCGGCCTGGGCCTGGAGCACGCCGTCCAGAGCATGACCGAGACCATCGGGCGACGCCTGCTCGACCCGGACACACAGCAGCTATTCAGTATGCCCGAAATGAGCGGCGAGGGCGTCGATGAGTTCCTGGCAACCGGCAGCGCGGGACGGCCCATGCGCGTCTGTCTGGTCGGCCTGACACCGGAACTCAGCCTGGCGAGCGCGCGGCGCGTGCTGGCCGGCAGCTACAACACCATCACCGACGTGATCAGCGCCGACGACATCCGCAGTGAAGCGGAGATGATCAACGCGGTGCTGCGCGGCGAGCCGGACCTCGTATTGATCGTGGGTGGGACCGACGACGGAGCCGACGAGATTCTGCTCGATCTGGTCGATCGCGTGCGGACGGCGCTCACGCTGATCCGGCGCGGGACGATCCCGACCGTGCTCTATGCCGGTAACAAGGCGCTCAAACGCCAGATTCACAACCGGCTCGGCGCGCTGACGAAAGTCGTCTATGCCCGGAATGTGCGCCCCAGCCTGCACGAGGAGCGCATCTTCCCGGTGCAGACCGAACTGGCGCTGGTTTATGATGATTATCTGGGCAAAAGCCCCGGCGATTTCGCGGCGGTGGGGCGGCAGAGCCGCGTCGGAGTGGTGCCGACCATCCAGGGCTATATCAACAGTGTGCGCTACCTGAGCCAGATCGCGCCCGACGGCACCGGCCCGCTGATCGTCGATGTGGGCAGCGCCAACAGCGTGATCCTGGCCGGAGTGCGGCGCGCGCCGCATTTCAACGTCCATACCGATCTGGGCGTCGGGCACAATATCGTGCACGCCGTCGAAGCGGTCGGGCCGCGCAACGTGCTGCGCTGGCTGCCCTTCGAATTGAGCGAGGACGCGCTGTGGGACTATGCCTGTAACAAGGCGCTGCGCCCCGGCACGGTCCCGGCCACCCCCGAAGAATTGCAGATCGAGCAGGCGGTCGCGCGCGAGATCGTGCGCCGGCTGGCCGACGAGTCCCGCCCGGCGTGGGGCAGCGGCCAGACCTTCAGCCCGATCATCGCGGCGGGCGCGACGCTGACCGAGGCCCAGCATCCCGGCATCTCGGCCCTGCTGCTGCTGGACGCGCTCCAGCCGCGTGGGATGGTCGAGCTGCGGCTCGACCCGCACAACCTGATCTCCGGCCTGGGCGTGGCGGCCTACCTCAATCCCCTGATCACCGTTCAGGCGCTCGAAACCGGCGGGCTGATCAACCTGGGGACGGCGTTCTGCCCGGATGGGCACGTGCGCGGCGGGCGCGACGCGCTGAGCATTCAGCTCCGGCTGGATGACGGCAAAGTGATCAATCGCACCGTGCGCGGCGGCGAAATCTGGATGGCCCCGATTCTGCCCGGCGTCACGGCCCGGCTGACCCTGCGGCTGCGCAGCGGCCTGACCATCGACGGTAAGCGCCGGCTCAAACTGCGCGTCACCGCCGGAGCCGCCGGGATCATTTTCGACGCGCGGGGCCGCCCGCTGACCCTGGCGCGCCCCAAGGATCGCGCCGCGCAGCTTTTGCGATGGCAGGCGGCCATGTCCGGCCAGGACCAGGCCCCCGCGCGGCCCGCCGCCGACATGCAGCCCGGCCTGGACGATCTGTATCCCGCCAAACAAGAGGACGAGTATGCCCTACCATCCTGAAACGACCGTCATTCGGGGCCTGGCGCGCATCCATCGTGAGCGCCGGCTGCCGCCGCAGGCCGTTCCCATCTCGACCCATGTCGTGACCAATATGCCGGTCGATGCCAACTATATCGTGCTGCAAGGCAACGTGCTGCGCGACTACCAGGTGATCGACGTAGCCGAGCGCCTGAAGCTGCGCGACTCGGAGCAGGCTGCCGAACTGATCGAGGTCAGTGAAGGCTCGCGCGTCGAGATCGGGCAAACGCTCGCCCAGCGCGGGCGAGGGCGGCGCGCCAAACTGCTGCAATCCGATGTAACTGGCGAGGTCGTGCGCATCGATGGTAGCCGGATCATCCTGCAAGTCAGCGCGCGCGCGGTCGAAGTTCCGGCCAAGCTGCAGGGCGAGGTCGAGAGTGTCGGGCAGCGCACGGTCCAGGTGCAGGGCACCGGCGCGGTGATCCAGTGTGCGTGGGGCAACGGCGGGTTCTGCTACCAGGCGTTCACGTTTGTGCCGCCCGATGGCTTTGTCGGCCTGAGCAAACTGGACGTGCGCATCTCGGAATATCGCAACATGGTACTGATCAGCCCCAGCCCGCTGACCAAAGGCGATCTGCTGGTCGCGCAGCAGCAGGAAGTGGCGGGCGTCGTCGCGCCAAGCATGCCGTCAAACTTGCGCGAATTCGCGATGCAGCTTAAATTCCCTGTATTATTGACCGAGGGGTTTGGTCAGCGCCGCCCAACTGCCATGATTTATAATCTGTTGCAGACCAATGCGCGCCGGCAAGCCGCCTTTGATGCGGTCGTGCCGGAGCCTTGGTCCTGGGACCGCCCGGAGATTCTGATCCCGCTGCCGCACGGCAACATGACTCCGTCGGTCCCGGCAGTCGGCCAGGCGCTAAGCCCAGGGCAACAGGTTCGGATTACGCGCGCACCCTGGGACGGACTCACGGGAGAAGTGGTCGAAATTTTGCCCACCCCCCAGGTCATTGCCAACGGGCTGCGGCTGCCAACGGCACGCGTGCGGCTGTCCGACGACCGGACCGGCCTGGTGCCGCTGGCTAATCTCGAGCTGCTCGGCTAATGACGTCAGCGGGGACATAAGGTTACTGGCACGCCGCCACCTAAGCGGAGGGGATTATGGGCTTTGAAGACCTTGATGATCTGAACGAATTTGATGAAATGCCACCCTTCGAAGAGGACCTGGATATTCCAGGCTTCGACGATGGGGGGGATGAAGGGAGCGGCCTGAGCCGGACCTTTAAGATTTTGGGTGCGGTGCTGGTCCTGCTGGTGCTCGGTATTGTGGGCGTGCTGCTGGTCCTGACCCTGAACGATGATGATGGCCCCTCTGCCAACCAGCAGACGGCCACGGCCATCTCCGGCACCAACGCCGCCGTTGCAACTGGCTTCCACACCACGCAGACGGCGATTGCCGCCGCGCTGGACGCGACGCGCACGTCCATCGCCCAGACCGAGACAGCCGCCGCGAACGAGATCGCAACGCAAACCGCCATCGCCAACGAAGAAGCGACCGCCGCCGTCGAACGAGCGACTGCTGAGTTCGAGGCCAGCGCGACCGCTGCCGCCGAAGCCACTGCCAGCCAGGAAGCCGCCGATCAGGCTGCAACACTCACCGCAACGGCGGGTGTGGCGACCACGCCTGAAGCTGACGACGGCTCAAGGCCGGGCAGCATGACCATCCAGATTTACCGGGATGACGGTGATGGCGTCTTCACCCCGCAGGACGTGACGATCCGGCCCGGCGCAGATGCCGGTGAAGGGCCAAGTGTCAGCGTCGAAACCGCCGAGGTCGAGAGCCTGAGCTACGGCGACACCGTTCAGGGCACGCTGGAGCAGGGTATCTCGGACGACTGGACATTTGAGGGCACCGCCGGAGACGTGGTCACGATCAACGCGATCGCAGGCGACGCCGTCCAGATGGATATGTTCCTGACGCTGACCAGCCCGGATGGCGCGACCGTCATCGAAGATGACGATGGCGGCGAGGGCCTGAACGCGGCGATCATCGACTATGAGCTGCCCGCCGACGGTCAGTACACGATCCGTGTCAGCAGTGTGGCGGGGCCGGGCGACTATACGCTGACGCTGGCGAGCGGCAGTGTGCCGGATGACGCCGCCGCGACCGAAGCCGCGCCAGAGGATGCTGTCACCGAAGAGGCAGGGGTGAGCTTTGTGCCGCGTGTTCGTGCGGCCAACCCCGGCCCGGTAGATCTGCTGGTGCAGGTGCGCCGCCAGGGCACGCCCACGCCGGAAGATATCCTGCTGAACGAGCCGCAGGAAACTGATCTGCTGGCGGCCATCGGCGACGAGGTGGACTTCACCGGGCTGGAGCCGGGCGTCTACTGGATGGTGATCGACTATCCATCGCTGCCCGAAAGCCTGCGCGCGATCATTCCCGCCCGCGACGAGGTCCTGTTCCGCGTCGATGTTTCGGAAACCGGCGATCTGTCCTTCACCGTGATCCTCACCCCCACGACGTCTGAAGTGGGCGAGACCGAAGAGCCGGAAACCGTCGAGCCAGCGGGCACCGAAGAGGTGGGCGCCGGTGAGGTCCTTTCGCTCACGCCCACACCGCAGGTCATGCCGGATACCGGCATCTTCTCGGACGCGGGCAACGGCGACATCGACGGGTCGAGCGGGCTGATCATCCTGGGTATCGCGGCGGTCGGGCTGGTCGCAGTCGTGTTTATCGCCCGCAAGCTGCGCTCCGCGCCCTAATCGGGCGGCTGGCGCAGCACAACTTGACAGGCAGCCCGCACCTGAGGACAATCACAGACGGGTTGCCGGGTAAGGCCGCCTCGATCCGATCGGGTAGTTGGCCCCATTGCCCACTTCGTTGGATCTTCTGGGCGCTGCCTGGCCAGGCACGGCAAGCAGCGCCCTTTTGCGCCCCTCTCCTGCTGCACTCTGTGGGCCGAGGGGCCGGATAGCTGATGGCTGGCACTAGCGCATGACTCGACATCCTCACCTGACCCCCTATCGCGCCGAAGACGCCGCCGACGTGCTGGCTATGCTCGTGAGAGGCGAATCCGTCGCCATCGTGGGCTTGAGCAACTTCGGCAAATCGACCCTGCTGCGCCAGATGGCCGAACCCGGTATCGCCGCGACCTATCAGGCTCAGATCGGGCGGCCCGCGCTGTTCGTCTATGTGGACTGCAACCGGATGCTGGAGATGAGTCCGCAGGGCTTCTATGAGGTCATCGTGCGGTCTGTCCTTGAAAAGCTGGCCGACCATGATGAAGCTGGCGGGCCGCTCAGCCACAATCTGGAAGGGCTGTATCAGAAGGTCGTCGAATCCCGGAGCGCGTTTGCCATCCCGCTCGCGTTCAACGATGCGATCATCGCCCTGATGGAGAACAACGTCGAGCGCGACCTGATCCTGATGCTGGACGAGTTCGACGCGGTCGTGACCGGGCTGGACGAGCGCGTGTTCCTCAATCTGCGCGCGCTGAAGGACAAGTACGACGACCGGCTCAACTATGTCACCGCCACACAGAAGCCCCTCTCGGCAGCGGGCGGCGGCGACGATCTGGCCGAGTTCATCGAGCTGTTCGCCGCCTATAAGCACCATCTCAAGCCGTTGAACGCCGCGGAAGCTACCGCGCTGGCCGCCGATGTCTTCCAGCAGGCCAATGACACGCTTGAGCCGCCGGAGCGCGACTTTATCCTGCGCGAGGCGGGCGGGCACCCAGGCTTGATCCAGGCAGTGGCGCACATCGTCATGGAAATTGAGTCGGGTGTGCCAGCCAACTATACTCAGCAGGCGCTCGCGGTGGCCCAGGATGCGCTGCAAAATCACCGGCTGGTGCGCAGCGAGCTGGCCAAGCTCTGGAACCAGCTTATGCCCGCCGAGCGCGAAGCAGTCACTCACTTCGTGATGGATGGGCTGGACGGCATGGACCCAACACAGCGCGCGGAGCTGCTGCGGCGCGGGCTGCTGGTCCAGACGGGCAGCACCACCCACCTGTTCGGCCAGTTGTTCGCGCGCTATGCCCGGCGGCAGGTCTTGCTCCAGCAAGATATTCCGGATGGCATCTGGGTCGATGTCGATGCCGGGACGGTGTGGGTGCGCGGCCAGATGGTCGAGCCGCTGACCGATCTCGAATACCGGCTGCTGCTCCTGCTCTATGGCCGGCTGGACAAAATCTGCGACAAGTACCAGATCGTCGAGGCCGTCTGGGGTCAGGAGTACCTGGGCGACGTAGACGACGCCCGCATCGAGAAACTGATCAGCCGCCTGCGCGCCAAGATCGAGCCTGATCCCGCCCGCCCGCAATTCATCAGCACGGTGCGCGGGCGCGGCTATCAGCTCACCAACGTGAAACCCCTCAATGACGTGGTAGAATCGGAATCACGCAGCCAGCCCAATTCATAGTCGAATGCTGCATGCTGGCAGTTGCCTTTATGCTGTCTTAATATGCTTATGCTATACTGAAGCGCACTGTTCCACTTCCGGAACAGACTTCCGGCACTCGATCATGGCCTATTTACTGCTGCTGCCTGCTGGTCTTTATATCGCCCTTGGGATCGTGGTGCTTAGACGTCCGCTGCACGGCCTCAGCAGGTGGGTTCTGGCTGCGCCCTTTGCCACCGCTGCCCTGCTCACCCTCGGTCTGCTGCTCCTGACGCTGACATCGAACGCCAGCCCTGCCTGGATCGTCACGGCGGCCACCGGCTATCTCGTGCCGGTCGGGCTGCTGGCCTGGCTCATACACCGCCGCCTCTCCGCCCCGCCCGAAGAACCATCCGAAGCCGCACCAACTCCCAGCACGCTCGATCTCTGCCGCCAGCGGCTCCTGCTGCTCAATTCCATCAGCGCCGAGATTACATCGTCGCTGGAGTTGGATCAGGTCGTGGTGCGCGGCCTGGAGCAGACGGTGCGCATGATGGGAGCCGATTCCGGCGGCGTGTACCTGCTGGACAGTCCGGCCAACGACCGGCTGCGGCGGGTGGGCGACTGGGGGATACCCGGCCTGGAAATGAACGCTCCCGAATTCCTGGAGCTGGATGGCACCGTCGAGGGCACGATCGTCCGCGAGCGTACTTCGGTCCTCATTCCCGACACCCGCCAGTTCCCTGCCCCGGAACGCGGCCCTCATCTTGAGCTTCAGGGGCTGCGAGCCGGGATCGGCGTTCCCCTGATTACACCAGCGCGCGTGCTGGGGGTGCTGCTGGTGGGGTTTACCACACCGCAGGCGTTCGAAGGCATCGAAGTGACGCTGCTGGAGAGCATCGGGCGGCAGTTGGGCGTGGCGATCGATAACGCGCGCCTGTACGACGCCGAACGCCGCCAGCGCCAGATTTCCGAGGCGCTGCGTGCCGTCGCCAATGTATTGAGCACGAAGAAGCTCGACGACGCGCTGCAAGCTGTCCTCGAAGAACTGCACAACGTCATGAGCTATACTCGCGCCACCGTGCAGCTTCTGGCCGAGCCGGGCCAGCTTGCGATCCGCGCCCGGCTGGGCTTTCAGGACAGCTTCCCGGAGCATGGCTTTGAAAACCTGCGGATCGAGATCGGGCGCTTCCCTCATCTGCTGGAAGTGTTCACCCGCCGCCAGCCGGTGCTGGTCATTAACGTTTACGAGGATAAGCAGTGGCAGCCGCCTTACGAGGATCAAGGCTCGTGGATCGGTGTGCCCTTGATCATTCACGACCGTGTCCTGGGGTGCCTGAGCATTACCCACCGCGAGCCAAATGCCTTCACCCATGAAGACGTGCAGCTTGCCAGCGTCTTTGCCGATCAGGCCGTCATTGCGATCCAAAACGCGCAGTTGTTTGACGCCGAGCAGCAGCGCCGGGTGCAGGCTGAGCAGCTTCAGCACGCATCCTACGATCTGGCGACCAGCCCCGATCTTGACAGTGCCCTTTCAAAGGCGCTCAGCAATCTGGCCCGTATACTGCCTTTCGAGCAGGCCAACATCGGGCTGATCAATCCGGCGCGCACCGCCTGGACGACTTACGTTCGCTACCCGGTCGCGCTGCCAAGCGACAGCCCGACCGCGACGCGCAGCAAGCCCTTCACCGACTATCCCCTCATCCGGCAGCTTATCGAGGAAAAAAGGCCGCTCATCGTGCTCGACACCCGGCACGACTACCGCTGGCGGGCGGTCGCTGCCGACGCGCCACCGATCGGGTCGTGGATCGGCGCGCCGCTGATCGTGCGCGATCATGTCGTCGGCATCCTGAATGTCAACGGGCGCGAGCCGTTCCGCTTCACGCCGGACGACTTCCAGGTCGTGCAGCTTTTTGCCAACCAGATCGCGGCGGCTATCGAAAACTTCCGGCTGCTGGACGAAGCCAGCCGCCAAAACCGGGCGCTGGGCGCGTTGAATACCATCCTGGCGGCCAGCAACGAAGCGCTCACCCAGGACAACCTGCTGAGCGTGTCGCTGGCTCATGTCCTGGAAGCGCTGAGCCTGGATGCCGGGACGATCCATCAACTTGACACCAACGACCGGATTCTGCGCTTGCGGGCGGCGGCGGGCGTGCCCGATCAAACGCTGGACCAGCTCCAACGCCTGCCCGCCCAGGCCAGCCTACCCACCCTGACGCTGCCCGACGGGCGCACGCTCGACTTTTTCAGTGTGCCGCTCGTCTCGCACGGCACCAGGATCGGGCTGCTGAGCGTCTGCCCCAACGGGTCCGCCGCGCTGAACGCCGAGCTTCAAACGCTGCTGACGAGTATCGGCCAGCAGTTGGGTGTGCTGATGGACAACGCCGCGCTGTTCGAGGTCGCCATGCGGCGCGAAGCGCTCTCGACTGATATGGGGCGGCTGGGGCTGGCGATCAGCGCCGAGCTGGACCGCGAAACCGTGCTGACCCTGATCTGCTACGAGAGCATGGCCGTGTTCGAAACACACGGAGCCTATATCTGGCTGCTCGAAGGCGACCGGCTGGTCGGCGCAGCGGCGGCGGGCCTGGGCGCAGACGACTTCATCGGCTCGACTTACTCCCTGGCGGACGATAAAACGCTGCTGCCGGTGCGCGTGCTACACCATTGGCGGCCCCAATACATCAACCGGCTGGCCGAGCATCCCGGCGTGCTGGATGCCGAGCTGATGACGCGCACCGGGGCACAGGCCGCTATCGCCGTCCCGCTGCTCAAGGCCGATGTCCCAATCGGCACGCTGCTGCTGATCGACGCGCACGATCCCGATGCGTTTTCGAGCTGGCTGACCGATCAGATCGGGCTGTTGGGCGTGCAGGCCGCGCTGGCGATTCAAAACGCGACGCTGTTCGACGAGGCGCGCCGCCGGCTGGAGCAGCTCCGGCTGGTCAACGAGGTGAGCCGCTATGCGACGGCGATCCTGGCGCTGCAAGGGCTGATCGAAGGCGTGGCGCGCAAGCTGTTCGAGACGCTGAACTACGACTATATCGGCCTGCTGCTGGTCGAGGACCGGCAGCTTGTCGTCCACTCGGTCTTTGGCCGCCAGCGCCCGCTGGACCCCGACCGGGCCGCGGCCTATTATCAGTCGATGGACAGGCTGGCCGAACAGGTGGTGCGTCACGCCGAAACCGTGCTGCAAAACCGCCCGTGCCATATCGCGGAAGACACGACGATCGACTGCTGCTCGCTGGCGATCCCGCTGTTGATCGCAGATGAAGCCATCGGCTGCCTGGTGGTGGACCGCGCCGGTCATGACAACATCACCCAGCACGATCTCGACGTGCTGGAGCCGCTCGCCGCCCAGCTTGCGATCTCGATCTCCAACGCGCGCCTGTTCGAGCGTGTCCGCCACCAGACGCTGGAGCTGGAAGCGCGTGTCAGCGAGCGCACGCTTGAGATCCGCCGCCAGCAGGAGCGCACCGAAGCAATCCTGCGCTCGCTGGCCGACGCGGTGATCGTCTTTGACCTGAACGAACAGGTCGTGATGACCAATCCCGTCGCCAAGCAGTTGTTCGATCACTACGATCTGGCGATGGACCTCGGCGCACGCATCCACGCGCTGGTTGCGTCGTCGCTCCAGGCCGACAGCGGGACGCGCGACTGCACGGAAGTGATCGAGTTGGGACCGGTATCGCTCCAGGCCAAAGCCGCGCGCGTCGTCTCCGAGAGCGCGGTGTTGGGATCGGTCGTCGTCCTGCGCGATATTTCGCGGCTGCAAGAGCTTGACCGGATGAAAGACCTGTTCGTGTCGAATGTCTCGCACGAACTGCGCACTCCACTGGCCAATCTCAAGCTCTATCTCTCGCTGCTCCAGCATGGACGGCCCGAACGCCGCGCCAATTATCTGAGTGTGATGGAGCGCGAAGTCGCCCGGCTGGAGCGCCTGATCGTCGATCTGCTCGATCTCTCGCGCCTGCAAAGCGAGCAGCGCCAGTCCCGGCCCCAGATTCGTGAACCGATCGATCTGCACCACCTGATCGAGACGGTGATTCAGGACAACAGCGCGCTGGCCGAGAGCAAGCAGCAGCGCCTGCTCTACGAGAACCCCGACAGTGCGCTGCCCGGCCTGCTAGGCAACCGCGATCAGGTCGTGCGGATGCTGACCAACCTGGTCGCCAACGCGATCAATTATACGCCCGAAGGCGGCCTGATCGTTGTACGCAGCCGGATACAGGCTTATGAGCAGGACGATCCAAAATGGGTTATGATAGAGGTGACGGATACAGGCATCGGGATTCCAACAGACGAGCTATCTAAAATTTTCGAGCGTTTTTATCGCGGCTCAAACGTTAATCCCAACATCCCTGGAACCGGGTTAGGTTTAGCCATAATAAAAGAAATAATAGATTTGCATGACGGACAGATAGAAGTTGAGAGTCAGCCAAACCAGGGCAGCACCTTCCGGCTTTTGCTGCCGCCTCATAATACGAGCGAGTCGTAGCGCCCTGGTCAGGAGAGGCAACCTTGGAGAATAAAGCCACCATCCTCGTTGTCGAAGATGATATGCACCTGATGGAAGGCATCCGGGATATCCTGGAACTGAACGGTTACGATGTATTGACCGCCACTAACGGCATGGCAGGGCTGGATGTGCTGCGCGCGCATCCCCGCCCCCCAGATCTCATCGTCTCGGATATCATGATGCCGCGTATGGATGGCTATGACTTCTTCAATGCGGTGCGCGCCGTTGAGAACTGGGTCGCCATCCCGTTCATCTTTCTCACTGCCAGGGGCGAGCGCGACGACATCCACCGGGGCAAGCGTATGGGCGCCGAGGATTATGTCGTCAAGCCGTTTGATGCTGATGATTTGCTGGTCGCCGTCTCGGCCAAGCTCGACCGCAAGAAGCAGCTTGACGCGGTCTGGCACGGTGAGGTGGCCGATATCAAGCACAATATCCTGACCATCCTCAATCACGAGCTGCGCACGCCGCTCACCTACGTGGTTGCCTACGCCGATATGCTCCACCGCGACGCTAACGAGCTGCGCGTAGAAGATATGCGCAACTTCCTGCGCGGCATCAACGCCGGGGCCAACCGCCTGCGCCGGCTGGTCGAGAATTTCATCCTGCTGGTCGAGCTGGAAACCGGTGAGGCCGAGAATACCTATCGCTGGCGCAACCGGCGCGTGGATGATTATGTCGGAATGCTGGCCGACGTCGAGAGCAAGTATATCGATATCGCCCAGGAACACCGCGTCGAGCTGAAGATCGAGGTCGCTCCCGATCTGCCGCCGGTGATGGCCGACCGCGATTATCTGATCGCCGCCCTGGAATGCCTGGTGGACAACGCGATCAAGTTCTCCGACGAAAAGCCCGGCGCGGTCGTCACCCTGCGCGCCTATGCCCAGGACAAATTTCTCTGCCTGGCCGTGCACGATCAGGGGCGCGGGATTCCCCAGCACGAAATGGAGCACATTTTCGAGAGCTTTTACCAGATTGATCGTAGTAAGTATGAGGATCAGGGCGCTGGCTCTGGTCTGGCGATTGTCGATGGCGTGATCCGGCTGCACGGCGGCAGTATTTCCATCGACAGCTCTGGGCGTGGCACAACATTTGTCATCCACCTGCCGGTTGCGGATAATACAGCAGACATCCCGCTGTGAAGGCAGCCTGCGGCGCGGCTGTCAGATGAGCGTCAGCGCACCGTCAGAGGCAATACGGGGAATATGCTAGTATAGAAGTACTCTAGCTGGAGCAGTGATGTGAACGGCTGGCAACCGGCCCGCGACCTGAAAGCAGGTGGCCGCTTGCCAGACTTGCGCATCCGGCTTTGGCGCATGTACCGTAGGCACCCATCAGGATATGGGGAGGAAACCTTACAATGGCATCACTGCTTCAAAAGATCAACACCCTGATTTCGGCGAACATTCACGGGCTGGTTGACCAGGCCCTCGAAGCCAACTCGGTCAAGGTGATGGACGAGTATATCCGGCAGGCCGAGCGCAACCTGGATGCCCTCGAAGACGCGGCGGCCACCATCGGCGGCACGGTCAAGACGCTCAAGCGCAAATACGAGGAATTCGCGGCGGCTGCCGAAAAGCTCGACCGCGATATCGACACCCTGCTCATGCGCGGCAAGAACGATCTCGCCACCGCCGCCCAGGCCGAGCTGAACCAGAAACAGCAGCTTGCCCAGGAATATTATGAGCAGTGGCAGGGGCAGGAGCAGGAATATCGTCGCATGCTCGACGCCAAGCTCAAGCTTGAAGCCAAGCTGACGACGATCAAGCAGGAGCGCGAGCACCTCAAGGCCCTGCTGGAACTGGTCGAAGCCAAGGAGCTGACCACGCGCACGGTCAAGAGCCTGGACGATCTGGCGGGTGTGGGCGACGAAGATGTCCAGCGCCTCGGCGACCAGATTCGCGCCCGGCTCGACCGCGAAGAGGCCCGTCTGGAAATGGCGAGCACCAACGTCCGCGACCAGATCGACGAGGCAATCGGCACCAGCGAGATCGAGCTTCAGCTCGAAGAACGCCGCCAGCGCCTCGGCCTGGAAGGCAGCAGCGGCAGCTAGCCCACGCGCGAAGCTGCCCGGCCCTGCTCATCAACGACACCTCGACCGGGGCGCAACCGACTGCGCCCCGGTGCTTCTTATCGGGTCTGCGCCCGGCCCGGTTGGGACTGCGCCGACCGCCGGGGTAAAATTGGTGCATACCGCCCGTGCGATTTAGGTTTAGGGTGATACAACCGTGACGAATCCAAAAGATGAAATGCGCACGCGTGCCTGGCGAGCGATCCTCAGCGACGCCTTCTTCAGCGTCGAGAGCGCCGTGATCATCGCCCTCTCGATCGCCCTGTTCGGGCTGGGCTACGCGCCGTTTGAATGGTGGCAGGCGTGGTTCTGGCTGGCGTTCGGGGCGGTGGCCGAGGCGATCTACCTCGGCGTGACTGTCACCGATCCTGAGGCGGCTGAGGATGCGGTGGACCGGATGCTCTCACAGCGCTTCCGCCCGGAAGATGTGCGCAATCCCAGCGCCCGCGAGCGGCTTAAGCGCGCGCTCGAATACCGGCGGCTGATCATGGAAGCGGCCCGGCGGCACAGCGGCGTGATGCGCACGCATATCGAGCAGACGGGCGAAGAAGTCGCCGACTGGATCGAGCAGATCTACCGGCTGGCGCAGCGCCTGGACGCCTATGAGGAGAACCACCTGATCGCGCGCGACCGGCGCATGGTCCCGCAGGAGCTCGAAAACCTGCGCTATAAGCTCCAGCGCGAAACCGATTCCTCGGTGCGCGCCGAGCTTGAAGAAGCGCTCCAGACCAAAGAAACCCAGCTTGCCAACCTGCGCAGCCTGGAAAATAACATCAAGCGGGCCGACATCCAGCTCGATCACACGCTCTCGGCGCTCGCCACCGTCTATACGCAGGTGCAGTTGATCGATGCCAAAGACGCCGACAGCGCCCGCACCCAACGCCTGCAAACTGAGATCCGCGACGAGATCGACTCGCTGCAAGATACCATTCTGGCAATCGACGAAGTCCAGCAGTATACCGCCAGCAGCTATAAGTCGTCGTGACGTGAACGCGCCAGAGGCCGGATCAGGCCCGGCAGACTATCACATCGAGCCGGCGGCACTGGGGGATTTGCGCGCGGTTTACCGCTTGGAGCGCGTGATCTTCCCGCTCGACGCCTACTCCTATTTCGACCTGCTGCTGCTGCTGTTTTGGCCCGGCACCGTCGTGCTCAAGTATGTCGCGCCGGATGGCGCGCTGGCCGGATTCGCCGCCGGTGCGCCGCCCCGCCACGATCGCTACGGCTGGATCATCACCCTCGGCATCAGCCCCGATCACCAGCGCCGGGGCCTGGGTCGCCGCCTGCTGGCCGCCTGCGAATCCCAACTCGACGCGGCCTGCATCCGCCTGACAGTGCGCGCCAGCAATATGCCCGCGATCCGGCTCTATGAAGCCACCGGCTACCAGTTCGTCACGCGGCGGCCCGGCTACTACCGCGATGGTGAAGCCGGGCTGATCATGGAAAAATGCCTGGACGACGAGCCTGATCAGGATCGCTAGAGGCTGTTGCATTCCCCCCATCCCCCGACCCCTTCCCCCACGTTTCACGGAGGGAAGGGGAGAACAGCAGCGGCTATCAGGTCCTTCCGACCTTGCGGGGGAAGGATTTAGGATGGGGGGGGGCAGGGGTGGCTTCGCCTCGTTCAGCGTTCCAAAGAGCATAACAACCTACACCTGGCGCGCTCAATTCACCCACTGCACATGGTGAACCGGCCTCGGTGCCGCGATCTGCACCTGCTCCCCGCTGCGCAGATCGTTCACGACCAGGTCACCGGTGAGCACGCCCTCGACATAACTGGCCTGGCGCAGGCCGGCCATCATCGCCGGGGTTGAATCGCCCGGCGGCACGATCTGCGCGCCTTCGGCAAACCCGCCACCATCGTAGACACGCTCGAACGGCCCTTGCAGCGTGGGAGCCGCCAGCAATCGTAAGAACTGCGGGCCGAGTCCGCCCGACGATGCCGCCAGCACATACCACGTCCCATCCCCGGCCTGCCGCACGTCCACCACCGGGACCGATTCATCCAGCACCGTCTGCGGCGGGGCCTGCGGGTTGGCCGGGTCGAGCAGGTACAGCCCCGGCACCTCGTAGCCGTAGAACGCCGACCACACGAGCACGCGCCCATCGTCGATCCAGCGCCCGCGCGTAGAACTCACGCCTTGCAGGTCCGTCACCGCCCCGGTTGCCACATCCGCCACGCCTTGAATCGCGCCCTCGTAGAAACCGATCGTCACCAGCAGGCGCGCCCCATCAGGACTCCAGCGCGGGTTGAGATACACGCGGGTATTGATCTCGGCAAACTGGCTTTGCAGCAGCAGGCGCGGGGCCTGGCTGCCGTCCGCCGGGACGATCCACACGCCGCGCTGATCGTGATAGGCAAGCTGCGTGCCATCGTGACTCCAGTTCACCGCTGGCAGCGTGTTCTCGGTCAGCAGCGACGCCAGCTCGCGGCGGTCGGAGCCATCCAGCCGCGCCGCGACCAACTGCCCACCCGCGATCGTCGCGATTTGCGCACCGCCCGGCGCGACGGCATAGGCGCTCACGCCCCCGGCTGAATCCGTGACCATCCGGGCCGGTTCGCCAGACTGCGGCAGCCACCAGACCTGATCGACTCCGGACTGGTCCGGCGCGAGATAGGTCAGGTCGGCGGGCATCGGCACACCAGCGACGACCGGCGGCGGCTCCGGCCCCCATTCGAAGGCGCGTGCGCCCGCCGTGCCCGGCACGATCTGCCCGTTCTCCATCTGGACACCGTTCGCCCCCAGCGAGCCGATCACCGGCTGTGGATCGGGCGGCTCGCTCTCCACCGACACGGCAGCCCACGTGCCATTTTGCGGCTGGATGCTGTGCCACTGGCCGCCTGTGTCCTGGGCGAGCAGTGTGTCCGGCCCAGCCCAGTGCAGATCGACCCACGCGCCGCCGACCTGCTGGATCGCCGCGTCGCCAAACTCGCCCGCGCCCAATTCCGCGATAGACACGCCATCCGGCACGAGATAGGCCAGCCGCGCGGCATCCGGCGACCACGCTATCGTCTGCCCGGCGGCATTCTCCGGCGCGAGCGGTATGTCAAACGCCAGCACGAACCCGCTCATGCCCGCCGTCTCGGCAACAATTACCGCGTTATTGAGCGATGTCCGGTAGGCATACCACGCGCCCCCCGGCGCGATGGCGAAATCCGCCACCGGCTGCCCCTCTGGCGAGAGCAATGTCTGCTCGCCGCTGGCCGGATCGATCCGGACGACCGCCTGATCCGGCGTCAGGATGTAGAGCGGCGCGGGCAGCGGGAACGGCTCATCCTGGGCGGCTGCCGGCATCATCCCCCACACCAGGCTGATCAGCACCACCAGCACAAGCCAGACGCGAAACGGGCGCAGGTGTTTCATCTTCATCCACCCCTTTATCTCATTATGTCTGCTCGCAGTATAGCAGCGATCCCATCCCGCGCCCACCGGGGCAGCACGCGCTAGAGGCCGTTATCTTTTACCCCCCATCCTAAATCCTTCCCCCACAAGGTGGGAAGGACTTCAAAACCGCCGTTGTGCTCCCCTTCCTTCCGTGACAGCGTGGGGCCGGGGGATGGGGGGCAGAAACACCTGACAGCCTCTAGGCGGCGGCTGTGCGGCATGGTAGACTGTGGTGCTGCTGGCGACCACTGCTTGAGGGAGACTCCGATGGATATGACCAGTCTTCAGCTTCGGCACGGTGCAGAACCGTTTCTGCTGGACGGGGGCGCGGTCGGCTGTGTCTGTACGCACGGCTTCACTGCTGCGCCGGACGAGATGCTCTGGCTCGGCGAATATCTGCACGCGCGCGGCCTGACGGTCTATGCGCCCCGGCTGGCCGGGCACGGCACCGATCCCGACATGATGCGCCGCCAGCATTGGGCCGACTGGTACGAGGGCGTGCTGGACGGTATCGCGCTGCTGCGGGCACGCTGCCGCAAGGTGTTCGCGGTCGGCCTGTCGATGGGCGGCCTGCTGAGCCTGCTGGCGGCCTCAAACGGCCAGGTAGATGGGGCCGTGATCCTGGCCGCGCCGCTGCGCGTGGACGAGCCGCTGCTGCCGTTTGCGCCGATCGTCAAGCATTTCCGGCGCTATACGCGCAAAACGGACTGGCCGGGCAAGCTGGACGAGCAGATTCGAGAGGCGCAGCGGATGATGGGCCGCGAAGTCTATGGCCGCCTCGCCTACGATGTCATCCCGACCGCCTCGGCGTGGCAGCTCTACCGCCTGATGCGCGTCGTGCGCCGGCGTCTGGACGCGATCACCGTGCCGCTGCTGCTGATCTACTCGCTGAAGGATGGCACGGTGCCTTACGACAACCTGGCCACGATCACCGACAACGTGCGCAGCCGCGATCTGGTGGTTCACACGCTGGAGCAGAGCGATCACGTCATCTCGCAGGATGTCGAGCGCGAGATCGTCTTTGAGCAGGTCTGGCAGTTCCTCGCGGCGCGGCTCGATTAGCGCCGGTTCTTCGGATAACGATCAACAGGCACAGCACACCGGGAAAAAACATGTTGAGATTATGGCGTGAACTGGGGCGCGATACGCGCTGGGTGATGGGGTCCTATACCTTATGGGGGGTAGGCGAAGGGCTGTGGATGTATCTCCAGCCGCTCTACGTCAAATCGCTGGGGGCTGATCCCGCCCAGACCGGCTTCGTGATCGGCATGTGGGGGCTGGCGCGGCTGCTGTTCATCCTGCCCGCCGGTATCCTGGCCGACCGCTGGGGCGCACGGCGGCTGATGATCCCCGGCTGGTATGCCGGGCTGCTCGGCGTGCTGATCATCGCGCTCGCTCCTGACTGGCGCTGGGCCGCGCCCGGCTTTTTGATCTACGGCGTGTCCTCAGCCGCGATCCCAAGCACGAACGTGTATCTCACCCAGGCCGTGCGTCACGATCCAACGCGCGCCCCAAACCTGCCGATCCAGGCGTCGCTGACCTTTTTGTGGGCAGCCTATTCGCTGGGGCTGGTTGTCTCGCCCAGCATCGGCGGTGCACTGGGCGACGCGATCGGGCTGCGCAGCGTCTTTCTGATCAGCGTGTTCTGGTTCGCGCTGAGCCTGCTGGCGATCATGCGCACGCGCTCCTATCCCGACCCGGCGCGGCCCCAGCACGGCTACAACTACCGTGCGCTGCTGCGCGACAGGCCGGTTATCGTGGCGTTCGCGCTGCTGACGCTGGGCTTTGTGGCGGTGCTGATCGGGCAGCCGCTCTCCTCGCAGTTTCTCGAAGAGGTACGCGGCTTCTCGCGGACCTCAATCGGCGTTTTCGGCTCACTCACCGCCCTGGGGACGGCTATCTCCAGCCTGCTGCTGGGGCGGCTCTCGTCATGGCGCGGTTTTTTTGCTAGCCTCTTACTAGTGATGGCGTCCTTCGGCCTGCTGCTGATCAGCGGGGCCTGGCCGGTCGTCGCGGTCGCGGCGATGCTGCTCGGCGCGTACTATACCACCCGCCCGATGGCCGTCAGCGCGATCAGCGCCTATGTCAGCGAGCATCAGCGCGGCGTGGCCTACGCCCTGGTCGATACGCTGGCCGGGCTGGCCGCCGTCCTGGGAACCAATCTCGCGGGCGTGCTCTACACGAGCGATGCGGGCTGGCCGTTCGTCGCCGGGATCGCCTGCGGCGTCGGTACGCTTGTGCTCGGCCTGGTGCTGCTGCGCCGGCCCGATCTGCGCAACGCGTCAGACCCAGCCGCGTATAGCCCAGTAGAATCGAAGTAATCGTTGAGAACAAAGTAGCTGGTATGTGAGCCAAATAATGAGGAAAACTATCCGATGGCGAAACAACAAACAAACCGTGATCCCGACCTGATCAGCCGCCTGTGGAACAATCTGGTGCTGTCGTGGCACCTGATGCTCGACGGGCGGGTTAACCCCCTGACCAAGCTCATTCCTGTGGCAACGCTGCTGTATATCCTGTCGCCGATCGACCTGCTGCCCGACCTGCTGCTGCCGTTCGGCGTGATGGACGACGTCGGCGCGCTGATCCTGGGCCTGCAAATGTTCATCCGCTCCGCACCGGCCAATATCGTGGCCGAGTACCGCGACGGAGCACGCGCCATCATCCGCGAGGAAAAGTCCCGGCGCGGCCAGGCGAATGTGATCGAGGGCGAGTACGAAGTGCGCGAACGAGAAAGCTAGTTGTGGCCTACCTGTACCTGATCCGCCACCCGCTGACCCGGCCAGACCCCGAAGCCCCGGCTTCGGCCTGGCATCTGACCAATGAGGGGCACGCGCAGGTGCGTGCCCTGACGGCGGACTCGCTCTGGCGTGCGGTCACGGTGATCTATACCAGCCGCGAGGTTAAGACGACGGTGGTGGGTGAGGCAATCCGCGCGGCGCACGGCATCCCGCACCATCCGATCGCGGAGCTGGGCGAGGCCCGGCGTGACGCGTGGCTGGGGGCGGACCAGTTCCAGGCCGCGCAGCGCGATTTCTTCGCCCATCCCGACCGGCCCGCCGCGCCTGATTGGGAAACTGCGCAGGCCGCCCAGGGCCGCTTCGTGGCCGCGCTGGATGCTCTGCTCAACCGCCACCCGCCCGGCGAGGCGTTGGCCGTCGTCTCACACGCGACCGTCCTCACGCTCTATGTCGCGCATCTGCGCGGCGAGCCGCCGTCGTATGACACCTGGCAGCAGCTCGGCTTCATGGACGTGATGGCGGTGGATCGCGCCACGCGGCAGCCGGACACACCGTTTCTGGCCCCGCCCTATCCCGGCCTGCCACGAGGAGAACCGCAGCCTTGAAAATCGGGATTCTCTCCGACACCCACAGCAACGAGTCGAATACGCGGGTCGCGCTCGACGCTTTCAAAGCGCGCGGCCTGACCCGGCTGATCCACTGCGGCGACATCACGCAGCCGGAGATCATCTACCTGTTCAGCGGGTGGGATGTTGTATTTGTGCGCGGGAATATGGATCAGGACTGGGCGGCATTGGGCGATGCCGCCAACCGCATCGGCGCGGGGCGGCCCCAGATACGGCGCGAGATCGAGATCGACGGGCAACACATCGGCATCACACACGGCGACAACTATGCCCTGCTGTACGAAATGATGATGAGCGGCCACTACACCTATATCTGTCATGGGCACACCCACCAACGCCGCAACGAATTTCGCAGTGCCTACAGCGTGCGCCTGATCAATCCCGGCGCGCTGGGCGGCAGCCAGCCCGAAGCGCGCTCGATCTGCGTGCTAGATGTGGTCAGCGGCGAAGTGGAGTTCATCGAGTTCCCCACCCTGCGCTGAACCGCCGGGACAGCCCGGCTTTCTGCTCCAACTCCGGCCCGCTTCCTGATTTTAAACTTGCTCGACTCCGGTTACACTGGGTGTGGCTCGCGCAGAATCGAGCCAGTCTGTGCGGCTTTCATTCGTGGCCCTGGAGATCGGTATGCAGCAAATTATCGCGCTAGGTGGCGGCTTCTCGATGCTGCCCGACGACCTGCTGCTGGGCGAATACGTCCTCAGCCAGGTGAACACCCCGCGCCCCAAAGTGTGCTATCTGCCGCAGGCCGGCGGCGAATCGCGCGATTTTATCGTGCGCTTCTACGATGCGTTTGTGCGGCTTGGCGCGCAGCCGTCATGGTTTTCGCTCTTCGGGCGTGTGGACGCCAACTGGCCGGAGCAGCTTCTCAGCCAGGATATCCTGTATGTTGGCGGGGGCAACACGCGCAGCCTGCTCGCGCTGTGGCGCGGCTGGGGCGTCGATGGGGTGCTGCGCGAGGCGCTGGCGCGCGGCATCGTCCTGGCGGGGATCAGCGCCGGCGCGATCTGCTGGTTCGAGCAGAGTGTCACCGATTCGGTCTGGCCGCTGGGCGTGCTGGACGGTTTCGGCTTTCTGGCGGGAAGCTGCTGCCCGCATTATGACAGCGAGCCGGAACGCCGGCCCGCTTACCAGCAGTTTATCGCGGAGCAGAAGGTGCTGCCGGGGCTGGCGCTGGACGATCATGTCGCGGCCCATTTCGTCGATGGCATGCTGGAGCATATCGTCGCGGCCAAATCGGGCGCGGCAGCCTATCGTGTCACGGTCGAGAACGGGGCCGCCGTCGAGCACCCGCTGGCGGCAACTGTGCTGGGCTAGCGCGCGTTATGCATTTTTGGTGAACCCAGCGGCGTCGGCCCAGGCTGTTTCATGTAGGGGCGAGGCTTACATCGCCCGCCGGGTAGGCAAGCCCTACCCCGACAACTCACCAGCACAGGGCGGGCGGGCTGGTTATAATAGAAAGTCACGTTTGGTGGCACCCGGCATGGCTTGCAGACCGAAAGGATACCTTCGATGCCCGACCGTATTCTGGTGATAGAAGACGAAGCGCGAATCGCCCAGTTTCTCAAGCGCGGCCTGATCTACGAGGGCTACCGGGTCGATGTGGCCTACGACGGGCAGACCGGCCTGGATATGGCACGCGACACCCCGCCCGACCTGGTCATCCTGGACTGGATGCTGCCCGGCATGGATGGGCTGGAAGTCTGCAAGCGGCTGCGCGCCGCCGGGGATGTCCCGATCCTGATGCTGACCGCCAAAGAGGATGTGCAGGATCGCGTCGCCGGGCTGGACGCCGGGGCCGACGATTATCTCGTCAAGCCGTTCTCGTTCGACGAGCTGCTGGCCCGCATCCGTGCCCTGTTCCGGCGCGCGTCGCCGTCCTCGCGCCCGGAAGTACTGCGGTTTGCCGATCTGTCACTCGATACGGGCACGCATCGCGCCCAGCGCGGCGAGCAGTACATCGATCTGACCGCCAAGGAATATGAACTGCTGGAATTGTTCATGCGCAACCCGCGCCGCGTCCTGACTCGCGAGATGATCTTCGACCGCGTGTGGGGCTACGATTTCGGCGGCGAGAGCAATATCATCGAAGTCTATGTGCGCTATCTGCGCCAGAAGACCGAAGAGGGCGGCCAGTCGCGTCTGATCCACACCGTGCGCGGCGTCGGCTACGTGCTGCGCGAAGAATAGGGACGCCGGCCAATCGTCTCAACCTGTCCAAGAGCGACCGCCAGGGCGCGATATTCTCATGGGTCACTCACCTTCGAGTGCTACAATCAACATGAGACGCCCAATTGATCGCTGAACGCCGCTCATGACGATTCGTACCCGCCTGACATTCTTATATTCCAGCCTGCTGGCAGTGGTCATCCTGGCCTTCAGCGCGGCGACGTCGAGCGTCCTCAACTGGACCCTGCGCAACCAGGTTGACGAGACGCTCACCAAAGCGATTGACGATGTGCACGGCTACGCGATGGGCTACATCCTCTCGCCGCTGCAGGATTCGTCGCCGCGCGGCGAGCTGGGAATGCCCCAGATCAACAGCCTGAGCACGCCGGGGCTGTATGTTCAAATCTGGCTGTATGACGGCGTCTCGAAGCGGCCCTTCCCCAACTATGCCTCGCCCAGCCTGCTCGGCTACGCCGATTCGCTTGATCCCGAAGCGCTGGGAGAAGATCACGCCGTTCGCCGCGACGTGATCGTCGATAACGTCCATTTGCGCGTGGCGACTGCGCCGCTGGTCGGGCCGGACGCCGAGATACGCGGCCATATCCAGGCCGCCGCTTCGCTGCGCACCGTCGATGCGGCCATCGACCGCCTGCTGAAGATCATGCTCGTGGTCGGCGCGCTGGTCCTGATGGCGTCGCTGCTGCTGGGCGATATTCTCTCGCGGCGCGTGCTGCGCCCAATCGACGTGATCGCGCAGACCGCGCAGAAGATCACGGCGGCTGACGATCTCAGCCGGCGCATCCCTTACACCGGGCCAAACGACGAATTGGGCCAGCTCACCCAGACCTTCAACGAGACGCTGGGGCGGCTGGAGCGGCTGTTCAACGCGCAGCGCCGCTTCGTGGCGGATGTCTCACACGAGATGCGCACGCCGCTGACCACCATTCAGGGCAATCTCGATCTGATCCGGCGCATCGGCTACGACGAAGAACTGCTGGAAGCCATCGAGAGCGAGTCGCAGCGCATGACCCGGCTGGTGGACGATCTGCTGCTGCTGGCGAAGGCCGACGCCGGGCGGCTCTCACTGGATCGCGCGCTGGTCGATCTCGATACACTGGTGCTGGAAGTCTACAACCAGGCCCAGGTGTTGGCCGATGGCGTGCGCGTCGTGCTGGGGCCGATCGATCAGGCCGAGGTGATCGGCGATGTGGACCGTATCAAGCAGCTTCTGCTCAATCTGGTATCCAACGGCCTGAAATACACTTCACCCGGCGGCACCGTCACGATTTCGCTCAGCCGCGACGACGCCCATGCCCATGTCTCCGTCACCGATACCGGGGTCGGCATCCCGCCCGAAGACCTGCCGCACGTCTTCGACCGCTTCTACCGCGTCGATAAGGCCCGCTCGCGCGCGCAGGGTGGGACCGGCCTGGGCCTCTCGATTGCGCGCTGGATCGCCGAGGCGCACGGCGGCCAGCTTCGCGTTACCAGTCAGGTCGGCCAGGGATCAACCTTTACCCTCAGCCTGCCGCTGCTGCCGGAGCAGCTTTCGTCGGAAGCCGCTCGCACGACCCTGCTGCATGTGCGCCGCCCCCTGCGTATGCGCAACCCCTAGAGCGTGTTATGCACTTTGGAACGTCAAACGAAGCGAAGCTCGCCTGCCCCCCATCCTAAATCCTTCCCCCACAAGGTGGGAAGGACTTCAGACCTGCCGCCGTGCCCCCCTCAGCTCCGTGAAACGTGGGGGAAGGGGCTGGGGGATGGGGGGTGGAAGTGCATAACAGCCTCTAGCCCGGTTTTCAGCCGCACCCTCAGGCGTACTCATCTCGCATTTATCCCACTCTCAGTACCTTCTCAGGAAGTGATTACATATAATTTACAATGGGTGGTCATACTAACCTTATGTGAACCTGGGATATAAGGAGGAAATGGACTATGCCACGCATAGAGCATTCGTTAGCTAAACGGTTGATGTCGTTGTTGGTCGTGTTGTCCTTGGCGCTGGGCGGAGTGAGCCTGGGAACGGCCAGCGCTCAGCAAGGCGGCGAGGCCTGGCTCGGCATCGGGATCGAGAACACGCCCGACGGCGTGATCGTGCGCGAGGTCTGGCCTGGCTCGCCCGCCGAAGCAGCCGGCTTGCAGGTCGGTGACGAGATTATCGCGGTCGATTCGATTGAGATTCGGAGCGCCGAGGAACTGATCGAGGCGATTGCGCAGCATCAGCCCGGCGATCAGATCACGCTCGAAGTGGAGACGCGGGACGAGGAGCGCACCGTCAGCGTGACTCTGGGCGAGCGCCCCGCCGGGCTTGACACGCAGCCCGGTCCGTCGATTGAGGTCGGTCCTCAGATCGAAGCGGGCGGCACGCTGCAAATCCTGGGCCTGCGCGCCCGCGCCACAGCGGATGGTCTGGTAATCGAGAGCCTGGACCCTGATTCGCCGCTGGCAGCAACGGGCCTGCGGGAAGGCGATGTGATCACAGCGATCAACGGGATGGACGTGACCAATCTCGCCCCCGGCCAACTGCTGCGCTCACTGCGCTCCGGCCAGTCGGTCACTGTGACTGTGCTGCGTGACGGCGAATCACTCGATCTCACCTTCGAAGTACCGACGCTGGACGAGGCGCTGGGGCCGATGATGCCCGATATGAGCCAGTTCTTCGTGTTCGGCAGACCGATCCCGGAGCTGCTGAGTCTGCTCGGCGTCAGCGTCAGCCTGACCGACGAGGGCCTGAGCATCGACCGGATCGAGGCGGATTCGGTCCTGGCCGAGTCGGAGCTGCAAGAAGGTGACGTGATCACGGACCTCAACGGTGTACCGCTGAACGACTTCGATCCCCAGGCGCTGTGGGAATCGCTCGAAGCGGGCGAGCCGCTGGTCCTGACCGTGCTGCGTGACGGCCAGGAAGTCGAGATCACGCTGGAGCTGCCGTCCCTGGACGAGCTTGAGGCGATGTTCCAGGACCTCATGCCGATGTTCGAGGGGATGATGCCCGGCATGATGCAGGGCTTCGACAATATGGGCCAGATGCTCATGGGCATGTTGGGTGTGGAGCTGCGCGTAACCGATGATGGGCTGCTGGTCGAGAGTCTGACTCCTGGCTCGCCGGTTGACGAAGCGGGCCTGCAGGAAGGCGACGTAATCACGGCCATCAACGGCATGGCGCTTGATGCTCTCAATCCGATGCCCCTGCTCGAGTCGCTTGCCGAGAGCGGCAGCGTGACCCTGACTGTGCTGCGAGACGGTGCGGAAGTCGAGCTAGAGTTCGAGCTACCGGAGCCGGACGAGATGTTCTCCGGCCAGATGATGATGCCGGGCGCGTCTATGCAGGGCTTCGCGTTCGGCGCGCAGGCCCGGCCCCAGTTGGGCGTGGTCTACATCACACTCACCGCTGAGATCGCCGCCGAGCAAAATCTGACGGTGGAAGAGGGCGCGCTGATCGAGGAAGTGCTGGACGACACGCCCGCCGCCGAGGCTGGCCTGCAGGCCGGTGACATTATTGTCGCGGTCGATGGCGATCCGGTCGATCAGCGCCGCACGCTACCGGAACGGCTGTATGCCTATGACGAGGGCGAGCAGGTCACGCTGAGCGTGCTGCGCGACGGTGAGGAAATGCAGATCGATGTCGTGCTCGGCCCCAGCTCCGCCGGGCGCGGTGGGATGTTCGGCTTCGGGCCGGGCCAGGGGTGGCACTTTGACCCCGACAACCAGCGCGGACTGCGCCGCTTCGGCCCGATGATGCCGTTCATGTGGCCGGACATGGAGCGGATGCCCGACGAGTTCTTCGAGCATCACCCCTTCTTCGCGCCGGATGGGACGTTCGAGGGCGATTCCGAGCCGGCCCCCGCCCCCGATGTGCCCGAATCGCCCGCCAGCAGCGACGAGACAGCGGCCTAGCGCCTGAAACCAGACAACAATCGGGGCAGCGCGTGTTGGCTGCCCCGAACTTTTATGCGACAGCGCCGGTTCAAATTCCGGCCAGCACCTCGTCGCGCATGATCTTGACTGCCGGGCGATAGGCTGCCACGAGGAAGGTACCTTCGTATTCGCTGGGTGCCGCGCCGCCGCGCTCTTTGCTGCGGTCCACAAAGTCGCCAAAGCGGGTCAGCCGGCGCAGATAGGCAGTCTGCTCGCTTTCGGGCATATCGGCCAGTCTGGGAGCATGCATCTCGTCCTCGTATTCGTCGATCAGGCCATCGAGATAGCGTTTCATGGCATCAATGCCATGCTGGACTGCTTCTTCCTGCACGAACAGGTAGCTCGATGTTTCCAGATAGTTCCAGATATGCGACAGTTTCAGACGGGCGCGGAGCAGTGCAGCCATTGTCTCTTGATAGCAGGCGAGCGCGCCCTTCGTCTCGGTCAGTCGATAGCTGCGCCGGGCCTCTTCGACTTGCGCCCGTGCCTCAATCAACTCGTTAAGCAGCTTCTCGCGATGCTCGTTCTGGGCTTTCCGTACGGCGCGCTCCTGTTCCTGGGCTTTGATCGCTTCGCGGCGCTCTTCCATGATCCGGTCATACACCAGCTTGACCGCGCCGCCGATCACCGCGATCACGGCCAGTTGCAGCAGAGTCTTCGCGATCTCGATCAGCAGGGTGCGCTGCTGATCGTTCTGAACATCCGGCAGACGCACCCACACGATACGCAGTAAAACCGCTGCGGCCATCAGGAACAACACTAACAGCAGGGTCGAGGACTGGCTTCGGAATTTCATCGTTGGTCCCCTTATCTCTCTAGACACTGCCGGACGATGCCAGATTGACAATCAGGATGCGGGATCCCCCTTGACCGCGCCGCTGCCGAACAGCGCCTCGTCCTCGGCTTTGGCGATGCGCCGCCCCTCGTCTACATCGACGCGCAGCAGCAGCAGGCCGCCAACGATGAACAGCACGATCAGGCTTAGCACGGCGGGGCGGCTGCTGCCGAAGATGGCGATTGCGAAGGCGAAGATGGCCGGGCCGATGATCCCGGCGAACTTTTCCATCACCGAGAAGAAGCCGAAGAACTCACCGCTCTTGGCGCGCGGCGACAGGCTGGCATAGAGGCTGCGGCTGAGCGCCTGGCTGCCGCCCTGCACAATCGCCACCATCCACGCCAGCAGCCAGAATTCCAACACGGCGTCGATGAAGTAGCCCCAGATCGCGATCACGGAGTAGACCAGCAGCGCCAGCAGCACCGCGCGCTTGGTGTTGAGCGTCTCGGCCAGGCCGCGCACCAGCCGCCCGCCGATGGTCCAGGCCAGCGCCAGCCCGACCAGCTCGATCGCGGCCAGGATGCCGAGCACGATCCCCAGGTTGGACTCGCGCGCAGGCGGCAGCACTTCCACGCGCCCCAGGTCGATCCGCGTCCCCTCGGCGCGTTCGTCAGCGCGCCCGGTGTTGATCACCATCAACGTATGCGTGCCCTCGTCATCCGCCTCGATGGTCAGGCGGTTGTTCCAGCGCACCGTGCCGCGATAGGCGTCCACTTCGCCCGTCTCCAGATCGTCGTCGGCGTCCTCGAAAGCATATGGCTCGCCATCGAGATACACGCGGAAGATGCCGCGATCCGGCCCTTCGGAATGGAACAACTCGATCGCGCGCCCGTTGTAGTCGATCTGGTAGGCCGCGCCCGGCGTGTCGCTGCTGACATACGTCAGCGCCTCGTCGTCAAACTCGGCCTCGTCCACGGCGGCGCTCTGCCACATATCCGCCGGAGCCGCTTCGAATGCGCGTGCGGTGTCGTCGGGATCGACCAGCCCCAGCGCGACCACGTCGGGATCGTCGGCGGCATAGTCATCCGTGCCGACCGCCGCGCCGACCGTCTCATAATCGGGCAGCGGCGCGCCGGTCAGGTCCGCGTCGAGCAGGCGCTTGCTACCCAACCCGACCAGCGGCATCATGATCGCATTCCACAGGATGAACGCCAGGAAGATCGCGCGGCGCGGCTCGGTGGGATAGGGCAGCCGTCCGAAGATCAGGCTGAACGGGATGCCGACGAACTGCACCAGCAGCAGCGCGCCGACCAGTTCCAGCGTGCCGAAGCCCAGTTCCGCGCCGTAGATCACGGCCAGCCCGATGATCGTGCCGATGCCGTCGTTGTAGATCAGGAACGCGATCAGGAACTTGAATAATTCGCGGTACTGGCGCAGATCGCGAAAGGTGGTGCGAAGCTGGTCGATTGTCGCGCCAAGCACACTGCGCCCGGCCCGCAGCGCCGTTGTGACGGCGGGCGGCTCCGGCACGACACGCAGCACCGGCACGGTGAAGATCGCCCACCAGATCGCCACGCTGAGGAACGACAGGCGCGCGCCCCATTCGCTGCCCAGGACAAAGATCATCACGACATTGACCGCCAGCAGCAGCCCGCCGCCCAGATAGCCGACCGCGTAGCCGCTGGCCGAGAGCCGGTCCACGTCGTCGGGCCGGGCGACATGCGGCAGCAGCGCATCATAGAACACAATCGAGGCCGAAAACCCGACGCGCCCGATCAGGAACAGGATCGAAGCCAGCAGCCAGTCGCCGGTCCCGACCAGCACCAGCAGCCCGGTCCCAACGATGCCGATCCCGGCGAACAGCGCCAGGAACTTCTTTTTGCCGCGCACCACGTCGGAGACAGTCCCCAGGATGGGCGAGAGGATCGCCACGATGAACAGGCTGAGCGAAAGCGTCACGCTCCAATAGCCGGTCGCGGTCGCCTCGCTGGGCAGGTTGGCCCCCGCCACGCCGCTGTAATAGGCGGGCAGCACCGCCGCCAGGATCGTCGTCGCAAAGGCGGAATTGGCCCAGTCGTAGAGCACCCAGGCGCGCTTACGCCGCCGGTAGGTGGCTTCGTCCAGGCCCTCGAACGAGTCGCGGTATACGGTTGTGGTCACCAGGTCTGCTCCTGTGGCGTAAGAACGAGGCGCGAGCGTGGCTTAATCGTAGCACAGGACAGGAAATCGGCCATAAGGCGGATGCCCGGCTGATCCCGCTATAATAAAATCAAGCTTGTTCCCCTCGCATATCCCTTTTATTTAAGAGAGGTGAGTAGTCATGGCTAAACGTTCTATGCTGCTGGCGGCGCTGCTGATCGCGGTGCTGGTGATGGTCCCGATCACGCGCGCGCAGGATGCCGCGCCCGAAACGCCGGTTACGATCATCGAGCTAAGCGGCGCTGCGTCCGCCCCTGAGGCCGAGATCTCCGGCATGGACTGGTACGGCGACTGGCTCTTGCTGCTGGCCGAGAATCCAAATATCTACGCCACCGAGGGTAACGCCGGTAAATTCTTTGCCCTGGCGAAAGACGACATCATGACTTATCTGCTGGCGAAAGCCTACGGGCAGTCGCCGGAGCCGCTAACCCCGGTCGAAGTGCCGGTCATCGGGCCGGATATCGTGCAGACGGTCGAGGGTTTCGACGGCTTCGAGGCGGTGGCCTTCGATGGCGACACGGTCTATCTCACCATCGAGGCCGAGATGCCTGACGGCTCGATGCGCGGCTATCTGGTCGCGGGCACGGTCGAGCCGGACCTGAGCGCGATCAACCTCGATCTGGAGAACCAGTTGGAGCTGCTGCCGCAGACCGAGTTCGGCAATATCTCCTTTGAGTCGCTGTTCCTGGCCGGCGATCAGATCGTGGCGCTCTACGAGCTGAGCGGCGCGGGCGTCAATCCGCAGCCCCAGGCGCAGGTGACGGATGCCAGCCTGGGCGCGCCCGGCGGCGTGGCCTTGCCCAATATTGAATATCGCGTGACGGACGCCACGACTCTGAGCGCGGGCGGCGAATTCTGGGTGATCAACTACTTCTTCCCCGGCGAGGACTTCCTGCTGCCGGAGAGCGATCCGCTGGTCGAGGAATACGGCCAGGGACTAACCCACGCCCAGTATCCGCACGTCGAGCGGCTGGTGGCCTTGCAGTATGACGCGGACGGTATTACGTTCGTCGATCGCGCGCCGGTCCAGTTGGAGCTGCCTGGCGAGGATGCGCGCAACTGGGAAGGCATCGTCCGGCTGGATGATGTCGGCTTCCTGCTGGTGACGGACCAGTACCCGCAGACGATTCTGGGCTTCGTGCCGGTGCCCGGCCTGGAATAGCGCCGCACCATTCGTCGAGAGGTTGCGCAGGGGCAGGCTTCGCGGTCTGCCCCATTTTTATCACGGCACCCAGCGCGGCGAGAAGGCTCCCGCGGCAACCTGGGTCAGATCGCCTGATGCCACGTCCACGATCCAGACTTCCGGCTGGGCCTCAGCTTGCCCCAGCCGCAGGCGTTGGAATACCAGCCGCGTCCCGGTCTGATCCCAACTCAATACGGCATGGTTATACGCCGCGTCCACAACCAGCGGCTCGACTTCCAGCGTGGCCGGGTCGAGCAGGTAAATCTGGCGGCCAGGGGTAAAGCGCTCGTCCAGGTAGCGGCGCGTGATCGCCAGCCGCGATCCGTCCGGTGACCAGGCCGCGTCGGAATCCTCAAGCGGCGTGTCTTCCGGCCCGCTGAGCTGCACACGTTCCACAGTTTGCAGATCGACCGCTTCCAGGTGGGTATAAAACTCCTGGCCGAGCGCGCCGCGCACCAGGACCGGGTAGACCAGCGTTTGCCCGTCCGGCGAGAAACGCCCGGTGATGCCTTGCAGCGTGGGGATCAGCGTCTCGTCGCCGGTTGCCAGATCGCGCACGCGGATGCCCGGCAGCGCCGCATCGAACGCCGCAACCCGCGATCCATCCGGCGACCAGACCGGCTCTGCGCCGAGAATCTGGGCATCGTCGAACAGCAGCCCGGTTGCCAGCGTCGCCACATCCACGATCCACGCCCGGCTGTGCCCGATGCCGGTCCCCGCCCCGTCTCCCAGCTCGGCGCGCTGGTAGGCGATCTGCGTGCTGTCCGGCTTCCAGGCGGGCGCGTTGCACAGCGCGTCCACACAGTTCGTGAGCGGGCGCGTGCTCTGATCAAGCAGATCGAGCAGCCAGATATCGCTCGTGCCATCGGGATTGGCGTGGGTGTAGGCAAGTGCGCGGCCATTGGGGCTGACCGCGTAATCCTCGATGCCGTACTCGTCAAACGTCAGTTGAAAGGTCTGGCCTGTGTCGAAATCGGCCATGTACAGGTTGCGGGCCAGGGCATCCGGCGGCGCGAGATAGACCACGCGCGGCTCCCGGACGGTGAATGACCAGCGAAAATCGTCGAGCAGTGTTGCGCCATGCACCGACTCCGCGCCCGCCGTGATCGTCACGGTATAGGTTTCGCCGGGGATCAGCGGTGTGCGCGGCCAGAAGGCCAGCGTGTGCGCGTCCTGCCAGATGAGATCGCCTGGCACATCCGGCGTGATGCGGAAATGCGCAGCGGCGGAATGCGGCGACATAGCGCTGGTGAAGCGGACGCGGATCGGATCGGCTCCGCCCGCGACACCGACCGGCGTATGGCCGCTCGCCGCCACCCCCACGCGATCCCCGGCCAGCACCACCCCAGTGATCGCCGCCAGCAGCACCAGCGCCAGCGCAATCGTCGCGCGATCGAAGCGATCGGGCTTCAGCCGTATCCGGCGCGGCGTGTGTGGTTCGTCGTGCATCGCGGCTCCTAAAACGACACGTTCAGCGCGAGCGCGAGGGCGACCAGTGTGGCGATCAGCCCCGGCAGCCCGATCAGCGCCAGTGCGATCCGGCGGCGGAACACGGCCAGCAGCATGACCACACCGCGCGCATCCAGCAGCGGGCCGAGTGCCAGAAAGCCCAGCACCGGCCCCAGCGGGAACGATCCGGCCAGCTCGCGCGCGGTATAGGCGTCGGCGGCACTGCACCCGGCACGGATGAACGCCCAGGCTTCGAGCGCCAGCACCGACCGCGCCGGGCTGGTCGCCCAGGCTTCGAGATCGCCGAGCGTAATCACGACGTTGAGCGCTCCGGCCAGCAGCGCGCCCAGCAGCAGATAGCGCCCCAGGCTCACAAATTCGACCGCCGCCAGCCGCAGCACCCGGCGCAGTCCGCTCTGCGCGTCCGGCGGCTCCAGGGCATGCATCCGCAGCAGAGTCGTGGAGTCGGGATGCAGGGCAAACAGCGCGCCGACCACCAGCGCCGCGATCAGGGCGATGCCTGCGCGCAGCAGCACGAATTCCGGCGCGAGATGGCGCAGCGCGGCATAGGTGCTGGCGAGCACGATCGGGTTGACGACCGGCGCGGCCAGCAGAAACGCGATCGCCGCCGGGGCGGGCACACCCTTATGCAGCAGACGCCGCGCGACCGGCAGCGCCCCACACTCGCCCACCGGCAGGACCAGTCCCAGCAGCCCGCCGCCGATCAGCCCCAGCGCCGTACGACGCGGGACCACGCGCCGCAGATCGTCCCGCTCCAGCAGCACGGCGATCAGCCCGGAAGCCAGCGCGCCGAACAGCAAAAACGGCGCTCCCTCGATCACAACGGCGAGGAAGCGCGCGCCAAAGACGTTGACAGCATCCGCAAGGTCCAAAGGCTCTCGCTCCTGTTGGCGTTGCAGGCTGCCATTATAGCGGGGCCGGGCCGGAAAACCATCCGCCCGCCGCTAGGATTCCTGGCGCGCCGCGCCGCTGCCCGACTGCGCCGGATGTTGCAGCGCCAGCCGCACGTTGAAGCTGCTGCCCTCGCCCGGCTGGCTCTCCACCCAGATTCGCCCTTCGTGCAGATCGATGATCTCCCTGGCAATGGTCAGCCCCAGCCCGGTCCCCTTGATCGTAGAGCCTTCACTCCCCCGGAAGAACGGCTCAAAAATCTGCGTTAGCAGCGGAGACGAAATGCCGACGCCGCTGTCGCGCACGCGGATGATCGCGTAGTCGCCGGTTTCGTCGTGCTGCGACGCGAGCACAAGCTGGATATGACCCGATTCAGGCGTGTAGTTGATCGCGTTTACGATCAGGTTGGTGAGGACCTGTGTCAGACGTTTGGGATCCCCGCTCACGCGCAGCGGGACCTGGGGCAGATCAGCGCTGAATGCGATCTGCTTGAAGTCGGCGTGCGGCTTGAGGATCGTCACCGCGCGCTCGATCAGGTCTTGCAGAACCACGTCGCGCCGGTCAAGCTCAATCACACCCCGCTCGAAGCGCGACAGGTCGAGCAGGTCATCAACCAGGCTCTCCATGCGCTCCGTCACCTGGTCGAGCACGGCCAGATGATCGTCCAGGCGGAGCGGCTGGCGGCGGATCAGGTACAGCCGCATCTTGATATTGGTGATCGGCGTGCGCAGCTCGTGCGAGGCGTTGGCGATAAAGCGATCTTTCTGCGCCTGGAGTGCCTTCTCCTGGCTGATATCGCGGATCAGCTCGACGCGCCCGATCTGCTCACCGTCGGGCCGCACGACCGCCGTCACGGTCGCGCCCGCGTCGAAGGTGGTATCGTCGCGCCGTTGGAGCTGAATCTCACCACGCCATGTCTCACCCTGCGCGATGGTCTGCGTCACCTCAGCCGACCACGCCGCCAGGTTCTCAACCGCAGCCATCGCACTGCGATAGATTGTCAGCGGGCGGCGGCGCACTTCCTCGATGCTGTAGCCGAGCAGCCGGGCAAAGGCACGGTTGATATAGCGGACCTGGTTGTAGCCATCGACATAGAACACCCCCTCGCCCATCGCGTCGAGAATGGCCTGAAGCTGGGCGCGCTGCTGCTCCAGTTCAGCCGTGCGCTCCTCGACGCGCGCCTCAAGTTCGACGGCGTGGCGGCGCACCGTGTCGTAAAGCTGCGCGTTCCAGATCGCAATCGCGGCCTGATCGGCGAAGGCCTGCAGACGCTCCACGTGGGCCTGGCTATAGAAATTGGGCTGGTCGCTGTCCAGGTTGAGAAAGCCGATCACCTGTCCCTCGCGCCGGATAGGGGCCTTGATATGCGAGCGAATCCAATGTAGTTCCGGCAGCTCGAGCCAGTCGGGGTGGTTCTGTGTGTCGGCAATAAGCTGCGCGGTCTGGTCTTCGAGCGCCAGCCGCAGATTGGGCACCTGGCTCACCAGCAGGCGCAGATCACGAACCCACGCGCCCAGTCCCAGCGCTTCATAACCGGAGCCGCGCACCACGCGCGCAATACCGGAGTCGATCAGCATAATGTTGGCGGCGGTATGCGGCACGGCGCGGCCTACGTCGTGCAGCAGCCGCTCCAGAATCCGATCCAGCTCCAGCGTGCTGTTGAGGGCGGCGGTCGTATCGCGCAGGGCCTCGGCCACTGCCCGCTGCTGGTGCTCGGCGGCTTCGGCCTCTTTGCGCTGGGTGATATTCTCGATCATGCCCACGCTGCGCGGCGCACTGCCATCCGCTGGCCGGATCACCGACACCGAGACGCGCACCCAGATAATCTGACCGTCTTTGCGGATATAGCGCTTTTCCATCTGGTAGCCGTCACGCCGGCCCGCCATCATGTCTTCGAACAGGCGGGCGTTCTCGGCCAGATCGTCGGCGTGCGTCAGGGCTTGAAAGGTGCGGTCCCGCAGTTCCTCGGCGCTGTAGCTCAACATGGCCTGCGCCGCAGGGTTGCTTTCGAGAATATGCCCCGCCGCATCCGTCATGATAATTCCGACGGCAGCCACATCGAAAATGGCGCGGAAGCGCTCTTCGCTGCTCTGCAAGCCGATCTCAGCCTGGCGTTGTTCGGTAACGTCGATGCCGGTTCCAATCGTATAGCTGACCCGGCCTTGCTCGTCCGTCAGCGCCGTGTTCGACCATACGATGCGTCGCCGTTGCCCGCTGCGCGTCAGCCAGTCGTTTTCGAACTGGCGTGGAAAATCTCCAGACATCAGGGTGTGAAACATGCCACGGACCGGCTCGATCGCTTCCGGCGGCAGGACGGTTTCCCAGAGCGTCTTGCCGCGCACTTCATCGAAGCGGTAGCCGGTGATCTGCTCGCAGGCGCGGTTGAACCGCACGATCCGCCCTTCACCGTCGAGCACGATCACCAGCGCGGCAACCGTGTTGAGGACCGCCGCGGTGAAATCGTGCTCCACATCGAGCAGGTCTCCGGGCGGCTCGTCTCCATTGTCCATCTGGCCCCCACCGGCTTCAGATGTATCCGGGCAGCCTTCGAGCTGCCGGATCAGCCGCCGGTTCATGATCGCATAGCGCATAGCACGCACCAGCAGCCCCGCGCTGAGCTGCTCCTTAACCAGATAATCCTGCGCGCCCGCTGCCAGAGCATCGACCGCCAGCGGTTCAGCGCTGTGCCCGGCCAGCACAATGATCGGCACGCCGGGCGCACGGGCGTTGAGCTTGTTGAGGGCCGCGTGATGCCGGTGCCGCGCCAGCGCGAGCGCGATCAGAATCGCATCAATGGATGGCGACTGCGCCAGCCGGCTCAGGGCGGCATCCAGCCGGGTTACGTGTTCCAAGCGAAAGGACTCCGGTTGGGCTTCGGCCAACAGGTGCTCCAGTTGTGCCAGATCGTCTCTGCTCTCGTCTATGACCAGAATGTGGATCGGTCTGCCCGGTGTGAGATCAGTCACCCTGTTCGCTCCATCCCCCCTGTTCGCCGCCGGGGCCCGACGCCAGCCCGGCCTGTTCTCCAAAATCCGCCCGTCCATAGGACTCACGTTAACCTGTTCTGGGGCGGTTGTGCCTGCCAGCCGGTCGCTGAATGAGGCCACCTGCAACCCTATACGTAATGTCATTATACTGCGATAGATCATTGAATAGCTATGTAAATCCTATAAATTATGGATGCAAACGATGTGGGAGAATTATCCCATTGGCGGTGCTTTTTCTGCATCCAGCGCCGCTATACCCGGCGTGCCGTTGCTGCTACAATAAGGGCCGGTTTCCCGGCGTGGCGGCTGCGCCACACAGCCTTATACCTGCAAGGACAAACATGATGCCCGAACCGCTGGCCGTCGGCGTCGATGTCGGCGGCACCAAGATCGCATTCGCCCTGGTCAGCGCTGCCGGTGAGGCCCTGATCACCCACCGTGTGCCGACTCAACCCGAAGATGGCCCCGTCGCCGTGCTGGAGCGCATCGCGGCAGGGATCGCGCACCTGCTGGAACAGACCGATCAGCCGGTCGCCGGTGTCGGGCTGGGCTGCCCCGGTCACATCGATCCCGCGAGCGGGATGGCACGCAACGTCGTCAACCTGGGCTGGCGCGAAGTGCCGCTGCGCGACGGCGTGCGCGTGCGCCTGACCGCCGATCTGCCGGTCTATCTCGACAACGACGCCAACGCGAGCGCACTGGGTGAATATTACTTTGGGGCGGCGCGCGGCTGCCGGGATTTCGTCTATCTGGCAGTCGGGACCGGCCTGGGCGGGGCCGCCGTGGTCGATGGGAGCGTGGTGCACGGGGCCAACGCCAACGCGATGGAAGTCGGCCATATGCCGCTGGACTCCAATGGGCGGCTGTGCGGCTGCGGGCTGCGCGGCTGCGTCGAGCGCTATGTCTCCGGCGTGGGGCTGCTGGCCGGGCTGGAAGAACACCGGCCCGCCTTCCCCTACAGCCCCTTAGCGCAGCTCGCGGAGCCTTCGACCGCCGCGATCCTGGAAGCGGCACAGGGCGGTGATCCGCTCGCGCGCACGATTTTGAGCGAAGCCGGGCAGTGGTTGGGCCGGGCGATGGCCGTCTGCGCCAGCCTGTTCAACCCGGCGCTGTTCGTGATCGGCGGTGGGCTGGGCCACGCGGCGGCGGATTACCTGGTGCGGCCCGCCGAGCAGATGCTGTACGCGCGCATCCTGCCCGCGTCCGCCGAGCAGTTGCGCGTCGTGCGCTCTCAAATTACGATCAGTGCAGTGGGAGCCGCCTGTCTGGTGTGGCAGAATCACCCTACCACTAAGCGAATATGATACAATTAGGCCACGCTCGAAACATCGGCCATCCCATAGGAGGAAAGCCTATTCGGGTTCACCCAACGTTACTTACTATCGTTCGCACCTGTTCGCCATTCAATATTTAATGCTCGATAGGAGATCAAAATGAAACGGTTACTTGCCCTGCTTGTCGTCACAGCGATGGTTTTGGCCCTGGTGCCGGCCAGCATAACACGCGCCCAGGATGGCAGCGATATCGAAGGCTCCCTGGTAATCGAGAGCTGGCGTAACGATGACAAAACGATCTGGGAAGATGTATTGATCCCGGCTTTCCAGCAGCACTACCCCAATATTGACGTGGCATTCTCCTCATACCTGCCGCAGGACTACAACGCGGCGCTGAACGCCAAGCTCGAAGGCGGGACCGCCGGTGACCTGATCACCTGCCGCCCGTTCGACCTGTCGCTCGCACTGTTCCAGCAGGGCTACCTGGCCTCGCTAAATGACCTGCCCGGCATGGAAAACTTCAGCGATGTTGCCAAGAGCGCCTGGGTAACCGACGACGGCTCGGACGTGTTCTGCGTGCCGATGGCCTCGGTCATTCATGGCTTCATCTACAACCAGACGGCTTTCGAGGAACTGGGCCTGGAAGAACCGGTGACCGAAGAAGCGTTCCTGGAACTGCTCCAGGCCATCCGCGACGACGGCACGTATGAGCCGCTGGCGATGGGCACGGTGGACCAGTGGGAAGCGGCCACGATGGGCTATCAGAACATCGGCCCGAACTACTGGAAGGGTGAGGAAGGCCGCCTGGGCCTGATCGACGGCAGCGCCAAGTATAACGAGGGCGGCTTCCTGGAAGCCTTCGAGGCGCTGGGGCGCTGGCAGCCCTTCCTGCCGAACGGCTATCAGGCGCTGACCTATCCCGACTCGCAGAACCTGTTCGCGCTCGGCATGGCCGCGATCTTCCCGTCCGGCTCGTGGGAAATCTCGGTGTTCAGCCCGCTGGTAGACTTCGAGATGGGCGCGTTCCCGCCCCCGCCGCCGGCTGACGCTGAAACCTGCTACATCAGCGACCACACCGATATTGCGATGGGCATCAACGCCGCCACCGAGAATATGGAAGCGGCCCGCCTGTTCATGGAATGGATGACCACGCAGGAATTCGCCGAGCTGTATTCCAACGCGCTGCCCGGCTTCTTCTCGCTCTCCAACCACGAGATCACGCTGGACGACCCGCTGGCGCAGGAGTTCCTGAGCTGGCGCGGCCAGTGCGAATCGACGATCCGCTCGTCCTACCAGATTCTCTCGCGCGGCGAGCCGAACAACGAGTCGCAGCTCTGGGAAGTGACCGCCCGCCTGCTCAACGGTGAGCTGAGCGCGCAGGAAGCGGCGGACATCGTCCAGGAAGGTCTGGAAAACTGGTACGAGCCGCAGCAGTAAGCGTGCAGTGATTGAACCTGAGGTGTCGGTTGGGTGCAATCGGCACCTCTCTTTTCTTTTGTCGTGAGGCTCAAAGATTTTTACAGCGTGTCCGGGGGAGTAAGCCGCATGAATCTGGCTGCCAAACGTTCCAATCGCAAACCGTTTCCGGTCCACATTCTCGTTTTCCTGGCGCCTGCCGTCATCATCTACACCGCGTTCATGATCTACCCGCTGATCGATTCCCTGCGGCTGAGCCTGTATGCACCGAACGAGAATCGTGAAGAGGTGTTCGTCGGGCTGGACAACTACCAGCGCCTGCTGACGGATGACCTCTGGCAGCCCCGGCTGGAAGGCGCGATCGTCAACAATATCAAGTTCTTTGCGATCCATATGCTGGTCCAGAACCCGATCGGGCTGCTGCTGGCGGCGCTGCTCAGCTCGCAGTTCATCCGGGGGCGCTCGGTCTATCGCACGCTGATCTTCACCCCGACGGTGCTGTCGGTGGTGCTGGTCGGCTTCATCTGGCGGCTGATCCTCAGCCCGCTGTGGGGCATCTCGTCGGACGTGCTGGCCGTGTTTGGGCTGGAGCAGTACGACAAGCCCTGGCTCGGCCTGGAAGAAACCGCCCTGACCACGCTCTCGCTGATCTCGGTCTGGCAATATGTCGGCATCCCGATGATGCTCTTCCTGGCGGCGCTGATCAGCATCCCCGACGAGCTGATCGAGGCGGCGCGCGTCGATGGGGCGACGGCCTGGGGCGTCTTCTGGCGCATCAAGTTCCGGCTGATCCTGCCCACCGTCGGCATTGTCGGCGTGCTGACGTTCGTCGGCAACTTCAACGCCTTCGACCTGATCTACACCATCCAGAAGGCGACCGCCGGGCCGAACTACTCGACCGACATCCTCGGCACGTTCTTCTACCGCACGTTCTTCGGCATCCAGCTCCAGCCGGGCAACCCGACGATGGGCGCGACGATTGCCGGAGTCATGTTCCTGATTATCCTGACCGGCGTGCTGCTGTATATGTTCGGCTGGCAGCGCCGGATGCTCCAGATCGAACTTTAGGGGGTGGGTGCATGATCGAGGCCAAACGTCTTCCCACAACGCGCACCCGTGCCAGCCGGATCTTTCAGCCGGGCCACATCCTGCAACTGCTCGGCGCACACGCGATCCTGCTGGCCTATACGGCGCTGGCGCTGTTCCCGGTGTTTTTGGTGGTCATCAACTCGGTCAAGGGCCGCCGCGCGATCTTCGCGTCGCCCTATGCCCTGCCCACGCCCGAAACCTGGGACCTGGTCGGCTACGACACGGTGCTGCTCCGCGCCGATTTCGAACGCTACTTCGTCAACAGCACGATCGTCACGCTCGGCGCGCTGCTGCTGATCCTGCTCGCCGGATCGATGGCGGCCTATGCCCTGGCCGAATACAAATTCCCCGGCAACGCCGTGATGGGCCTCTATCTCGCGCTGGGCATCATGATTCCGATCCGCCTGGGGACGATCAGCATCCTGCGGCTGGTGGTGCGGCTCGGCCTGCCCGATACGCTGCTGGCGCTGATCCTGGTCTTTGCCGCGTCGGGCCTACCGCTGGCGATCTTCATCCTGACCCAGTTTATGAAACAGGTCCCGCGCGATCTCAAAGATGCGGCGCGCGTGGACGGCGCGAGCGAATACCGCATCTACCTGATGATCCTGCCCCTGGTGCGTCCCGCGCTGGGAACCGTCGCCGTCTTCAACATGATCCCGATCTGGAACGATCTGTGGTTCCCGCTGATCCTGGCCCCCGGCGAATCGACCAAGACGGTGACGCTCGGCGCGCAGACCTTCCTCGGCCAGTTCGTCAACGACTGGAACGCGGTGCTGGCGTCGCTGACGCTGGCGATGGTCCCGATGATCATTCTGTACATCATCTTCTCGCGCCAGTTGATCCGGGGCCTGACATCGGGCGCGATCAAGTGAGGCGGTTGGTCATCGCCTCATGGGCACGCTTCTGAAGTGAGGTAATCATGCTGCGAGTGGGTCTGATCGGGGCCGGTTTCATGGGCACGTTCCATGCTGCCGGCTGGTCCCGAACGCCAGCCGGGCTGGCCGGGATCAATTCGTTCTACCCGGACCGGGGCGAGGCCCTGGCCCGGCGCTATGGGGCGCGGCTGTATGAGAGCCTGGACGCCCTGCTCGACGCGGTGGACGTGCTCGACGTGTGTACGCCGACCTATCTGCATCACGAGATGGTGCTCAAGGCGGCAGCCGCCGGTAAGCATGTCATCTGCGAAAAGCCGCTGGCCCGCACGATCAGCCAGGCCGAGGAGATGATCCTGGCCTGCCGCGAGGCCGGAGTCAAGCTGCTGGTCGGGCACGTGGTACGCTTCTTCCCGCAGTACGCGCAGGCCAAAGCGATTGTCTCCGGCGGCGAGATCGGGCGCGTGGGCGTGATCCGGCTGACGCGCGCCAGCTCGCACCCCGAACGCCCCTACGATAACTGGTTCCTGGACCCGGCGCGGTCGGGCGGGATGATGCTCGACCTGATGCTGCACGACTTCGACTACGCGCGCTGGATCGCGGGCGAGGTCGAGAGCGTGTTCGCCAAAAAAGTCAGCAGCCACTATCCCGGCGTGCCCGGCGACTATGGGCTGGCGATCCTGCGCCACACCGACGGCGCGCTGTCGCACATCGAGGGCGGCTGGGTCTATCCCCCGCCGATGTTCCGCACCAGCCTGGAGATCGCGGGCGAGCACGGCCTGATCGAGCTGCCGGCGGAAGGCTCGCAGCCGCTCGGCCTGTATCTGCACCGCACCGAAGGCGACGACCCGGTCATCAAGGGAGTCCCGCTCAGCCCGCTGGCCGAGGACCCCTACACGACCGAGCTGAGGCATTTCTACGATGTGCTGGTTCACGATGTCACGCCGCGCATCACCGCCGAGGACGCCCTGGCCGCGCTGCGGATCGCGTTCGCGGCGATCCGGTCGGCAGAAACGGGCCGGCGCGTGGCGCTTGAGGAGGTGCACTGATGCGGCTGGCGATCATGAGCTTCGCGCACCTGCACGCCGAAGCCTATATTCACAACCTGCGCGCCATGCCCGATGTCGAGATGATCGGCATCGCCGACGACGATCTGGAGCGCGGGCGGCACTTCGCGGATCAGTTCGACGCGCACTTCTTCCCCTCGTATGAGGCGCTGCTGGCCGAAAAGCCGGATGGCGTGCTGGTCTGCTCGGAGAACGCGCGCCACCGCCCGCTGGTCGAGATGGCCGCCGACGCCGGGGCGCATGTCCTGTCTGAAAAACCGCTGGCGACCACGCTCGAAGACGCCCAGGCCATGCTCGACGCCTGCGACCGGGCCGGGGTACACTTGATGACCGCCTTCCCGATGCGCTTCAACGTGCCGGCGCTGGAGATCAAGCGCCTGGTCGAAGCGGGCACGCTCGGCCAGATTTACGGCTGCAACGCTGCCAACCAGGGCCAGATGCCGTCCCATCACCGCGCCTGGTTCGTCGATAAGGCGCTGGCGGGCGGCGGGGCAGTGATGGATCACACCGTGCACCTGGCCGATCTGCTGCGCTGGTATTTGCAGTGCGAGGCGACCGAAGTCTTTGCCGAGACGAACGCGATTCTCTACGGCGACAGCGGCGTCGAGGTCGAAACCGGCGGCCTGTTGATGCTGACCTTCGAGAACGGCACCTTTGCCACCATCGACACCAGTTGGAACAAGCCCCGCTACTATTCAACCTGGGGCGGCCTGAAGCTCGATCTGGTGGGCGAGAAGGGGCTGGCGACGATGGACGCCTTCAAGCAGGGTATGACCGTCTGGCGGCACGCCACCGAGCGCCCGGCCTGGATGTTCTGGGGTTCGGACTCCAACCAGGCCATGATCGACGAGTTCGCGGCGGCGATCCGCGAGAACCGCACTCCGGCGGTAACGGGCTTCGACGGTTATAAGGCGCTTGAAATCGTGCTGGCCGCCTACCGTTCCGCCGCGGCGGGCCAGCCGGTCGCGCTGCCGCTGGAATAGTAAGCCTACCCCCCATCCTAAATCCTTCCCCCACAAGGTGGGAAGGACTTGAAAAACACGCTGTTCTCCCCTTCCCTCCGCGACAGCGTGGGGGAAGGGGCTGGGGGATGGGGGGTAAGAAATCTATGACACGCTGTACAGACCTTGATTCGGGGGCGGGCGCGCTTGCGTGACTCGCTTCCCGCTCAACCAAATGAGGAACAAAATTTTGGCTCACGATCTGTTGATCAAAAACGCGCGCGTGATCACGCCGGTCGCCGCGTGGCCCCAGGGCTGGCTGCTGTGCCGCGCCGGGCGGATCGCCGCGCTGGGATCGGGCGAGGTGCCGGACTTCAACAACGGCGTCGAGACGATTGACGCGCGCGGCCTGACGCTGCTGCCCGGCTTCATCGATCTGCATGTGCACGGAGCGGTTGGTCACGAGGCGATGGACGCCAACCCCGACGGTCTGCGCGCGATGGCCCGTTTCTACGCGCAGCACGGCGTGGCGGCCTTCCTGACCGCCACCTGGACCGACTCGCGCGCGCGGATCACGGCGGCGCTGGAAACCGTCGCGGAGCTGCGCGGTCCGCAGCCCGAAGGCGCGACGCTGCTCGGCGTCTACCTGGAGGGGCCGTATCTCAACCCGGTGCGCTGCGGGGCGCAGAGCACGACTCATATCCGCCGCGCCGAACGTGACGAGGCGCTGGCCTTCCTCGATTCGGGCGCGATCCGGCTGGTCGCGCTCGCGCCGGAGTTCGAGGAGAATCACTGGTTGATCAGCGAGTGTGCGCGGCGCGGGATCACCGTCTCGGCAGCGCATACCGCCGCCACTTATGACGAGGTGCGCCACGCCGTCGCGCTCGGCCTGACGCACGCCACCCACACCTATAACGCCATGACCGGCCTGCACCATCGCGAGCCGGGCACACTCGGTGCGGTGATGGCCTCGCCGGAGATCAGCGCCGAGCTGATCGCGGACAACATCCACGTTCACCCGGCCTCGATGGCGATCCTATACCGCGCCAAAGGCCCCGACCGCCTCGTGCTGGTGTCAGACGCGATCCGCGCCGCCGGGATGCCCGAAGGCGAGTTCCAGATCGACGAGCGCACGGTCATGCTGCGCGACGGCGCGATCCGGCTGCCGGATGGTACGCTGGCGGGCAGCGGCCTGACGATGGAGCGCGCGCTGCACAACCTGATCGAGGCCACCGGCGAGCCAGTCGAAACGCTGTGGAAAACGAGCAGCCTCAACCCGGCCCGCGCGATTCACATCGCGGACCGCAAAGGCAGCCTGGAAGCCGGCAAGGACGCCGATCTCGTGCTGGTGGACGATCAGATCACCGTGCACCTGACCGTGACCGAAGGCCGCGTCGCCTTCCGGCAGAATATCTAAACGGAGACATACATGGACCTCTCGCGGCTGCGCGGGATCATCCCGCCGCTGGTAACACCCCTGCATCCCGATGGCGCGCTGAATCTGGACGCACTCCCGACGCTGGTCGAGTTTGCGCTGGGCCAGGGCGTGCACGGCATCTTCACGCCCGGCAGCCAGAGCGAAGCCTATGCCCTGAGCGCCGACGAGCGCTGCCGCGTGATCGAGGCGACGCTGGCCGCCGTGAACGGGCGCGTCCCGGTTATCGCCGGGTCGGGCGCGATCACCACGCGCGACGCAATCGCGCTCAGCCGCGAAGCCGAGCGCCTGGGCGCGGACGCGCTCTCGATCATCACGCCCTACTTCATCACGCCCTCGCAGGACGAGCTGTACGCCCACTACGCGGCGATTGCCGAGGCGGTCAGCATCCCGATCCTGGCCTATTCCAACCCCAGCCGGACCGGCGGCGTGAAGCTGACTCCGACCACGCTCGCCCGGCTGGCGCAGGACATCCCGCATATGGTCGGCGTCAAGGATTCGAGCGGCGACCTGACCGAAACGGCGGCGATCATCCGCGCCTGCCCGGACGATTTCCGCGTGTTCGTGGGACGCGACACGCTGATCTACGGCGGGCTGTGCTATGGCGCGGTCGGGGCGGTGGCGCTCACGGCCAACGTTGTGCCCGGCCTGCTGGTCGGCATCTACGACGCGTTCCAGGCAGGCGATCATGCCCAGGCGCGCGCGCTGCAAGACCGGCTCGCCGTGCTGCGCGACGGCCTGCCGCGCTTCGGATCGTACCCGGTCCCGGTCAAAGAGGCGCTCAACCTGATGGGCCTGCCCGCCGGCCCGGCCCGCCGCCCGATCCTGCCGCTGAGCGAGGAGCAGCGCGCCGATCTGCGCGATCTGCTGCGTTCGGTCGGCGTGGACGTTTAGCGATTCGGTCCAATTGACGCACGCCGCAGCGCGCCTAGAATAGAACCAGACGAGCAGCACGAGGATCAGCATGTATTATCAGCCCAGCCGCCAGCCGAATCAGCGCAGCCAGCAGCATAACCCTGCCCCGTGCCCGGCGGCCTGGCCCGGCTGATCCCTGCTCACCGTTTTCAGGGTCGCGCACAGGCTCGCCGCACAGGTGAGCCTGTTTTTTTCAAGGGGGAACACGAATGGACCTGGGTTTGCTGCTGCGTGGTCTGGTGATCGGCTTCTCGATCGCCGCCCCGGTCGGGCCGATTGGCGTGCTGTGCATCCGGCGGACGCTGGCGGGCGGGCGCGGTTATGGGCTGGCGTCGGGACTGGGGGCGGCCAGCGCCGACGCGGTCTACGGCATGGTGGGCGGCTTCGGCCTGACATTCGTCTCCTCGTTTCTGATCAGCCAGGAAGCAGCGCTGCGGCTGGTGGGGGGATTGTTCCTCGCCTACCTGGGCCTGAAAACCTTCCGTGCCCATCCCGCCGCGAATCCCGCCCAGGCGCAGGCGAGCGGCCTGCCCGGCGCGTACCTCTCGACCTTCCTGCTCACGCTCACCAATCCGCTGACAATCCTCTCCTTCGCCGCGATCTTTGCCGGGCTGGGTGTACACCGGGCGGCGGATGGCTATGGGGCGGCACTGCTGCTGGTGATCGGCGTGTTCCTCGGATCGGCGGCGTGGTGGCTGCTGCTCAGCGGCGGGGTAAGCCTGCTGCGCGGCGCGCTGACTCCCGCCCGGCTGCGCTGGATCAACCGGCTGTCGGGCGCGATCCTGCTCGGCTTCGGCGCGGCGGCCCTGCTGGCGATCTGAGGGCGCGGCATGCTACCACCCGTCAGCACGAGGACGGCGCTTCCCGCGCCCCCTTTTCGATCCGGCTGCCCGGTCCGATTGGTTAAAATGGTGGCATTCGTCACTATTTTTTAACAATTTTTTCATTATTTTGTTTTACAAACTGGCGTATACTGTAGCCATTGATCGCACAGTTTGGAGCTTGTCCAGGGGCTTGGGAGTAATGGCATTCATCGTAGCAGGGCTGGTGGTGGCGGGTTACGGGTATGTGTTGACGGCGTACAAAGATTTCTGGTGGTGGGATACACAGTTGTTTTGGCAGCGGATGGGCCGCGCCGTTTCGCGGACCGTTGCCTGGGAGCGACGGCAGGACCAGGCCGGGTATGCCTGCATGGGCATCGGTGCGCTGATGATCGTTTACGCCCTGGTGCTCGCCTTCGTCAGTTGAGCAGTTCGGGTGTCTAGCCGGAAAAGCGCGATTTTTGCCCTTGCAAAATCGGGCGACATGGGCTATACTTTGGCATCAGATGAGCCATGCGGGCGTGGTTCAGTGGTAGAACGTCTCCTTGCCAAGGAGAAGGTCACGGGTTCGAATCCCGTCGCCCGCTCAAATCAACTGCCGTCATGAGGGAAACTTCAAGCGGCGGTTTTTTTGCGTGGTGTGCCCCGTTTACAGCATTGTTGCTGTAACATTGCTGTACATTTGCTGTAATAAGCATGGCCCATCGGTGCAAATTGTCCGGCGGGCCAGTGTAAGTTAGACTATTCCCTGCCGGGCTGTTGGTAGCAGCCGGGCCATGCCTTGGGCTGTGTACAGCAGCGCCAAGGCGTTCTGTTGTTAAGTACTTTCAGTGTAGTGCAGTAGTTCAAAGAGTGCAAGCTACGACTAGCGCACCAGCCAGTCCCAAATATAATAATATCAGGTAACATCACCTATTAGTTAGGAGAACGATGTTGAAATGGCAGACACAAAAGTAGTTAAGGTAAAGGCAGGCAGTAATCGGGGCTTCTGGACACGTTCCATTTTTGCGTCCACACCTGAGAAAAACATTGAAAAGGAAACCATTAAGTGGGCTAAGAAAGGGTACGTTTTAGTGAATACCAACCCTATAGCGGACAGCAAAGGGAAAACTACCCACTTTCTCCTAACTTTTCGGAAAGAGTAGAACCCTGCCCTTTCCTGCAAATAGGGGTTCCACGTCTGACACAGCTAATACTGTGTAACTCCATAGGATGTAAGAATCTGCGCACGGACTAGCAGAACGTGTAGCCTATGGGTACAGCAAGCTAGGGCGGTACGCGAGTGCTACAGCGTCAAGTGAAAGCTGTAGCTTTCACTTTCTATAAGTTACATCTGCGCTCTCACTTTCGCCTACCACGTAATCTGGGCAATGGGTTTAGAAGAGCGTTCAGTTCTTGGGTACGCTGTATTTCTTCCACTGCCTGTCCTACCTCATCAATTTCCGTCTGTTCTAGCGCCAATACCCTTGATGGTGGCGGTGCTATGAGACGTTGCGACGGCTTACCCAGCAAATAGGACGCCAGCCACGCCCGCGCTGTGCCGTCACCATTCTTGGCATCAGAGACAGCACGTTCTACTATAGCCTGCCAAGTATCTAAGTCGCAGGCAGCCATAACAACTGTCATGTACTGACGTTCAGTAGCACGCGCTGGGCGTCCTGGCCCGCCGCTGTTTCCCTCTGCGAAAGTGCCGTCAGCGTTACGCTCTGTGCTTTTTGGTGACGAATTACGTGTCATGGTTTCCCTCACTTGATATGTTCCTGCTCCAAACTGCTGTGCGGTTTAAACGGTGCAAAAACGGGCTAAAAGTGTTGAAAAACATTGAGCGATGCACAATAACAACCCATATGAACACAGTATGGAGATAGGATTTCTGGCAGGATTTACACGAGGGAAGAGAGGCGCGCGGCGAACCCTGCCAGTTTTCCACTTGCTAGGCGTGTTGTTCGGCTATTTTTCGCCTAAATGTGTCACGTTCACGTTCTACAGTGGCTACTCGCCTGTTTTTTAGAGCGATTGCGCCTACCTCGTGGGCTACTTCTGCCGCGTTACGTTTGCCGACAACCCAACCACTACCCATGTCAACCGCCAACCCGTAAGCTGCTAACGTGCGCAGCGCTTGTCTTACTGTGTTCCTATGTTTACCTGTCACCGCTGCCAGCGATGCTATAGCTTGTGGTTCACCGTTCAGCCGGATGTATACCATACCCGCTGCATGCCCTAGCACGGCCCATAGTTCCACACTACCGGGTAACGCGTCAATACCTCGTGCTGGCGTCGCAATAGTCACCGGCTGGGCATCAACGACATTCAGCAATTGCCATGTGCGCGCAGCGGTAGGGCGCTGGCGCTGGCCCACTGGTGCAATTAACCCCTGCAATTTAAGGCGCTGTAAAGCGCCACGTGCGCCCATATTGCCCATACTGCCGGACAATTCAACGTCACGCCTGCTTACATCGGGTTGCAGAGTGTTTGCCAGCCATGCACGTTGTAGTAGAGCACGATAGGCTAAAAACTCATTGCTACCACCACGCCCTGGCCAAGGTCGGGATTCTGCCCACTGCCACAGTTGGGCAATGGTAGAACGTTCTGGCGTGTGAGCTATCCAACCCAGCGCATTCTGCCAGCATGTGTGTAAATAGCCCTCTTTGTCACGTCGTGCCGTGTAGTGGCCCGGCTGATACTCTTCGAACAGGGCGATTAACTCTGCGAAGTCCCAACCACACCACACGGCATGCAAGACAATGGCCTGTTCTGCCTCTGAACGGCTAGCGTACCACGTGACAAAGGTTTTCCCGTCGGCGTTCTTTCGTGGCACACCTTGTAAACTGGCCTGCAGACGGGCTACCCTGCCCTCTGGCGGCATGTCTGCTACTACGCCTAACAGCCAAATTGCCCAACTTGCCAGTTCGCGGTGTGGGAAGGGAATAGGCAAAGCGTCCAAGGGTTTGACTTGTTGAGGCCGAACAAGAGGCAGTAAGTCACGCCAGCGCAACGGGCGCATACGTAGCAAGTCTTCTGGTTTACTGCCAGGAGTGAACTTGTAGTATTTGCCGTTGACATAAGAACACGGCGCAACCACTTGGGCACCTGGCCCGACGCGTAGTTCACCTGGCCCAACGTCCGGGTGCCAACGAGAGTAAGCCACGTCATTAGGCACGTCTGCTATTAACAGATAGAAGTGTCTGCCGTCGGACGGTGTAGCAACGGTTGGCAAGACAATTCCTAACCCAGCCCAGTATGCAGCTAGAGCCTTTACGGTGCTTGGTGCATCGGCGTCGGCAACGGCGAACCCGTTACCTGTGCGCAGTCCGATATTACCAGCCTTGGTGCCTGCCTCGCGCCACTGGACAGGCGGCGGCGTGCCTGTCCAGTCTGAGCACACAGGTTGCTTGGAACCCGAATACAGGGGAAGAACGCACAGTCCCAAGCGTTCATAACGTTGCCGCCATGCGCCAAGAGTCATGTTGTCTCTGCAAATAGTGACAATTGGCGTGGGCTGTCGGGCTGGGGTAGCACGCCTGATTGCGGCGGCTTGCCTGATTGCGGCGGTTTGCCGTTAATGCTCCAATAGGCTAACGGCAAGGCCAGTTGTGGGCCGAACCCGCGATTTAGAGGGACGGCATAACGTTCAAATGTGGCTAGCGGCGCAGCATAGGTGATTTCTGTCTCAGTGTCGGTTATGGTGATATGTTGCGCACCCAACGAGTGTAGATGGGATATAACATCCGTGTCAATGGCCCAACCGCGCGGCGCGCGCAGCATGTGCTTGGAACCCTTGACGTTCTTATGGAAGGTGGTTTCGCTAAGCACACCTATAACGCGCCCATTAGCAGCATATATAGGTTGCCTGTTTTCGGCAGGTGTGGTATAGTATTTTCCAGCCGCATACTTACCACGCCCGCCGCCTTGTGCTGTCTGCCCAGCACTGGCGGTTCTTGCTTTCTTGCCCATAGTTCTCCTCGCATAGCTGATATACTCGGATGTTGCCAGGGCTGGTAAACACGCCAGCCCTGTACTATGCGTGGGCGATACGCGACAGGGCCGGTGGGGCTTTGATATGACGGTGTTTAGGTAGCGCTATACCTTGCGTGGTTGACACACAATAGGCACGTTGCTACACTCTATTTGCTTAGAACAGTTGACACACCGTCAACTTATTTCCAAAGCCTGCCGTGCGTTGTTTATCGCCCGAACCTTTTTGCAAAGATTCACAATGCCCGGCCATTTGTAAATAGAGGTACCCGCTGCAACGGGTACCTCTATTTATTTCTGACTGAGTAGTATACCCCGCCTTCCCAAATAATGCAAACGCCTAAGTGAAACTGAGCGTTAGAACGCTATTAGAAACTTAGTGTATCCAGCCGCACTAACCATGCTAGTAGGCTAACTTACCCATCTTGGCCGGTAGCCAGAGCGTGCGCCGCTTCTGTTGCAGTACGTTTCATGTTTTTGTCGCCATACGTGGCAGCTAGCAGCAGGTTTTGCAATTGCGCATTCTGCATTCGCACGGTGTCAAGTTCGGCAGTCAGGGCGCGCAGTTGTTGCACCTCGTGGGCTAGTGCATACACCAGTTCACTGAGCTGATGCACCTCGTGGGCCAGCGCTTCTACTTCAGGTGTGGGTGATAGGGTAGGGG
>JAAYCM010000118.1 GCA_012729765.1 Chloroflexota bacterium | reverse complement strand
CTCCGGTGTCTACGCGAGCTTCATCCTGCCCGCCCCCACCGACGTCGCGGAGCGGTGGTGGGCGCTGGCCTCAGACGGATCGATGCTGCGGCACGGCGCGGTCACGCTGCGCGAAGTGCTCAGCGGCTTGTTGATCGGTCTAGCGGCAGCGTTCTGGCTGGGGTACTTGATCGCCAAGAACCGGATCGCCGCCTACACGCTGACGCCCTACCTGGTGGCGCTGCAGGCCATCCCGATCGTGGCCATCGCCCCGCTGCTGATCATCTGGTTCGGCTCCGGCATCGCCAGCAAGGTGATCATCTGCGCCCTGATCGTCTTCTTCCCCGCCCTGGTCAACACGATCGTCGGGATGCGCAACATCGCGCCGGAGCTGCACGACCTGATGCACTCGCTCGAAGCCACCCCGCTCCAGACGTTCTGGCACCTGGAGCTGCCCGCCGCCCTGCCTATCCTGCTCGGCGGGCTGAAGGTCAGCGCCACGCTGTCCGTGATTGGCGCGGTGGTCGGCGAATTCGTGAGCGCCAGCGAGGGCCTGGGCTACCTGATCAACTTTGGGCGCGGCACGTATGACACAGCGCTGGTGATCGCCGCCGTTTACACGCTGTCGACCATGGCGCTGACGCTGTATGGCTTGGCGTCGCTGCTGGAATACATCCTGCTCGACTGGCAACGCTAGCGCGCGCGTTGTTCTTTCGTTCTCGATGGGAGGTCCCGTGCAGACTCAGAGAGCGAGAGCTCGTACCCGGCTGATCACCGTCTCGGTGATTGTGCTGCTGATCGCCATTGTGCTGGCAGCCGCCTTTTTGCTCACCGGCACCGCCGACGACGAAGACGACATGACGCCTGTCACCCTGTTTCTGAGCTTCGTGCCCAGCGTGCAGTTCGCCCCGGCGTATGTGGCCGCCGAACGCGGCTATTTCGCGGATGAGGCCATCGACATCACCTTCGAGCAGAGCCTGAACGAAGCCGACGGTGTGGAGCGCATCGCCAACAACGATCTCCAGTTTGGGATCATCAGCGGCGAGCAGGTGCTGCTGGCGCGGGCCCGCCAGCGCCCGATCGTGTACGCGTTCGAGTGGTATCACCGCTTCCCGGTCGGCATCGTCTCGGCGGCCGAGCTCGACATCACCGAGCCGGCAGACCTGGCCGGGCGCGTCGTGGGCGTGCCCGGCACCTATGGCGCCAACTATATCGGGCTGCGCGCCCTGCTGGCCGCCGCCGATCTGCAGGAGAGCGACCTGGGCGAGCTGCGCTCGATTGGCTTCGCCGCCGCCGAGAACATCTGCGAGGAACAGGTCGAGGCCGCGGTCATATACGTCGCCAACGAGCCGCTCACCATCGAACGGCAGTGCACGCCGGTCAATCTCATCCGCGTGTCGGATTACGCCACCCTGGTCTCGAACGGGCTGGTGACCAACGAGCAGACTATTCGCGACAACCCGGACCTGGTGCGCGGCATGGCGCGCGCGCTCCGGCGCGGCATCCAAGACGTGATCGCCGATCCGGATGCCGCGTTCGACATCAGCGTGCAGAACTATGTGACCGACCTTCCGGACGACCAGTACGATATCCAGCGACAGGTTCTGCTGAACTCGATCGAGCTGTGGCGCTCGGACGATCTGGGCCGCACCAATCCCGCCGCCTGGGAAGACACGCAGGCGATTCTGATCGCCGCCGGTCTGATGAACGAGCCGCTGGACGATCTGGCCGCCTGTTACACCACGGAGTTTTTGCCGGAGTAGCCCGTGCCAAACGACACCATCCTGGCGGCTGAGGGCATCAGCCACACCTATGACGGGCCGGGCGGGAACCTGCAGGCGCTGGATACCATCAGCCTGAGTCTCTCGCGCGAGTCGTTCGTGTGCCTCGTCGGCCCGAGCGGCTGCGGCAAGAGCACGCTGCTGCGCATCCTGGCCGGGCTGCTGAGCCCGACTGCCGGGCACGTCCGGCTGGAAGGGCTGGCGATCACGCGGCCCCAGCGGCGGATCGGAATCGTGTTCCAGAAGGCCAACCTGATGCCCTGGCGGACCGTCTACAGCAACCTGTCGCTGCCGCTGGAACTGGCGCGCATGCCCTCCAGCGAACAGGAGCAACGCACCGCCGCCATGCTGGAGCTCACCGGCCTGACAGGCTTCGCCGATGTGTACCCGGCGGCGCTGTCCGGCGGCATGGCCCAGCGGGTAGCAATCGGGCGCGCGCTGATTCACGACCCGGAAGTCCTGCTGCTGGACGAGCCGTTCGGCCAGCTCGACGCGCTGACCCGCGAGCAAATGAGCGGCGAGCTGTTGCGCATCTGGGCGCGCCATCGCAAGACGGTTCTGATGGTCACGCACAGTATCCCGGAAGCGGTGCTGCTGGCCGATCGCGTCCTGGTGATGAGCCCGCGCCCGGGCCGGATCATCTGCGATCTGCCGGTTCCGCTGCCGCGCCCGCGCAGCCTGGATCTGCTGCACCGTCCGGATT
>JAAYCM010000117.1 GCA_012729765.1 Chloroflexota bacterium | reverse complement strand
TGCGGGCGCTGCAAGCCGCCGGGGATCGGGTTGAAGTGGTGGCGGCGGTCGATATTGACGCCGCCCGCCTGGACGCATTCTGTGAGCAGTACCGCATCCCGGCGGCTTACGCCGATCCGGGCGCGATGCTGGCCGCCGCCCGGCCCGACCTGGTCCACATCTGCACCCCGCCCGGCACACATCTTGCGCAGATCCTTGCCTGCCTGGAAGCGGGCGCGTGGGTCTACTGCGAGAAGCCGCTGTGCGCTTCGCTGGCCGAGCTGGATCAGATCGAAGCGGCGGAAGCGCGCACCGGAAATTATGTGAGCAGCGTGCTGCAATGGCGCTTCGGCTCGGCGGCGCGGCATATCAAGGGCCTGATCGAGCGCGGCGAGATGGGCCGTCCGCTGGTCGGCGTGTGCCAGACGCTCTGGTATCGGGATGCGAGTTATTACACGGTGCCCTGGCGCGGGCGGTGGGAAACCGAGGTCGGCGGCACGAGCATCGTGCACGGCATCCACCTGATGGACCTGTTCCTGTGGCTGATCGGCAGTGAGTGGCAGGAAATCCGCGCCATGATCGGCACGCTCGACCGCCCGATTGAGGATGAAAACGTCTCGCTGGCACTCGTCCAGTTCGAAAGTGGGGCCTTCGGCAGTATCACCACCAGCGCGATCTCGCCCCGGCAGGAAAGCTACCTGCGGCTCGACTTACAGCAGGCGACTGTCGAAGTGCGCGGGCTTTACTACGCCTCGAATGCCAACTGGCAGATCAGCCTGCCCGACGGCGCGGCGAATGACGATGCGCTGCGGCGCTGGCAGACCCCGCCAGATGACTTCCCCGGCACGCACACCGCCCAACTGATCGAGCTGCTGGACAGCCTGGAACGGCGCGAGCGTCCCCTGGTGAGCGGCAGCGAATCGCGGCGCATCCTTGAATTTCTGGCGAGCCTGTATAAAGCGGCGATCACCGGCCAGCCGGTGCAGCGCGGCTCGATCCGGCCCGGCGACCCGTTTTACACGGCGATGCACGGCCACGCCTACAGCGGCCTGCCGCGCTAGCGATGGTGTTTCAGGCTGGGGAGCGGCTATGCTGGTTTGCAGGGGCGTATTGCAATACGCCCCTACGGGCTATCGCCAGAATCAGATCACAATAGTAGGTTACCAATAGGAGCACCGAACCCGGCGCGCGGCAAGAAAACCGCCGGGATCAACCGCGATCCCGGCGGTATCTGGGCTATGGATAGGTGCGCGCAGTGGCATCGACCAGTGGCCCGGCAGCGACCACTTCGGGCGGGCAGTCCGGCGCAAACTTCTTGAAGTTGTCGGAATAGCGCGCTGCAAGCTGGCGATACTTGCGCCAGTACTCGTCCGGGTTGGTCCACGCCTCGGCAGGATAGAGCACATCTTCGGGCACATCCGGGCAGGACTTGGGCACTTCGAAGCAGAAGACCGGATCGACATAGTACTCGACGTCGTTGAGCTGCCCGCCGAGCATGGCCCGCAGCAGGGCGCGCGTGTGCCGGATGCTGATCCGTTTGCCGATGCCGTAGGGGCCGCCGATCCAGCCGGTATTCAGCAGCCAGCAGGTCACGCCATAGCGCAAAATCTTGCGCTTGAGCAGATCGGCGTAAATCGCGGGGTGATGCACCATGAACGGCGCGCCGAAGCACGTGCTGAACGTGATCTCCGGCTCCGCACCCAGCCCCAGCTCCGTCGCACCGACCTTCGACGTGTAGCCGGAGATGAAGTGGTAGACGGCCTGATCAGGCGTCAGGCGGGCGACGGGCGGCATCACGCCCTGCGCGTCGCAGGTCAGCAGGATGATATTGCTGGGGTGCCCCCCTCTCCGGTTCCGGATCGCGTTCTCAATATATTCCAGCGGGTAGGATGCGCGGGTATTCTCGGTCAGGCTGTCGTCGTCCAGGTCGATCTGGCGCGTGATCGGATCGTAGACCACGTTCTCCAGAATCGTCCCGAAGCGGTGCGTGGCGCTGTAGATCTGCGGCTCGGCGCTGGGCGAAAGCTGGATCACTTTGGCATAGCAGCCGGCTTCGAAGTTGAACACGCCGGAGTCGCTCCAGCCGTGCTCGTCGTCGCCGATCAACCCGCGCGACGGATCGGCGGAGAGCGTGGTCTTGCCTGTGCCCGACAGTCCGAAGAACAGCGCGGTATCGCCGTTCGGCCCCTGGTTGGCCGAGCAATGCATCGGCATGACGCCTTCCAGCGGCAGCAGGTAGTTCATCACGGTGAAGATCGACTTCTTGATCTCGCCCGCGTAGGCCGTGTCGCCGATGATGCATAACTGCTGCTCGAAGTTGAGCGCGATAAACGTGCTGCTGCGGGTGCCGTCGATCGGCTCGTAGGCCTGGAACGAGGGTACGCACAGCAGGGTAAATTCCGGCACGAACTGGCGGTACTCTTCACGCGAGCGGGGCAGGATGAACATATTGCGCGCGAAGAGGCTGTGCCAGGCGTACTCGGTGACGATGCGCACTGGGAGCTGGTAGTCGGCATCCGCCCCGGCATAACAGTCTTGCACGAACAGATCGCGCCCTTGCAGAAAGCCCTGCATCCGGATGAACAGCTCGGCAAAGTTGCTGCTGTTGATCGGGCGGTTGTATTCGCCCCACCAGACATGGTCCTCGGTGGTTGACTCGCGGACAATGAACTTGTCCTGGGCGGCACGAGCGGTGTGCTTGCCGGTGTTGACGACCGCCGGACCCAGCCGACTGATATGGCCCTCACCGCGAAACACCATCTCTTCATACAGTGACTCGGTCGGCAGATTCCAATAGACCTTGCGCAGGTTGAGCAGGCCCTGATTCGCCAGCCCATAGTCACTCTTCAGCGCGGCGGCATGGTCTTCCGCCGGGGTTTTGATATTCAGCAGATTGTTCATAGCCAGTCCCGGATTAATTTGCGATCGCCGATATAAATTTCGTTCGGGGCGCAGGGGTCCAGCGCCCAACGGATACGCTCGATTCCCTGGATAATGTCCTTAGCCGTGCCGGCAAAGCCCAGGCGCAGGTGTCCTTCCATCCCAAACTCTTTGCCGGGCACCGTCACGACCAGCGCCTTGCGCAGCAAGAACTGCGAGAGCGCGATCGAGTCGCTGTTATAGGCGCGGAAATCCGGCAGGCAGTAGAAGGTCCCGCCCGGTGTGATAACGTGCAGATCGTTGACGGTGCGCAGCTCGGTGACCATCACATCGCGGTTGTTCTGGATGCCCAGCCGCAGATTCTCGACCACATTCTGCACGCCGGTCAGCGCGCCCTCGGCGGCGGCCTGATCGACGGCAGGCGCGCACGACGTGATCTGTACCTGCACGTTGGTCATTACCTCGACCAGCTTGCGCGGGGCAACCGCCCACCCGATGCGGAAACCGGTCATACCGTACAGCTTCGAGACGCCGTTGATCACGATGATGCGCGTGCTGTCGATATCACGCTCGGTGTAGTGATAGGCCACCGGCGAGGTCTGCCCATCGAACACCAGCTTGTGATAGATGTCGTCCATGATCAGGTAGATGTCGCGGCGCTCGCACAGCTCGACCAGCTGCGCAATCAGTTCTGCGGAATACACCACGCCGGATGGATTGTTGGGGCTGTTGACGATGATCGCCTTGGTGTAAGAGCTGACGGCTTCTTCAATCTCCTCGAAGCGCGGCTGGAATGTGCCATCTTCCGGCGTCACGATGACCGGCACGCCGTAGCACATCCTGATCATTTCCGGGTAGCTGACCCAGTAGGGCGCGAGCACGATCACTTCGTCCTGCGGGTTGAGGATCGAGAACAACGTATTAAAAAGTGACTGCTTGGCGCCGGTCGAGACAATCACGTTTTCCGGCGCGACCAGACGCCCGTAATTCTCTTCAGTGTAGCGGATGATCGCCTTCTTCAACGAGGGGGTGCCATCGGTGGGCACATACTTGACATCGGCGTTCTTGAGCTTGGCGGCGGAACTCAGAATGGCTGTGATTGGTGCTTTGTTTTTCGGCTCGCCAATTCCCAGGTGAATGACAGGCTCCCCTTTGGCGCGGAGCAACTGCGCCTCTTCGTTGAGCTTGAGGGTCGGCGATTCTTTGATAGCGCGGGCTAGCTGGCTGAGACTCATTAGTGCGGAACCCTCCTCAAAAGTGTACGGTGTGTTCGCTTGGCAATGCAGCATCATTCGGTTTGGCGGTATATCCCAGGGCCGGGGCCGGTGCAGGTAATCGTAGGGGATTTCGAGGCACCCGCCTAGTGAGGAATGATACTTGCAGCAAGCCAAAAGCGTAACGTCTCTAATCTGGTTTGCGGTCCGGCAGCCCGCTCGCTCCGGCCCGGTTCCCAGACCAATATTGTTTTCAAGTGTACCGCGCAAGCTGTCACGGCTGGCTTGTGATCTTTGTACAGTCGGCCCGGCAGGTGATGCAGCCAGAGGGGGCCGCGCCAGTCCAGAGATCAACTTGTGGGCCATTCACCACCCAAGTGCGCCAAATAGTGTTACAATTGTGTAGAAGCCTGGGTTTCATGCGAAGCCAAGAATTAAGACATTAACGCTCAGACCCGGCCCTGGTCTACTGCCTCAGATAGAACTCTGGCAGCAGTGGATACAGTAAAGTGGGACGCGGCGCAGAAACTGGTATGATCGTCGGTAGAGACGAAGAGGAAGGACACAAGGTAACATGGCCGAGGCACGAAAAATCCGCGTCATGATTGTTGATGATCACGACATCGTTCGCAGCGGCTTGTCCGTTTTGCTGGACACCTTCGACGATCTGGAGTTGGTCGGTGAATCCTCATCCGGTGAGGATGCGCTGAACCTGTGCCAGGCGCTCCATCCCGATGTCGTACTGATGGATCTGATGATGCCGGGCATGGCCGGGGTTGAAGCTATTCGCGCGATTCACCGGGCACTGCCCGAAATTCAGCTCATTGCGCTGACCAATTTTAAAGAGGAGCAGCTGGTTCATGCCGCGCTGCAAGGCGGCGCGATCAGCTATCTTCTGAAGAATGTCTCAATCGATGAGCTGGCCGAAGCTATCCGCAGCGCCTACCGGGGCAAATCGACCCTGGCACCCGAAGCCGCCCAGGTGTTGATCGAGGCTGCCACCCAGCCGCCGCCGCCGGGCCACGATCTGACGCAGCGCGAGCGCGAGGTCCTGCGCTTGATCATCGAAGGGCTGAACAACCGTGAGATTGCGGAGACGCTGACCATCAGCCGCTCGACTGTCAAGAATCATGTCAGCAACATTCTGTCGAAGCTCGGCGTCGGCAACCGCGCCGAAGCAGTGGCCCTCGCCTTACATCACAAGATCGTCGCGCGGGAATCGACCTATTAAAGAATCAGCCAATTGGCCTAGTCTAATATCCCCTAGTTACCTCATGTGACCAGGGGATTTTATTTTTATAGTTAAGGTAGCCTCCCAGTTATCAAATGTCACGCGGTAGGCACGGGCCGAGTGAGCAGAGACATAAAGAACAATCCCATGTTAAAAGGTAACGACCTGGTCGGCAAGCCGATCTTGATCTATAACACCGGCGAGATGATCGAGACGGTCGAGCGCCTGGTGTATGATTTCCACTTCAATCAGGTAGTGGCTTTTGTCGTCGAGCGTCGCGTTCCCTATGCCGCCGCGCCGCGCTCCGATCTGGTGGTGCTGCCCTGGAGTGGGGTCTATGCCACACGGAGCGATGCCATCATGACATGGTCTCGCCAGATGGTGGTTGATGCCTGGCAGCTTTTTCAGATCAACCAGGTTCTGGAGCGAGATACGCTGCAGATAGGCACCCATTTTCAGACCACGACGGGGCGCGATCTGGGGCGCCTGATCGATATTTACTTCGATGCGCGCACCGGCTGCATCGAGGGTTACGAGGTCGCTGGCGGCCAGTTTGCCGACCCCGATACCAACCGCTCGTTCATCCCCAGGCCGCAGATTATCCGCGTCGAGAACCAGATCGCGCTGCTGCCGGCTGCAACCGCCGATCAAATGCAGGAGCGGTCGCGTGGGAGCAAGCAGCTCACGCAGGTGTCAGACGAAGCGCGGCACAAGGTCTTTAAGGCCGCGGAAAACCAGTCCATTGAAATGCCCCAGCGGGCGCTGGATGATTTGGCCGATCAGAGCCGCCGCACCGAAAAAGATCGTGACCTGGTTGAGCAGCTCAAGGGCAAACGTGTCCGGCGCGATGTGCGGACCGACAGCGGTTATCTGATCGCGGTGGTGGGCCAGATCATTAACGACAAGGTGTTGGAGTGCACGCGCGTGCATCACAAGGAACGTGAGCTTTGGGCGGCGGTGTGGTCGGATGCGCCGCCGAGCTATGCCTACGCCGGCGGCGAGTGATCACACCCGCCCGGCGGTTCCTGAGCGAATGGATCGATCTCGGCGGGGCGCAGGACGCCCGCCGTTTTTCTATGTCTAACCTATCCAAGCACTGATGGAGGTTGAAGCAGTGGAGCTGGAAAACAGAGTTGCCCTGATAACAGGGGCAGGGTCGGGGATCGGTAAGGCGGCGGCCAGGCGTCTGGCGCAACAAGGCGCGCGCGTAGCAGCTTTGGGACGCACCGAAGACGAGATCAGGCGTACCGTCGAAGAAATCCGGCAGGCAGGCGGCGAGGCGATCACGGTCCTGGCCGATATCTCCCAGCCGGACGAGATGCGGCAGGCGGTCCAGAAGGTGATCGATCAATGGGGCCGGCTCGATATCGTGTTTGCCAATGCGGGCATCAACGGTGTGTGGACCTCACTGGAAGAGATGGAGCCGGAAGACTGGGAGAAGACGATTGCGATCAACCTGACCGGCACGTTTCTCACCGTTAAATATGCCGTGCCTTACCTGAAACGGCAGGGCGGCTCGATCATCGTTACGTCGTCGGTGAACGGTACGCGCATGTTCAGCAATACCGGCGCGTCGGCCTATGCCACTTCGAAGGCCGGGCAGGTCGCCTTCACCAAGATGATCGCCCTGGAGCTGGCCGAAGCGCGCGTGCGGGCGAACGTGATCTGTCCGGGCGCGATCACCACACAGATCGATGAGAACACCGAGCGCGAGAACGAAGACCTCGGCAAGCCGGTCGAGTTTCCAGAGGGTAAAGTGCCGTTAACGGACGGCAAACCCGGCACGTCGGAGCAGGTGGCCGATCTGGTGCTCTTCCTGGCGTCGGATCGCTCCAGTCATATCACGGGCACCGAAATCTGGATTGACGGTGGGCAGTCGCTCCTGCAGGGTTAGTACTACAGCCGCAGATCGCCCCCCATCCTAAATCCTTCCCCCAAAATGAGGGAAGGACTTCAAATCCTGCTCCACTTCCCTCCGCGCAGCAGTGGGGGAAGGGGTTGGGGGATGGGGGGCAACAAGAACGTCAGGTGCGGCTGTAGTATTAGGGAATGGCAGCAAAATAAACGGCAGCGGGAGCGGTGACGGACGCCGCTCCCGTTTGATTTAATGTCGTTGTGGTTTCCGGGGGGAGACTGCAAGCTAATTATCGTGGGGCGGCGCGCGGCCAGTAAGCCATAGTGACTTGGTTCTCGTCTGGTTCCTGATAGTCCGTATGCGCTTAGGGTACCTTGCTGCCAGAAAAGCGGTTGTCAGCCGGTGCCGCCCCACGCTGTTGTTAAAGTGCTGCGGCTGCCTACTGCCGCTGCAGCAACCTTTCCAACGTTGTAATGCTAGTTTAAGGCCGGAACGAATTTTGTACATGAGGTACATGGGGGAATTTAAGCTAGGCCACGTGAGGGGGCAGCACATGGGCCACCTGGGTAGTCTTTGCTCGTGGTGGCACTACTGCCGCTGAAGACCCCCCATTTGACCTATCACAAGACTGTCCCATTAGCTGATGTTTCGAGCCGCATCCTGACATATGGTAATAAACGGGTCAAGTGCCTGTCGGCCCGGAAGCAGTGCTCGCCGGGCGGGGGCTTGATGGTGTATTACAAAAACGGACTGAGGAGAGTAACTGATGGATCATCGACTGACGGACATTCGTGAAGGTATGGATGTTTTCGATATGGGCGGCGACAAGATCGGAACCGTCGAGTATGTGCAGTTTGGCGATGAAGACCCGACCAAGCCAGGGGTTGAAACCCAGACCGGCACCTCGTATGAGGCACGCGGCGATACGTTTGTAGACGATATCGCGGAAGCGCTCGCCCCGTCGGACCGCCTGCCGGAGACTCTACGCGCCCGTATGCGGCGGCATGGTTTTGTGCGGATCGATACCGGCCTGCTCTCGAAAGACCGCATTTTTCTACTTGATCAGGTCGCCAGTGTCAGCACCGACGGTGTACGCCTGCGGGTGTCGCGCGACGAGCTGGTCGAAGCCTGATCGCCCCTCGCCCGGTTATCCGTGCTGCGCCGTGCTTACTTCCACGGCGCTTTTTTGTTTTCCAGATATGAGGTGTGGCCCGGTGCCGGAATCAGCGCCGGATGCCAGTTGCTTTTTGGCGCGAGTTGAGCACAAATAGAAGCCTTCGCTTGCCGTCCTCAAGAGGTGGTCAACTGTGTTCAAGTCTTTCCGCGCGGGCTATCCGCCGCAGCTTTGGGTCTTATTTTGGGGCACATTGTTTAGCAGCCTGGGCCTGAGCCTGGTGTGGCCGTTCCTCACCATCGACGTGCGGGAACGGCTTGACGTCCCTCTGACGACGATCACGCTGTTGTTCACGCTGCAATCGATCGCGGGACTGGTGGCGACCACGATCATCAGCCCGCTGATGGATCGCTTTGGGCGCAAGTGGGCGATGATGGTCGGGCTGCTCGCCAGCGGCGTGTCTCTGCTGGCAATGAGCCGCGCCGACACACTGGCTGCCTGGGCGTTTTTGCTGCCGGCCTACGCGATGGTCAACACCATGTTTCGGATCGGCAGCTACGCGATGGTGGCCGATACCATCGCGCCAGACCGGCGGGCGGATGTCTATGCACTGCTGCGCATGGGCGACAACGTCGGGATCGCGTTCGGGCCGGCGGTGGGCGGCTTCCTGTTCGGCGCGGCGCAAAGTCTGGCGTATGTATTGGCGGGCAGCTCGCAGTTCATCCTGATGTTCTTTGTGCTGTTCCTGCTGTCCGAGACGCTGATCCGCGCCCGATCTGGCGCGACTTCGGGGATCAGTGTGCTGCCGGGGGGCGCCGCTGGCTATGGTCCCATGCTGCGTGACCGGCCTTTTCTCAGCCTGTGGGGCCTGTATATTCTGATCCAGGTCGCGGCGTCGATGGTGTTTATCCTGCTGGGCCTATATGTCAAAGAGAACTATGGGATCACCGAGAGCCGCTATGGGCTGATTATCGGGACCAACGCGGTGATGGTCGTCGTGCTGCAATATCCGATCACGCGCTTCACGCAGCGCTATCCCCCGCTGCGGATGATCGCAGCCGGGGCGCTGCTCTACGCGGCGGGGATGGGCGTTTTTGCGCTCAGCCGAAACTTTGGGAGTTTTATGCTGGGCATGATCGTTTTCACATTGGGCGAGCTGTCCCTGGTCCCGACCGCGACCGCGCTGGTCGCCAACATCGCCCCGGCGGATATGCGCGCCCGCTATATGGGCATCTTCAGCCTGTCGTTTCGCATCGGCGCGGGCATCGGGCCGGTGATCGGCGGCGTGCTCAGCGACACGATCGCCCCGGTGGCAACCTGGATCGGGGGCGTCGGCGTGTGCCTGGTCGCGGCGCTGGGCTTCTGGCTGCTGGCGCGCTCGCAGACACTTCACACCGCAGAGCAGCGCCCCGCAGCCCAACCGGAAACCACGGGTGCACAGTTATAAGGAGAACTGCCAATGGAAGACGTACTTCGGGAAATTCAACAAAACGTCGAGTGGCTGCTCGGCCTGGAAGCTGAGAGGCTGGCGGTAGGACAGATGGTGCTCAGGGCCATCATCATCTACATCGCCGCGCTGGTAATGGTACGCATCGGTCAAAAGCGGTTTCTGGGAAGGAACACTGCGTTCGATCTGATCCTCGGCATCATTCTCGGCTCGGTTGTCAGCCGTGCGATCAATGGCAGCGGCGAATTCTTCCCAACGATCGCGTCGGGCTTTGCGCTGGTCTTTCTGCACTGGTTCTTCGCTGCGCTGGCGTTTCGCTACGACCGCTTCGGTAATCTGGTCAAGGGACGCCCGCGCACGCTGATCGAAGGGGGGAATATTGTGTGGGACGCTATGCGCAAGAGCAACATCAGCCGCACCGATCTGAACACGGCGCTGCGCCTGGAGCTTAATCAGGATGATCTCGATGGGGTCCGGCAGGCGCGTCTGGAGCGCAGCGGCGATATCAGCTTTGTCACCGCCGAATCGTCCCCCCACGTGATCGAGGTCGAGGTCGCCCAGGGCGTGCAGACTATTCGCATCCGCCTGGAGTGATGGCGCGTGCCCTGACCTGCCCCAGCCGTGAACGGGCGTGCATCTGGTCCAGTTGGCCTATGCGCGCCCCCCTCACCTGGCCTATTTCAAAACCCCCTAATACCCTCATGTGAGCCTCTTTTTTCGCCATTACCATTAGACTAGGGAGCTTCTGTGGACTGTAAATCCAGTTCTACGGAGATGCGGGCAGCGTGGACTGGCCGCCTTGGACCTGGGGGGGTCTGGAGAAAAGGAGCAGGTTTTGCCCATGAAGCGCGCAGCCGTGAGCTTGGTCGTGGTCCTGACTCTGGTGTTCGCGGTGCCGGGCGGATGGCCGGTTTCGTTTGCACGGGCGCAAGGTGTCGCGCCCTGGACGGTCGCCTACTACAACTCGATCAACCTGAGCGGGCCGATCGCCTACACCACGACGGTGAACGCAGTCGGTATACCCTGGACGGCTCAGGCCCCCGTGCCCAATGTCGGTCCGGATTTCTTCTCCGCGCGCTGGACCAGCGTGCAGCCGCTCGAAGCCGGTACCTACCGGATCAGCACGCGGGCCGATGACGGCGTCCGCGTTTATGTCAACAACCAACTGCTGATTAATGAGTTTCATGTATCAAGCGGCCTAACCTATAGCGCCGATTTCACCGTGCCCGCCGGTCAACATACGATTGTAGTTGAGTATTACGAGGGCGATGGGCTGGCCTTCCTGTCGTTCGATCTGACCCGGATCGGCGCAGAGCCGCCGCCCACCACCGGACCAACGGCGACCGTGCTCGCGCCGCGCCTGAACGTCCGATCCGCGCCGCGCGTGGTGGCCGGGAACGTGCTGACGATCGTCACCCAGGGGCAGACCTACCCGATCATCGGGCGTAACGCCGACAGTAGTTGGTGGCAGATCAATGCCAACGGCGTGATCGGCTGGGTGAGCGGTGGATGGATCCAGGCGCAGAACGCGGCGAACGTGCCGATCACCGATGGCGGCACGACACCGCCCGGCCCCGGCCAGTTCCTTGTCACGGCGCGCGTCAATCTGAACATCCGCAGCGGCCCCAGCACGGCCTTCCCGGTGGTGGGCTGGCTGCCGATTGGTCGCAGCGCCCAGGTGTTTGGGCGCAACGCCAACACGACGTGGTGGCAGGTCCGCTATGGGAACGCCACCGGCTGGGTGAGCGCGCGTTTCGCCGGCTTGCAGGCCGGGGTGGATCCCGGCCAGATTCCGGTTACCGATGGGGGCGCACCCGGCCCCGGCCAACCCACCCAGTTCAATCTCGTCGCGCGGCTGAATCTGAACATCCGCAGCGGGCCGGGGGTCGTCTATCCGGTGGCGGGCTGGCTGCCAATCGGCGGGACGGCGCAGATCGTCGGGCGCAGTCCCAGCACCGGGTGGTGGCAGATCCGCTATAACAACGTCACCGGCTGGGTGAGCGGAACTTATACCACGCTCCAGCCCGGCACCGATATCAACCAGATTCCAATTACCGGCTAGCTTCACTACCGATCCATGGGCAGCCGTCGCAGCGTGAGGCGCGGCGGCTGTCCTTGCCTGTATGGTTCGAGTATCCATCGTCAATTCAGAGCGAAAGGTCGATCTACCATGACGACATCTCCTTTCCGCACACTGCTTGTTCTGGTGCTGGCTGTCGTGCTGGGCGGCGTGCTGCTCACTTCGCCTGTGCTGGCCCAGGATGGGGCCGGCACCCCAACCCCAACCGTTCCCACTGACCCGGCAACCAGCATTTGCGGCGAGTCGGTGACGGTGGTCGAGGGCGACACGCTCAGCGGGATCGCGGTCCGCTGCGGGACGACCGTCGAGGCGCTGCTGGCTGCCAACCCTCAGATTACCGATCCGACGATTGTCGTGTTGGGCACGACGATCCTGATGCCCACTGCCGATACCGTAGTCGAGGTGCCGACCGTCACGATCTGGCCAACAGTGGGCGATCCGGGCACTGAGGTCTGGGTGATTGGGAACAGCTTCGATCCCGATGCCGCGCTGTCGATCGGGTTTGGCCCGCCGGATGCCGAATATGAGCTGATCGGCTCGGTGGTGGCCGATGCCGATGGCGCGTTCAGCGCGCCGGTGATCGTGCCGGAGACGCTGGAAGCGGGCCAGCCCTGGGTGCTGGCGGTCGTCCCAACGGCGGGCGGTGAGGTCGTGCTCGCCCCGTCGCCGGAGCCGGTCGTCACGATCTTCCCGCTGAACGGCGAGACGGGCACCGATGTCACGGTGATCGCCAACGGCTTTCCGCCCAATGCGCCAGCGCGGATCGGCTTCGGGCCGCGCAACTCGGAGTACAGTGTGATCGAGCAGGTGACGATCAACGAAACCGGCGCGGTTCAGGCCCTGGTGCCCCGCCCGGAGATCGATCCGGCAGGCCCGGACTGGGTGCTCGTGGTCGAGACGGAAGACCGCACCGTGATCGCGCTGTCGGCCCCGTTCACCTTTAGCGATGAAACCGCCGGACAGCCCGGCGTCTGCCCGCCCACCTATACCATTTTGGAAGGCGACACACTGAGCGCGATCGCGGTGGCCTGCGAGACGACGGTCGAGGCGATCCTGGCGGCCAATCCCGGCCTGGACCCGCTGATGCTGTCGGTGGACCAGGAGATCAATATCCCCACTTCGGGCGTTGCGCCCACGCCCGCCGTGCCGGATAGTGCCGCCCCTACGCCTGCTGCGCCGGGCGCGCTGCCCACGCCGACCAGCCCCGCCCCCGCAGTCAATCCGACTCAGCCCCAGTCTGGCGCGTTGTTCACCCAGGCCAACATCTACCTGATCGCGCTGGAAGACAACGGGCAGTCGGGGATGATGATCGGCTGTAACGACAGCGTGATCCCGGTTCAGATCGTGTTTGAGCCGACGGCGGCCCCGCTGACTGCCGCGCTGCAAAGCCTGCTGGCGATCAATACCGAGTTCTACGGCGAGTCGGGGCTGTATAACGCGCTCTACCAGTCAGACCTGGCGCTTGGCGACGTGACCATCGTCAACGGGCTGGCGACGATCAACCTGGCCGGCACGTTGGTGATCGGTGGGGCGTGTGACGAGCCGCGCGTTGAGGCACAGCTTCAGCAGACTGCGCTCCAGTACAACACCGTGACCGAG
>JAAYCM010000116.1 GCA_012729765.1 Chloroflexota bacterium | reverse complement strand
CTCGACCAGCGTTTCAAGCGCGTCACGGTCCAGCTCCGCGACGGCAGCCTGTGCCCACGCTTCGGCGGTTTCCAGAGCGGTGATAGCCTGCTCGATTTCAGCTTCCAGATTTTCCGCTTCACGCATTCGAGCTTGGCTGACCAGGTCTGGTACCAGATCTGTTAGTGACACCAATTGAACTGGTGTGCCAGCCAGCACCCATTCATCAATCTCCGGGTCTACGAGTTCTTCAAACTTTTTTCTTTCTTCGAGCGCGGCTTTAGCGGCACGTGGAAGATGATTTTTTAGTTCCCGACGAGCGTTGTCGAGATACTTGAGCAGGTACGCATCGACGAAGGCACGCGCCTGCGCCTCGTATTCCTGGCGTGCAGCAGCTTTGGGCAAACGCCCCATCAGGGCACCAAACCGATCGTGCACCTCCAACAACTCATTACTCGGAGCAGTATCGATATAGAGCAGGGTGCGCACATACTGCCCTAACAACGGCCCGGAAGTCATTGCCTCAAGTTCGATCGCAATTCGCTCGCGGAGAACCCTGGCCTGTTTGACCAACTCTTGTAGCCGGGTATTATTGGGATTCTGCCCCGCCTCACGATGCGCCATTTCGTACGCCCGGTCATACAATTGTTTGAGCACATCCGAACCGGCCTTCTCTTGCATTTCTCGCTGGGCACGGTCCCAGAGATCTTTGACTAGCTGATATACCCTGGCATAGATCTGATACTCGTGTTTCTCTTCACGGCGCATCTTAACCCGCCGCTCATAACCTTCCAGCTCGGTGTCAGAGTCTCCAGTAACCGCCAGCCGCCATTTTTCCAGCTCGCCATCAACCGTCTCATCCCGATCAAAATCGGCGATCTCCCGTGTAAGCTGAAGATCAAGCTCGCCGCGGGCCTCATCAATTGCTTTGAGAGCATCCTGCCGAATTGCCTGGCGCAGCGCGCGCAGGTCTGTCACCGGCTCCAGTTCGGTTTCCTGTTCCAGCGTGTACTGATAAGCGTCCTTATAGCGCCCCAGGCTGCGTAGGCGATCTACTTCTTCTAAATACTGGTCAATGGCCACGCGATGCTCCCCCTGTGTTAACGTGTTACACTAAATGCCAGCGCAGGCATGAGCTGCCAGGCTGAATGTTAACTATTCTGAATGATTGATGTCGCTTATTGAAGCCGACTTCCGGCAGATGATGCTTCGGCGTCATTGGAATGCTGCCAAGCGGATCGCTCTACTTCGAGTCATTAGAGCAAGGAACATGAGTTTCCCACACTAATCTCATTCATAGTCGGTGCATATTAAATGCCAGTCTAAATCCGGTTTAACATTTTTAATTTTATGAACCTGGCCGATTCGGACTTAAGATAAATGGTTAAACCATCGATCATACTATTTTGATGTCCAACTTTTCTAGTTTTTGTTCTTAATAATATGATGTATTGGCAACCGTGATTAAGAATGAATTCATTATACTCTTGTAGCTCGTTAAAATAAAAGCCATTTCTCCACAATTTCATGTGATATTCAGATCATACTGTGCTATTTCTAGCTTAAACTTATATCTGGAGGTCGTTCCTCCCAAATACGCGGGGTAAAGGCCTCTCTTGAAACGAAGCTGGTCGGTACACCAGCGAGGAAAAAGCGACGGGGCGCGGCTAAGCAAGTAGCCTACAATCCCTATGTTGGTGCTTGGCACTCATAGTATACTTCTCAAGGGTGTGCCGTGTGTTTCTTCAGCCCGAGAAGCTGTGGTCTGCCCCTCAGCTCACCAGCTTATAGCCGATGCCCGGCACGGTCAGCACCAGTTCCGGATCGCCTGGCCGCAGCTCGATCTTGGCGCGCAGGCGGCGAATGTTGACCGTGACGACCTGCTCGGTATCGGGCGAGTTATCGTAGCCCCACACCGCTTCGAGAATCTGCTCGCGGCTGAGCACCTGGTTGGGGTGCTGGGCGAGAAAGGTCAGCAGGCGCAGCTCGGTCGGCGTGACATTGATCACCTCACTGCCGCGCAGCACCACCCCGCGCCGCCGATCGATCACCAGGTCCCCGGCATAGAGCATATCGCTGTCTCCGATCGCCAGCTCGCCATAGGCGCGGCGCAAATGGGCGCGCACGCGCGAGAGCAGCTCGCGCAGACTGAACGGCTTGGTTACATAATCGTCCGCGCCCATCTCCAGGCCGATCACCCTGTCGGTTTCGTCGGACTGCACGGTGAGGATGATCACCGGCTGGCGCACACCCAACCGGCGCATCTCGCGGCAGAAGTCGAAGCCGGAGCCGTCCGGCAGACGGATATCGAGGATGATCAGGTGGGGGTTGTGATCGCGCGCATAGGCGACGCCGCTCGTGCCGTCCATCTTCCAATGCACGGTATAACCTTCACGAATCAGCGCCGTTTGCAGACTGCCCGCGATGCCCGGATCGTCTTCGATCAGCAGAATATGATAGGTCGTCATCGTGCCTGCTCCTGCCTTTGCTTACCGTCGCGTGGCAGAGAAACCGTAAACCGTGTGCCAGCGCCGCTCATAACCTCGATGCGCCCGGCGTGATCCTCGACAATGGCCTGCGTGATCGCCAGCCCCAGCCCATTACCCGGATAGGCGGCAGCATTGCGCCCCCGGTGGAAGCGGCCAAACAGCCGGGGCAGGTCCTCGGCGGGAATCCCGATGCCGGTATCGGCCACCCAGAACTGGACATGCTGTGGGGTCTGCGCCACCCCCAGCGTAACCGTCCCGCCGGATGGCGTAAACTTGAGCGCGTTGTCGAGCAGGTTGTCGAGCACGCGGCACAACTGCGCCTCGTCCGCCGAGATGGTCAGCGGCCCGGCACAGTCATCGAGCGCGAACGCGATCCCGGCCTGTTCCGCGCGCGAGGCGTGGTGCTCATGTGCCTGTCGCGCCAGCGCCGCCAGATCGACCGCCGCGCGCCGGGGGATGGAGCCGTGCGCTTCCAGCCGCGAGAGGGTCAGCAGCCCCTGCGTCAGCGTTTCCAGGCGCTTCAGCTCGGCCTGGGCGCGCGCGATATCGGCCTGAGCTTCCGGGCAGGTGATGCCCGCTCCGGCCAGCTCCAGATTGGTGCGCAGGGCCGTGATCGGCGTGTTGATCTCGTGGGCGGCGTCGGCGACAAACCGGCGGAGCGTGGTCACCGTGTTCTCGACCTGCTCGGCCATCATATTGAAGCGGCGGCCCAGCGTGCCGAACTCGTCCCGGCGCTGGAGCGACACCCGCACCGACAGATCGCCTTCGGCCATGCGCCGCGTGGTTTCGGCCAGCGCCACGACCGGCTGGCTGATCTGCCGGCTGGCGAACCAGCCCGCCAGCGCTGCAAGCAGGACCGCCGCCCCGCCCGCCAGGATCGCATTGCCGGCCACATCATCGATGATCTCCTGCCCAAACGCCGGGCTTTCGGAAAGCTCCAGATAGCCCAACAGATCGCCCTCACGCGTGTGAACGGGCACGGTGATGCTCAGATCGGTGCGGCGTTCGCCAGGGCCGAGGCCGAACAACACCCGCTCGCTGGCCGTCGGCGGCATCTGCATCGGGTAGCGCTGCATCCCCGGCTGAAACAACGGCCCGTCACCACCTGCAATTATCTCAGATGTGCCAGCCACCGCGACGCCGGCTTCACCCTGCACGCTCAGAAACGTTTCATACATCAGCGGCTGGGCCATCACGCCCGGCTGGAGCTGGTCAGCAGCGGTCGCTGCCGGGCTGCGCAGGTTGAGGCTGATCACGCTCGGATCGACCGCCGGCCCCGAATCGGCGATCACGGCCTGGTCCTCACCCAGCAGGCGCACGCGCGACCGCACCAGGAACGAGTAGATCTCAGCCGAAGACTGAAACACGTCATCCGGCAGCATCGCACGGTCGCGGTACAGGTTTTCGGCGCTGCCCAGGACCGCGTGCGTGCTGGCATCAAGGTACTGGCGCTCCAGCCCATCGTAGTGCTTTTCGAGCGTGAGCAGCAGCAGTCCGCCGAGCGCCAACGCCGCCAGCAGCGCGATCGCGGCATAGGTTAGCGGGAGCCGCCACCGGATCGAGAAGATATTCGCCAAACGCCCTGTGCTGCTCATCGTCATCATCCCCGTTCACACACTTCTGACGGCACGGAGTCTATCACGTTTCCCGGTTCCGGGGCGGCGATCTGAATCATAGCCCGCCCACCGTTCCGGTGCTGGCGTCGCGAGTGGGCGTCGGCGTGGACGACTGCGGCTTGGTGAAGGTCCACGGGCCGCCTTCCAGGCACGACACCTGCACAAAGTCGCGACCCAGCGGGTACACATACCAGGTATACGTTCCGGCCTGCGACAGATTCTCGTTCAGATCGATCGTCTCGTTCTGGCGCAGCTCGATCACGCGCTCGAACACGGAGCCATCGGGCCGGATGACGCGGATCAGGTTGATCGGGGCCTGCGGGCCGCGCCAGTTGAAGGTGATCGTGCCGTCGGCGGGCACCGTCATAGAGCCGTTGAAGGGTGTCAGCACTTCCCAGGCCACACACTCGACAGCGGGCTGCTGGGGCTGAGCATCGCCGGGCACGTGGAGCACCTGCCCCACCGTGATCAGGTTCTTATCGGTGATGCAGTTGGCGGCGGCCAACTCGTCCGGCCAGGTGCCGTACAGGTCCGCGATCGAGCTGAGCGTGTCGTCGAACTGCACGGTATAGGTCAGCTTCCAGTCCGCGCGCGGCTCGCAGCCCGGCGTCGAGGTGGGCGTCGGCGTCTCGGCACCGTGCAGACCGGGGATCATGACATCCACCTGAATCGCGGCGGTCGGGGTGACGCTCGGCTCCGGTGAGGGCGTCGGCGTGGCGGTGGGCGGCTCGAAGGTCGGCGGCGGGAGCAGCGTGTTGGTCGCGCTGGGCTGCGGCGTGACACTTGCCAGGATCACGTTCCGGGCCGGCTCGCGGATATAGGTGGGCGGCGCAGCCTGGATATTGTTCGCTTCGTTCGGCCCCGTCTCCGGCTCACCGGCTTCGGGCGCGCCGTTCAGCGAAAACAGCGCCCCGGCCACGATCGAGGCCATGACGACGACCAGTGCCCATGTCAGTCTGATAGTGATGCGGCCCATATCGTATCTCCTGCTGCGGGCTGAGGCTCGGCCTCTGGCCCGGCTGTGCTGCGCTGGACAAGCTGCCCGTCCAGCAAGTCGTATACCGTGTCTACAAAATCGACGACCAGCGGATCGTGGCTGACGAGCACGAACGTGATGCCTTCCGCCTGCGCCAGCCCGCGAAACAGCGTCAGGACGCGGCGCGTGGCGGCGGTATCGATGCCGCTGGTCGGCTCGTCGGCCAGCACCAGGCGCGGCTGCAAAGCCAGGGCGCGCGCGATTGCGATCCGCTGGCGCTGGCCGCCGCTCATTTCTTCCGGCAGATGATCGGCCCACGCGCTCAGCCCGACCGCTTCCAGCGCGGCTCTGGTGCGCCGCCGCCGCTCGAAATAGCCGAGTCCCGGCAGGCGCAGCGCCAGGTCGATGTTCTCGCGCGCGGAATAGGTCGGCAGCAGCGACGCGCCCTGAAAGATGAAACCAATCTGCGTGCGGCGCAGGCGCGCCCGGCGGCGTTCGCCCAGCGGCACGATGTCGCGCCCCAGGACCTCGATCTGCCCGGCGTCGGGCCGGTCGAGCGCGCCGATCAGGTTGAGCAGTGTCGTCTTGCCGCTGCCCGATGGCCCGAACAGCGCGACCAGTTCACCGCCCCGCACGTCGAGATCGACCCCACGCAGCACGTGCAGATCGCCGAAACTGCGTTCGACGCCCCGCACCCGGATGCAGCGTTCCTCGTTCATGACTGCCGCTCCTCGGAGGTGCGCCCGCCGCGCCGGAACGGCCAGCGCCGCCGGTTCAACCCATTGCGGCCCGGCAGCATATCCTGGAGCAGCAGATCGGTGTTATCCTCGCTCGCCTGCTCCGCGCGCAGCAGCACGCCTTCGGGCCGGATCTCGACCGCGATCCGCGCCGCGTCGTCCAGGTGGGCGCGCACGGCGGCGGGGAGCTGGATGCGCCCGTCGGCGTCCAGCGCGGGCGGCTGGTCCTGCGAGGCGGCGGTCAGGTCCTGACCGAGTGCGCCGTCGCGCAGTGTCAGGGTGCGGTCGGCGTAGGCGGCCATCTGCATATCGTGCGTCACCATCAGGATCGTCAGGCCATAGCGCGCCCGCAGCCGCCCGATCAGGTCCATCACCTGCTCCGCGCTCTGGCGGTCCAGCGCGCCGGTCGGCTCGTCGGCCAGCAGCAGATCGGGCTGGTTGGCAAGCGCGACCGCGATCGCGACGCGCTGCTGCTGCCCACCGGAAAGCTGCGCCGGGCGCTTGTGGGCGTGCTCACGCATCCCCACAGCGTCGAGCAGCTCCCGTGCGCGGCGGTTCCGCTCACGCATCCCGACCCCGGCCATCATCATCGGCAGTGTGACGTTGCGCAGGGCCGAACGGTGCGCGAGCAGGTTGCGCTCGACCTGCTGCCACACGAAGCCGACCTTGCGCAGCCGGAAGTCGGCGCGGTCGCGGCCTTTGAGGTCGAGCAGATTCAGATCGCCGACGCTGAGCTGCCCGGCGGTGGGCGTATCCAGCCCGCCGAGCAGGTTCAGCAGCGAGCTTTTGCCCGCGCCGCTCGGCCCGACGATGGCGACCATCTCGCCGCGCTGCATGCTGAAGTCGATCCCGCGCAGGGCCACGATCTCGTGATCGCCGACGGTATAGGCTTTGACCACGTGCTTGCAGTGGATATAGGGTTTTCCGGTGCCGTTATTCGAAGCCATCTGTTGGAGTCCTCACGGTGCGATCACGACGTCGCCCTCACTCACGCCGCTGGCGATCTCGACCCGCTCATCGGTTTGCAGGCCGAGCGTCACATCGACGGTGCGCGGGCCGTCAGGCGTATCGAGCACGACGAAAGTCCGATTCTGGAAGGTGCGGATCACGCTGGGCGGTAGCCAGAGCACATCCTCGCGCACTTCGAGCGGCAGCGTAACCTCGACCAACTGGTTCTCCGGCACATCGGCGGGCAGCGCGGCTGCGAGACGCGTGGTCTGGTCGGCGTCACGGCTGCTGAGCGGGATCGCGCGCACGGCACAGCCGACCGCCGTCTCCGGGCGGTTGACCACCTGGCACGCGCCCGTCATGCCGACGCTGAGCCGGCTGGCGTCGCTGATCGCCAGGGTGGCGATCACCTCTTTCGGCTCTGGCAGTGCGATCACAATCACGGTGTTGTACGCCTGGACGCTGTCGCCCGGCGCGATGCTCACTTCCAGGATCACGCCGTCGATGGGCGCATAGAGCGAGGACTCGATGATCTGCTGCCGAATCTGGTCGATCTCCAGTTGGATCGTGCGCACATTCTCGTCGCTGACGCCGCCCGCCGCCTCTTCGATCGCGCGCTGAAGATTGATCTCCGCTTGCAGCACGGCGTTTTCGGACTGCTGGACGTTGTAGCTGTGGTTGTTGTAGTTCTGCGCCGAGGAGAAGTAGCCGATCTGCGCGCTCTCAAGCTGCTGCTGCGCATTGAGCACCTGCTGGTAGGCGTTATCGACGGTCGAGGCGGGATTCTCCGGGTGGCTGAGCGCCTCGTTATAGCTGCGCTGAGCCTCTTCCAGGGCGCGCTCCGCCGACTCGACTTGCAGCCGCGCCGAGGCGACGCCGGTCCACGGGCTGCCCGCTTTGGTATTTTCGAGCGAGAGCCGGGCGTTGGCGAGCGCGATCTGGGCGTTCTCGACACTCTGAATGCCACCGACCTCACTCGAATCTACGTTGGCGAGCGCCGATTCGAGCCTGATCTCGGCGCTGCTGAGCTGCGCTTCGAGGTCGCTCACGTCGAAGTCGGCCAGCAGCTCGCCCGCCGTGACCGCATCGCCGCGCCGCACATTGACCTGGCGCACCGTCCCATTGATCGGGAAAGAGAGTGTGAGCTGATCGCGCGGCTGCCAGCGCCCGGTAAAGGTGAACACCTCTTCGACCGTACCGCGCTGCACGGTGTAGGTGGGCCGGGCCGCGATCGCGGCGGTCGGCACCGGGGTCGAGGTGGGTTCCGCCTGGGCCTGGGCGCTGTTTTCGCCCGTCAGACCATCCACCGACGAGCAGGCGCTCGCCAGCAGGAGCACTGCCATCATCATCAAAACTGCCAGAACAGTCCGTGTCGTCATCATTACTTCCCAAACCTTCCCCTACGATGGGATCAGGCATCCCCCAGCTTGACCAGTGTGGCAATCCGCTGCCGGCTCAGGACCAGTGTGGTCAGCACCGTGACGCCGAACAGCACCCCGGCGAAAATCGAATAGACCAGAACGATGTTGTCCCAGGCCACGCGCACCAGATAGGGCGGCAGCCCGCCGCTGAAATCGAACAGCGGCAGAAACAGGAGCGTGGTCGCCGTGCCGATCAGCGTCCCGCCCGCGATCCCGCCGACGGCGCTGATACCCTGCGTCAGCAGCGAATAGGCCGCGACCGCCAGCCCGCCCAGGCCCATCGCGCGCAGCGATCCAAGCTGGACCGCCTGAGCGCGAAACGAGGCCGTGCTCTGGATCACACTGCCGACCAGCGTCAGCAGGATGGCCGAGACGAAGCCGACCGACAGGAAGCCGAGCACGCCGCGCCGGGTCGGATCGGCCTGCGCAGCCGCGATCTGCTCCTGCGGGTCGAGCCAGTCGAGGACCGGGAAGCCCAGCGCGCGCACCTGCTCTCGCACGGCGTCGCCGTCCGCGCCCGGCTCCAGACGCAGCCAGACGTTATGCGGCAGCTCGGTTCCCACCAGCTCGAAGATCGGATCGAGGTTGGTGATCAGGAAGAAGCCCTGGTTGGGATCGAGCGTCGGGAAGTAGTCGAGCAGGCCGAGGATCGGCACGGTCGTCTGGTAGCGCGTGTTGAGAGCCGTGATCTGGAGCGTGATCTCCTGCCCCACCTGCAAACTATAGGCTTCGGCGGCAGCGGTGTTCAGCAGCACGCCGGTCCGGTGCCCGGCCAGGCGGTTGAGCAGATCGGCCAGCGGCTCCGGGCCGTAATCCGCGCGGAAGTGGGCGATCGCGGCCATCGACTCGCGATCGACGCCCAGCAGCGTGCCGGATACGCGCTGCCCCGGCAGGACGATCTCGGCGGGATAGCGGCCCACCCGCGAGACGGCGTACACGTCTTCGATCTCCAGCAGGCTGCTGGCGGGAAGCGTGTTGTAGCCGACGACCGACAGCTCGGTCCCGCCTTCCGAGGATGTACCCTGCTCGGTCTGCGCGTCGGACGCGGCGACCAGCACGCGCTCGGCCCCGACATCGTACTCGATCACGTCTTCCAGGCTGCGGTCGAGCGTGCTCGCCATCGAGGCGTTGAACCCGATCAGGCTGAGCGTGAAGCACGTCATCAGCAGGCCGCCGCGATAGCGCGCAATCGAGCGGGTCAGCTCGCGCAGCGCCATCAGCAGCGCGATACTGCGCGTCAGGTTGACCAGGCGCGCCACCTGGCGCAGCAGAAACGGGTAGAGGCGTAGGAACAACAGCGTAAAGCCGAGCGAGAACAGCGTCGGGGCGAGGAACACCATCGGATCGCTGAACGGATCGGTCGCCCCGGCGGTCAGCCCGCCCCCGGCGTGCAGCGAATAAAAGACATATCCGGCGGCGGCAAGCAGCACCAGGTCGAGATAGAGGCGCTGCCACCACGCCCTGCCAGACCGGACCTGCGTACGCTTGAAGGTGTTGATCGACTGGCGGGCCGCGCGCCACGCCATGAACAGGCCGCTCCCGGCGACCAGCAGGCCGGTCAGCGCACCGGCCAGGATCGCCTGGCGCGTGAACACGATATCGAGCGGCGCGGTGTCGTAATCGAAGCGCAGGAACGACGAGGTGCGCCCGATCAGTTGCACGACCAGCGGCGCGACCGCCAGGCCGATCCCCAGCGCGAGCCCGGCCAGGATCAGCCACATCAGCGTGTGCAGCCCCAGCAGCTTGCGGCGGCTCATGCCCCGGCTGGTCAGCATCAGGTCCTCGTGCTGCTGGCGGCCCACCAGCATCCCGGCCAGATCGGTCACAAAGTAGAGGATCAGGCCGGCGACCGGCAGCACCACGATTACAAGCTGCTGCGTCAGGCGGTTGACCTCGTCACGGAAGGCGCGCAGCCCGCTTTCCGGCGAGACATCCAGCCGCACGCCGGAGAGCGCCGCCGCGACGGAGCGCTGCCCGTCGGTGATGCGGTCGAGCAGCGCGCCGGCATCCGAGGTGCGCAGGCCGCTGCCATCGAACACAATCTGCCAGTCTACTTCTTCGACCGGGCTGTCGAGGCCGTCCAGCGCCGCCCACAGATCGTCCGGCAGCAGCAGGAACACATTGTCGAAGAACTTGGGCGTCAGCATCCAGGCCGGATCGCCGGCATCGACCGGCGTCCACAGCGCGGCGATCTCGAACGTGAGCGGGGCAGGCACGCCGGGTTTGGTCACGGTCAGGATATCGCCCACCTGCAAGCCGGTCTGGTAGAGCAGCTTTTCGGCCATCAGCACCGGAATCGCCTCGCCGTCAGTCGCGGCGGGCGGCCACTGCCCGGCGGTGATCACGATCTGCGCGTCTGCGCCTTCAAGCGTGCCGAGCGTGTAGACACCCAGGGCCGCCGGAGTCGCGCCCTGGCGCGTCACGTTCCAGCTCCCGCCGCCGACGAAGCGCGCCGTCTGCACAACCGGCAGGCCGAGTGTCTGCGCGAAACCGTCCTCGATCGCGGCGGTCGCGCGCGCCACGTCCGCCGGGTCGATCGTGCCTTCCCAGCTTCCCAGGTAGCGGAAGCGGAAGGCATACGGCGGGTCGGACAGCCGGCTGGCGAGCAGATCGGTGTTGACGGCGTCCACGTAGAGCGTCAGGCTCAGGGCCAGCGTGGTTGCCGCCGCCAGGCCGAGCAGCGTCCAGAACACCAGGGCGCGGTGCTGCCACAGGCGTTCCAGCGCAAACAAGACGAGATCGAGTGCACGAGTCATGATGAGTCCTGTGGCAGGGGCGCGCGTGCACCCCTGCCGGTATCAGATCGGATTACTGGCCCTGCCCGAACGATGGATCGACCAGGGCGGCACATTCGGCCATCTGCCGGAACTGCTCGCCGCCCGGCATGACCGCATCGGTGGACGTATCGAGCGTGATCTGCGCGACACATTCCAGGTAGGCCAGCGTCAGGGCTTCGGCCTCGGCCAGCGCCGTTTCGAGATCGGCCCCTTCGGTGACGTAACTGTCCATCGCCTGCCGCAGCCAGTTCGAGAGCATCATGCTCATCCCACCCCCGCCGCGCCCGATTCCGAAGGTCGGAAAGACGATGGTGTTCGGTGCACGCAGCAGGGCGTCGAGCTGTTGGTAGAGCGCCGCGACATCCTCACCCTGGGCCGCGATCACCGCCGGATCGCTCGCCAGCGAAGCCCGTGCGGGCATCCCGGAGAGCACCTGGGGGCTGCGCGCCACTTCGCTCAGAAAGCGGTAGGCGGCGTCGGGATTCTGGGCGGTGGCGCTGATGTAGCCGGTGGTGATCTCGTAGGCGAGCGGGTTGTACTGGCTGCCCTGGGGATAGAGCGCCGTTCCCTGTGGATCTGCCTCGATCGTTCCATCCGGGCGCATAGGCCGCCGGAGCGGGCCGAACATATCGCTGCTGATCGGAGGCAGATCGTCCAGGTTGATCTCGACCACTCCGAAGTTGGACAGCTCGGCGTAGTCGATGTAGCCTGCGACGGCCAGATCAAGCACCTGACGGATCGCATCGACAGTGGCCGGGTCGGTGAAGTTGATCGTGGGCGGATCGGTGCGGTAGTCGATGGGCAGCCCGCCGAAGGCCGCGATCAGCATCAGCAGGTATGCGCCGCTCGGATCGTTGGGCTGATACGGGGCGGGATCGGTGTCGTAGGGCTTGAGCATCCGCAGCGCATCGACGAACGCATCCACCGTCCAGCCATCGACCGGCTCCGGCACACCCGCCTGGGCGAACTTTTCGCGGTTGTATTGCAGCAGTTGGGGCTGGACCGCCAGCGGCAGCGCCCAGGTTTTGTTGTCTTGCTGAAGCTGCGCGAGCGTGCTGCCGATCACGTCGTTGCGGTCGAAGGTTACGTCGGAGTCGATCAGCGGGTCGAGACTGAGCAGCGGCGTGGTATCAGCTCCCTCGACCGCGTTCGAGGGCAGGATGAAGCAGTCGTACTGCCCGGCCAGCAGCGTGAGGTCCTGCTCCTGCACCGGCTCCAGCACGATGTCGCCCACCACCGGATCGTTGGCGACAAATGCCTCGACCAGCGCGTCCCATGCTTCCTGATTGATCAACTGCCGCCCGCCCGGCCCAAACGCGATCCCGCCCTGGTTGACGGCGCAGGTCAGCCGGATCTCGCCGGGGGCCAGCTCTGGCTCCGGTTCGGGCGGCGTCACGAACAGATCGACCGTCCCGGCGCGGGCGACCGCCGTCTGCATATCCGTAAGCGCCGAAACTTCAGCCGCCTGGAGCGCGGAACGAGCGTCAACGCCGCTGGCGCGCATCTCGTTTGCCGCCGCGCTGAGATAGGACGCGTAGCGCAGCTCGGATACGGGCAGCGCGACGGTGAGCGCCTGATCGACCACCGGCTGAATTACGTCGGGGATCGGCAGGCCGCCCATGAAGAACCCACCCGGCCCGGAACTGATCGCTATACTTCCCGCGCCAGGGCCACCGCCTTCGACGCTGACCGCCGCCCCACCGCCCGGCGCGCCGCCTTCCGCCATACCACCAGGGCCAGGCGGCTGAGCCGGGGCGCCGGTTTCAGTTTCGGCCAGGCTGTAACGGGCCGGAGCCGCGCTGAATGTGTTGTTTGCCAGTTCGGGCAGCGTGGTCAGGAAGCTCGCCAGCGCGTAAGCCAGTTCCGGCTGCTGTGTCCCGGCGCTGACGGCGAAGCCCTGGACGTTCAGCCCGGCGGTGCCGCCCGGCAGCAGCGTGGCATAGCGCACCGAGTCCTCGCGCGTAAAGCCGTAACCGTTGATGCCTTCCACGCGCAGCGGAATATCATCGCGCAGGCCGCCGCCACCCCCCATCACCACCCCTTCCTCGACCAGCTCAACCGCCACGTCAAGCACGTGCTCCAGTGTGGGGTTAGAGAACAGCGGCGCGTTGGGCATCGTCGCCGGGTCGTACAGGCCCATCCCGGCCAGCGCCCGCAGCAGGATCGCCAGGTTGTTGCCGCCGGAGACGGTCGCAAAGCCCGGCACGCTCACCGAGCCGTCGGCGTTGTATTCGGTCAGGGCGCGGGCGGCGGTGGCGAAGTCGTCCACCGTCCAGCGCTCGTTGGGATAGGCCAGCCCGGCGGCGTCAAAGGCTGCCGGATCGTAGGTGAGCAGGATCACGTCCATCGAGAGCGGCAGCGCCCACATCCCGCCGTCCCACTGGTACGACTGCCACGCGGCGGGCACGAAGTCGGCGCTGTTCATGGCCGGATCGCTCGCCACCAGGGGGGCCAGGTCGAGAAAATAACCGGCCTGCGTGTCGGCGGCAGTCAGCGACGACGAGTCGATGTACACGACATCCGCCGCCATGACCCGCTCTTCGGTCGAGTCAAGCTGATCTTCAATCGACGAGGTGAACTCGCCAAAGCCGAAGAACATCGCGTCAGAATATGTGACGATCACATCCACCCCCGGATGCTGCGCCTCGAACGCGGCCAGCACTTCATCCGTCAGCACGTCTTCCCACAGGGGCGAGACGCTCACCACCAGCGGGACGGCTTCCTGTGCCGAAGCGCGCTGCGCACCCAGCGACAGGACCGGGCCGAGCGCCAGCACAAGCGCGACCAGCGCCCCGATCCATTTCACAAACATACGGTTCCGATTCACAGATCTTCCTCCTTGCGAGACAAGCTCCTGCCACGACATCCACCATGATGCGCGCGGCCCATTACACAGTCCTTACAGCCGGATTACAGTTCCGTAATGTGCCGTGTGGGGGCACAGAAAATCATTGGGCGCGACCATCCGATCGCGCCCACACCGTATCTTCCGACGATGATTAGCGAGGGCGAGGGGTTTACCACGCTGCCCAGGTGAAGGTGTAGCCGTTGGGGCCGGCTGCCCACAGGTGGCCGGATGCCGCGTAGTTGACGGTGATGCCCGCCGCCGATCCCAGGACGGTATCGACCCCGGCGCTCTTCGCTGCTTCGACCGCCGACGCGGGGATCGTCAGCACCGGGTGCCCGGCGCTGTCGGCGTCGATGCTCCAGATTTCGATTGCGCTGATCACGCTCACCGGCGTGTCTTCCCAATATTCCTCACCGTCTGCGTTCTCGCGCAGAGTGGGCCGGGTCACGGTTTCGTAGTCGTAGTAGACGGCGAACCGCTGGTCGATGTCGAACGCATTGAGCCGCCCATCGCAGTAGTAGGCCGACACCCAGACACCCTTATCCGCGTTGTAGATCGGCGCGCAGGTGTTCGAGTCACCGCCCGCCAGCACCCCGCCTGCCCCAAACGCCAGCACCATCACCGCAACTACCGCACCGAGCACTACCTTTTTGACCATGTTGATTCTCCTTATCAGTGGACTGAGCCAGTCACTAAGCTTGAACCACCTCAAGGATCGCCGGGGCAGATTACAGCGCGATTACGGCGGCCATACGAATTTGTAATGTTGCTGAGCTGTAATGCGGGGGGCGATTGGGGGCGCGTCCCGGTCTGGGGAATAAGCTGGACCGGCTTCTCAGGAAATACCGTTTTAACTTATAATGACAGTATCTCCCCAATTAGCGAGGACCCTTCCATGTTGCGACACCGCCTGCTCGTCCTTGGTCTGGTTGTGTTCCTGCTTCTACCGCCTTTGGCGGCGGCCCACGCTCAAACCGGCGACGACACCCTGATCGAATACAATACGCCGGTCATCGTCAATCTTACACCGGGGCAAAGTGTGCTGCGGACGTTTGTAGCCACGCGGGGGGACAACTTCGAGATCCGGCTCACCCCCACTTCGGACTACATCTACACCGCCCTGTTGATCGATCCGGGCCAGCAGACCACCCCGCTCGCGCTCGACCCGGATGGCAACGTGCGCTTCCCGGTCAATGATGTGCCCCAAAGCGGCAGCTATACCCTGGTGCTCCAGTCCAGCGATGCCAGCGGCGAGCTGCTGATCCAGGTGAACAGCGCGACTCCGCCGCCGGTCGCGCTGGAAGTGGGCGAAACTGAGGTCGATCTGCAAGGCGAGCGCCTGCGTTTCAGCCTGGAGCCGCCGGCGCTGACCGGCACGATGCAGCTTGCAATCGACGTGCTGCCGTCCACCGCCAGCATCGAACCGGCGGCGCTGCCCGCCCTGGCCCTGATCGATGCCGAAACGGGCGACGAAGCGCTGAGCGTGCGCGGGGGCACGCTGCCCGGCCTGTCGCTGCTGCTGCCGGCCCAAACCGCCTTCGTGCTGATGATCGAGCCAGCCGAGACGCCGCTTCAGATCGTGCTCGACTGGTCCGAGGCCCCGCCATTCGACCAGCCCGGCGGCCAGATTCCGACCCCGACCGGCCCCCCCGCCATCACCGTGACCCCGATCACGACCGGCCCCTGCCAAGTGACATTTACCGGCGGGACCAATATCCGCACCGGCCCCAGCACGATCTACCCGATCATCGGCTCGGGCAACGTCGGGATCGTGCTCAACGTGACCGGGCGCAACGCGGATGCATCGTGGTGGCAGGTCGCCTACAACAACCAGCAGGCGTGGGTATCCAACCGGATTCCGCAGGTCGTCACGCAGGGTGATTGCAGCGCGATCCCGCTGGCCGCTGCCCCGCCGCCGCCGACGCTCACGCCCACGCCGCTCACAACCGCGACTCCCGCCGTAACGAGCATCGCCACGCCCACGTCGGACGGCACCCCTACCGCCACCAGCGAGTTCACGCCCACGCCCACCGGGACCGCCACCAGCGAGTTCACACCCACCCCAACCGCTACGGCCACCCCGGAGATGACCGCCACGCTCAACTTCTCGCTGTCGCCCGTTTACGGATCGAGCGCCATCAGCTCAGGCTTCGTGCCCGATCCCTTCACGGTCGGCGTGACGGCGGGCGGCCCGGCGGATGTTTCGTACCTCGGCGGCGGCTGCACAGGGTACACATCCTCAGCGCCTAGCTTCAGTCTGAACTACACGGCGGGAGCCTTCCCGCTGCTGCGCTTCTACTTCATCGGCGGCGGCGATACGTCGCTGATCATCAACACGCCGGGTGGGAGCTATTTCTGCGTGGATGATTCGTTCGGCACGCTGAATCCAACGATCGACTTCAACAGCCCGGCGTCGGGACGCTACGACGTGTGGGTCGCCACCTTCAACAGCGGGGGGTCGATCGGGGGGACGCTGTACGTCACAGAGAACAGCGCCAACCACCCCTAGCGGCTGGCAGCAAAGACGCTATTTTCCATCCAGAACAGGAGCGGTGCGCGGCATCGCTCCTGCCGTCATACCGGCGCGAAGCCCATATGCTCCAGCGATTTGACCGACGCGCCGACGAGATACTGGTAATCGCTGGCGTCGTAGATACCCGGCTCAGTGCCCGGAAAATCGCCCGCCACTTCGGCATATACAAAGTCGCACTGGCCGCGATCCATGCGACAGATCACATAGATCGTCTCGCCCGCGCCGGTCTGGCCCATCGCCTTGCGGTAGAACTGTGCTTTCTTCTTCGCCATGATCGCGCCTCGCTCAAGTGATGTTCATCCTGCGCTGCCTGATTATAACGCGGCCAGACGGCGCGCCAGCTTGCACGCGCGGCAGGTTGCAGGTACCTTCAGAGGCAGCGGCGGCATACTCCCACTCCCCGTGTGCCCGCCGCCGTGATAGGACGTATGCTGATCGACCGTGAAAGGATAGGGGCAGGAAAATATGGTCATGCAATTTCCGCAAGGTTTTTTGTGGGGAACGGCCACCGCTTCATTTCAGATCGAAGGTTATACCCAGGCCGACGGACGCGGTGAGTCGATCTGGGACCGCTACTGCGCCACGCCGGGCAAGATCGTCAACGGCGACACCGGCGACCCGGCGTGCGAGTCGTATGTGCGCTATCCCGAAGATATCGCGCTGATGCAGGAATTGGGCCTCAACGCCTACCGCTTCTCGCTCGCGTGGCCGCGCATCATTCCCGACGGCGACGGGGCGATCAACCCCAGGGGCCTCGACTACTACAGCCGGCTGGTGGATGCGCTGCTCGAAGCAGGTATCCGGCCCTTTGCGACGCTGTATCACTGGGACCTGCCCCAGGCGCTCATGGATCGCGGCGGCTGGGGCAACCGAGCGACGATCGACGCCTTTGCCCGCTATGCTGAGGCGGCAGTGTCGCACCTGGGCGACCGCGTTAAGGACTGGATGACGTTCAACGAGCCGTGGTGCGTCTCGTTTATAGGGCATTATATTGGCCGCCACGCGCCCGGCCTTCAGGATCACCGTCTGGCGATTCAGGTGTCGCATAATCTCCACGTGGCGCACGGGCGCGGGATGCAGATCATCCGGCAGTGCAGCCCCGGTGGGCGCGGCGGAATCGTGCTCAACATGGAAGCGTCGTATCCGATGATGGACACGGAAGCCGATCACCGCGCCGCCGAGCTGAATCACCAGCAGTTCAACCGCTGGTTCCTCGATCCGGTTGTGGGCCGGGGCTATCCGCCGGCGGCCTGGGAGTCGTACCAGGGCGAGCTGCCGGACGTGGAGCCGGGTGATATGGAGCTGATCGACCAGGGGCTGGACTTCCTCGGCCTGAACTACTATTCGCGCAAGGTGCTGCACGATCCGAGCGGCGGCGAAGGCCCGATCCTGCACCGGCGCGACGAGAATAACGTCACGGTGCGCGACTGGGAAATCTACCCGCAGGGCATGTACGACCTGTTGGCCTGGCTTCACCGCGATTACCCGGAGATTCCCGAAATCTACATTACCGAGAACGGCATGGCGCGTGATGATGTGGTGGGCGCGGACGGGCAGGTGCATGACCCGGAGCGCATCGAATTTCTGAAGCAGCACTTCGCGGCGGCGCACGCGGCGATCCAGGACGGCGTGCCGGTGCGGGGCTATTTCGTGTGGTCGCTGATGGACAACTTCGAGTGGGCGTTCGGCACGTCCAGCCGCTTCGGTGTGACCTATACCGACTTCGAGACGCAGCAGCGCATCGTCAAAGACAGTGGGCGCTGGTATGCTCAGGTCGCGCGTGCCAACGCGATCCCGGACTGATTTGCTACGATAAGGAGCGAGAGCTATGAGCGCAACACCATTCGGTGAGCATCTGGTCTGCCAGGTGGGCCTGATCGTCGAGAATATCGAGCGCACGGCACAGAAATATTGTGATATTTTTGGGGTGGAGATGCCGCCGATTCAGGTGACGCCCACCTATGACGTGACCCAAACCACGTACAGGGGCGAGCCATGCGACGCCACCGCCAGGCTCGCATTTTTCGACTTCGGCCAGGTCCAGATCGAGCTGATCGAGCCGGACATGCAGCCGAGCGTCTGGCGCGATTATCTCAACGAGCACGGCGAGAGCGTGCACCATATCGCCTTTATCGTAAAGGACACCGGCGCGGCGGTCGCCTATCTGGCCGGGCACGGCATCGACGTGCTGCAGCAGGGCCTCTATGGGGATCGCAGCGGCATGTACACCTATCTGGACAGCGCGCCCGCCCTCGGTGTGATGCTGGAGTTGTTAGAGAACTTCCCGCAGCCCCGGTAGCGCACCCCTCCACTCTGACTTGCCCCTATCCCCGCGCGGCTCACATCGCCGCTGGGGATAGAGGCGTTCCAGAGCCATTCAACTCCTCGCCCCCAGCTTTAGATTTTATCCCTCACCTAACCGCCCTATTTCATGCTATAGTGTTCGTATCCTGAAAATATGGCGTGCCGGGGTGGGCCATGAGCAAAACCAGGGAGAAAGTTCCTACGACGGGCGGCATCAAACCCCAGAAGCAAGAGCGCAAACGCAAGAAGAACCTCGCGCCGCAAATCCCTCGCGCGCAGAACGCCCCCGGCCAGACGGCAGCATCCGGCGCGCTCTCCCCCGATGCCGTGCGCCAGCTCCAGCAGACCGCCGGGAATCAGGCGGTCAACGAGATGCTGGGCCAGAAGAAGCCGCCGGAAAAAAGCGTGAATCCGCCCCACGCTGCCGACGCCGGAATCGCAGATGCGGGAAGCGCCCCCGCCGCTCAGACGCGGCAGGATTATGTCTTTATCATGGGGCAAGACAGGCCGAAAAGCGGCAACGAGTTTTATAAAGCTGCCGGGATTTACTTCAAGACGGAATACCCCTCGGCCAGGATCGTGTCGGATATCAGGACGCTGGAGGGCGTGCTGAGCTACATCTCGACCAACGTCACCGAGCCAATCGGTAACATCTATATCGTGACGCACGCCAACGAGGACGGCACGCTGTCATTCGCGCTGGATGACGAGGACGTGAAACAGCCGGGGAAAAAGCCGGAAGGGGATCGGGGCGACAGCAAAATCACCCTGCGCGAGTTGGAAAAAGCACTCGAACAAGGGAGCCTGACCCGGCTCGGCGAGCAGGTGGACGACCAGACGACGATCTACATCAAGGGCTGTAACATCGGCCAGAATCCGGAAATGGTCGAGGCGCTGGACAAGACGTTCGGCGGGCAGGGGACGGTGGTCGCCCCCACCCACAAGCAGCACTACAGCTACACCTCAACCACAACCAAAAAGAAAGGCGAGAAGAAGCCCACAACCACCTATGAAGCGCAAGAGACGCTGGTCGATCCGCAGATCGAGCGCCCCGGCACACAGCAGTTCGACGAGGAAGAGATCACCGATATCGTCAACCGGCGCTATGGGCACCTGAGTGAAAAGGAACGGAAGAACCTGATCCGCCAGTTTTCCAAGCAGCAGCGCATCAACCGGCGCATCGCCTATGTCGAAAGCAGCGCAGTCCCCAAAACGGATAAGCAGGCACGAGCCGTGTTCAGCAAGGAAATGCGTGCCGCTGGCTTCAGGCCCGATCCCAAAAAGAAGGTGCAAATCACCTTCGCAGGCGGCGTCTATACCTACCAGATCTTCGACAAGGCGGGCGGCTCAAGGATCTTCACGATTCCGGTCAGCGATCAGGCCACGCTGATCGAAAAAGGCAAGGCAGCGACCGGTAATCCGCAAGACTACACCTGGGCCGTCGAAGAAAAGCGCAAGGGCAGCCAGCTTAAGCAGATGGTCGTCGGCACGCGCGTCCTGAGCGCCCTCAAGCGCGATTTGAATCCGCCGGGCGGGCAGTTCAGTCCCCCGTACAGCAGCACGACCTTTTACACGCAATCCACCTATAAGCCGCCCGTCAAGCCCGTGAAGAAAAAGTGAGCCGGGACAGACGCTCAAGAGACGCTGCGACAGACACCTGTGCGCGATCATAGGGCACAACGGTGGGCCATGATGGCCCAGCCGGATGTGATCGCGCATAGAGCGAGGCTGATGGTTTATGGGTGGAAGTCGCCGGACGCAGCAGACATCACAGCAGGATACCAGGCGCAAAGCGGAACAGGCCGCGCAGCAGCGGCGTCAAATGGGAGCTGAGGCGGGATTCGGGGCCGATCTCCTGGCGATCCAGCACAGCGCGGGCAACCAGGCCGCCAACCAGCTTTTAGCGCGCGAGTCGCGGCGAGCCTCACCGCCGGGCGTGCCCGCCGTCGTCGGGGATGTGCTGAACGCCTTCGGCCAGCCGCTCGAGCCGGGGGTGCGCGCCAATATGGAGTCCCGCTTCGGGCGCGACTTCGGCCAGGTGCGCGTCCACACCGGCGAGTCGGCGGCGCGCTCGGCCCAGGCGGTCGATGCCCAGGCGTATACCGTCGGGCAGGATATCGTATTTGGTCCGGGCGCGTATGCCCCCGATACGCTACCGGGCCGCCAACTGATCGCGCACGAGCTGGCGCACACCGTCCAGCAGCGCGGCGCGGCAAGCGGCCCATTCGGCATCGAGCCTGCCGGGTCGCCCGCCGAGCACGAGGCCCACAGCGTCGCGCAGCAGGCCGAATTCGGCGGGGCGGCGTTGCCGTCTATCAGCACAAGCGTGCCGGTCGGCATCCAGCGCCTGCCAACAGGCGGTCCATCGCCAAGCACATCCCCTGCGCTCCGGAGTGAAGGGCTGACATTTCAGGAAATCGCTGAGCTCAACGCGGCACGCGCACGACTGATTCCAGCCTCAGAGCGAGGAAATGCCATCGTAGGCATCTTAATCGCCGAGGATGGGCGAAGATTTGAATTCAGGAGCGGTGGGGGGCAGGGCTTCTATACACATATTGAAGGCAAAGCCACCGCGACGATGAAGGAACTGGGGATCACCAAGGCTACCCTGCTGGTTGAGCTTGAGCCCTGTCAGATTTGTGACCGGAGTGTGTACCCGGCGAAGGAAGGGCCGCAAAAGCCGCTGATCGGTTCGCATTCAGGAAAGCCGATCGCACGGCAAACGCCGAAGATCAACACCGGATTGCCGCGAGGCTCCCAGTTCACCGTTGTCGATCCGAACCAGGCAGCCACCTACTGGGGCGTGAGAAATCCAGCTACTCCGCTCCCGCCGAATGCGCCCAAGGCTCCACGGCCCACTCCGGCGCCTGAATCAGCGCCGCCCGCTCCGAAGCCTGCCCCAACGGCCAATACGCCTACCCCCAAACCACCCACCG
>JAAYCM010000115.1 GCA_012729765.1 Chloroflexota bacterium | reverse complement strand
AGTCGGTCATGCTGGTGGGCGAGCCGATCTCCAAGGACGAGATGGGCTTCATCTTCCCCAAGGGCAGCGAGCTGGTTGCCCCGGTGAACGACGCCATCGCCAGCATGCAGCAGGACGGCTTCCTCGACTATCTCTACTACAAGTGGTTCATCGACTTCACCCCCGCCGCAACTGAGTAGGCGCGCGCGAAACGCACAAATACAGCGGGGCTGATCCTGGGGGATCGGCCCCGCTTCGTGTTAGAATGAAATTCGATGCTGCCTGGTGGGACTGCTGCCAGGCGCTCTTTCTGTCTGGCATTAGAAGGCGTTTCACCTGGAAAAGTGTTATGACCGCTGCCTCTGATTCAGTTCCCGCCGCACGGCCCAACCCGCAAAAGCGCAATCTGTTGATCCGCCGCCTCTCGCGCGCACCCTGGTGGCTGCTGGCGATGGCCTTGCTGATTATCGTGTTCTTCCTCGGCATATGGGAGCAGCACCCCTACCCCATCGTGATCAAGGCGGTGCGCGAGGGCCTGTGGACCACGATCTGGGTGTCGGTGGTGGCCTACCTGATCGCGGTTGTGCTGGGGCTGATCGTGGCGCTGCTGCGGCGTTCCAGCAACCCGATCATCTACCAGGTCGCAACGTTCTATGTCGAGGGTATTCGCGGCATCCCGACGCTGGTGCTGGTCTACTATATGGCGCTGGCCCTGATCCCGCAGATCATCCTGCTCGGCAACGATTTCGGCGAGTGGCTGCATCACCTGACGATCACCTTCACGATCACCGATGACACGGTCTACCGCCTGACGTTCGAGGGCATCGGCACGAGTCTGGCCGAGTTCAAGACACGCGAGTTCCCCAACACCTACCGCGCCATCATCGCGCTGGCGATCTCGTACAGCGCCTTCCTGTCTGAGGTGTTCCGCGCCGGGATCGACAGCATCGGCGTGGGCCAGGTCGAGGCCGCCAAAAGCCTCGGTATGCCGCACTGGATGACGATGCGCCTGATCGTGCTGCCCCAGGCGATCCGGATCATCCTGCCGCCGCTCGCCAACGACTTCATCGCCATGCTCAAAGAAAGCTCGCTGGTGTCGGTGTTGGGTGTACAGGATATCACGCGGCGCGGCCAGACCTACGCCACCAGCACGTTTTATTTCTTCGAGGTCTATAACGTCGTCGCGCTGACCTACCTGATCCTGACGCTCTCGCTCTCGATGGTCGTCAAGCTGATGGAGTCGTATCTGGATCGGGGCAAGGAGCGGAGCGCCTGATCGGGCGGCTCAGCCGCGCCGCAAAAAATCCAGCACAACCTGGTTGAACGGCTCGGCGCTCTCCCAGAACGAGGCATGTCCCGCGCCGGGAAGCATGTGAAGTTCCGCGTCCGGAATCCGATCCGCGATCGTCTCCGAGTAGTGCGGCGGCTTGAGGATGTCCTTCTCGCCGACGATCACGCAGGCCGGGTGCTGAATCTCCGGCAGGCGCGCGGTCACGTCGATGCTCAGGAAGCAGCGGCAGAGTTGGATCACCGAGGGCAGATCGAGCGCTCTGGCCGCCTCGATCCGGCTGCGCAGAAAGTCGTATTTTTCTCTGAAGAACGCCTCGCTGAAGTTCCAGTACCACGTCGCGCAGTAAAACAGGATCGGATCACCTCTACCCGCGATCATGGCCCAGCTATCCGCGATGGCGTGGAGCTGCGGCTGCACCTCGCTCACCGCGTCGGCGATGATCAGTTTGCGGCAGCGCCGGGGGTGGCGCAGCGCAAAGACCAGCGTCAGCTCGCCGCCGTAGGAGATGCCGCCGATATGCGCCCGCTCGATACCCAGCGCGTCGAGCAGGGCCGCCAGATCATCGGCATGCTGCTCCCAGGTATAGTCGGGATCGCCCGGCTGCCATTTCTGCGACTGTCCCTGCCCGCGCATATCATAAAGCAGCACGCGGTAATGCGGCGTCAGTGCCGGAAGCTGGAAGGCCCAGGTCGCGGTGCTGGCGATGATGCCGTTGTTGAGCACCAGCACATCCTCGCCGCTGCCGTGCAATTCGTAGTAAAGCTGAACGCCGTTCACCTGAATGGTTGGCATAGCATCCTCACAGTTTGCACCAAAATCTATTCATCTCTAAGACCAGTCTACCACCGGCGAGGCACACCGGCGTTACGCGCGATCGGACTTCCGGCCCGGCGGCGGGGCATGTTATGATTGGATTGGTTCGACAGGCAGCACGAGGCGCAAGGGTGAGCGGTTGATGAGTCAAAGCGTTGATCCGGTGAAGGGGCGGCAGGCATGAGCCAGGGCGATTGGCTGCGGGTCCAGACGTTGGGACTCTTCCGCGTCTGGCTCAACGGCGAGCCGCTGCCGGGCGTCGTCTGGAAGCGCGAGAAAGCCCAACGCCTGTTCCAGTTCCTGATCACGCTGCGGCTTCACGACAGCCACCGGGTAATGCCCAAAGAGCGCATCGTCGCGGACCTGTGGCCGACGCTGGACGAAGCGCGCGCCGACCGCGATTTTAAGGTGGCGCTCAACGCGCTCAACGACGCACTGGAACCGCACCGCTCTTCGCGCTCGCTGTCGTCCTTCATCACGCGCTACGGGCTGGCCTATGGGCTGGACCCGGACGCCGACATCCGGATCGATGCCAGCGAGTTTCACCAGGGACTTAAAACGGCGGCGCGGCTCGAAAGCGAAAATCTGGACGCCGCCATCAACGCCTATCGCGCCGCGATCGACCTCTACGCCGGGGACTACCTGCCTGAAGCGCTGTATGAGGACTGGGCCAGCCTGGAGCGCGAGCGGCTGCAAACGCTCTATCTCTCCGGCGCGATGCGGCTGGCGGCGCTGCTGCTGCGCCGCGAAGGCTATCAGGAGTCGATCCACCTCTGCCAGTCGGTGCTGCGCATCGATCCCTATTGGGAAGAAGCCTACCGGCTGATGATGATCAGCCACACGCTGCGCGGCAACCGCCCGCTGGCGCTGCGCGTCTATGAGCAGTGCCGGCAAATCCTGGGCGACGGGCTGGACCTTGCGCCGATGGATGAGACGACACGCTTGTACGAGTCGATTCGACAGGGGGAAACACTGCCGCTGCCATGACGCGCTGCAACTCGCCTGCAACCCCGATCGGGTATACCAGCATCAGGACCGTTCACTACCGGAGTTCGCCATGAATCAGGATATGGTGTCATTTGTGCTGCGATTTGTCCGCGAAGAAGGCGACGACGGGCAACAGGTGCGCTGGCGCGGCGTAATCAAGCATGTGCAGAGCGACCGCACCGCAGATTTCGCGCGGTTCAGCGACGCCCTGGAGTTTATGCAAAACCACGTCACCGAGACGATCCGCCAGTCGTTCTCCGAAAGCGACGCGCCGCCCACACCCGAAAATATCTTCGCGGAGACGGCCCGGCTGTGGGGCGAGATGGCCCCGCGCTACACCGATATCATGCTCCAGTCGATGGAAGTCTGGCTCGACCAGGGGCGGCGCGTGGGCGAGACGTTTGCCGAAAGTCTCGCGCAGTGGAACGCCGCCGCGCAGCAGTCCAACCAGGTTCAGCAGGGCCAGATGATCGCCATCATCGAGCGGCTGACGGCGCAGATCGAGACGCTGACGCACAAAGTGGATGAACTGGAAGGCCGCCTGCGCGATGAATGACCGCCTGAGCACCGATCTGCGGCGCGATCTCGAAGCGTGGGAGCAGGCAGCCGCCGCACAGTGGGACCGTCTGACCCGCTCGCCGGACGTGCTGCGCCGCCTGGGAAACCAGCTTAGCGCCAGCCTGACCTCGCGCCAGCGGATCGACGCGCTGATGCAGCGGGCTTTCCTGCAAACTGCCGCCGCCCGGCCATCGAGCCGCGAACTGGAACGGCTGGAACAGCTCGAAGCGCAGGTCGCGCGGCTGGTGGCGCGTATCGAGCGGTTAGAGGACGCCCTGCGCGATGAATAACCTGATGCAGCAGTGGGGCGCGCTGTGGGGGTCGGGGATGGCGCGCATCTGGCAGCATTATACCCAGGCGCAGGACTCGATCCGCGAGCAGGGCCGCGCGCTGGTCGGGCAGACTCCGGCCCAGGTCGTCTACACCGAAGGCCGCCTGCGGCTGCTGCACTATACGCCGCGCACGCCTTCCCCGCTGGCGGTACCGCTGCTGTGCATCCCCTCGCTGATCAACCAGTACTACATCATGGACCTGACGCCGGAGCGCAGCCTGGTTGGGGCGCTGCTCGATCACGGCATCGACGTGTATATGCTCGATTGGGGCGCGGCGGCAGAAGGCGACCGGCACCGCAGCTTCGATGAATACATCACGGGCCTGATGCGCCGCGCGATCGGGTTCGTCCGCCAGCACAGCGGCCAGCCCGCGATCGCGCTGCTCGGCTACTGCATGGGTGGGATGATGTCGGCGCTGTATACCGCGCTCTATCCCGACGAGATCGCCAGCCTGATCAATCTCGCCGGGCCGATCAACTATCACGACGACGGCATCTACAGCGTGTGGACGCGCGCCGAATGGCTCGACGCCGATCTGCTGGTCGATACGCTGGGCAACATCCCCGGCGAGCTGCTGAACACCACCTTCAACCTCGTGCGCCCGACCGGGATCGCGCTCCAGGCGCTCGACTACTGGGAGCGGCGCGACGATCCGGCCTTTCTGCGCCGCTTCGCCGCCATGCAACTCTGGACCAGCGACACGAGCGCGTTCCCCGGCGAGGCGTTCCGCAAGTACATCAAAGACTGCTACCAGCAAAACCGGCTGATCGCGGGCCGCTTCACGATTCACGACCGGCCCATCGACCTGCGCCGCATCACCACCCCGGCGCTAACCATCGCCGCGCGCCGCGATCATATCGCGCCCTGGGAGTCGGTGGCCGTCTTCCACGATCTGATCGCCAGCCCCGACAAGGAACTGCTCGTCCTCGAAAGCGGCCACATCGGCATGGTGGTCGGCTCCAGCGCCAGCACGCAGCTCTGGCCGCGCCTGGGCCAATGGCTGGCCGCCCGCTCCGGCCCGCCCCGAACATGATCCAGATCAAGAACACCCCGTGAAAAACGCGATAAACTTGTGTAAAATTGGGCGAATCTATGCTTCTAAGGTGCGAAGATGTCAACCTCTGCAACCGTATCATCTGCTAGCGTGCGCTGGAAGTCGATCGCGTTTCCGCCGGAGCACGGCAGTTGGGGCTTCCTGCTGGAGCCGATCCTGCTCGGCCTGATCCTGGCGCCATCGTGGGGCGGGCTGGCGGTGGCGGTCGGCGTGTTTGGCGCGTTCCTGGCGCGGCACCCGCTCAAGGTAGCCTACAGCGACCGGCGCAAGGGCAAACGCTATGCGCGTACCGTCGTCGCGGAGCGCTTCGCGCTGGCCTATTCGATCCTGGCGGCGGTGGGCGGTGTGCTGGCGCTGCTGCTGGCCGGGCCGGAGATTCTGCTGCCCGCGCTACTGGCCGTGCCGCTGGGCCTGGCCCAGTTCATCGGCTACAGCACGAATCGCGGGCGCGAGTTGGTGCCGGAGCTGGCCGGATCGGCAGCGCTGGCGGCCACCGCGACCAGCATCGCCGTTGCCGGCGGCACAGCCTGGGATACGGCGCTGGCCCTGTGGGCGATTCTGGTGGCGCGCAACATCCCTTCGATCCTGTATATTCGCGCCCGGCTGCGGCTCGATCGCGGCAAGCCCTTCGCCCAGATGCCGGTGCTGCTGGCGCAGATCGCGGGCGTGCTGATCCCCATCGTGCTGGTAGCGCTTGGCGTGGCCCCGGTGCTGGCGGTCGTGGCGCTGGCCGTGCTGGCCGCACGGGCGATCTTCGGCCTCTCGCCCTACCGGCGGAATGTGCGCGTGCAGATCATCGGCGTGCTGGAGATGGTCTACGGCTTCGGCACGGTGCTGCTGGCCCTGATCGGCTACACCTATAACCTCTAAACGTCCTCACCGCCGGGGTGCGGCACACGGACCCCGGCACTCGATTTCCCCCTGTTCGGCGCGTAACTGGCGCGTAACTAGCATCCGGTACGCTCAAACTAGCCAGAATATCATTTGTCGAACTTAGCGGCTCTTTTTTTGGACAGCCTCATGACACTTATCGAGCTCCCCCCTATCGGCATCGCCGGGATCGGCACCTATCTCCCCGCGCGCGTCATGACCGGCGCCGAGATCGCCGCGCGGACCGGCCTGCCGGAATTCGTCGTGCTGGAAAAAATGGGAATCCGCCAGGTGCATCTGGCCGGGCCGGACGACACGATCACGGCGATGGCCTGCCGCGCCGGTGAGCGCGCCCTGGCCCAGGCCAAACTCGCGCCCCAGGATATCGATCTGGTGGTGTATCACGGCAGCGAGTACAAAGACCACATCGTCTGGTCGGCGGCGTCCAAGATTCAAAACCTGCTCGGCGCGACCAACGCCTATGCCTTCGAGATGTACGCGCTGTGCGCCGGTGCGCCGATCGCGTACAAGGCCGTGCGCGATATGATGCGCCTCGATCCCCGTCTGAACAACGTCCTGCTAGTGAGTGCCAGCCGCGAAAACGACCTGATCGACTTCGACAACATGCGCACGCGCTTCATGTTCAATTTCGGCGCGGGCGGCGGCGCGGTCGTCTTTCAGCGCGGGCTGGACCGTAACCTCGTGCTGGAGTCGGCGGTCAAGACGGATGGCACGCTGGCCGATACCGTGATCATGACGCCGGCGGATGAGGGAGTCGCGCTGCTGCCGGGCGAGATGGGATCGCTGCACGGGCGGCTGGACGTGCACAACGCGGCGTATATGGCCGAGCGGCTGGGCGCGGTGTCACTGGATCGCTTTGTCGAGGTGATCACCGAATCGGTCGAGCAGAGCGGCTATCGTCTGGACGACCTGCGCTTCCTGGGCATCACCCACATGAAGCGCTCGTTCTACCTGGAGATTCTGCAAGCAGTCGGCCTGACCGCCGAACAGTCGGTTTACCTGGAAGACTACGGCCACATTCAGAGCGTCGATCAGGCGCTGGCCCTAGAACTGGGGCTGGCGCAGGGCAAGATCAAGCCCGGCGATCTGATCGTGCTGGCCGGGGCGGGCACCGGCTACACCTGGAGCGCAACGGCGTTCCGCTGGGGTTAGCCGCGCTATAGTTTTTTGCGAACATCTATATAAGGGGCTGCGCATTATGGGCAAACAGCTTGAAGGGCGCGTCGCGCTGATCACGGGCGCGGGACAGGGCATCGGGCGGGCGATTGCGCTGCGCTTCGCCGGCGAGGGCGCGAAGGTCGCCGTGCTGGATATGGCCGGGGACAACGTCCAGAGCGTGAGCGACGAGATCAAGGCAGCGGGCGGCGAGAGTCTGGCCGTCGTCTGCAATGTGACAAAACGCGATCAGGTGCAGGCGGCGGTCGCGCAGGTGCTCGACACCTACGGGCAGATCGACATCCTGGGCAACAATGCCGGGGTGACGCGCGATGCGCGGCTGGTCAAGATGACCGAAGAGGAGTTCGACCTGGTGGTCGATGTCAACCTCAAGGGCGTCTTCAACCTGACCCAGGCTGTCGCGCCGCACATGGTCGAGCGCGGCTATGGGCGGATCATCTCCACTTCGTCGGTGGTCGGCATCTACGGCAACTTCGGCCAGACCAATTATGTCGCAACCAAGGCCGGGGTGATCGGCATGACCCGCGTCTGGGCACGCGAGCTGGGTCCAAAGGGCATCACCGCCAACGCGATCGCACCGGGCTTTATCGCCACCGATATGATCAAGACCGTGCCGGAGAAGGTGATCGACGCGCTGATCGAGCGCACGCCGGTACGCCGCCTGGGCGCGCCCGAAGACATCGCCAACGCCTACCTGTTCCTGGCGTCGGAAGCGGCGGGATTTATCAACGGGATCGTGCTAAGCGTCGATGGCGGGCTGGTGATGTAACATTAAAGCAGGCGACAGGGTGCTGTGCCCCTGCTTCAACTAGAAACTTAGCAGGCAAGACAGATGCAGCAAAAATCGCTTTATGTCACCGACTTTTTAGAGCGCCGCGCCCAACTGACACCGGACCGGCTCGCCATCCGCGACACGATCACCGGGCGCGACTATACCTATGCCGAATGGAACGCGCAGGCGAACCAGACGGCAAACTATCTGCGCGCGCTGGGGCTGCGCCAGGGCGACCGGATCGCGGTGTATGCCACGAACTGCATGGCCTATCTCGATATCTGGATGGCCTGCAACAAGCTCGGCGTGATCCTGCAAAACCTCAACTGGCGGCTGACACCCGCCGAGCTGCAAGGGCTGATCGCCGATACCACGCCCAAAGCGCTCGCCTACTCCGACGACTTTATCGAGACGACGAACGCCCTGCGCCCGCAGATCCCCGGCGTCGAGCACTTTATCGCGCTGAACGCGCTGGCTCAGCCCGGCGATCGCTGTTTCGGCGAGCGTGACGACTACTCCACCACGCTCACCACACCGCGCCCCGATCTCGACTGGGACGCCCCCTGGGTGATCTGCTACACCGGCGGCACGACCGGCCTGCCCAAAGGCGCGATCCTGACGCATGGCAACATGACCTGGAACAGCATCAATACCGTCATGAGCTGGGGGCTGGACCAGAACGACGTCACGATCCTCAACTCGCCGCTGTTCCACACCGGCGGGCTGAATGTCTTCACGCTGCCGCTGATCCACGCGGGCGGCACGAACATCCTGACCGCCGGGTTCGACGTGGACCAGACCTTCGACCTGATCAAAGACGGCGGCGTGACGCTGTTCTTCGGCGTGCCGACCATGTTTGTCAAGCTGCAAACGCATCCGCGCTGGGCCGAAGCCGATTTCAGCCGGCTCAAGCTGGTGATCAGCGGTGGCGCGCCCTGCCCCATGCCGATCTTCGAGCGCTTCTGGGACAAGGGCATAGACTTCAAGACCGGCTATGGGCTGACCGAAGCGGGGCCGAATACCTTCTGGCTGCCGGCTGCCGATGTGCGCCGCAAGCCGGGCGCGGTCGGGTTCCCGCTGATGCACGTGGACGTAAAAGTCGTCCGGCCCGACGGCACGCGTTGTGACGCGGGCGAGCCGGGCGAACTGCTGATCCGGGGGCCGCACGTCACGCCGGGCTACTGGAACAATCCCGCCGCGACCGCCGAGGCGATTGTGAACGGCTGGCTGCACACCGGCGATCTCGCCACGTGCGACGACGAGGGCTACTACACCATCGTCGGGCGGCTGAAGGATATGATCATCTCCGGCGGCGAGAACATCTACCCGGCTGAGGTTGAGAGCGTGATGTACCGCCACCCGGCGATCCACGAGGCGGCACTGATCGGCGTCCCCGACGAGACGTGGGGCGAGGTCGGGCGCGCGATCGTGGTGACGGAGCCGGGCCACAGCCTGATCGGCGAGGACGTGATCGAGTTCCTGCGCGGCCACCTGGCGCGCTACAAGGTTCCCAAGTCGGTCGTATTCGTGGAAGCTCTGCCCAAGACCGGCGCGGGTAAAATCGACAAAAAGGCGCTGGCCCAACAGTTCGGCCAGCCGGAAGCCTGATTTCTGAGGAGACGAACCGGATGCCGACCGCAGTCGTAGGTGATCTGACGATCCATTACAAGGAACAGGGCCGGGGTGAGCCGGTCGTGCTGGTGCACGGCAACACGTCGAGCAGCGTGTGGTGGGAATACACCCTGGAGCGGCTGGGCGACGCCTATCACTTCATCGCGCCGGACCTGCGCGGGCGCGGCGACACGACCGGCCCGTCCGCCGAGTGGACGGTCGAGATGCTGGCCGGCGATCTGCGCGGGCTGGTGGAACATCTCGGCCTGGGCGCGGCGCACTTCGTCGGGCACTCGCTCGGCTCCAGCGTCGTGCTGCAATACGCGCTCGACCACCCCGCCGAGGTCAAAAGCCTGCTGCTGCTCAACCCTGGCTGGGTGGCGGGCGATATGCCGGCAGCGGTGGGCGATCCGGCGCGCGTCCAGCAGATGGTAGCTGACAAGGCGCTGCTGAAGATGGCCCTGCGCGGGATCGCAATGCTGCACCCCGCCGACGACAACTGGCAGCGTCTCGAAGCGGCCAGCCTGAAGCAGACCGACGAAGCCAGCCTGCGCGGGCCGGTGGCGCTCAGCGCGTGGGCAGTGGTGGACCGGCTGCACGCGCTGGCCGGTATCCCGGCGCTGGTGGTGCGCGGCGCACAGGATCAGTACATCTCGACCGAGGCTGTCTGCCGGACGATCGTTGAGAACCTGCCCGGCGCAGAGTACGTTGAGATTCCCGCCGCCAGCCACTCGCCCAATGTCGAAGCGCCGGATGCCTGGGCCGCCGTGCTCCGGCAGCATCTGGCCGGCGTGACCCGGCAGCGGAGCTAGTCATCATGCCGCGCTACGCACAGATCGCCAGCACGGGCCGCTATGTTCCGGCGCGGGTGCGCACCAACGCCGAGCTTGACGCGCTCCTGGGTGAGCCAGTCGATCAGTGGCTGATCGAGAACGTTGGCATCCGCGAGCGCCGCCTGATGGCCGACGACGAGGTTACGTCCGATCTGGCCGTGCATGCCGCCCGCGAAGCTTTGGTGCGCGCCCAGGTGCCGCCCGAAGACGTGGACCTGATCATCCTGGCGACCGACACGCCCGACTACGTCTCGCCCGGCACGGCGTCGGTCGTGCAGCTTAAGCTCGGCGCGGTCAACGCCGGAACGTATGACGTGAACAGCGCGTGCGCGGCGTGGGTAATCGGGCTGGACATCGCCAGCCGCTATATTGCGACCGACGCCAGCTACAATCACATCCTGGTCATCGGCGCGTATGGCATGACACGCTTCGTGGACTGGACCGACAAACGCACCTGCACGCTATTTGGCGACGGCGGCGGCGCGGTCCTGCTCAGCGCGGGCGATCAACCTGGTTTCCTGGGCGGCAGCATGCGTTCCGACGGCGCGTTTCACGACTATATGGGCGTCTTCATCGGCGGCACGGTCGAGCCGACCGGCGGGGCCGAGACGCGCCCGCAGCGTCTCGAAATCCGCAAGCGCTTCCCGCCCGATACCAACAACCTGGGCTGGCCGCCGCTCGTGCGCGGGCTGATGGACAAGATTGGCCGCCCGGTGAGCGACATCGACCGGATCTACTTCACGCAGCTCAACCTGCGCACCATCCAGGTGGTGCTGGCCGATCTCGGCCTGCCGCCCGAAAAAACGCATACCATCATGGACAAGTGGGGCTATACCGGCTCGGCCTGCATGCCGATGGCGCTCGACGACGCGATCGAGCAACAGCGCGGGCCGCAGCCGGGCGAGCTGGTCGTCTTTTGCGGCAGCGGCGCGGGCTATACGATGGCCGCTACCGCGTTTATCTGGACGAGCTAGGAGAGGGACCGCATGTATATCGGGGACACGCTGGCCCGTCGCGCACTCTACACACCCGACCGGCTGGCGGTGGTCGATACCGGCAAGCCAGAGCGCCCGCATTACACCTATGCGCAACTCAACCAGCGCGCCAACCGCTTTGCTAACTGGCTGCGCGACGCAGCCAGAGTGCAGCCCGGCGACCGGGTGGGAATCGTGGCGTATGACGGGGTGGAATTCCTGGATGCGTTTTTCGCGTGCAGCAAGCTCGGCGCGATCCTGGCCTGCTACAACTGGCGGATGCACTGGCGCGAGCTGGCGCGCATCATGGACGACACGACGCCAAAGGTGTTGATCTTCTCCGACGAGTTCAAAGACACGATCGCGCAGGCCGCCGCCGCAACGCCGAGCGTAACCCATACCCTGCACATCGAGGGCGACGGTCTGCCCGGCAGCCAGCGCTTCGAGACGGTCCTGCACAGCGGGCGGCCCGACCCCGTGATCAACGAGGCGGTGAGCGAAGAGAACACCGCGGCGCTGATCTTCACCGGCGGGACGACCGGCGTGCCGCGCGGCGCGCAGATCAGCCACCGCATGATCGTCTGGAACACGCTCAACACCGTGATTCACGACATCCTGCCGGGCGATACGACCGTCAACGTGTTTCCGATGTTCCACACCGGCGGGCTGCTGGTCTACACCATGCCGCTGATGATCGTCGGCGGGACGGTGATCCTGGTGCGGCGCTTCGATCCGGCCCTGGTGCTGGCGCTGATCGAGGAGTACCGCGCCGATTTCTTTGCCGGGGTGCCGACCATGTACCAGATGCTCACGCAGGCCCCCAACTGGGCCGAGGCGGATCTGAGCAGCCTGCGCTTCTGCACCAGCGGCGGCGCGCCCCTGCCCGTGACGCTGGTCGAGCAGTTCGCGCGCGAGAAAAACGTGCGCTTCAAGCAGGGCTTCGGCATGACCGAGTTCGGCCCCGGCATCTTCGCGCTCGCGCCAGAAGACGCGATCCGCAAGGCGGGTAGCATCGGGCGGCCCAATTTCTTCGTCGATGCGCGCGTGGTAGACGAGCACAACCAGCCGCTCGGCCCGAACGAGGTCGGGGAGCTGGTGCTCAAGGGGCCGTCCTTCTGCTCCGGCTATTTCAATCTGCCGGACGCGATGGCCGAGGTCGTGGACGAGGACGGCTGGTTCCACACCGGCGATATGGCCCGCCACGACGAGGAATGGTACTTCTACATCGTGGACCGTAAGAAGGATATGTTCATCTCCGGCGGCGAGAACATCTACCCGACCGAGATCGAGCAGGCGCTCTACCGGCATCCGGCGGTCCACCAGTGCGCGGTGATCGGCGTGCCGGACCCGCGCTGGGGCGAGGTCGGCAAGGCGTGTGTCGTGCTCGCGCCGGGAGCCAGCGCCACCGAAGCGGAACTGCTGGCCTTCCTGCGCGATCACCTGGCCGGGTACAAGGTGCCCCATTCGGTCGAATTCCTGGACGTGCTGCCCATTTCGGCAGCCGGAAAAATCCTCAAGCGCGAGCTGCGCGATCGCTTTGTGGAGCAAGGTTAGCTATCGTAATGCAAGCGTATGGCCTGATATGCTGAAGGCAAAGGAGGCAGCCTACCCATCAGACTTATCGCCCATCTCACATGTATCAGCTACCGAACCAGGCTATCACACAACCTGTCCTGACGTTGCTCAAAAAGGAGCTTTTCAGATGCGTAAATTAGCGGTTATTCTCCCCATTCTGCTGATCCTGTCGATTGCGCTGGCCCCGTCGGCCTCGCTGACGACCGCCCAGGACGGCGGCGAGCCGTTGAAGATCGGCCTGCTGACCGACCTCTCGGCGGTGCTCCAGCTCTACGGCGTGGAACTGCAAAACGGCCTGGAACTGGGCCTCGACTATGAAACCGACGGCACGCTGGAAATCGCCGGGCGCCCGATCGAAGTCGTCGTGCGCGACTATGCCGGTGACGCCGATCTCGCCGCGCAGCAGGCCCGCGAGCTGATCGAAGTCGAGGGCGTCGAGATTCTGGTCGGCGCGCCCGATTCCGGTGTGACGCTCGGCCTGGTCAGCATCGCGGCTGAGTACGACGTGGTCCTGATGGCCGGCCCGGCTGCCGACCCGCGCATCACGGGCGAGTTCTTCGAGCCGACCACCTTCCGCGCCTGCCGCAACTCGTATCACGACTCGCTCGACATCGCGTCGTGGGCCGTTGCGAACGTTGGCTCCAACTATATCCAGCTTGCCCCAGACTACGCCTTCGGCTATGGCTCGGTGGCGGCCTTCGCATATGGCTTCCTGGAAAAGGGCGCGACCTTCGTCGGCGACCCGATCTTCGTCCCGACTGACACGACCGAGTTCACCCCCTACCTGCAGCAGGTGATCGACTCCGGCGCGGATGGCGCGCTCTTCACCTGGGCCGGCGCGAGCGCGATCAACCTGTTCCAGCAGGCGGCAGAACTGGGCCTGGGTGTGGATGAAGACAAGCCCGTGATCATCACCGGCTTCAACTCGAACGACATCGTGACGGCGTTCGCCGACGAGTCGCAGATCGGCAACGTTGGGCTGATCGTCTATCACTACACCCTGCCCGACAACGAGATCAACGACTGGCTGACCGAGCAGCACATCGAGCGCTACAGCGACGTGCCGGACCTGTTCACCGAGTGCGGATTCGCAACTGCGCAGGCGATCGTCAATGGCGTGGAGCTGGCCGAAGGCTCGACCTTCACCGAAGACCTGATCCCGGCGCTGGAAGGTCTGAGCTGGGAAGGCCCGAAGGGCACCTACACCCTGCGCGCCGAAGATCATCAGGCGACGCTGCCCATGTACGTCGTCCGGCTGGACAACCTCGACAGCGAGGAGCAGGCGTTCTACGAGTTGGTAGCCGAAGTCTCGGCTGAAGAAACCGCCCCGCCGTGTGAAGCCGGTGCGGACCGCAGCAGTGAGACGCTCGACTGCACGCCGCTGGCGGAACGCACCGCCGAGTAGCGCGCTCGTTCCACCTTTACCCGTTAACCAGTGGGGGAAGCGTGCGCGCTTCCCCTATGTAACAAGCGAGCAGGCCCATGTCGGAAAAGTACATTCTTGAAGGTCAGGGGTTACGAAAAGAATTTGGCGGGCTGGTCGCCGTCGCCGATGTCGATATCCGCGTCCGGCAGGGCGAGCTGCACTCGATCATCGGGCCGAACGGCGCGGGCAAGACGACGCTGTTTAATCTGCTCACCGGCAACCTGCGGCCCACGCGCGGCACGGTGCGCTTCAGAGATCAGGATATCACGCTGGCGCCGCTCTATCGCCGCGTGCACCTGGGGATCGGGCGCTCGTTCCAGGTGACGAATATCTTCCCCAACCTGAGCGTGCTGGAAAACGTGCGCCTGGCGGCCCAGGCTCGCGGCGGCGACAGCTTCAAGTTCTGGTGGAACTACCAGCGCTTCAAGAAGTATAACGCCGTCGCGCTGCAAGCCATCGAGCAGGCGGGCCTGCATGACCGCGCCCACGTCCCGGCGGCGATCCTGCCGCACGGCGATAAGCGCAAGCTGGAGTTGGCGATCCTGCTGGCGTCGGATGCCGAAATCCTGCTGCTGGACGAGCCGACCGCCGGGATGGCAACCGAACAGGTCCCGGCGCTGATCGAGACGATCCGCCGGATTCAGCAGGCGGGCGACAAGACGATCATGCTGGTCGAGCACAATATGAACGTGGTGATGAACATCTCCGACCGCATCACCGTCATGCACCAGGGCGAAGTGCTGGCGGAAGGCACGCCGGCTGAGATCACGCGCAACGAGACGGTGCAGAAAGCCTACCTGGGCGAGCTGTACGGCGACTTCGCGGAGATTATCCAGGGCCAGGGAGGGGTGGCATGAGCGCGGCGATCACAACGGCGATGCTGGAAGTCCAGAACATCCACACCTTTATCGGCCAGTTTCACATCCTGGAAGGTGTCACGGTGGCGGTGCCGCCGGGCAGCATCACGGTGCTGCTGGGGCGCAACGGCGCGGGCAAAACAACCACGCTGCGCAGCATCATCGGCCTGACGCCGCCGCGCGAGGGCCAGATCGTGTTCCGAGGCCAGGCGATCCAGGGCCGGCCCGCGCACAAGATCGCGCAGATGGGCATCGGCTATGTGCCGGAGAATCGCATCATCTTCCGCGACCTGACCGTCGCGCAAAATCTGCAAATCGCCGAGCGCAAAAAAGGCGATCTGGAGCGCAAAGCCGACTTTATCTTCAACTTATTCCCCGACCTCAAGCGGCTCTACAGTCTGCGGGGCGGCAACCTGTCGGGCGGGCAGCAGCAGATGCTCGCCATCGCGCGCGCGCTGGTGCCCGACAACCATCTGCTGCTGATCGACGAGCCGAGCGAAGGGCTGGCCCCGGTGCTGATCGAGCAGATGATGGACGCGATCCGGCAGCTTTCGGCCAGCACGACCGTGCTGCTGGTCGAGCAGAACTTCCAGGTCGCCAGCCAGCTTGCCGAGCGCTACGTGATCATCGAGGAAGGCGTCTCGGTCCACAGCGGGCTGATGGCCGATCTCGTGAATGACACCGAGCTGATCAAGACCTATCTGGGCGTGGCTTAGGGGCGGAAGGATCGATACGATGAACTATTTCAAGCAGCTATCGCCCGAACACCGCCGCTCGTGGGGTCTGGTGGCGGCCTATCTGGGCCTGCTGATCGTCATCAGTCTGGCCGACTTTGGCCTGAACACCGCCGGCCAGACCGTTTTTCGCGGCCTGCTGCTGGGAATGCTGGTTTTCCTGGTGGCGTCGGGCCTGTCGCTGATCTTCGGGCTGCTCGACGTGCTCAACTTCGCGCAGGGCGCTTTCCTGCTGGTGGGTGCCTATGTCGGCTACCAGGTTTATGAGGGCATCGGCCTGGGCGCGGGACTCAGCCTGCTGGCCGCGTTCATCACGGCGGTGGTCGTCGGCGGGATATTGGGGACGCTGGTCGAGGCCGGGCTGATCCGCCCGCTCTACAAGCGGCCCATCTTCCAGATCGTGCTGACCTTCGGCCTGGCCGCGATCCTGATGGACCTGGTCGAGCGCTACTATGGCCCCGACCCCAAGCAGCCGATCAAGCCCCCGGCCTTTCTGGACGAAAAGTTCACGCTCTTCGCGCAAAGCCTGAGCGTCTACCGCTTGTTCATCATCTTCCTGGGGCTGGCGATGATGATCGGGGTGTTCATCCTGCTGCACCGCACCCGGATCGGGATCATCATCCGCGCCGGCGTACAGGACAGCGAGATGGTCCAGGCGCTCGGCATCAACGTCCGGCTGGTGTTTACGCTGGTGTTCGTGCTGGGATCGGCGCTGGCCGCGCTGGGCGGGATCGCCATTGTGCCCTACCAGGGCGCGACGCTCGAAATGGGCAACCAGTTTTTGATCCTGGCGATTGTCGTGGTCGTGATCGGCGGCATGGGGAGTTATGAAGGGACCGCGATCGCCAGCGTCGTCGTCGGGCTGACGCGCGCCGTCGCCGAGCAGCTTTCGCTGACTCATTTCAACGCGCCGGTGCTGGCCGAGACGTCGATTCTGCTGCTGATGATCCTCGTGCTGCTCGTCCAGCCGAGCGGTCTGTTTGGCCGGGAGGAAGCGTGATGCAGCGCACCGTATATACCACCATCAACAAGATCGAAAATCCCGCCCTGCGGAATGTGGCCGAAGGGCTGGCCCGCCTGGTGCTGGAAAACTGGCTGTATATCCTGGTTTTCCTGCTGCTGTGGCGCTTCCCCTACATCGTCGCCAGCCTGAGCGACACTGAAGTTACGCCGCGCCGCCCGACCGGCGACTCGGTTTTCTGGCAGAGCGTGATGGCGCAGTCGCTGCTGATCGCCAGCCTGTCGATGAGCTATAACCTGCTGTTCGGCTTCAGCGGGATCATCTCGTTCGGGCACGCGCTGTTTTTTGGCGCGGGCGGCTATGTGACCTTCGTCGTGATGTCGCAGGTGGACGGCATCTCGTTCTACGTCGCCGTGATCGCGGCGGTGCTGGCGAGCATCCTGCTGAGCCTGGTCGCGGGCGTGGTCACGCTGCGGCTGCGTGGCGTCTACTTCACGATGTTCACGCTGGCCTTCGCCGAGATGTTCTTCGTGCTGGCCAAGAGCGGCACTTTCCGCAACATCACCGGGGCGGAAGACGGCCTGCTGATTCGCGACCTGATCCCGGAAGCGCTTAATCCCACCCCGACCGGCGACGGCAGCCGCCTGGTGATGTACCGCTATACACTGATCTTCTTCGTGATCGTGTTCCTGGCGATCCGGCGCTATCTCAACTCGCCGGTGGGCCGCGTGATGCTCGCCATCCGCGAGAACGAAGAGCGCGCACGCACTATCGGCTATAACACCTTCCGCTACAAGCTGATCACGATGGTGTTTGCGGGCGTGATCGCCTGCCTGACCGGGATACTGCTCGTCCTGTGGAGCACCGACAAGCGCATCAAGCCGGACCTGCTCAGCCTCAATTACACGGTCCAACCGCTGTTGTATACGCTGATCGGCGGCGTGGGGACACTCGCCGGGCCGGTGATCAGCAGCCTGGGCCTGGAGCTGGGCGAGGCGTATCTGCGCGACGAGACGCTGCGCATCGGCTCGGCCACGTATGAGATCGCCGACCTGTGGGACCTGTTCCTGGGGGTGCTGTTCGTGGTGGTGGTGATGGTGCTGCCGAACGGCATTGTCGGCACGTGGAATCGCTGGTGGGCGGAGCGCAAGGTTAAGCGCCTGGAAGCGTCGATGCAGATGCAGCAGAAGCCGCCGGATTCCGCATCCTAGCGCTCAGAGCTAAACACACAACCGGGCTGCCCATACGCCGACAGCCCGGTTTTTGATTCCGCTTGTAAGCGTGCGCCAGGCTACAGAATCGCCGTCACCAGCGCCAGCAGCACGCCGCCCGCCATCACGCTGCCCAACTGCCCGGCGGTGTTGGCCCCCATCGCGTGCATCAGGATGAAGTTATCGAAGTCCTCATCCTGCGCGACCTGCGCCGCCAGCCGCCCCGCCATCGGGAAGGCGCTGATGCCCGCCGCACCGATCAACGGGTTGATCTTGCCGCCGGAGAGCGCCGACATCAGCTTGCCGAACAGCAGTCCGGCAGCCGTATCGAGCACGAACGCGAGCAGGCCCAGGATCAAAATCTGGATCGTGTCCAGGTTGAGGAAGCTGTCGGCGGTCATGGTCGAGCCAACCGTCAACCCCAGGAACAGCGTCGCCACGTTGATGATCTCGTTCTCGGCGGAGCGCCGCAGCCGGTCTACCACCTGGCTCTCGCGCAGCAGGTTGCCCAGCATCAGCATACTGATCAGCGGCGTGGCGTCCGGCACGAGCAGGCCCACAACCAGCGTCACGACAATCGGGAACAGCACCAGCGCGCGGCGCGACACCGGGCGCGGCGCATACTCCATGCGGATCATGCGCTCCTCGCGTGTGGTCAGCAGGCGCATGACGGGCGGCTGGATGATCGGCACGAGCGACATATACGAATAGGCGGCAACCGCAATCGGCGCGAGCAGCTCCGGCGCGAGCTTGGACGCCACGTAAATCGAGGTGGGGCCGTCAATCGCGCCGATCACGCCAATCGAGGCGGCCTCGTTGAGCGGGAAGCCGAGCAGCGTCGCCAGGATCAGCGTCCCGAAGATGCCAAACTGCCCCGCCGCGCCGAGCAGCACCAGCCGGGGCTGGGACAGCAGCGGGCTGAAGTCGATCATTGCGCCCACGCCGACAAAGATCAGCAGCGGGAACAGCTCATTCCTGATCCCGGCGTTGTAGAGCACGTTGAACAGGCCGCCGCTCTCGGTCATGCCGGTGAGCGGGATATTCGCCAGGATCGCGCCGAAACCAATCGGCAGCAGCAGCACCGGCTCGTATTCCTTGAGCACGGCCAGCGCGATCAGAATCCCACCGGCGAGGATCATCAGCGCGTTGCCAGCCGTGAAGTTGGTCAGCCCCTGGGTGAGTTCGGGCAAAAGCTCAGAGAAATCCATGTATGCAGCCTATCACTGCTGTCGGCAAGACAGCAGGAGATGCCGGATTGCGGACGGGCCGCTAATCACTGTAGCGCATCAGCACATCGTGATGCTTGACGTGCTGGTTAACTTCGATCTGGATCGTGTCGATAGTTCCGGCGCGCGGGGCGCGGATCATGTTCTTCATCTTCATCGCTTCGAGCACGCACAATTCCTGCCCGGATTCAACCGTGTCGCCGGGCTTGACCGCGACCGAGATGATCACGCCAGGAAGCGGCGCGAACACGGTGCTGCTGTCGGCCCCGACCGGCGCAGATGCGGCTGCCCGTGCGGGAGCAGCCTGGGCCGGCTGCGGCGTGGATGCGGCGGCAGGCTCGGTGTGAGGCGGGATCGGGTTGACTTCCGGCCAGACTTCGAAGCGCTGGCCGTCCACGACCGCCACCACCGGGCGCGTGTACAGATTGTCGATCTCGACTTCGAAAAGCTGGCTATCGATTCTAACGGTTACTTTCATCGTATCGGACCCTTTTGAGTCAGTTGGCGGCTCCGCTGGACAGCCTGCCACGCGGTGACAATCGCTGTCGGCGGCAGGGGGAAGGCGTGCGGCTGGAGCGACTCGGTTTCGGACGCCAGCGCGACCGCCACCGCCGCAATTGCCGCCCGGCGGCGCAGCTCCGTTTCTTCCTCGACGGTGGGCATCGCCGGTCGCCGCCGGGGCAGGATCGGTTCGCGCTCACCCGTCAGGCGCACCAGCAGCGCCATGACCAGCCACAGCACCACGATCGCGCCAAATACCAGCGCCATCCCGACTACGGTGATCTCAAGTGCAGTTACCAGATCGTCGCCCATCGCTCCGCCCCCTAAACCGGGATATTGCCGTGCTTGCGCGGCGGCGCGGGCGAATACTTGTCGCGTAGGGCGGCCAGCGAGGCGATGATCTTGGCGCGTGTCTCGCGCGGCTCGATCACGTCATCGACGTAGCCAGCGTTGGCAGCGTGGTAGGGATTGTTGAAGCGCTGGCGGTAGTCTTCCGCAAGGCGGCGGCGTTCGGCGGCAGGATCGGGCGCGTCGGCGATCTCTTTGCGGAACATGATGTTCACCGCGCCCTCGGCCCCCATCACCGCGATCTCGGCGCTGGGCCAGGCGTAGTTCACATCCGTGCCCAGATACTTACTGCTCATGACCACATACGCCCCGCCATACGCCTTGCGCGTGATCACGCTGATCTTCGGGACGGTCGCCTCGGAATAGGCGTAGAGCACCTTCGCGCCGTGCCGGATGATGCCCCGGTGCTCCTGATCGACGCCGGGCAAAAAGCCGGGCGAATCGACGAACGTCACCAGCGGCACATTGAAGCAGTCGCACATGCGCACGAAACGCGTGATTTTGTCGGCGGCGTCGATGTCGATCACCCCGGCCATGATGCTCGGCTCCTGCGCGACGATCCCAACGCTGTGGCCGCCGATGCGCGCCAGCCCGATCACCGCGTTACGCCCGAAGTCCGGCTGAAGCTCGAAGAAGGTGCCCCGGTCCACGACGTGGGTAATCACCTCGTGCATGCTGTACGGCGTCGAGGGGTCGAGCGGGACAATCGAGTTTAGCTCCTCGTCCATGCGCAGCGGGTCATCGGTGGGCGGGTGGTAGGGCGGATTCTCGACATTGTTCGACGGCAGATAGCTCAGCAGCTTGCGGCAGGTGTCAAGCGCCTGCTGCTCAGTATCGACGGCGAGATGGGCCGTGCCGCTGACGGCAGCATGGATTTCCGCGCCGCCCAGGTATTCGGTGTCCACCTGCTCACCGGTCACGGTCTGGATCACCTGCGGCCCGGTCAGGAACATGAAGCTCTGCTCGCGCACCATGACGATCAGATCGGTCAGCGCGGGAGAATAGGCCGCGCCGCCGGCGCACGGGCCAAGCATCAGGCTGATCTGCGGGACGACGCCGGAATACTGCGCGTTGCGGCGGAAGATCTCGGCGTAACCGCCCAGGCTGCGCACACCTTCCTGAATGCGCGCGCCGCCGGAGTCGATCAGGCCGAGGATGGGCGTACCGTTGCGGACGGCCAGGTCCATCACACGGCAGATTTTGTGGCTCTGCATCTCGCTGAGCGTGCCGCCGTGAATGGTGAAATCCTGGGCATAGACATAGACGGTGCGCCCGTCGATCTGGCCGTAGCCGGTCACGACGCCCTCGCCCATATATTTTTCCGTCTCCAGCCCGACCTCGTTCCACTGGTGGGTGATAAACGGCTCCAACTCGTTGAATGTGCCGGGATCGAGCAGGTAATCCAGCCGTTCGCGGGCGGTCAGTTTGCCTTTGGCGTGCTGGGCTGCGATACGTTTTTCTCCGCCACCCTGCCGGGCCTGCTCGCGCTTGGCTCGGAGTTCTAGAACGCGGGGGTCTTCTTGGGGCATAGAAGCTTCCTTTAAGAATTCACTTGACTTGCAGCGGAAGGGTGTGTCGATAACATCAAGTAGAGTGCCGCTGCCACTATCAGTGTACTGTTGCGGCAAACCTGATAGTACCGCAGATTGTCACTTTTCGTACCCTCGGAAGGCACAAGCGGGCGCAGGCGGCCAAGCGAATCAAAACGGGGTGCGGATCATGAGGCGGTTCAGGCTTCGTGCGGGGGGGACTGCGCCAGCGGCTCGTAGTCCGGCAGGGCGGGCGCAGCGCCGGATTCTGGCTCCGGCCCCGACTGCACGCCCAGCTCCGCGACGAGCATCGCGGCCAGGATCAGCGCGCAGCCGATCAGTTCCTTAAGGCCGAGCGCCTCACTCGCCAGCCACCAGCCGAACAGTGCCGCGAAGACCGGCTCCAGGCTGAAGAGCAGGGCCGTGTGGCTGGGCGTGGTAAAACGCTGGACGTAGACCTGCAGCCCGAAGGCCAGCGCGGTCGCCGTCACCCCGGTGAAGGCAATCGCCCCCCAGGTACCAGCCGGCAGATCGAAGGTCGGCGTCTCGAAGACGAAGGCCGCGCCGGTCGCCAGCGCCGCCACCGCCGCGATCTGCACGATCGTCAGCCGGATCGGATCGCAGCGCGGCGCGAAGTGTGACACCGTGACGATATGCAGCGCGAAGGCAAACGCGCAGCCCAGGACCCACAGATCGCCGGACTGCACGCGCAGATTCTCGTCCAGCGACAGCAGGCCCAACCCGACCGTCGCGGCCAAGATGCCGACTGTCGCCCAGCGGCCCGGCGGGCGGCGCAGCAGAAAGGTCGCCAACACCGGGACGATCACGACGCTCAGGCCGGTGATGAATCCGGCTTTGGCGCTGGTCGTAGTTTGCAGGCCGATTGTCTGGAAGACATAGCCGAGCGCCAGCCAGATTCCGATCAGACCGCCGGACAGCACCTCGCTGCGCGTCAGGCCCGCGATCCGGCGGTGGAACAGCAGTGCCAGAAAGATCGCGGCCAGCCAGAAGCGCCACGCCACGAAGGTGAGCGGATCGACCGCGTCGAGCGCGTTCTTGACCACGACGAAGGTCGAACCCCAGATCAGCGCTACCAGCGCCAGGGTGAGATCGGCCTGCCAGCGTTTCATCGTCTACAATGCCTGCTCTAAAATCGCGCGCAGTTCGCCGGATGTGAGTTTGATCGGGTTGCCCTTCATCGAGCTGGCAACCGCCGACTTTTCGATCAGCGTGTCGAAGTCGGCGGCGGCGATGCCATAGGCCGAGAGCGGCGGCACGTCGAGTGCGGCGCACAGCTCGCGCACCCACGCCACGCCATCATCGGCAGCCGCGCTCGTATCGCCGGTGAGCAGCCGCGCGATCTCGCCGTAGCGCTCCAACGACGGGCTGCCCGGCTCGCGCTCGCGCAGAGCGGCAAGATTCTGTGCCATGACGTGCGGCAGCAGCACCGCGCAGATCGCGCCGTGCGGGGCCGGGAACATCCCACCGACCGGCCCGGCGAAACCGTGTACCGCGCCCAGCCCGGCATTTGCCAGCGCCAGCCCACCGAACAGGCTCGCCAGCGCCATATCCGCGCGGGCCGCCGGATCGTCGCCGTGCGCATAGGCCCGCCGCAGCGAACGCGCCACACGCGGAATCCCCTCGCGGCAGAAACCGTCGGTCATCGGGTTGGCGCGCACCGAAACAAACGGCTCGATCAACTGGGTCAGCGCGTCTAGTCCGGTGTAAGCCGTGACCGCCGGCGGCAGGCTGTAGGTCAGCTCCGGATCGATCAGCGCCACATCCGGCAGCATCAGTGGGCTGCGCAGGCTGACCTTGACGCGGTGCTCCGGGGACGCCAGTACGGCGTTGCGCGTGACTTCCGCGCCGGTGCCCGCCGTCGTAGGGATGGCGAGATAGGGGGCGGCGGGCCGGGTGAGCGGCTGCCCGCGCCCGATCACTTCCAGATAGTCGAGCGGATCGCCGCTGTTGGTCAGCAGGGCCGCGATCGCCTTGCCCGCGTCGATCACGCTGCCGCCGCCGATCCCGATCACCAGGTCACAGCTTTCGGCGCGCGCCTGCGCGACTCCGGCCAGCACGCGATCGGTCGTCGGCTCGGTCGTCACCTGGAAGATCGAGGCCGCGACGCCCGACTCGCGCAGCAAGTCGAGCAGCGGTTGGGCGCGCTCGATTCGCTCACCCACGACGACCAGCGCGCGGCGGCCCATCCCGGCGGCGATAGCACCTGCCTCAGGCAGTGTGCCCGCCCCAAAGATGATCCGGTTCGCGGTCGCAAACTCGAAGCGCATGCGGCCTAGCCCCACCCTGCTTCCGCCGGGAATATGTTCTGGTAGATGATGCGCGTGCGCGGCTCGGCCATCATGTCCTTGACGGCGTTGGCCCAGGTGTTGTAATGGGCGGTGTCCTTGTGGCGGGCCGGGTCCTCAGGCGTGCGGTAGACCTCGACCAGCACAAAACGAGTCGGATCGTCGGCTTCCTGGAGCACGTCGAAGCGCGCGATCCCCGGCTCCTGCACGCTGTGGCGCGCGTTCTCGATGCAAGCTTCACGAAACGCGTCGATATATTCCGGCTTGACGTGAATGAACACGTGCATAATAAACATTTTGGGTTCCTTTCTCCGCAGCAATCCGCCCAGAGCGTGTTATGTGCTTCGGAACGCTGGACGAGGCGAGCGACACTGCCCCCATCCTAAATCCTTCCCCCAAAATGAGGGAATGACTTAAAAACGCCGCCGTGCTCCCCTTCCCTCCGCGCCAGCGTGGGGGAACGGGCCGGGGGATGGGGGTAAAAGAGCATAGCAGCACCTAATTATAGACGACGCGGGCCGCACTTCCACTCGTGAAAAACGAACAAGTCCCCGGTGGTAGGGGACTTGTGGCAGAAACGAACAGCGACGCCGGATTGCGCTACTCCACGACGCGCAGCGTCGAGGGCAGATTCATCCGAGTCAGCTTGCGCAGGTTCAGCAGTGGAGTCAGCGTCACAACGACGACACCCAGCAGAATTGCCAGCGCAAGCGCCAGCGGTGAAAGCACCACCGACAGGCTGAGATCGGGCAGCATCGTCTCGATGCGCGAGTCCAACATCCATTGCAGGCTCAGCAGACCCAGCCCGATCCCAATCAGTGTGCCCAGGATACCCGTGATCAGATTTTCGACCATCGTCATCCGTGTGACGGTTCGCACCGGCACTCCAAAGGCAAACAGGGTTGCGATCTCGCGGGCACGCTCGTCCACATTGATGCTGGTCGAATTGAACGCAATCAGGAAAGCCAGCGCCAGCACAGCGATCACCACGACCGACATGAAGCCCACCAGCAGACTCATCATGTCCCTGAAGATACGAATAAACATGCCGACCTCGCGCACCGAGGCGATCCCCGGCTGCGCGAACAACACCCGCTTCACGTCGGTGGCGGTGGAGCCGTCTGCCGGGTTGAGATACAGGACGTTCACCATATTCTCCAGCCCCATCAGCCCGGCCTGGTCGCGGCTCATATAGGACAGGTAGCGTAGGGGGTTGGCGTGAATCGCGATCACCTCGATCTCACTCTCGACCATATGATAGGCGAACATCCCCTCGCGCCGGGGGTGCTTGAGCGTGATCGTGTCGCCAACTCCCACGCCGAGATCATCGGCGGCCTTCTCCGCGATGATGATCCCCGGCCCATCTGATTCCAGGCGGCCTTCCAGCAGATTGGGCGTCCAGAGCGGGTTGTCCAGATCGAGCAGTTCCAGCGAGATTTCGACAGAATCGTTCCCCCGCAGCAGCTCGCCGCCCAGTTGGATCGCGGGCACGGCTTCGGCAACTGGCCCGGCCTGCTCGACCGCCAGCACCGGCTCGGCGTTCACCGGGTAAAAGTTATTGAGCGCGACGATCATCCGGTCTGGGCTGTCTTGCATAAACTCTTGCTCGCCCTGGTCGATCACCTCGTTGAACGTGTCGAGCATCCCAATCATGGCAATCTGCGTCGTGATTGCCATCGCCACGCCCAGCAGCGTGAGCAGCGTCCGGCGCGGCGCGCGCAGCAGGTTGCGCAGCGGCATCTGCGTGAAGCTCTTGCCCGGCAGTGGAACACGCGCCAGCAGCGAGGTCAGACCGCCGCCTTTGGCGATCAGGTGCCCGGTCTTGATCGCGTCGATGGGCTGGACACGCACGGCGCGCCACACCGGGTAGAACGTCGCAGCGAGCGGCAGCCCGATCCCCAGCACCGCCGCCTGAGCAAAAATACCCCACTGGAACGGCGTTTCGAAGACCGGCATCGGCATCAGATCCCGCATCATCCCGCCGAACAAGTTGCTAATCAGCACCCCGATCAGCACGCCGAACACCACGCCCAGCAGCGCGATCTGTGCCCCAACCAGCAGCGGGCGGAACGCGAGCAGGCGGCGCGGCAGCCCCAACGCCATCCCGACGCCGATCTGCCGCCGCTGCGCCTCAACGATCCGGCTGCTGAGGTTGAACGTCCCGAAGGCTGCGCCTGCCAGGAACAGGTAGGCAATCAGCTTGAAGATCTGGTCGTCGCCTTCCAGGTCGCCATAGAGCATGGTGTAAGCCGGGTCGTCCTCCGTGTGCATGAAGGACACGCCCGTACCCCGGAAGTGCGCCGCGATGGCGGCTTCCACTTCGGCGCGCACCGTCTCCCAGTCGGCCTCGTCGGCCAGCGTCAGGACCAGATCGTTGACCTGTTCGGGATGATCGGTCAGCGTTTGAGCGGTTTCCAGCGGCAGCATGACGACGGCAAAATCGGACTCTTCCTTGAAACCGATCTCATCGGAGATGACCATGAAGTATTCGGGCGTCATCCCCTGGCCCACGTAGTCGAGCGCCTGCCCGCCGCTGATCAGGATCGTGCCCTGCGGCGGCAGATCGTAGTAGGCGGCGAAGTTGTATTCGAGGATCGCGCGCGGCTGGCCGGAGTCCTCGGCGGTCAGGCTACGCCCCGCATTGATATGAATCCCGTTGACTGCCGAGCGATCCTCGCTTATGGTCACACCCATGATCCGGCCTGGGACCAGCACGTCCTCGCCATCCGAGACATCGACCAGCGTTGGCGCGATCAGGCGCGGCTCGGCAGCTTCGATCCAGCCGGCATGCTCGATGCTCTCGACGGCGGCGATCAGTTCCTCGCCATTGACATAGCTGCCATTGGTGAACAGGACGCGCATGTCATACATATTCAACTGCGCGTAACTCGTATCATAGGACTGCTCACGCCAGGGCATGCTGCTGCCCAGCCCGGCATAGGTCCCCGTCCCCAGGGCGATGATGAGCGCGATCGCCGCCACCTGCAGCCAGCGCTCGCGCAGGTCGCGCCACGACCAGCGCAGCCAAAAGCGTAGATTCGTCATGGTCGGCCCCCTTACCAGCTCAACTCAGCGATCGAGACCTTGCCGCCGCGCGGCGCGCCGTCGCTGATGATATGGCCGCTGCTCAGCTCGACCACCCGGTCGGCCACACGCGAGATCTCGCGGTTGTGCGTCACGACCAGCACGGTCTTACCCGCCTCGGCCTGCCGCCGCAGCAGATCGAGAATCTGGACGCCGGTGCGGAAGTCCAGCTCGCCGGTTGGTTCGTCGGCCAGCAGCACCGGGTTCCCGGTCGCCAGCGCCCGCGCAATCGCCACGCGCTGCTGCTCGCCACCCGACAGCTCGTGTGGGAAGTGATTGATCCGCTCGCCCAGGCCGACATCGTTCAACACTTCGATGGCCTTCTCGCGTGCATCCGGCGCATCGGCCATATCGAGCACAAGCTGGACGTTTTCGAGCGCGGTCAGGCTGGGAAAGAGGTTGAACGACTGGAAGATGAAGCTGACCGTCTCGCGGCGGAACTTAAAGCGATCGGTCTGCTTGCTGACCAGCGGCAGGCGGTCGCCGTTGATATAGACCTGTCCTTCGGTCGGCACATCCAGCGCGCCGATAACGTTCAGCATGGTGGTTTTGCCGCTGCCCGACGGCCCCAACACCACCACAAATTCCCCCTTCTCAACCGTGAGCGAGACGTTATCCAGAGCTGAGACGCTCACATCGCCCACTTGATAGCGTTTTGAAATGTTTTCGAGGTGGATCATAGTATGCTCCTTTATATCGGCGCCCTCTCGAGCCGTCGAAGTGCGGACGGTAGCAGCACCGTTGCGATTCAATATAAGAAGTCTGACGGCGGCTATTACCCCTAAAATTTAGGGGCTTTAAAAATATATCTTTGAATGTTATATAATTAGGTTGGAGAGATTGCAGCCAACACGCGGTGATCGAAACCGGCTGTTCGACTTTAGTAGTTCTATTTTAAACTACTAATATTGGTTTGACCAGCCCCCCATTTTTTAGGGGTCGGAACGCGGTTTTCAGAGGCAGTTCTAATAGTCAAGGACTGGCCGCCTCACTACAATCTCCTATACAGTGTGGGCAGGAGTAAAGGTAGCAAACATCTGATGAATGAAATCCCGCTTTTCCCACTGAACACCGTGCTTTTCCCAGGCATGCCGATCAATCTCCATATCTTCGAGCCGCGCTACAAGGAGATGATCCGCTACTGTCTTGAAACACAATCGCCGTTTGGCGTCGTCCTGATCCGCGAGGGCGACGAGGCGCTTGGGCCGCTGGCCGATCCCTATCCGATTGGCTGCACGGCGCAGATCACGCATATGGAGCAGCTTGAGAACGATCATCTGGATGTCTTCGCGGTCGGTCTGGAGCGCTTTCACATTCACGGCCTGTCCTACGATCAGCCCTACCTGACCGGGATGATCGAGGTGCTGCCATTCGAGATGGATCACGACTCGCAGCATTTGATCCAGGCCGGAACGCGCCTGCGGCCATTGGTCGAGCGTTACCTGGCCGTGCTGTCAGAAGCGGCGGAAGAAGTCGAGTTCGACTCGACCCAGCTCCCCAACGACCCGATGGCGCTGGCTTATCTCGCGGCGACGGTGGTGCAGATTCCCGCCGCGCAGAAGCAGGAGCTGTTGGCGACGGGCGAGGCGACTGAGCTCCTGGCCGACATCCGCACCATCTACCAGCGCGAGGTGCCGCTGCTGCGCGCGATCTTGCAGCACAGCCCGCACGACGAGATGGGGATGTTCTCGCTCAACTAGCCCCGCAAGCCGGTTTGATCTCAAAGCGCACCGATCATCGAAACGATCCGGTGCGCTTTTCAATGGCATAGGGTGAACCGGGGCGGGCGTTATTCCAGCCGGATGCGCGGATTCAGAATTGCATATAACACGTCGGCGGTGAAGTTCGCCACCAGGATCACCATGACCGTCACCATCACAATCGCCTGGATCAACGGCAGGTCGCGGTTGTTGATCGCGTTGTTGACCAGCAGCCGCCCGATGCCTGGATAGCTGAAAACCGACTCGATCACGACCATGCCGCTGATCAGCCAGCCGGTGCTGGTGGCGATCACGGTGATGGTCGGGATCAGGGCGTTGCGCAGCACGTGCTTGGCGATCACCACGCGATAGGGCAGCCCCTTGAGCACCGCCATCCGCACATAGCCGCGTTTCAATTCCTCGATCACACCGGCGCGCACCAGCCGCACGATGTAGGCCATCAGCACCAGCGTCGCCGCCATCGCCGGAAGCCACATGGCGGGCAGCGCCTCACGGAACGACGCATCGGCGCGAATCGCGGAGCTGGCCGGGAACCAGCCAACCGCGCGCGCGATCGGGTTATCCTGCCACTTGAGCGCGACGGTATTGATCAGGAACAGGCCGGTGACGAACTCCGGCAGGCTGACGACGGACAGCGTCAGGATCGAGATCGCGCTGTCGAGCGGCCTGCCCTCGCTCAACCCGGCGATCACGCCCAGCGCCACCGAGAGCGGCACCGCCAGGATCAGCGTCAGGCCCGCCAGCCGCCCGGAATTCAACATGCGCTGGATCACGATGCCGGCGATATCCTGGCGCGGCGTGGAGAACGTGGTGCCCCAATCGCCGGTCACAAAGCCACCCAGCCACTCGACATACTGCACTACCAGCGGCTGATCCAGCCCCAACTCGGCGCGCTTGGCGGCGACCGCTTCCGGGCTGGCTTCGCGCCCCAACAGCACACGCGCCACATCGCCGGGCAGAACACGCGTCAGGATAAACACCAGGATCGAAGTCAGCAGCAGTGTGAACAGGAAGAACAGCAGCCGTCGCAGCAGAAAACGCGCCATCTCACTCCCGCTCCTCGTCCAGCAGCCACTGCTGCAGCCCGGTCAGATCATCCGGCTCGCGGTGGCAGCGGATATAATGCTCGCCGCCCGCCCCGCGCCAGGGCGGTTCCTCGACCTCGCAGATCTCGCCCAGCTTGTGCGGGCAGCGCGTATGGAAGCGGCAACCGCCCGGCATATGGCGCGGGCTGGGAATTTCACCGCTCAGGCGCACCGGCTGGGTGTGATCCTGCGGATCCATCTTCGGGATCGAAGCGACCAGCGCTTCGGTGTAGGGGTGCAGTGGCGGTAGGAACAGATCGCGCCCGTAGCCGACCTCGTAGAGCTGGCCCAGGTACATCACCGCGATGTAATCGGCCAGGTAGGCCACCACCGCCAGATCGTGCGAGATGAACAGGTAGGATGTATCCAGCCCCTGCTGAAGCTCGGCCAGCAGATTGAGCACCGCCGACTGGACCGAGACGTCCAGCGCCGACACCGCCTCGTCACACACGATCAGCGCCGGGTTTGAGGCGAACGCACGCGCAATTGCAACGCGCTGCTTCTCACCGCCGCTCAGTTCGCCGGGATAGCGCTGGGCATATTCGGCACGCAGGCTGACCGCCTCCAGCAGCCGCTGCACCTCGCGATCGGCCTGGCGGCGGTTCATCCCGGCCAGCTTCATCAGCGGGCGGCGGATCGCCTGCCCTACCGTCAGATAGGGGTTGAGCGAGTTCTGCGGGTTCTGGAAAACCATTTGCAGCTCGGACAGAATCTCGCGGCTGCGCTGGCGCACGCTGCCTTCGATCTCAACGCCCAGCAGATCAATGGTTCCGGCGGTGCGGTCGAGCAGGCCGACGATCAGGCGCGCCAGGGACGTCTTGCCGCTGCCGCTCTCCCCGACCAGCCCCAGCGTGCGCCCCTGCTGGATATTCAGATTCACGCCGTCCACCGCGCGGACCGGCGCGGGCTGCTCCCGCCGCAGCGCCTGGACCAGCGAGCGCCGGATCGGGAAGTGTTTGGTCAGGTTTTCGACCGTCAGCAGCCGCTCGCGCTCCAGGTCACCCGCTGCCAGCGGCGAGACTGCCTTTTCCTCGCGCCCGATCACCGACACCTCGCCGCGCGCGATCTCCGGCCAGCGGTGGCAGCGCACCAACCGGCCCGGCATGGGCGCTTCGAGCGGCGGCTTCGTCTTGCAGATTTCGATTGCCAGCGGGCAGCGCGGCGCATAAACACAGCCCTGCGGCAGTTCGGCCAGCGAAGGCGGCGTGCCGGGAATGGAGATCAGTCCGGCGTCGCGCTTGGTCTGTCCCAGGCGCGGGACGCTGTTCAGCAGGCCGATGGTGTAGGGGTGCAGCGGGTGGACAAACAGGTCCTCGACGCGGGCATCTTCCATGATCTCACCGGCATACATCACAATCACGCGCTCGCAAAGCTGCGCGATCACGCCCAGATTGTGCGTCACATAGAGCGCCCCGGCCTGCTCGTCGCGGATCAGCTCGCGCACCAGGTCGAGGATGATCGCCTCGGTCGTCACGTCCAGGTTGGTCGTCGGCTCGTCCAGAATAAGAAGCTGCGGCGAGGCGATCAGCGCCATTGCGATCACGACGCGCTGCTGCATCCCGCCGCTCAGCTCGTGGGGATAGCGCGCCACGATCCCCTCGGCATCAGCCAGCCGCACCCGCCGGAACATCTCGACCGTGCGGTCGAGGGCGTCCTGGCGGCTCAGGCCGCGATGCCGCCGCAGAATCTCGGCCACCTGCTCGCCCACGCGGATCGACGGGTTGAGCGCCGCCGCCGGGTTCTGGGGGACGGTGCCGATCTGCGCGCCCCAGACCGGCTGCATCTCGCGGCGCGACTTCGCCAGCAAGTCTTCGCCCAGAAACGTGACCCGGCTCTCCAGCTCGGTGCGGCCATTGGCGGCCAGATAGCGCAGCACACCGCTGGCGGCGGTCGATTTGCCGGAGCCGGACTCGCCCACGATGCCATAAATCTGCCCGGCCCGCACCTCGACCTGGAAGCCGCGCACGGCCCGAATCCACCCGCCGTTGACCTTGTAACTGATGCTCAGGTTTTCCACCTGGAGCACCGTCTGTGCTTCGGCCATGCTCACCCGCTTTTCTGCACCGCGCGCCGGATGCCGTCCGACATCAGGTTGACGCCCACCACCAGCAGCGCGATCGCCGCCGCCGGATATTCGAGTGCCCAGGGCGTCAGATCGTACAGCCCGCCGCGATTCTCGTTCACCATCAGGCCCCAGTCCGGCGAGGGGGGCCGCGCCGCCACGCCCAGGAAGCCGAGCGAGGCCACCAGGAAGATCGCGTAGGAGAAGCGCAGCGACGCCTCGACCACCAGCGCCGGGACGACCGAGGGGAAGATCTCGCGGAAGATGATGTACAACCGCGATTCGCCGCGCATCTGTGCCGCCTCGATGAATTCGCGCGTCTTGATCTCCAGCGTGCTGCTGCGCACGACGCGCGCCACAATCGGCACGTAGACCAGCGCGATCACCAGCAGGACGCTGTTATCGGCCAGCCGCGCCTGCCAGCTTCCCGGCTCGAAGTTCAGGTTGCGCACGATGCCCAGGATCACCAGCGCGATCAGCAGGGCGGGCATCGCCAGCAGCGCATCGATCACGCGCCCGGCGATCTCATCTACCGTGCCACCCTGGTAGCCGATGAACAGCCCGACGAAGGTGCCGATCACGACCGCGATCAGCGTCCCGAAGCCCGCCGTACGGAAGATGCTCGACGCACCCAGGATCACGCGGCTGAACACATCGCGCCCCAGGTAATCCGTGCCGAAGAGATGCTCGCCGCCCGGCTCCAGGCGCGGCGCGGACGACTGATCGTTAGCGCGGTAGGGCGCGATCTGCGGGCCGAACAGCGCCAGCATCAGGAAGAACAGCACGATCAGCGTGCCGAGCGCCGACTGTGGGCTGCGCATCAGCTCGCGCAGTACCCCGCCCGCTCCGGCCAGCCCCACCCAGACCGGGCGCGCGATCCGGCCTGGCGCTCTCGAAAGCTGCTTGAACATGAGCGATCCGCCTCATGGTGTGGGAACAGGCAGGCGGGGGCGCGAAGCCCCCGCACTGGTTGGTACCTTCGTTGGGCCGTTTTAGCCGACGGTAGCCTGCTGGAAGTTGGTACGCCCGGCGAAAGGATGGACTTCGACTCCACCAACGGTGTTCGCCATCACGCCGAACTGGGCGAAGAAGTAGGGGATGATGTACGGGCCGCGCTCGATCAGGATGCGCTGAAGCTCGTGGTAGGCGTTGACGCGCTCTTCCTCGTCGAGCGAGGACCCGGCCACCTCGATCAACTGGTCCACTTCTTCATCGCTGAAGTGCGCCTCGTTCCACTGCGCGTCGGACTTCAGATAGAGGTCCAGATAGATCTGCGGGACCGGGCGCGCACCCCAGGGCGTGATCGCCAGATCGACTTCGAGCCAGACGTTATCGGCATAGTACACCGCTTCTTCCTGCGGCTCGATCGTGATCATGATCCCGGCTTCTTCCCACTGGGCGGCGAGCGCCTGGGCCAGCGCGACACGGTCGGGCAGGTTGGGCGTGTAGAGTGTCATCTCCAGCCCCTCGGCATAACCCGCGTCGGCCAGCAGTTGGCGGGCAGCCGCCGGATCGCGCGCCGGGAGCGGCGTCTCTTCGGTGTAGTAGCGCTCGAAGACCGGGCTGATCGGTGTGTCGCGCCCGACCGCGCCGAAGCCAAACTGGATGCGATCGAAGATCGCCTGGCGATCGGTCGCCAGCTTGAACGCCTGGCGCACGCGCTCATCCGCCCCCGGCCCCTGGTCGGCGCGCAGCCGGACCACGTCGTGGCCGCTGGTCGGCACCGCCGAGGCGCTGTAGCTCCCGCTGTTGGACAGATTCAGATAGGTGGCGTTGTCCATCCGCAGCACGACATCGACCACGCCGCCTTCGAGCGCGTTCACGGCGCTCTCGACACTGTCGAAGTAGACGAATTCGAGCGTTCCGAAGCCGGGCGCGCCGCCCCAGTAATCCGCGTTGGCCGAGAACACGGCACGATCGGTCACGTACTCGTCCAGCCGGAAGGGGCCGGTGCCGTTGAACTCGTTCCCAATATTCTCCGCGCCCTGTTTGAGGATCACGGCGTGGTTATCGGTCAGGTTATACAGAAAGTCGGGGTTGGGCTGGGCCAGCGTGAAGACAATACTGTTTCCTTCACCGGCTTCTATACTGGTGATATCGGCATAGAGGTCGGCGGTTGGGCCTTCACCGCGCAGGCGCTCGAACGTCCATAGGATGTCGTCCAGTGCCAGCGCGCTGCCGTCATGAAACGTCACGCCCTCGGCAATTTGCAGCGTGTAGGTCAGGCCATCCTCAGAAACCGACCACTCCGTCGCGAGGCGCGGCACCAGCTCTGAGTTGTTGTTGGTATCGATCAGGTAATCGTACACGGCGTTCAGGAACGCGATTTCGGTATCCGCTGAGGCGAAGAGAGGATCGAGCGTTGCCGGGGCGCCGCCCCACGCCACCCGCAGCGCGCCTTCCTGGCGGCGCGCCAGCGCCGCGGCGACCTGGGACGGGGACAGGTCGTAGCCCGCCAACTCTAAAGCAGCCGCCGCCAAGCCTGCCGCACCGATCTTGAGAAAGCCGCGCCGCGATAGACGCGCCACATCGTTACCGGCTTTACGGTTGCGTATGTCGGACATGCTTTGTCTCCTCAATCTAATTGGGCTTCTGGCAGCAATACCCTGATTATGGCAAAAAAGAAGAAAACCGTACAAGCTAAAATTTCGGCTAATAGCTTCAAAAAGATGAGAGGGTGATTAGAACATGGGTTCGTGAAATACGCAAGAATTCGATCGTGCGCTCCACCCGGTTATCAGGAAGTGCAAGAAAACAGTATTGCTCTCATTGCGCGAAAGCTATATGATGAAATTGATCTAGTCCGGGGAAGCACTGCCGGCACAAATCCGGCGTGGCACCACAACTCTTCTTATTTCCACTTGATCATCGTCGGCCCGATAACGTTAAGGGGGGATTGACTCGGGCCAGACGCCCCTGGTCAGCCGATGTCACGCAGATCGCTCGGCTGGCTGTAATGATTCTGGGGTTTGTGCGCAACGCCCTGTGCGTCACTGCGTATTGTTAATGCGGGCGCCGTTCCAACCGCAGGATTGCTACCCACCGCCTGATATCCCAACGGCACAGGAGTTCATCCGATGGCAGAACCCTTCATCCAGATCAGTAAGCTCGTGAAAACCTTCGACACCCCCGCCGGGCCGCTCAACGTGCTGCGCGGGATCGATCTTGAGATACACAAGGGCGACTTCGTGGCGCTCCTCGGTCCATCCGGCAGCGGCAAGACCACCTTCCTGAACATGCTCACCGGCGTCGATACACCGACCAGCGGCGAGATCATCGTTGGTGGGATGCCGATCACGCAGGTACCACAGCGCCGGCTAACCAAGTGGCGCGCGCGCAATGTCGGGATCGTCTTCCAGTTCTTCCAGCTTTTGCCCACGCTGTCGGTGGTCGAAAACGTGATGGCTCCGATGGACTTTGCCGGCAAGTGGAAGTCGAAGGAGCGGCGCGACGTCGCGCTCAAGCTGCTGGACCGCTTCAGCATCCGTGACCAGGCCGAAAAGACGCCGGATATGCTCTCCGGCGGCCAGCAGCAGCGCGTCGCAATCGCGCGCGCCCTGGCGAACAATCCGCCGCTGATCGTGGGCGACGAGCCGACCGGCAACCTGGATCGCATGAGCGCGACAAACGTGTTCGACCTGTTCCAGCAGTTCGCCAACTCCGGCACAACCGTGATCATCGTCACGCACGACCGCGAGCTGGTGCAGGGCGTGCCCAAGATTTTCAACATGGTCGATGGCACGATTGAACAGACGACGCTGGCTGCAGCGGCAGCCCGTCGCACCCAGGAACTACGCGCACTGCGCACCAGATCAGCAATTCGGGGGACTGCTCAATGATTACGACGCGCGGACGTAAGATTATGCGCGATGTACTGTCGCGCAAGGGGCGCACCGCACTGGTCGCGCTCAGCATCCTGATCGGCGTTTTCGGCGCGGTTTCGCTGATGTCGGTCAATGACTTGCTCGTCAAACAGATCAAGTCCGATATCAACCCGGACGAGATCGCCATGACGCGCCTGTATGTCAGCGTGCCCAGCGCCGAGGCCGAAGTCGATAACGAGGCCGACCTGCAAACGCTGCGCGGCCTGCCGGGTGTCACCGAGGCCGAGGGCCACGTCGTCGCGCCGGTCTTCTGGAAGCGTCCCGGTGAGGAGAACTACTTCAACGGCGACATCATGGCCTTTACCGAGCCATTCGGTGAGATCGCGCTGGAGCCGATGCGCCTGGTCGAGGGCACGTGGCCTGCATCCGGCCAGAACGAGATCGTGATCGAGCGGCGCATGGCCGACGAGTTTGGGCTGGCAGTCGGGGATCAGATCGTTTTCCGCCCGCTGGGCGAGACATCGGGCGAGCCAGACGCGTGGACGATCACCGGCACGGTTTTCCACCCCTATTACGTGGAAGCATCGGGCGGTCCATCGGATGCGGAAGAGCGCATCTATGCCAGTTACGATGACGCGCAGCAGATCGCCGGGTTCACCGGGCTGAGCACGTTCTACCTGCGCTATATCGACACCGATGCCGCCGCCGACCAGGCCGAGCAGCTCAAGCAAACCACCGCCAACCAGACGAGCTATATCCCGATGTACCACTGGCTGGACGACCCGGAAGACTATTTCCTGATCGGTGAGGTTCAGCAGATCACCAACGTGCTCAACATCCTGGCGATCGTGGCGCTGGTGGTGTCCGGCTTCCTGGTCACGAACGTGATCAATACCATCGTGGTCGAGCAGAAGCGGCAGATCGGCGTGCTGAAATCGATCGGCGCGACGCGCTGGGATACGTTCGTGATCTACGCCGGCATCGCCCTGATCTACGGCATCATTGGCACGATCCCCGGCGTGATCCTGGGCGTGCTGGTCGGCTCGGTGATGGCCCAGGAGCTGGATACGCTCGCCTTCACCCTGATCGACGGCTTCAAGGTTTCGACCACTGCCTTGATCATCGGCGCGGTAATGGGCCTGCTGGTGCCGGTCCTCGCGTCGCTGCTGCCCGTCCTGAACGGGACGCGCGTTTCGATCCTCGACGCGATGACCGACCTGGGCATCGCCAGCAATTGGGGCAAGGGCTGGCTGTCGCGGCTGGTGAACCGGCTCCCGGTCCCGATCACCACCCGGCAGGCGCTCAGCAACGTGGTGCAGAAGAAGGGCCGCCTGCTGCTGACCGGCATCACGCTGACGCTGGCGACGGCAGCCTTCATGGGCGTGTTCGCCGTGTTCAGCCGCCTGACGAGCGAGATCAACAACCTGTTCAACACGTTCAACTTCGAGATCTCCGTCTTTCCGGCAGCCGCGCAGGACTACGAGCAGGTCCGGCAGGAATTTCTGGCGGTCGAAGGGGTCGAGGAAGTCTATCCGGGCGTGGGCTTCAACGTGCAGGTGTTGGACCTGAGCGGCACGGTGCTGGAGATCGGCGCGCAGGGTGAGGACGAAATCTCGGCTGTCGGCTACGATCCGGCGACCGACATGGTCAATATCACCTACTCCGAGGGCCAGGGCTGGCAGGAAGGCGTCGAGGAGCCCCAGGTGGTGCTCACCTCGGCGGCGGCCAAGCGCGCCAACAAGACCGTCGGCGATCAGGTGATCGTCTCGGCGGGTGGGCGCAGTGCCCAGTATGAGATCATCGGAATCGCGTCGTACCCATTCGAGATGATGATCATGCGCTGGCAGGACCTCGCGCAGCTCGCCGGGTTCGTGACGGGCGACAGCGGCACGCCGGATGACATTTCCGACGACACACCGCTGCCCACCGCCTACTTCATCCGGCTGTCGAACCAGGACATCAGCGCGATCCAGGTGGACGCCGTGATCAACGACATCTCGGATCGGATGGCCGTCGCGGGCATTAGCGCCGAGTACTTCAACCAGGTGCAGGACAAGGAAGATCAGACCGAGGGTATCCTGGTGTTTGGGATGATCTTCCAGCTCACGTCGGCGGTGATGGCGGCGGTGGGTGCGATCGGGCTGCTGACCACGCTCTCGATGGCCGTCTTCGAGCGCCAGAAGGAGATCGGCGTGATGCGCTCGATTGGGGCGCGCTCGCGGACAATTATCGCCCAGTTCGAAGTTGAGGGTATCATTATTGCCGTACTGGCCTGGCTGGTGGCCCTGCCACTGAGCTACCTGTTGGGCCTGGCACTGATGGGAGCGCTCGGTTTCGACGACTTCATCACATTCCAATACCCGCTGTGGGTGGCCGGTCTGGGCCTGGTGGGGATCGTTTTCGTGGCGATCATCGCCAGTCTGTGGCCGTCTATCGCCGCCTCTCGTAAAACCGTATCAGACATTTTGCGCTATCAGTAAGCGCCGGGAGAAGTGACACCATGAGCAACGGATCAAAGCAACCGGTCATCCTGCTGGAAAACGTCGAGAAAGTCTACAAGACCAAAGCCGGCCCGCTGCGGGTGCTGAAGGGCGTCAATCTGGAGATCAACGAGGGCGAGTTCGTCGCGGTGGTCGGCCCGTCGGGCAGTGGTAAAAGCACGCTGATCAACATGATCACGGGCATCGACCGGCCCACATCCGGCGAGGTACACGTCGCCGGGCAGCGGCTCACCAACATGGGTGAGAACGCGATCGCCAAGTGGCGCGGCGCGAATGTTGGGGTGGTGTTCCAGTTCTTCCAACTGCTGCCGACCCTGACCGTGCTCGAAAACGTGATGATGCCGATGCACTACGTCGGCAGCTACAAGGGCCAGCGCCGCGAGCGCGCTATGGAGCTGCTGGAGCTGGTCGATCTGCCGGATGTCGCCAACAAGTATCCCAGCCAGATTTCGGGCGGCCAGCAGCAGCGCGCCGCCATCGCGCGCGCCCTCGCCAACAATCCGAAGGTGCTGGTGGGCGACGAGCCGACCGGCAACCTGGACATGGTTTCCGCCGGTATCATGTTCGCCCTGTTCGAAGACCTGGTTTCGCAGGGCACGACGATCGTCATGGTGACGCACGACCGCGACCTCGCCGGGCAGATTCCGCGCGTCGAAGAAGTGCGCGACGGACAGATTGTGCCACACGAGGAAGTGGACGAGCGGCTCGTCGCCCGCTCGGTGGAATAGTCGTGGTTTTGGCACCGGCAGCGGGCACGCGCTCGCTGCCGGTCTGACATCCTGCCGCTGAGAGTTTGATCAGACGAGGACCACCGATGAAAAGCACACTCCACGAAGAAAACGGCATCAGCACCTACGTGCTCGAAGGGCGCATCGACAGCATCGGCGCCGGCGAGCTGGAAGCGCTGCTCAAACAGGCGGTGGCCGAGGGCCGCGCCAAGATCGTGCTCGATCTGTCGCAGGTGCAGTACATCAACAGCGCCGGCCTGCGCACCCTGGCCGAGATTCTGACGCAGTGCCGGGCGCAGGAAGGCGATCTGCGGCTGGTTACGGTCAATCCAAAGGTCGAACGCGTATTCCGCATCATCGGCTTCGACCGCTTCTTCAAGAGCTACGACAGCGTCCAGGACGCGATCGCCAACTTCTAGGCTCGCCGTCATCCCGGCATGAAACAGGCTTCGCGCCAGGAGCGGCGGTGGCCGGTTTTGGCACGCCCCGACGCAGGACAACCGCCGCCGAATAACCTGCAATCTGTCCACCGTAATCTCGTATAACCTTGCACGTATCAGAACACATGAGGGAGAGAAAAATCATTCATGCGTAAAATCACAGCGATCCTGCTGGTCGTGCTGCTCAGCACGATCCCAGGTTTCGCGCTGGCACAGGAACCCGAAGGTCAGCCCGGCGCGAGCGGCCTGGACGACACTTATTATCCGGAGCTGGGCAACGGCGGATATGATGTGCTGCACTACACGCTCGACCTGACGGTTGACGTGAAAGCGAATGAGGTGGTCGGAGAAGCGGTGATCGAAGCCGAGGCCACGCAGAATCTCAGCACATTCAACCTCGATTTTCTGGGCTTCGAGATCAGCGCGCTGACGGTCAACGGCGCGCCTGCCGGGTTCACGCGCAGTGGGCGCGAGCTGGTGATCACACCCGCCGCCACGCTGCCGGAAGGGGAGCCTTTCACCGTCACGGTGAGCTACACCGGCTCACCCGACCCCGAAGCAGCCGGGGCAATCCCGTTCCTGACGGGCTGGAACCACTTCGGTGACGGCATCTTTGTCGCGTCGGAGCCGTCCGGCGCGGCGACGTGGTACCCGGTCAACGATCACCCGCTGGACAAAGCGGCGTACCTGTTCCGCGTGACGGTGCCCGAACCCTACACCGTCGCGGCCAACGGTCTGTTGATCGAGACCACTGAGAACGCCGATGGCACCACGACCTATGTCTGGGACGCCAACGATCCGATGGCGAGTTATCTGGCAACGGTCAACATTGCCGAGTTTGAGATGGAAACGGACGAAGGCCCCGGCGGCCTGCCGATCCGCAACTTCTTCCCGCCGAAGATCGCCGAAGAAGGCAGCCGCGATTTCAGCGACGCGCCGGAGATGCTGGAATTCTTCAGCAGCATCTTCGCGCCCTACCCCTTCGAAGCCTATGGCGTCGTCGTGGTGGATCAGCCGCTGGGCTTCGCGCTGGAAACGCAAACGCTGGTGCTCTACGGCAGCGATGCCGTCACGGGCCGGGGCGATATCGAAATCACCGCCGCGCATGAGCTGGTGCACCAGTGGTTCGGCAACAGCGTCTCGCTCGCCCGCTGGGAAGATATCTGGCTCAATGAAGGGTTCGCAACCTACGGCTCGTGGCTGTGGGTCGAGCACACCGACGGGCCGGAAGCGCTCGATGAGCAGGTGCGCAGTACCTACGCCCTAGTCAGCGGACAGGCGCCGGAGTTCGAGATGTATACGGACAGCCAGCTTGACGCGCTGCTGGAGCGGTTTTTCCCGCCGCCCGGCAGCCCGCCCGCCGATAACCTGTTCAACGGCGGCGTCTATCTGCGCGGCGGCCTGACGCTGCACGCGCTGCGCCTGCAGGTTGGGGACGAGGCGTTCTTCGAGATTCTGCGCAGCTACTATGAGCAGTATCAGAACAGCAACGCCACAATCGAGGACTTCATCGCCGTCGCGGAAACGGTCAGCGGCCAGGACTTAGAGGCATTCTTCGACGGCTGGCTCTACGACACGCAGGTCCCCGGCATCCCGGAGATGGAACTCACCGCGCGGCAGTCCGCCGAGTAGCCACGCGGCACGACACGTACAGGGGCGCAGCAGCAGCGCGCCCCTTTTTGATCACGTCTCACAGCGAGCGCCCGGAGACATAGCGCAGCAGCAGGTCTTTGCGCACAAACAGGAAGATCGTCAGCGCGGCCAAAAAGCCGGTCAGGTGGGCCAGGTAGTTCACGCCGCCGGTATCCGTGCCCTGGACGATCGTCTCCAGCGATGGGATCGTGTTTTCAACCGCGAACTCGATCAGCAGCAGCCATGCCGGCAGCGAGACGGTTGACTTCCAGAGCTTGGCGTCCTGGCCCATCAGCTTACGGAACAGCGCGATCGGTACGCGCAGGATCGTGCCAAGCCCCCACAGCGTCACAAGCTGCGCGCCCGGAAAGAGCAGCAGGTAGGCACCCATCACCCCGGCAATCGCGCCGCTGGCCCCAATGCCGGGCAGCTCGTTGAGCGCCGGGTTGGCGATTACACTGCCCACATTCGCCACCATGCCCGCCACCAGATAGAACAGCAGGTAGCGCCACGCGCCGCAGGCATCTTCCACGCGGCGGCCAAACGCCCACAGGAACAGCATATTCCCGAACAGGTGCCACAGGTCGGCGTGCATAAACATGCTGGTTAGCGTGGTCAGTGCGCCGACACTGGCCGGATCGCGCAGATTCGTCTCGCTGAAGCCGTAGGTATTGATCTTGTTGATGTAGGAGTCGGTCGGCTCCATCATCGTCTCTTCCGAAGTCGGGGTGTAGAGATCGGGAGCCAGCCACGCGGCGAATACCACCGTATTAACCAGGATCAGCGCCAGCGTCATCCAGGGGATGGTGCGATAGCGCACAATCCCGGCGTCGTTGATCGGCATCGGAAAGAAGAAGGTGGACAGGAACAGGACGGAAAAGAAGTAAACCAGAAACAGGATCGCGAGACACATCCGGCAACGGTCCTTTGGTCAGCGCGCGGCGCGGCCCAGGCGCTAGAGCAGTACGTCAAAAGTGTAGTTGAACACCAGAATCAGTGCCAGCGCCAGCAGCGCCAGCCCAACCGTCCCCAGTACGGCGCGCTCGGTCGGCGGGATGCTCGGCAGGCGCGATGGCTCTTCAAGGGCCTGGGAGCCGGAATCGTTCGCGGGGGCGTCTGGCTCGATCAGGCGCCCGCCCAGCCAGGACGCGATCCGGCGCTGCTGCGGCGACGAGGTGGCCGTCACCAGCAGGTAGCCCCCGATCAGGCTGACCAGCACACCCATCCAGCGGCGCGGCCCCATTGCCAGCAGGCTCAGCTCGGCGTCTTGCAGCCCGGCCAGCAAAAAGAACAGCCCCACCCCGGCCACCTCACGCACCGCCAGCCCGACACTCCCACGCTCACGATCGGTCAGCACCGGGACAAAGCCCATCAGCTTTTGATCGGCGGCCTTGCCGGCCCTGGTACGCGCCCCCAGCGCGGCGGCCCGCTCATAATAGGGCTTGGCTTCCGGGCCGCGCCCGATCTCTTGCAGCAGTTCGCCCATCCGCACCAGGAGCGGCTGGCTGTCGGGGCAATGGCTGATCGCCTGCTCCAAAAAATCGAGCGCGTGGGCCATCTGCTGCTGGCGCACATCCTGTTCGATCACGGCGAGCAGCAGCGCCTCGTCACACTCTGCGGCGAGAATCTGCTGTCGCAGCGCGTTCAACCAGGCGTAATCCTGCAAGCGCCCGGCCAGATCGAGCGCGGTCAGGTAGACAAACGGCATCGTGCTCCCGCTTTCCAGGGCGCGGGTGAGCAGCTCGCGCGCGTCCTCGCGGTAGCCAAGCCGCCACAGGTGGCTGACCGCCCCGCCGAGCGCCGCCTCGTGATCGACGCGAATCTTCAGCACCTCGACCCACTGCTGGATCGCGGCCTCAGTATCGCCCGCCTCGCGGTAAATATCGGCCCGGTCGAGCAGCGCCGCCACGCGCTTCTGCTCGGCAGCCGTGAGCGGAACCTTGATGCTGGGCGGTCCGGCGGGGGTGGGGGCCGGGGCGGGAACGGGTGCGGTCGCTGGCGCTGGCGCGGCGGGTGGCGGCGAGGTAGGCGCAGACGCCAGCGCTGCCTGCACGCGCGCTTTCATCGCCAGCGCGTGTTCATTGGCCGGATTGATCGCCAGGGCGCGCTCCAGATAGGCCATGCGTTTTTGGGGCGTGCGCGTAATGCTCGCCAGCCACACCCAGGCGCGGTCGTTGTGCGGATCAAGCTCCAACGTCTGGCGTAGCAAAGCCTGCCCGCGCGCCAGGTCCTTCTCTTCTCGAATGGCCTGCACCGCCTGGCGGAAGAGTGTTTGCGCGTCCATCCCGATTCCCCCTCGCTTCGATGTCTGCTAGCAGATGCGCGGCAAAATCTCGCCGAGCGGCATATCGACCACGCGCCGCCCGCCGATGCCGGTGCGGGCGACCACCATGCCGGGGTGCTCGTCCACCACACGCCCAATGATCGCGGCATCCTGGCCGAGCGGGTGCACGCGCATCACGTCCATTATCGCCCCGGCCTGCTCGCCCGGCACGATTGCGACCAGTTTGCCCTCATTAGCGACATACAGCGGGTCCATGCCGAGCATTTCGCAAGCCGCCATGACCGCCGGACGCACCGGGATCGCGGTTTCGTCCAGCTCGATGCCCACCCGCGAGCGCCCGGCCAGCTCGTTGACGACCGCCGCCACGCCGCCGCGCGTCGCGTCGCGCAGGCAGTGGATATCCGGTGTGACGCCGAGCATGGCCGCGACCAGGGTATGCAGCGGCGCGCTGTCGCTGACCAGTTCGGTTTCGAAGCTCAGCCCCTCGCGCACCGACATGATCGCCATACCGTGATCGCCCACCGTCCCGCTGACCAGCACGGCGTCGCCCGGCTGCGCGCGATCGGCTGCGATATGCACGCCGGGCGGCACAATCCCGATCCCGGACGTGTTGATGAACACGCCATCACCGCTGCCCTTATTGACCACCTTGGTATCGCCCGTCACCACCTGCACCCTGGCCTGCTTACAGGCGTTCGCCATCGCAGTCGCGATGCGGCCCAGGTCATCCATCAGCAGCCCTTCTTCGAGGATGAACCCGGCGGAGAGATACAACGGCTGCGCGCCGCTCATCGCCAGGTCGTTGATCGTGCCGTGCACGGCCAGGCTGCCGATGTTGCCGCCGGGGAAAAACAGCGGGTGGATCACGTAGGAGTCGGTGGTGAAGGCCAGCCGCGCGCCGTTGATCTCCAGCACGGCCTGATCGTTGAGTCCGGCCAGGGTGGGATTATCGAACAGCGGCACGAAAAGATGCTCGATCAGGTCTGCCGAAAGCCGCCCGCCGCTGCCGTGTCCCAGCACGATCTGGGGATAGTCGCGCAGCGGCAGCGGGCAGACAAAACCGTCGAAGTTCAGATCATTCGTCATCAGGAATTCGCTGCACCGTTGAAATCGACCTCTCAGACCGTGTACTGTACTGCGAACTGCCCCTGGAATCAACCCGCCCGCCGGATACTGCAAGCGGGCGGACCTCTTCCTCAAGGGCTTTCCAGCGCTAGACCGCCTGTTCCGTGTTCTGCGCGAGGCCGATTTCCTGCCCACGTGCCAACGCCGCGAGATTGAGCTCATGCAGGTGCGCCTTGCGTGAGCCGAGCTTGTCCAGCAGCACCGCCTGAACGGTTTCCATCGCGACGACCGGGCGGCGGCCCAGCAGCGCGCCAAGCAGGATCATGTTCGTCATCTTGGTGTCGCCCAACTCGGTCGCCAGCGTGGTCGCCGGCAGCAGCACCACGTCGATATCGGTGCGCGTGGGCGGCTCGACGATCAGTGACTCGTTGACGACCAGCAGACCACCCGGCTTGATCAGGCTCTCATACTTCTCCAGCGAGGGGTTATTGAATGTAATTACGATGCTCGGATTGCGACACACCGGCGATCCAATCGGATCGTCGCTGACCACCACCGTACAGTTGGCCGTGCCGCCGCGCATCTCCGGCCCATAGGATGGAATCCAGGTTACGTGCTTCTCCTCAGCCAGGGCGGTATAGGCCAGAAGCTGGCCACCAAACAGCACCCCCTGGCCGCCAAACCCGGCGAATATGATTTCTTCGTGCATCGTCATCCCTGTTTCCTGGTCAACGCGCGAACTTCGTCGGTTACTTTGTATTCACCCAACGGATAGTAGGGCACCATCACCTGCTCGACCCACGCCAGCGCTTCGGGCGGGGTGAGCTTCCAGTTGGTCGGGCACGACGACAGCAGCTCCACCATCGAGAAGCCCAGCCCGGCAAGCTGCGCCTTGAACGCGGTCGCAATCGCGCGCTTGGCCCGGTTGATCTCCTTGACGCTGTGGAGCGACTGGCGCGCGACATAGGCCGCGCCCGGCATCCCGGCCAACAACTCGGCCATGCGGATCGGATAGCCGGTCAGCTCGACATCGCGCCCGGACGGAGATGAGGTCGTGCGCTGGCCGGGCAGCGTGGTCGGGGCCATCTGCCCGCCGGTCATCCCGTAGATCGCATTGTTGATGAAGATGGTCGTGATGTTTTCGCCGCGCGTGGCCGCGTGGATGATCTCCGCGATGCCAATCGCCGCCAGGTCGCCATCACCCTGATAGGTAAAGACGACGTGATCGGGCATCACGCGCTTGATCCCGGTCGCCATCGCGGGGGCGCGCCCGTGCGCGGCCTCGGCCCCGTCCATATCGAAATACTGGTAAGCGAAGACGGCGCAGCCGACCGGCGACACGCCAATCGTCCGCCCGCGCACGCCCAGTTCATCAATCACCTCGGCGACCAGCCGGTGCGCGACGCCGTGCGTGCAGCCGGGGCAGTAGTGCGTCGGCACATCGCACAGCGCGTCGGGGCGCTGGTATACGACTTTTTCCTCAACCATTGTTGTCGTCACTCGTCGCTCTCCCTACCGCACGCGCACCGGCAGCTTCACATAGATTTCTTCGATCTTGTCATAAATCTCTTCCGGCACCGGCACGACTCCGCCCATACGGCCCACGAACGATACCGGCACCTGCCCGCCCGCCGCCAGCCGGACATCATCGAGCATCTGGCCCGCGTTCATCTCCACCACCAGGAAGGCATCGACCTGATCCGCCAGCGCCGAGAGCCGCCGCTCCGGGAAAGGCCAGAGCGTGATCGGGCGGAACAGGCCCACCTTCATCCCGTCCTCGCGCGCGCGCTTGACCGCCGTCTCCGCGATGCGCCCGGCGGTGCCATAGCCAACCACCACCAGCCGCACGTTTTCGGTCAGCATCTCGGTCGAGCGCTGCTCGCGCTTGCGGATCTCGGCCAGCTTGAACTGCAAGCGCAGGTTGACCGCTTCGAGGTCCGGCGCATTGAGCTGGAGCGAGGTGATGATCCGCTTCTCGCGGCCCTCGCTGCCGGTCAGCGCCCAGCCGGCGCGCTCCTTGCGCAGCGGCTGCATAGGCGGCAGCTCCGCCGGCTCCATCATCTGGCCGAGCAGCCCATCCGCCACCACATACACCACATGGCGGTACTTGTCGGCCAGGTCGAAGGCTTCCGTCATCAGATCGATGGCTTCCTGCACCGACGCCGGCGCGAGCACGATCGGATGATAGTCGCCGTGCCCGGCCGAGCGCGTCACCTGGAAGTAGTCCGACTGCGAGGGCTGGATATTGCCCAGGCCGGGGCCGCCGCGCATGATGTCCACGATCACCGCCGGCACTTCCGACCCGGCGATATACGACAGCCCTTCCTGCATCAGGCTGATGCCAGGGCTGGATGACGAAGTCATCGTGCGCACGCCGGTGCAGGCCGCCCCATAGACCATATTGATCGCGGCAACCTCGCTCTCGGCCTGGACAAATGCGCGGCCCAATTCCGGCATTCGCTTCGCCATGTGTTCCAATAACTCGGTTTGCGGCGTGATCGGGTAGCCGAAATAGGCTTCGACCCCGGCCCGGATCGCCGCTTCGGCCAGGGCCACATTTCCCTTAAGCAGCTCAATCGTCATTACGTTCTCTCCTCAGCCTCAGACCGCCGCCGATGGCCGGGTCTTGGCCGGGACCTGCCGGTAGACGGTGATGCACACGTCGGGGCAGGCCACCGCGCAGATCGCGCAGCCGGTGCACTTGCCCTCGGCATCGTTCAGCATCGCCGGGTAATATCCTTTGGCGTTGACGTGATCACTTGCCATGACGATCACGCCCTGAGGACAGGCCAGCGCACAGAGCGTACAGCCCTTGCACCGATCTTCTCGGATTTCGATTCGTCCTTTAGCCATCCATCCTGCTCCTGAATAACATTACCCGTCTGAGCCTGGCAGCTCCGGCACGAAAAACCGGGGCACGGCATAGAGCTTTTCGGCGGCCTCGGCCAGCTCGGCCCGAAACTTGGGATGTGCGATCTCGACCAGGGCCTTCGCCCGCTCGCGGATGGTGCGCCCATACAGATCGGCGACGCCAAACTCGGTGGCGATAAAGTGCACATCGTTACGCGTGGTGACGACGCCCGCACCCGGCGCGAGTGTCGGCACGATGCGGCTGATCTCGCCGCCCCTGGCCGTGCTGGGGAAGGCGATAATCGGCATCCCGCCCCGGCTGCGCGCCGCCCCGCGCACAAAGTCTATCTGCCCGCCGACGCCCGAATAGAACCGCGTGCCGATACTGTCGGCGCAGACCTGGCCGGTGAGATCGACCTGGATCGCCGAGTTGATCGACACCATCCGGTCATTTTTGGCGATATTGAAGGGATCGTTGATGTACTCGGTCGGGTGCAGCTCAACAATCGGGTTATCGTCGGCAAAGTCGTAGAGGCGCTGCGTGCCCAGCATGAAGCCTGCGATGATCTTGCCGGGGTGAAACGTCTTGCGCTCGTTGGTGATCACGCCCGCCTCGACCAGATCCACCACGCCGTCGGAAAACAGCTCGGTATGCACGCCCAGGTGTTTGTGGTTGAGCAGCTTCTTCAAAACCGCGTCGGGGATGCCGCCGATACCCATTTGCAGCGTCGCGCCGTCGGGGATGAGCGCCGCCAGATGATTGGCGATCGCTTCCTGCTCGTCGGACGAATCTGCCATGTAGACTTCGGGCAGGCGGTAATCCACCTCGACCACATAGTCGAGCTTGGAGACATGAATGAAGCTGTCGCCCAGCGTGCGCGGCATATTGGGGTTGACTTCCGCGATCACGATCTTGGCGCTGTCAGCCGCCGTCTTGGTGACACCCACCTCGACGCCATAGGAGCAGTATCCATTCCGATCCGGCGGTGTGACCTGGATCAGGGCCACGTCCAGCGGCAGGCGACCCGACTTGAACAGGTGCGGGATCTCGGACAGGAAGACCGGCGTAAAGTCGGCGCGCCCATCGTTGACCGCCTCGCGGATGTTCTCGCTGATAAACAGCGAGTTCACCTGGATATGCTCCGGAGCCAGCTCCGGGCGGACATAATCGGCCTTGCCGATGGTCAACACCATGATCAGCTTGAGGTTGGTCAGCTCCAGAGCGCGCTGGTTGAGCGCTTCCATCACCATCTGCGGCACAGAGCAGTTGCCGGTCACGAAGATTCGATAGCCGGATTTGAGCACACTGACCGCCTCTTCGGCGGAAACTTTCTTTGGCTCGTACTGACTCATCCAGTCCATACGCTACTCCGCCCGGTTGGGCGCATCTCCATTCCTCTTGGCCTGCATATCCTGAATCACACCGCACAGCCGCCGGATACCCTCGACGATGCGCTCCTCGTCCATACATGAGAAGTTGAGCCGCGCAGTGGGCGGGGAATCGGGTCTAGCAAAAAAGGCGCTGCCCGGCACAAAGGCGACATTCTTCTCGATCGCCAGGTCAAACGCGGCCCGCTCGGCAACCCCGGCGGGCAGTTGCAGCCACAGGAACAACCCGCCCTGCGGCTGAGTCCAGGTCATCTCCGGGGGCGCATAGCGATCCAGCGCCGCCAGCATCGCGTCGCGGCGGCGGCGATAGACATGCCGCAGACGGTCTACGTGCTCGTCGATAAAGCCGTCTTTGGCGGCCTCGTAGATCACCATCTGGTTGAAGGTGCTGGTATGCAGGTCCAGCCCTTGCTTGATCTGGGTCAGCTTGGCGATCACCTGCCGGGGTGCGACGATCCACGCGATGCGCAGGCCAGGGGCAAGTGTTTTGGAGAACGTGCCCAGCACGATCACGTTGCCGGTGTAGGCTTCGTGAACACCGCCGGTCAGCTCCGCATCGACGGCGACCAGCGGGCGCATATCCTCGCCCTCGAAGCGCAGCGCGCCATAGGGGTCGTCTTCGACGATAGGAATGCCGTGCTCATGCGCCAGGCGGGTCAGCTCGATCCGCCGCTCGGCGCTGAGCGTCACACCCGCCGGGTTCTGGAAGTTCGGCAGGATATACATGAATTTGGGGCCATGCCGCAGAGCTTCGGGCAGCATCTCGGTGCAGATGCCGTCGCTGTCGGTCGGCACGCCCACATAACTTGCCTGGTAGAGGCTGAAGGCTTGCAGCGCGCCGAGGTAGGTCGGCTCCTCGACCAGCACCCGGTCGCCGGGATTGATCAGAAGCGCGCCAAGCATACTCAGCGCCTGCTGCGAGCCGGACGTGATCAGCACATTCTCCGGGCCAACGCAGACGCCCTGAGTACACAGTCGCTCGGCGATAAACTCGCGCAGAGGCGGGTAGCCTTCGGTGGTGCTGTACTGGAGTGCCTGATGCGCCTGGTTGGCCAGCACGCGCTGGCAGGCATCTTGAAAACGCTCGACGGGGAAGTATTCGGCTGCGGGCAAGCCGCCCGCAAAAGAAATGACTTCGGGTTTTTGGGTCAGTTTCAGAAGTTCGCGGATCAATGAACTGGTTACCCACTGCGTGCGCAACGCGAAGCGGGACTCCCACAAAATGCTCATACGTGTTTTGTCCTTGTCGGTTGAAAAACGTCCTATTTAGAGCTTGCGAGCTAACATATCTATGACTCCAACTATAGACACTCGCGTCTCAAACGCCTAGTGGCTTATTTCACGGCTGACAACGCGCACTGTCACTTCACAAGCAGCGCGCTGCCGAAAAAAAGATGCTGGTCTGCGCGGGCGACCAGCATCGGAGGGAACGGGGGTAGTCCGGTCGGGCTACGGCTGCGCGGCGGTGAGGTAGGCGTGAATCGCGCGGGCGGCCACGATCCCATCGTGATTGGCGACGCTCACCAGGTGCGGCCCGCGCACGTCATCGCCGCCGGCAAAGACGCCCGGCAGGTTGGTCGCGCCGGTCTGCGGGTCGATCACGATCAGGCCGTGCTTGTGCGTCAGCAGATCGGGCGTCGTCTCGCCCAGCAGCGGATCGGCCTCATAGCCCAGGGCCAGCACGGCGACATCGGCGCGAACCGTGTACTCGTGGCCGGTGGGGACGGGGCGGCGGCGGCCACTGGCATCCGGCTCACCGAGCGCCATCTCCTGCACTACCACTTCGTGGATGCGCCCATCCGGGCCAGGATGGAAGGCCAGCGGCGCAGCCAGGTAGACGAACTCGACGCCCTCTTCGCGCGCCGCGTGGCGCTCCTTGTGGGCGGCAGGCATCTCGTACTCGGTGCGGCGGTACATCAGTGTGACGTTGGGCTGCATCCCCTGCCGGACCTGCAAGCGCACGGCGGTCCGCACGCAGTCCATCGCCGTATCGCCACCGCCAAAGACGACGACATGCGCCCCGATCTCCGGCTCGGCCATCTGCGGTGGGCGAAGCGCCGCCGGGGTGTAGACCGGCAGCAGAAACTCGGTCCCGGTATAGACACCCGGTAAATTGTGGCCAGGGAAGCTGGCGGCGGTGTCGCGCATGGCTCCCACACCGAGAAAAACAGCGTCATACTCGGCGCGCAGCGTCTCGACGGCAATATCCTGCCCGATGCGTGTATTGAACACGAAGCGCGCGCCCATCTGTTCCAGCCGGGCCAGCGCATCGTGCAGCACGCCGCGCGGAAGCTTGTAGCTGGGCACGGCATAGGTCAGCCAGCCGCCCGGCGCGGGCCATGCTTCGTACAGCGTCACGGCGTAGCCCAGCTCCAGCAGCCAGTGCGCGACCGACATTCCGGCGGGTCCCGTGCCCACCACCGCGACGCGCTTGCCGCTGGATGGCGCACGCAGCGGGACGACGGTTTCGGGGGCGATCTCGCGCTGGTAATCGGTCACAAAGCGCTCCAGCATCCCCAGTGCGACCGGCTGGCCGTGCTTGCCCAGCACGCACGCGCCTTCGCACAGGTTTTCCTGTGGGCAGACCCGCGAGCAGATTTCGGGAAAGGGGCTGGTGGCGCGATAGACGGCTGCCGCCTCAAGGAAGCGGCCCTCGGCGATATGGTGCATGGCGGTCGGGATATCGTTGCTGAGCGGGCAGGCCGCGACACAGGGCTGCCTGGGACAGGAAAGGCAGCGATCGGCTTCAGCGCAGGCGCTGGTTTCGTCAAAAGACATGACGATAGGGTCGAAGTCGGCGATGCGCCCGGCGACCGGACGGGTAGTTACCGCCTGCGGCGCGAGCCTGATCTTGTCCTTGCGCATAGATTTGACGGGAACGGTGTCGCTCATGTATTTTCTGTGCCTCGCAGGGAGTGATACACGCCGGTGTTCAATGAAGCAAATATTCTACCTGGAAACGTCCCCAGGCCCATCGTATCCGCTGCAAAATAGGGTCTTATCATAGTCCATTTTGCACAAAGAGCGGCCCTGTATATATAAATCAATTTAGGGTGTATAGCATCATCTTTAATAGAAGTATATCTGTCGAAGGCGGCGTTGTTTTTCTACCACGCCGGTCTACGTTATCATGATGCCAGCTCACTCATGCTGGCGGAACTGGTTCAACACGAAAACGACTATGGCTAATTTCCTTTTGAATCCCAAAAATCTGCCTCAGATGTTACGCGCACTTCAGCCGGGGATGATCGGTGCGGCCCTGCGCTATAACGCTGCCGTCACCGCACGCAACCGCCGCTTCCGGAGCGCCAGGCCGCATGGCCCCTGGCACACCACCGGCGCGATCCGGGCCATCGAGTCGAACGAGCGCGGCGCGATTCTGCGCGGCGAGCACGGCGCGCTGGAGATCTATTTCGTTTCGCCGGAAGTCGTGCGCGTGCGGGCCAGAGCCGACGCCGAATTTCACCCGCCGTTCTCGTATGCGGTGGTGGATGGGGCCGAGACTGCGCCCGCCGTCGAGTGCCAGTCTGCCGGGCCAGGCTACCGGCTGCAAACCAGCCACCTGATCTGCGAGATCGCGAAAGACAGCGGTCGCCTGACCTTCAGGATGGTGGACGGCACGCCGATCAGCGAGGATGCGCCCGGCCTGACCTGGCGCGCCGGTGAGGTGCGCTGGAGCCGCCGCCTGCCGGAAGGTGAAATGTGTTATGGGCTGGGCGAGCGCACCGGGGCGCTCAATCTGCGCGGGCGGCGTTTGCGCCTGTGGAACAGCGATCCGCAGCCCGCCTATCCGAGCGGCACGGACGCGCTTTATGCCAGCATCCCGTTCTATCTGGGCGTGCAGCGCGATCGAGCCTGCGGCATCTTTTGGGACAATCCGGCACGCGGCTGGGTGGACCTGGGCGCGGCTCAGGCCGACCGGCTCACCTTCCAGGCCGAAGGCGGCGAGCTGCGTTTTTATCTGATGGTGGGCAGCGACGCCCCGTCTGTCTTACAACATTATACAGCGCTGACCGGACGCACCCCCCTGCCGCCGCTGTGGGCATTGGGATTCCACCAGTCGCGCTGGGGCTACAACACCGAGGTCGATTTCCGCGAAATCGCGGACGAGTTCCGGCGGCGCAAACTGCCCTGTGACGCGCTCTATTTCGATATCGAGTACATGGACGGCTATCGCTGCTTTACCTGGAATCGGGAGTGCTTCCCGCGCTTGCAAGGGCTGATCAGCGAGTTGGGCGAACAAGGCTTCAAGGCGGTCGCAATCCTCGACCCCGGCATCAAGATCGATCCGGGCTACGCCGTGTATGAAAGCGGCCTGCGCGAGGATGTCTTCCTCAAATATCCCGACGGCCAGGTGATCAGCGGCCCGGTATGGCCCGGCGCGTGCCACTTCCCAGACTTCACCAGCCCGCGCGCGCGTGCCTGGTGGGGCAAACAGTTCCCGCCGCTGCTTGAGGCCGGATTTGCCGGCTTTTGGAACGACATGAACGAGCCGACGCTGATCAATATGCCGCCGCATACCACGCTGCCCGACTATGTGCCGCACGACTGGGAAGGCCAGGGCTGCACGCACGGCGAAGGCGGGCACAATGTCTATGGAATGCAGATGGCGCGCGCCAGCCGCGAAGCGTTACAACAGCATAGGCCCGATCGGCGCGTCTTCAATATCACGCGCGCGGGCTATGCCGGGGTACAGCGCTATGCCTCGTCGTGGACCGGCGACAACGCGGCCACGTGGGAGCATCTGCGGCTGAGTGTCAGCATGGTACTCAATCTCGGTCTGTCGGGGCTGGCCTTCACCGGGCCGGATGTCGGCGGCTTTACGGGCAATCCGGACGCCGAGCTGTTCACACGCTGGATGCAGCTTGGCAGTATGCTGCCGTTCTTCCGCGTGCACAGCATGACGGGCAGCGCGCGGCGCGAACCCTGGCACTTCGGCGAGCCATATGAAGACATCATCCGCCGCACCCTGGAACTGCGCTACCAGCTGCTGCCCTATCTCTATTCCACCTTTGCGCAGTGCGTGCGCGACGGCCTGCCGGTCGTCAGGCCGCTGTTCATCGCCGATCCGAAAGATGTCAACCTGCGCGAGATCGATGACGCGTTCCTGTTGGGCGATACGCTGCTGATCGCGCCGATCATGGAGCCGGGCGCAGAAGAGCGCCGCGTCTATCTGCCGCGCGGGGTGTGGTACGAGTTCGGCAGCGGCAAGCTGATCGATGGCGCGCGCGAGCTGACCGCCGCCGCCCCGCTGGATACCCTGCCGATCTACGTGCGCGCCGGGAAGGTTCTGCCGCTGTGGCCGGTCATGCAGTATGTGGGCGAGCAGACGCCGGAAGAACTGCGGCTGCGCGTCTATGCCGGCAGCGGCGAGACGTCGCTGTATGAGGACGCCGGCGAGGGGATGGCGTACCAGCAGGGGGACTACCGCTGGTCGTACTTTTCGTGCCGCTTCCTGCCGTCGGGCCAGTTCGCGCTCGACTGGCGGCGTGCGGGCCGGTATCGTCCCCCCTACCAGCAGACGCGCGTCGAGATCGTCGGCATCTCCGGCGATCCCGAACGGGTCGACCTGGACGGACAGCGCGCGCCGGTCTGGTATTATGAGAGCGGCACGGTTGAATTCATCGTCAAGGAGTTCGGTACGGCGCAGATCATCGGGCGCAGCGCTCCCGAATCGCCTGCCGCGCAGACACGTCCCCGGCTCTAATCGGGGGGAGCGTCGGGCACGTGCCCGCGCGCCTGCAGGATAATCTGTTCAACTTCATAGGGGTGGGGATCCCAGAGATGCTGTTTCAGATCCAACCGATCGTTTTCGTCAAATGTGACACCTTCGGCTTCGAGGCGCGCGCGCTGCTCGGCGGCGGCTTCCGGTGAGCCTTTGATACTGACGCGCCCCTGCGCATTGACCACGCGATGCCAGGGCACGTCGGGCTGTGTCAGGCCGGCCATCGCCCAGCCAACCGCTCGCGCGCCCTGCGGCACAGCCAGCATATCGGCCACCCGCCCATAGGTCAGCACCTTGCCTTCCGGGATGTGCCGAACCAGGGCATAGACCAGCTTGTTAAAGGAAATCGATTGGTTCACGATCTGTGACAACCCCTTCTCACTCAGTTCACCCACCTTATTATAAACGCTTCCTGCGTCCCTGGGTGCTGGTTCTGGTGTCCAATCTGATCTATCTGGCGGTGATCCTGGCCGTGCACGCCGGGGACGTGCAGGTGTTCGTCACGCGCGGGCAGTGCTTCAGCGAGTGCCGCGACAATCCTGGAGTCGCCTGTGATCCCGATACACTCGGCTATGACGGGCAGTTCTTCTACTATATCGCGCGCGATCCGGTGGGATCGCCGCACTGCCTGGATGTGCCCGCCTACCGCTTGCAGCGGATTCTGCTGCCGATGCTGGGGCGGATGCTCAGCCTGGGATACGAGCCGCTGATCCCCTGGGCGTTCGTGGCAATCAACGTTGCAGCACTGACGGCAGGCACCGCCCTGCTCGAAGACCTGCTGGTCCGCGAGAAGGTAAGCCGCTGGTTCGCGCTGACCTACGGGCTGTTTCTGGGCGTGTTCATGGCCGTGCGCCTGAGCACCGCCGAGACGCTGGCTTATGGGTTGGTGATCACGGGGCTGTGGTTCAGCGCACGAGACAGGCTGCTGCTGGCGGCGGTGATACTGGCGCTGGCGATGCTGGCGAAAGAGACGACCGGCCTGTTTGCGGCGGGCTACCTGTTCTATCTGGCGCTGCACGCGCGCTGGCATGACGCGCTGCGGATGGCCGTGATCGTGAACGCGCCGTTCGCGGCGTGGCAGTTGGGGATCTATCTCTGGCTGGGACACTGGGCGCCAAGTTCGGGCGGGGCCGGCGCGACGCCGTTCGAGATCATCCCCTACAACGCGGTCTGGCGCAGCCTGCGCGATCCCGACCCGACGATCGCGGTAATCCTGGCCGTGCTGCTGCTGCCGACCGCCGTCCTGCCGAGCGCACTGAGCCTGATCTATACCGTGCGCGATTTCCTGCGCCGCCGCTGGGACCTCTACACGTGCCTGCTGTTCTTCAACGCGCTGATCATGCTGTTTCTGCCCTTCTCGACCTACCGCACGTTTCTGGGACTGCTGCGCTTTATGCCGGGGCTGGTGCTGGCGTACGTGCTCTATACCGCGCGCCACCAGCCGCACCGCCCGCTGGTGTACAGCACGCTCTGGATCGTGCTGCTACTCTTCCTCGAAGTCGGCTAAGCGGGCCAGCGCGATACGCGCCTCGTCGAGATAGGGCTGGGCCAGCAGCAGATTGCGGTACACCTGGCGGGCGTCGTCCACCCGCCCCTGCGCGATATACCGCTCGGCCAGCAGCAGCCAGCCGGCATAGGCGCGATTATCCAGCCCAGGTGCGCGAAGCTGCGGCAGGTAGTCGAACGCCGCCGGGCGCGCGTAGACCGTCCCAGCGAAATACTGGATATTGGGGCGCACGCTCCGGCTGGCTTTGAGCAGCGCTTCGACCTCGGCATCACCCGCCCCACGTGCCAGCGCAATCCGCGCCAGATAATACGCGCCGGGCGCGCCACCGTTCGGATCGACGAATCGGGCCGCGTGTGCGTCGTGTGTGGCAGCATCGAGGTCGCCCTGCTCCAGGTACAACTCGGCCCGCTCCAGCGCGGCACGCTCGTCCACCGGGCGCTCGCTGATCGCCTGCGTCAGCCACGTGAGCGCCGCGTCCGGATCGTCCTGGAGCCGGTGGGCATACATCCCCAACGCCAGGTGCGCCAGCCAGCCGCCCTCGCGTTCGGCACGCGGCGCGAGATCGTCCGCTACATCGCCCACCCCGGCCAGCACCGCGACGTACAGCCGCTCGCCCACCGGCAGCCGCTCGTCTTCCAGATAGCGCCGCAAGCCCGCCGGGCCGATTTCGGCCACCGTCTCCGCCAGGGTGGGTTCACGTTCGAGCGCCTGCGGATAATCGCCCAGGCGGAACCAGTAGATCGCGTTTGTGGGAGCGATCGCGGCGGCCTGCGCCAGCGCCTCGCGTGCGGCTTCCAGGTGGCCCTGCTGCATATAGAGCGCCGCGAGATTGGCCCAGCCGAGATCGAACGTAGGCTGGGCGCGCAGCACGCTTTCATGCGCGGCGATGGCCTGATCGAGATAGAGGCCCGGATCATGATCCGCCAGCCGCCCCAGCACGTATGCTTCGTGCAGATCATAGAGCGTCAGATCGGGGTCCCAGGCCTGCGCGCGGCGGGCATAGGTCAGCGCGCCGTCCAGATCGTCTCCGGCCAGCGCGCGGCGGCTGAGCGTCATCCAGCCCTGAGCCACGTCGAGCATCGCAATCCACACGCCATAGACGATGATCCCGGCCAGCGCCAGCCACATCAGGCGGCTGCGCCAGCGCACGATCGGCAGGCTGGCCGGGGCATTGGCCGCTGCGCGTGTGTCGGGCCGCGCCACAATATAGGCCAGCACCAGCAGCAGGGGCAGCACCGACGCCGGGAGCGGAAATGTATCGACCAGGCTGTGAACGCCGTAGGCGACCAGCGCCGCCAGCGCGCCTTCCAGCCCGATCCGCCGCTCGTCCGCCGCCGCCTCAGTCACCCAGCGCGTGCGCGTCGCAACGGCGTACCAGTGCCGCCACCAGATGATCGCAACCGCCGCCGTGCCGCCGAGCAGAATCAGCAGGCCCGGCCAGCCGGTTTCGGCCAGGGTGTTGAGCCACAGATTGTGGGCAGTCGTGATCTTGTCCTGTGCCAAGTCGGGATCGCGGTACGAACGCAGCGCCAGGCCAAACACCCCCGGCCCGATGCCTGCCACCGGCTGATCGGCGGCCATCTCCCACGCACTGCGCCAGATGTCCAGCCGGCCCTGGTCGCTGTCGGCACGCTGCGCGCCCAGGCTCCACACCAGGATCAGCAGGCCCGCGCCGAGCACCAGCAGCCCGATCGCGCCCAGGATCACCGGGGGACGCAGCAGCAGCGCGGCACGCTCGCGGCGCTGGGCCCACCGCAGCACGACGAATGCCAGCAGCAGCGCGATCCCGACCAGCGCGCCGAGCAGCCCCCCGCGTGAGAAGGTCAGTACCTCGACCGCCAGCAGCGCCAGCATCAGGCCGAGCAGTCCCACGCGCTTGTGACCCCGGCGCAGAATCGCGCCCGTCAGCACCAGCGGGATCAGCACCGCGACGGTGTTGCCCTGAATGGTCGAGACGTTGAGCGCCCAGTCCAATACGGGCAGCTCCGGCGGGATCGGGTCGGACAGGCCGCCCGCCGCGAACCAGCCCGGCTCGCCCAGCCAGCCGAAATACCACGCCAGCAGCTCGACGCCGCTGATCGCTACGATCACGAGCGCGACCGCCAGCAGCGCGGCCTTGAAATGCGGCAGCCAGCCGCGCCGCAGCAGGTCCACCAGCAGGTAAAAGGCCAGCGCCCCGGCCAGCAGGGGCCAGATCATCTCCAGGCTGAGGCGCCGCTCTTGCGACGAGAGCGCGCTCACCAACAGCCACGCGACGCCCGCCGCCAGGATCAAATCGAGCGGGGTGTGAGGCAGGGTGCGCCCCGACCGCAGCAGCCGCGCCAGCCAGACCGCTGCCGGCCCGGCGATCACGACGAAGCGGATCAGATCGGGCAGCGCGCCGGTATGGGCATAGGCTGTCCCGCCGATGAACATGACGTACAGCACGATCAGCACAATCAACAGGCGGCGGGCGGACATCGGCTCAGGTTCCCTGGAACGAGGCCATCTTGCCGATGGTGCGCAGGATGATCAGCACGTCAAGCGCGAGCGACTGGTGACGGATGTAGTAGAGGTCGTACTGGAGCTTGATCAGCGCGTCTTCGGGGCTGCTGCCATAGTGATAGCGCACCTGCGCCCAGCCGGTGATCCCCGGCTTGACCACATGCCGCGTGCGATAAAACGGGATGGTAGCGCTCAGTTCCTCGACGAACTCCGGGCGTTCGGGGCGCGGCCCGATCAGGCTCATCTCGCCGCGCAGCACGTTGAACAACTGCGGCAGCTCGTCCAGCCGTGTCCGGCGCAGGATTCGCCCCAACCGCGTCACGCGCGGATCGTGCGCGCTGGCCCATTGCGGCCCGCTCTCACGCTCGGCATCGGGCACCATCGAGCGCAGCTTGATCATCTGAAATGTCCGCCCACCCCGCCCGACGCGCGTCTGCCGGAAGAAGATCGGCCCCGGCGAATCGAGCCGCATCCCAACCGCGATCAGCGGCAGCAGCAGCGCCAAAACCGCCAGCCCGATCAGCGCCAGCAGGATATCCATCGCACGCTTGACCAGCGGGTAGGGGTCGAAGATCGAGCCGCCCTCAATCGGCAGCATGACCGTCCAGTAGCGCTGGCCGACGTGCTCGATCGGCACCCGCCCGGTGATCTGCTCGTAGAGCAGCGGCATCGGCACGATGCTGAGGCCCTGCTCATAGCAGTCCATGATCGCCTGAAACATCTGGCCCGACAACTCGCGCCCGTGCGCCAGGATGATCTCTGAAACGTTCTCGGCGCGCGCCGTCGGCAGCAGATCGCCCGCCGTGCCAACTACCAGCGCCGGGGGCAGATCGGGCGGCAGGGTGTCGGTCGGCTCGACCATCACGCCCACGATCTCATAATCGGTCGGGGCTTCCTCGCGCAGCGTCTCGATCATCGTGCGGGCCGCCCAGCCCGCGCCGATCACCAGCGCCCGCCGCCGGACATCAGTCCAGCCGATCAGGAAGGGCCGCCACACCCGCCACAGCGCGATCAGCACAAAGCTCAGCCCGGCGTAGTAGAGGATGAACAGGCGGGGCAGCGCCGCGCGGGGGGAGAAGAAGAAGATCACCAGATAGATCACGAGCACTTGCAGCGTGACCTGCACCAGCCGGATCAGGCTGGTATCGATCCGTGACGAAACGCGCAGGTTATAGAAGTCGTTGGCGTGGGCGATCAGCAGCCACAGCGCGGCCAAAATCGGGAACCAATAGCTGTGCGAGAGGATGAACGGCAGGCCCAGGTCGCGCGGATCGACCGTGACCCAGATCGCCAGCGAGAGCAGCACTGCGATCAGGATTGCGACCGTATCCCCCACCATGAGCAAAATCCGCCGCTCGGAAATCTGAAGCTGGCGGCGGCGCGGCGGCGCGTAGGACGAGAGGCGCGACGGCTTCATGATCGCATCTGCCCACGTGCGCGCGAGGCCAGCCAGCCCAGCGCCTCGATCCAGAAGCCGCTGCCCCACGCGATGTGCATACAGCCAAACACGACCGGCAGCCGGGGCAGCAGGTCCCGGTCGGTGCGCGCCGCCAGCCGGATCGACGCGGCGGCATTCGCCACAACATAACTGATGATGGTGGCCTGCCACAGCCGCGCCCAGTTCCGGCCCAATCGCGCCAGGATCGCGCCGCCCACCAGCGCCGCAACAAAGGCCGGGGCGACCACGTGGCGCGGGCGGATCGAGGCGGGATGCTGCGCCAGCACCCTGAACTTCCAGCGGCCATAGCGGAGATACTGCCGCCCCAGCGCGGCGAGCGTCTGCCGCCCGTAATACTGCGACTGGATATCCGGCGCGAGATAGATGCGCCCGCCCGCCTTGCGAATCCGGTAGTTGAACTCGTAATCTTCGTTGACGGCAAGGCGGCCATCGAAGCGCCCGACGCGCTCGAACACGCTGCGCGGCCACGCGCCCAGATAGACCGTATCTACAAATTCGGCCCGGTCGCTGATCGTGAAGCGGCTGGGGACGCTGAACGGCGAGCGGTAGGCGGCGGCAATCGCGCGGCCCATCGCGGTCGTCGCGGCGAAGCGCTGCGGCCCGCCGACGTTATCGGCCCCAGTAGCGTGCAGGTGCGCGACACAGCGGCGCACGTAGTCCGGCGCGATGATGGTGTGCCCATCGACGCGCACGATCACCGTGCCGCGTGCCGCGTCCAGGGCACGATTGAGCGCCTGCGCCTGAATCCGGTCCGGGTTGGGGATGATCTGGACGCGCCCATCCTGCGCGGCGATGTCCTGCACCAGCCGCGCCGTCCGGTCGGTGGAGAGGCCATCGACTACCAGCACCTCGATCCGGTCGGGGGGATAGTCCTGGGCCAGCACCGCCCCCAGCGAGCGCCGGATAAACGACTCCTCGTTGTAGACAGGCATGATCACGCTGACAAGCGGCAGGCCACGCGTCGAACTGGTGTCCAGCATAGGGCAATTCCCGGTTATCCTCACCGGGCGAGGATTATAGCGATGCGTCCGGCCCGCGTCGAACCGGGCGCGGGGACTCCGGCGATCCCGGCTCGCGCGCCGCAAGCAGGCTGCCGAGCGCCACCACGCCAAACACCAGCAGCAGCGCCAGGATGCTGATCGCGGCCCCGGTCTGCCACCCGGTCAGGTGATAGCGCAGCGTCACATCGCCCCCACCCGGCGGGATGATCACAGCCTGGAAGGCGAGATTGGCGCGCACCAGCTCCGCCGGGCGGCCATCGATCGTCGCGCGCCAGCCAGGATACCAGGAATGGCTGAGCACGAGATAGGCCGCCGACTCCGTCTCGACGCGGTAGCGAAGCTGGTTGGGGCGCTGCTCCAGCACGGTCAGGCTGCCCACCGGCCCGCCATCTGGCAGGGGTTGATCGTCCGGCGGCTCCCCGGCCAGGATCACGGTTTGCGCCGGGTCCCAGGCGGGATCGCGCAGCGCGCCCTGCACGGCGTCATTCGATTCAAGCCAGCGCGCGTCCGTCACCAGCCAGGCGCGCGGCGTCTCCTGCGGCGCGACGAAGATCGGGGCCTCACCCGGCCAGCCAGCGGGGCGCGTCTCGCCGTAGACCTGCGACACGCCCGCCGCCCGCAGCAGCGGCCCGGCGTCTGGCCCCAGTTCCTCGATCAGATCGATATATTCGCGGTGGTGGCGGGGCACGAGCGGATCGAAGTTATTGAGCAGCGGCACACGGTCGAGCATGTTCAGGTTGGGCAGCAGCGACCCGCGCACGTCCGGCCACTGGTCGCGCGCCAGCCGGTAATCGGACAGCACGAAGAAGCGCTCGAACTTGACCTCGTCCTCATAGTCGACAAACCAATAGACGCGCCCTTCGGGCCGCTGCACGCCGAAATCGCGGTAAAAATTGGTCGGGATGGTCGGATTCAGCCCGCTGGCGGCCCAGGTCAGATCGATGGCGACGAAGACCAGCACGGCGGTCCGCCACAGCACGGTCGCGCGCGGCGTTTCGCCCTGCGGCTGCGTGAGCGTGAACAGCGCTGCCGCCACAACCCAGCAGCCGAGCACGATCAGCCCGCGCGTCAGCACTTGCAGGTTCTCCGCGTTCTGAGGCTGCATGAACGTCTGTGCCAGCAGCGCCACGACGACCGCCGCGCCGCCGCCCGCCGCCGCCAGCCGTGACCAGAACACGATCCATTTGCCGCGCCCCCAGTGCTGCGTGCCGATCCCGGCCAGCACCGACAGCCCGAACACGGTCAGGATCAGCCAGCGCACCGGCTCGCGGAAGAAGCCGAAGGTGGGCACGTAGTCGTAGAGCAGGCGAAAGATCGGCAGATAGCGCCCGGTGGCGATGATCAGCGCGCCCAGCGCCAGCAGCGCCCAGAACGGCACCGTCGCAAAGATCGGGTAATGCGCGATAAAGCGCCGCCGCCGGAACCAGCCGACGATCGCCGCCAGCGCCGACACGATTGGGATAAAGCCGATATAGGCTGCGTCCTCGAAGTAGATGCCTTTGGTGATATACGAGCCATCGGCGGGCGTGCCGTAAAAGTTGGGGCTGAAGAGCGTGATCAGCCGCAGGGGGGAATAGGACAGGTTGGTCGCAAACTCGTAATCCATGCCGCCCGCGCGGAACGACTCGCGGAAGTATTCGGCGGTCGGCACCAACTGGACCGCTGCCATCGCTAGCCCCAGCAGCATCCCGGCGCAGATCAGCAGCACGGCATAGACCCGACGGCGGCGCGGAGCGGTTCGCGCACCCCACACGCTCTGCCAGACCACGTACAGCCCCACCCCCACCAGACAGTACCACGTCGTCTGAGCGTGTCCGGCCAGCAGTTGCATGGCGACGATCAGCGCCAGCCAGCCGATCTCGTGCCAGCGGCGCAGCGTCAGCAGGCGGTGCACCAGCCAGAACACCCAAGGAATCCAGGCCGCTGCGTCGGCGGTCGGGAACGAGCCGAAGCGCCCCAGCAGGTAGCCCGACAGCGCATAGGCCAGCGTGCTCATGCCGCGCCCGAAGGTGGTCTGCCCCAGCGCCCCGGTGAAGAGCCACATCCCCAGCCCGGCCCACAGAACGTGCACCAGCGCGATCAGGTTCATCGCTTGCGGATCGGGCAGCACCAGGAACAACCAGTTGGGCGGGTAGAAAACGGCGGTCTGATAGTTCGCCAGCAGCGGCGCGCCCGCCCCGATATAGGGATTCCAGCCGGGCAGCCGCCCATCGCTCAGTAGTTGGAACGCATAGTGCCGCCAGGGATAGAACTGGAGCGACGGCAGGCCCCAAAACAGGGTATGGCCGCTGAGCAGCCGGTGGAACAGCGCAAACAGCGCCAGCGCCACCAGCACCAGCGGCAGCCAGGCGGGGATATCGCGCCTAGTCACGCCTCAGCACCTCGTAGACTCGATAGGGATCGGATGGATCGAACGGTTCCAGCAGGCGCAGCCCGGCATCCCACCCCGGCGCGGGATCGGCTTCGCGCTCCAGCGGCCCATAGAATACATAATCGACCTGCGCCAGCAGCGCCCAACGGGCCGCATCGTCCAGCGCCCCGGCATAAAAGCGCGCCGCCTGCTGCTCCTTCGCCTCGCTGTCGAGCGTTTCCGGCCCGTGCCCGACATAGGCGATCAGGTCCGTGCGCGCCGGGATCACGCTGCCGGTTTCCTTCACGCTGAGCACGACCGCATCCGGCGGCGCGAGCACGTCCAGCGTGTCGAGCGCCTGCAGCTCAGCATCCGGGCGAAAGAGCGGGCGATCCGGCTGGAGTGCGCTCACCAGCCCGCCCAGCCAGAGCAGGATCGCGGTCGGCAGCGCCAGCAGCAGCACCAGCGTCCGCGCGCGCCGCCACTGCTGCCGGTGCGAGATCAGCAGGCGCAGCCCGGCCACCGCCAGCACGACCAGCGGCACGATCACGCCCTCGCTCAGGCGGCGCTGCACGTTGATCGGCAGATAGACCAGCACCGGCACGATCACGATCCAGGCCGCCAGCAGCAGATAGGGCGCATCCTCGCCCGTGCCTTTGCGCCACGCCCAACGCAGTGCCGCCACCGCCGGGATCGCCAGCACACTATACCCGAAAATGTAGTGCAGCGGGTGCGGCGACGGGAGCTGGTTCTGGCCCGACCAGCGCCCCAGCACGTCATTCGACAGGAACACGGTGCCAGTATAGGCCAGCACGGGCAGCACGACCAGCGCCGCGATCACCGCCCGCCAGAACAGCCGCCAGGGGAACCGCCGCTCGCGCCGCCACAGCGCCAGCCCCCACGCCCCCAGCACGGCGTACACGACGGCAATATAGAACGGCACCGACAGGCCCATCACGCCCCACGCCAATCCCGCGAGCACGCTCCAGGGTAGCCACGCGCGCGGCGTGTCGGGGCGCCCCAGCGCGCGAAACAGCAGCAGCAGCCCACCCAGCAGCGCCGCGCGTGCCAGCGCCAGGTGCGGCAGCCCGTACAGGATCAGGAAGCTGTAGCCTTCCGGCACGTAAAAATCGACCGGCAGTGAGCCGAACAGATCGCCTAGCCCGGCCAGGCTCAGCAGCCAGCCCAGCCCGCCGCCGAGCGTGATCAGCACCAGCGCCAGGAAGCGCAAACCGGGCGCGCGCAGAAATTCCGCCACGAAACGGTAGCTGACCGGGATCAGCAGCAGGCCAAACACGATCCGCGCCGCGTGAAACACGATCACCAGTGCCGCGAACAGGCCCGGATCATCCGGCGGCACGGCCAGCCCGGCCAGCTTGCCGAGCAGGATATAGGGCAGGAACAGCAGCGCGCCCTCGTGCGGCTCGGACGTGTAGCGCACCGTGAACAGCCAATCGCCGCGCGCGCCCAGGCGCATCTTGGCCAGGTAGCTGTAGCCGTCATCCGCGCCGAACAGGAACCCACCATACGTCCAGCCATCGCCCGCCGCCAGCCCGCCCACAAAATAGGGCGCGCTCGTCAGCAGCATCACGGCCAGCGCGAACAGGCCCACGCGCCGCCACTCGGACGCCAGGACGTGTCCCCGCTCAGGCATGGCGCAGCACCCACCCGAGCGCCGCCGCCAGCGCGATCAGTCCCGCCCCGAGGCCCAGACCCAGCCACACCTCGGACCGGCGGTAGGTCAGCGTCCAGGCGTCATCCGACTCGCGCACCAGGCCGGGCAGGCCGGGCAACTGATCGCCGGGGTCCTGCCAGCGCCCGTTGGCGACCGCGTACAGCACGCCGCCGTAGGGCGTGTTGGCGCGGATCGTGACCCGGTTCGGACCATCCCATGCCAGCGCGACATCTGGCGCAAAGGTGTTGCGGTAGATATACAGACCGTCCAGCCGCCGCTCCAGGGTCAGGCCCTCGGCCTCAATCGGGAAGGCCGCGACGACATGCGTCACCAGCCACGCGCCCAGCCGCCGCGCGTCGATTGGCGCGCCCCGGTTGACCGTCGCCAGATCGATTTCCATGTCTTCCCCGTCCTCGCTCGCCTCGAAGGCCGGGAGCGTGACGCTGTAGCCGTGCGCCCTGACGCCGGTCGCGTCCTCGGCGGCGGCCTGATAAGCGTCAAGCTGGAACGGATCGACGCCGCCGAACTGCGGCACATCCCAATAGGCGGCGGCCTGCTGCGGGAGGCTGTAGCCGGGCGAGTAGACGCGCGTCGCGCCCTGCTCGCGCAGATATTCCGCCAGAGGTTGGTACGGGTCGAGCCATTCCGCGCGATCGCGCCCCTCGATCAGCGTGCGGTCGATCCACAGCACATCGGCCAGCACAATCACGCCCAGCAGCGCGATCAGCGCCGTGCCGCGCAGCCGTCCCGCCACAGCCAGCAGCACAGCCAGCACCACCGCCGGCAGCGCGAGAATCCCCAGGGCGGCGCTCAATTCCAGCGGCGGGACGAGCATCACCCCGCTGGTGATCGCGCACATCAGCCCGCCGCCCAACAGCGCGACCAACCCCAGGCGCACGCGGCGGCTGTCGGGGGGGTGTTCGGCCACGATCTGGGCGCCCCACGCCGCGAGATAGGGCACGATCAGCGCGGCGATCAGCCACGCGCGCGGCGGCACACGCCACCACAGCAGCGGCGGAAAGATTTTGGTCAGCAGCGGCCACAGAATGAACTGATCGCCCAGCGCATACAGCGCCAGGACGATCAGCGCCGTGCCCCAAAACGCCAGCGCGCGCGGGCGCAGCACCAGCGCCAGGATCGCCAGCAGCAGCGCGCTCACCCCGGTATAGACCAGCGTCTCCCACCCGCCGCCGTGATCGCCGATCAGCAGCCCGATCCACTGTCCCCACTTCAGGCTGTGCAGTGCCGCCTCGTCGGGCGTGATCGCGCGGCGCGAGAGATCGGGCGTTAGCAGCAGCAGCGGCACCCACTGGATCGCGGTCAGCCCGGCGGTCAACAGCCCCGCCACGATCACGGTGCGCCCCACCCGGCGCAGCCCGGCCCGCGTCCGCAGCGCCGCACCCCGGCCCCACAGCCACACGCCATAGGCCGCCCCGGTCACGTAAGCGTAGGCGCTCAGGCGCACATCCGCTAGAAACAGCAGCGCAGCGAACAGCGCCAGCGCCGGGGCCGCATAACGCGCCGGATCGGGCCGCACGGCGCATTGGATCGCCCACAGCAGCCAAGGCACCCACGCCGCCGCATACACCAGGTCGAGATGTCCCGCCCCCGCCGCCGCGATCACACGCGGGGCCAGCGCGTAACCGAAGCCCGCCAGCGCCGCCGCGAACGGTCCCAGCTCGGTCGCGCGCGCCCAGGTCCAGGCTCCCGCCCCGGCCAGCAGCAGATGCAGCCCCAGCAGCAGGTTGAGGTGCAGCGTGGGAGGTACCAGCAGCACGAGCCACTGCGGCGGATACCATACTTTATTGAGTGGGTTGGCGGCGAAGGGCTGGCCGCTCATCAGCAGGGGACGCCACAGCGGCAGCGCGTGATCGTCCAGCACCGAGCGGCGCAGAAACAGTGCGTTTGGCCAATGGCTGATCACGGCGTCGGAGAACTCGGCTTCGGGCGGGAACGGCAGACTGTGCGCATCCAGCCCAACCGACCATAAAAACGCCGCCAGGATGACGGCCAGCAGCAGCAGGAAAACGCCGGACTGTCGCGCCGGACGCTCAGTCCAGAACGTAAATCGTGACATCGCCGTGTGTCACTTCCTGCGCGATACGGTCTTCGGGCAGATTCGCGGTGCACTGGCCGGCATCGGGATAGACGATGTCCTCGTCCTCGTCCGTCGCCAGCGCGCGCTCCTGCGGCCCGACCAGGATATAGCGCACGTCGAACGGCAGGGTGTCGCTCAACAGCGTCTCGCAGTCCTGCCCGCGATACCACGCCTCGACCTGCTCCTCGCGCTCGTCGTTGGGCACCGTCTCGAAGCGGTGGCCGTAGACCACAACCTGATTGGTATAGGCCGGAATCCACAGGCTGACGTTCGGCGACGCCAGCACGACCTGGTCCTTGTCGGGCTGCGCGTCCAGCCATTGGATGCTGTCCCAATAGTCGGATTCGAGCAGCAGGCCCGCTTCCAGGCCGCTGTCGGGGTCGCCCACGACGCCCACCAGCGGAATCCCCAGCACCAGGATATTGGTGGGCAGGATGAACACGATCAACAGCATCAGCGCGGCCTGACGCCAGCGGCGTGGCACTTTGTAGAACCAGTAGTCTTCGAGCGCGCGCACCGCGAAATAGACCAGCGGAATGCTCAGCCCGATCGCCAGCCGCCGCTGCAAGTTGAATGGCATATACAGCCCGATCACGTTCACAATGAACCACAGCAGCATCAACTGGTCACCGTCACGCTCGAAACGCCGCACCGCGCGGATCAGGCCCGGCAGCGCCACGACCAGCAGCAGACCATAGCCGAACAGGTACAGGTGGGGCGCGGGCGAGGGTGTGATGTTCTGCTCGTTGAAGCCCGCCATCACGTCATTGAAGCGGAAGACGGCCAGGTAGTAGACCGCAAAGGGGATCGCCGGCAGCCACAACATCGACGCCCAGCGCAGCTCGTGCACCGGGAATTCGCGTGTCAGGTAGTAGCGCACCAGCAGGTACATGACCAGCGCGCCGCCCAGCGGCAGCAGCGCGGGGGGTTGGATCAGCGCCAGCAGGATCGAGAGCAGCATCACCCCCAGCCCGCCGTTATCCACGCTCGGTTCAGCCGAATAGCCGCGTCGAAAGACGATCAGGTAGACCGATGCAATCAGGGCTAGCGCCGCGATGCTGAGCGGAAAATGGGGGTTGGTATAGCTGGCGTAGAATGGGAAGGCTTCCGGTATGGTGAGGTCGATTGCCAGCGAGTCGGCATCGATCAGCAGCAGCAGCCAGCCCAGCCCGGAGCCAACCGCGATCAGCACAAAAAAGAGCCGCCGGGGACGCAGCCGCACCCAGACTGTGGCCCCAAACTGGTAGAGTGAGATGAACATGAACAGGCTGGACGCCACCCGCACCAGGTGATAGATCAAAATATTGGAGATGCTCAGGATGCGTGCGGCATGGCCCAGGAACAGGTAAAAGGTATGGAACCCTGCGCCATCGTGCGCTTCGGGTGTATGGCGCAGCTCAAACAACCACGCGCCTTGCCGCCCCTGCTCGATTTTCGAGAGGTAAGTCGCGCCGTCCTGCGGGTTGGACAGCATCCCCATAAACCGCCACTCGGCATTCGCATCATTGCTGGCCAGTGCCCAGGCATACGGCACAAGTGTCAGGGTAACGAGCAGCCCGCTGAGGATGATCACCCAGCGCCACTCGGCGGCTGAAATGTCGACCGTACGCAGTGTTTGCATAGAGAACCTCGCGGGTTGGAAGGCAAATTGCAGCCACCCAAAGCCAACCAGTCGTTTGCCGTGCGATTCTGGCGTGTAGTATAATGCTTTTTATCAATTTATGCCCGGCCCAACATTAACTCTACGCTCATTGTACATCGACTTGAGCGATCTGCCAGCCAGCGAGGAGCCATGAGCATCGTTCGCGACCTCTACCGCCTTCAGCGCATCGATCTGGAGCTTGACGCCCGGCGCAGCCGCGTGCGCGAGATTACCGCCCTGCTGGAACAGGACAGCGTGCTGCGCGAGGCTGAGGCGCAGGTCGCCAGCTTGCAGAACACGCTCCGCCCTCAGGAAGCACACGCGACCGATCTCAACCTTGAGATTCAGTCGGTGGGCGAGCAGTCTGGCGAGCTTTCCAGCCGCCTCTACAGCGGCAAGGTCAGCAACCCCAAAGAACTGCAAGACATCCAGGAGAAGATCGCCGAGCTGAAGCGCCGCCACACCCAGCTTGAGGACCGTCTGCTGGAAACGATGATCAACGTCGAAGAGCTGCAAGACGCGCTGCGCGCCGCCAACACGCATCTGAGCCAGGTTCAGAGCGAGCGGGCCGGGGAGCAGACCGCGCTGAGCGAGGAGCAGAAGCAGCTCAGGCGCGAGATCAGAGCGCTCAAGCAGGATCGTGAAACGGTTGAGCAGCGGATCAGCCCCGACCTGCAAGAGTTGTATGCGTCGCTGCGGGCGCAGAAGAAAGGCGTCGCGGTGGCGGTGCTGCAAGGTGAGATGTGCTCCGGCTGCCGGGTGGACCAGACGACGATGCTGGTTCAGCGTGTGCGCCGGGGCCAGGAAATCGTGCGGTGCGCCAGTTGTGGGCGTATTCTGGTGGCAGACTAGGGAGCAGCGCCATGCGCTTTGATCCGCTTTCATTTCTTCTCGGTGCAGGCTCAGTCGCCGGTATCTCGTTTGTGCTGTGGCGCTCGCGCGAGCGGCTGGCGCGGCTGCAAGAATCGACCGGCTCGCAGATCGAAGGCACGCGCGAGTACCTGGGCCGCTCGGCCAGCGCCCGCTACACGCGCGATCTGAGCGAAAGTCTCCAGCGCCACCACCTCGCCGGCAGCCTGTTTCCACTGGCCGACGTGCTGATCGAGCCGCGCATCATCCCGCCCCCGCCCCCACTGGTGGATGTCGATCCGAGCGAGGTCACGGTCCGCGACGTATTCGACGTGGTGCCGCGCTTCCACGATATGCCGCAGAGCTACGCGCCCTACAACATCGAGACGCTGGCCCTGGCCGATCTCGGCGCGGGCGACCGGCACGTGGCCCTGCTGGGTATCTGCGGGATGGGCAAGACGACGGCGCTGGTCACGCTGGCGCTGATGGCCCTGGGCGAGGTCCGCTTCGAGACGCTCCAGGACCTGACCGAGCAGGCGATTTTGGAAGAGGAGCAGTCGCTCACCAAAGAAGAGCGCGAGCTGCGTGCCCGCGAGCGTGCCCAGATTCAGGCCCGCGCGATGGACAAGCTGCACGATGCCCACGAGCGCGAGCGCGCCAAGCTGACTCAGGCAGCGCGCACCGAGGACCTGCCCCGGATCGCCATCCCCGGCCTGCTGCCGATCCTGGCGCACATCCGCGACGTCGATCTGAATCCGGCGCTCTACGGCAAAGACAGCGCGGTCGATCCCGCCGAGCCGCTGGTCCGCGCCGCCGCGCGGCATGTCAGCGCGGTAACGAGTCAGGTGGTGGGCAGCGTGCTCTATCCGGAGTTGGCCGCTGGCCGCGCGCTGATCCTGATCGACGGCTACGACGAGCTTTCGCCCGCCGCCCGCGAGCCGTACTTCGGCTGGCTGCGGCAGCTGATCGAGGTCTACGGCCAGAACCTGATCGTGATCGCGGGACCGGCGGAAGGCTATCGCCCCTTGACCGAGATCGGCTTCACGCCCGCCTTTCTGCGTCCCTGGCGCGAAGACGATTACGACCGGCTGGCGCACCGTTGGGCCGATGCCTGGGCGGATCGCAACGCGCCGCCCGAAGATCACGCCATGCGCCGCCTGAGGGTCGATAACCGGGGGCGCAGTATACTCGATGTCACGCTGAAAATCTGGGCTGGCCTGGGCGAAGACGCTCGCCAGACCGGGCGCGCCGGGTGGTACGATGCCTGGATCAACCGGCGACTGGCGAATCCTGCCGTGCGGGAGATGCTGCCCGCGCTGGCCGCTCAAATGCTGGATGGCGACCCGCCGCCACAGCGCGCCGCCCTTGAAGAAACGCTCGCCGGGCAGATCGGGGCACCCGCCGAGGGCCAGAAGCCGGTCAAGGCCGAAGACCTGTTCAACGGGCTGCTCGACGACGACCTGCTGATCCGCCGCGCCGGGGATACATTCAGCTTCCCCCACAACCTGATTATGGCTTTTCTGGCGAGCGAGACGCTGATCGAGGCCGGACCGCCGCGCGCCGCCGAAGTCGCGCTGCATCCCAACTGGCAGAACGCCCTGGCGTTTGCCGCCGCGCAGATCAATATGCAGCCCGCCATCCAGCGCAAGCTCACCTCGGCGCCCGATCTGATCTTCGATAACCTGTTCGGGTTGGTAAACTGGCTGTCCGACGCCCCGCCGGAAGCGCCCTGGCGCGGTGAAATCTTCAAGCGGTTGGCGGCGGCCCTGATGGCCCCCGATCAATATCCGGCGGTGCGGGCGCGCGCCGTCGCCGCGCTGATCGCCACCCGCGACCGGAACGTGTTGTTTGTGTTCCGCCAGGCGCTCCGCAGCGCCGATCCGTATATCCGGCGGCTGGGCTGTATCGGCCTGGGCGCGCTGGGCAACCCCGAAGCGATCCGCGATCTGGATCCGATGCTCGGCAACGATGATCCCGACGTGCAGCTTGCCGCCGGGCTGGCGCTGGGCGCGATCGGCACCGAGGCGGCGCTCGAAGTCATGGTTACCGGGCTGATGCATGGCTCCGAGGATCTGCGGCGCGCGGTAGCCGAGGCGCTGGCCGCGATCCCCGGCGACGGTCACGAGATTCTGCGCGACGGCATCCAGCACGACGATCTGCTGATCCGGCGCGCGACGGTCTACGGGCTGAGCCGCGTCAAAGCGCCCTGGGCGCTGGTGGCGCTCTATCGCGCCATGCTTGAGGACGAGCAGTGGTATGTCCGCACCGCTGCCGAAGATGCATTTATGGCGGCCCGCTCGCCCGACCGCGAAGGGCCGCGCGCGCATCCTGAAGCCGACGCGCTGGTGTGGCTGATCGATTGGGCCGCCGGGCGGGGCGAAGGCGTGCCCGCCGGGCCCAACGCGCGCCAGGTTTTGATCCGCGTGCTGCAAGAGGGCGACCCGATGTACCGCACCATCGCCGCGCAGACCCTCGCCCGCCTGGGGCATGTCGGCGCGCTCAAGCCGCTCTACGGCGTGCTGCGCGACCGGCATCCTGAGGTGCGCGCCGCCGCCTACGCCGCCCTGGCCGATCTCCAGATGACGCTCGGCGAGCCGCTGCCCAGCGTGCTCTAATCTGATCGACAGCTTGTTAAGCAATCCAGACAAACATCAGGGCCGGTGACAGTGATAGTACCGGCCCTGTTCATTTTCGTGGCTAACACAAAGGGGAAGCTATTCCAGCGCGGGCGTCGGCGTGGGGAGCGCCTGCCGGATCATGCCGGGCAGAATTTCCTCGTCCGGCGCGCACAGTACAATATCGCGGATGCTGGCGTGATAGATCAAGGCCTGCTCGCGCGTCCGCAGCACGATCCGGTAGCCGGGCGTCGTGCGGTCCTCGTAGGTTCCCCCGGCGCGCGGGCAGCCCAGGCTGGTATCCGGCCACTCGACCGCCAGCAGGCTGACCAGCCGGACTCGCGTGCTGGACTCGCCCAGACGGCGGGCGGCATCGCGCACGGCCAGATCGACAATCGACTGCGCGACCGGATCAATCGGCAGCGGCGCACCTTCCAGCGCCAGCCACGCGCGGTCCTCACAGCGGAAGAACGTATCCTGATCATCGGTGTGGTAGACGTAAATCCGGTTGCGCACCTGGAACAGAATCCGGTAGCCCTGTGATACTGCCGCCGGTCCGTCTGCTTCGTCGGCGCGTGAGGCGCAGCCCAAGGCGCGATCGGTCCAGGTGAACGCCTCAACGCTCAGCAGGTGCACATCCGCCGGATCGATGCCGGGCCGGGCGAGCAGATCGTCGCGCGTCAGACGGATAAATTCCTGGGCGACGGGGGGAATCGCCAGGGCACTAATCTCAGTCGGCGCGACGGCCAGCGCCGCTGCGTGGGGCAGATCGGTCGGTGTGACGGTGGGCGGCGTCGTCTGGGGTGCCGGAGTCGCGGTCGGCGGCACGAGTGTCCGCGTGGGATCAGGGGTCGGATCAGCCTCGCCGCCGCACCCAGCCAGCACGCCGAGCAGCACCAGGGCCGCCAGCCAATACCCTGCCCGCAGACCCCGCCGGTTCATGTCGCCAGATCGCACATCTGCTCCGGGCCGCGCGCCCTACTCGCCCCGCCCCAACCGCTGCTCGATCCAGCCAGGGGTGACGCCTTCGACGCTGATGATCTTGCTCGGCTTGTCCTCGCCCGCCACGATCGCGATCTGGTCCGGCTCGACTTCCAACACCTCGGCCAGGAGATCGATCAACTGCGCATTGGCGCGCCCTTCGGCGGGCGATTCCGTGAGGCGGATCTTCAGCGCGCCGTCGTCCTGAATCCCGGCAATCTCGACGCTGCTGGCTTTGGTCACGACCCGCACGGTGAAGGCGGCTCCATGTTGGGCATCCGTAATTTTGAATTCGCGCGGCATCCGTCTTTTATCCTTTGTTATCAAGAGCCGGCTGGCTCACCGGCTGAACGCTGCGTGGCACAACCTACATCCCGGCAAACGCCTGGGCAAAAATGCTGCCGAGAATCTGTATCAGGATCATAGCGATGATAGGGCTGAAGTCAAGACCGGCAGCCGGGGGCAGCAGGTTGCGAATCGGCTGGAGCACCGGCTCGGTCAGGTTATAGATCGTGCGGGCCAGTGGGCTATACGGATCGATATTCACCCAGCTCATCAGAACGCGCGCCAGGATAACAAACGAGTACATCTGGAACAGAAGAAAGATTAAAGCACCCACGAGAACCTCCTCATACCACCATCGATCGGGTATCCAACCCCTACATCAGCTAGGCCGGGCGCGGGCCGAAAATCGCGCGGCCAATGCGTACCATCGTCGCCCCTTCCTCGACGGCAACCGGGTAATCGTCGGTCATGCCCATGCTCAAGGCTGACCATTCCGCCACCGGAAAGTCGTTCGCCAGCGCATCGCGCAGCGTCCGCAGCCCGGCGAACACAGTCCGCGCCTGCTCCATCTCCGCGACGATGGGGGCCATCGTCATCAGGCCGCGTACCGCCAGGCCGGGCTGGGCCAGCACCGCCGCGATCTCGGACCACAGCGCCCCGCGCAGGCTGGCGTTATTCTGCCAGTTATACGCATCCCAGCCCGCTTTGGTTGCCTCGCCCGAAACGTTGATCTCCAGCAGCACATCCTGAATCGTGCGCCGCTCGGCGGCATAGCGCCCCAGGCGCTCGGCCAGCTTGAGGCTGTCGATCGAATGGACCAGGGCGAACTCCCCGGCGACATAGCGCGCCTTGCGGCTCTGCACATGCCCGACCATATGCCAGTGCACCGGCGCTGCGGTCAACTGCCGGACCCGCTCGATCTTCGGCAGGGCTTCCTCGACCCGGTTTTCGCCAAAGTGCTGTAATCCGGCTTCAGTCGCCTGGACCACCTGGGCGGCGGCGTGCGTCTTGCTGACCGCGATTAGAGTCACGCTGTCGGGCGAGCGGCCCGACCGCTCGCAGGCACCCGCGATCTCGGCCTGCACTGCCGCGATCCGCCCGGCTATGCTGCTTGCTGTTGGATGCATCGTCTATTCTGCCAGTGCGATCATCGCGCCAAAGCGGCCCGTCCGGCCTGCCTCGGCCCGGTGTGAGAAAAATTCATCGGTGCGGGTCGCGGTGCACATCTGCGCGACCTCAACCTGGCCGACTCCGGCGCGCTCCAGGGCCAGCCGGTTGGCCGCCCACAGGTCAAGATAGGCGCTGCCATCGTCGGCCCGCCGGATCAGCCCATCCAGCGTGCCAAACGCCTGCTGCACCGCCATGACCACTTCTTCGCCGACCTGGTAGCGCTCCGGGCCAATGCTGGGGCCGATCCCGGCCTGCACGTCCTGGGGGCGCGTGCCAAAGGCGGACTGCATCGCGGCCAGCGCGCTCACGCCTGCGCCCAGCACGGTCCCGCGCCAGCCCGCGTGCGCGATCCCGATCACGTGCCGCGCCGGGTCGTAGAGCAGGATCGGCGTACAGTCGGCAAAGCGCATCGTCAGCGGCAGGCCGGGGCGGTCGGTCACCATGCCATCGGCGCGCGCCAGCCAGCGACGGTTGGGCACACGCGCGTGCACCACGACCGTATCGGCGCTGTGCACCTGCCAGACGGTGCAGGCCCGCCCGGAATCCAGACCCAGGCTGGCATAGGCGCGGCGGTGATTCTCCTGAACGGCGTCCGGCGCATCTCCAACGGTGCCTCCCAGGTTGAGCGAGGTCCAGGGGGCAGCGCTCACCCCGCCCAGGCGCGTGAAGACGCCATGCGTCAGAGCGCCGCTGCCTGCCCACTGCTCAAACTGGTAATAAACGGGGCCGCCGTTGTTGACTCGCCTCACGGATTTGCCTCGTGGAATCTGCCCGGTGATCGGAGCAGATTATAGCGCACAACTGCGCTCCCGCCGATGGTCGGCATCACTGCCGCGCCAAAGCCGTAACCGCCGTTGCCAGCCGGGGTCCAACCGGGTACAATAGCCCGCATGGCTGACTTATTCGATAAACTCAACGTTCTGGTTCGATCCCGACTGCCCCGCCTGCCCGGCACGGAGCCTCGGCGGCGCGGTACGGCTCCGCTGCGGCCCGGCAAGGGCGCGGTACGTGAAGTCGCAGCGCTGCGCCAGCGTGTCAACCAGGCGCTCGACGAAGAAGAGCGTCTGACCGCCCAGATCGAAGGGCTGCGCCAGCAGGTCGCGGAGTGGGATCAGCAGGCCGATCAGGCCCTGGCGCGAGGCGAAGAAGCGACCGCGCGCCACATCGTGCGCGAGATTCAGATCGAGCGGCAGCATATCGCCATGCTGGAAGCCGATCTCGCCCAGCACCGGCATGTTTCCGCCGAGCTGATCAGCCGCGTGAACGAGCTTGAGGCCCTGGTTGCTGAGGCCCAGCGCCGCGAGCGGACGGCCACCGAGCAGACCAACGACCTGTCCGAAGCCCTTTCCGCGCGCCTGGGACAGATTCGCCAGCAGCTCGCCACCCAGAAGCCTGAGGCCGCCCAGCCGCACATCCCGCCACCGCCCGCCGATGCCGCCGTCGAGGACGATCTGGCCCGGCGCCGCGCGCGCCTTTCGGGGCAGGGTTAACACCCGCATAAGCAAAGCTGTTCCCCAGATTCTTAATCCAATATTATACGTTTTTTGCCGCCCGTCCATCCTGGCGGTATTTTCGTATACCATACGAACAGCCCTGCGCTCAATCTGAACGCCACTGAGCGACGCGCCACCGGATTCGGGAGTTCACAAACTTCAGGCACAGTTGTCCTATAATAAGGGCACGGCCCGCTCTACGCTCCGAAAGGCCGCAGGGTACGGAGAGAATATGGACTTTTTATCCAAGATTAATGCCGCGCATATCCTGGTGGCCGAAAGCAACCCGGACGCCATGTCCTTTACGGCAGGCATCCTCGAAGACGCCGGTTATAACGTCCAGAAGGCGTATTATGCCGGCGACGCGCTGTTTGCGATGGAACACGGTCACCTCGACCTGGTTCTGATCGATGTCGGAATGCGCGATCGCAACATCCCTTCACTGGTCGAAGCGATTGCCTCGAATCCGCGCTTCGCCACGATCCGCTGGCTCGCCCTGCTCGACCCGCACGAGCGCGACCCACAACAGTATCTCGACCAGGGCGCGTATGTCTGCCTGACGCGCCCGTTTAATCCCGATGAGCTGCTCCAGATCATCCGGCAGGTGCTCCAGGCCCAGCACGATTCGACTGAGTCGGCACCGGCGCGCACCGCCACCCCGCAGAACAAAAACACCAGCGAACTGCTCGAACGCCGTCTGATCGAGCAGCGCACGCTTTCGGACCTGGCGCGCTCGCTCAGCGCCGTGCTCAATCTGGACGCACTGCTGACCCAGGTCGTCGAGGCGGCGGTCACGCTGTGCAGCGCCGAGGAAGGGCTGCTGCTGCTGCCGGACGACGAGGCCAAGGCGCTGTATATCCGCGCCGGTAAGGGCATCGATCACGAGACGGCCAGCAACTTCCGGATCAAAACGCAGGACACACTCGCCGGGCAGGTGTTCCACAGCGGGCAGCCGATCCTGATCGGAGATCAGGGCTGGCAGAAGGTCAAGACCGAGTACCTGGTCCAATCGCTGCTCTATGTCCCGCTCTCGCTCAAGGGCAAAATCATCGGCGTGCTGGGTGTCAACAATCGCAAAACGGACCGCACGTTTACCGAGCACGACACCGGGCTGCTGCAAGACCTGGCCGCCCATGCCGCGATCGCCATCGAAAACGCGCGGTTGTATGAGGAAAGCCTGGTGCGCACGCGAGAGTTGATCACGCTGGTGCAGGCCAGCGAAGCCGCCAACTCGACCCTGGCGATCGATCGGGTGCTGTCGGCCATTGCCGGGCAGTTGATCGGCGCGCTGGATGTCAACCAGTGTTTCATCGGCGAATGGGTGCCCGGCCAGGATCATCTCGATACGCTGGCACTCTGCTATCGTGCGCTGTGGCGTCAGGGCGCGGGTCCGACCTTGCCCTTGCAGCGCGGCTCAGCCGTCGAGCAGGCTCTCAGCCACCAGCGGCCCATGCTTACCACCCCCGGTGACAGCCATCCCCTGGCCGCCTGGCTGCCGCATCTGCACAACGCACAGCATATCGTCTACATCCCACTCTCCACGCAGAATCAGCCGATCGGGATGGTGGCGCTGTACCACATCCGTGCGCCCTACCCGGAGAACAACCCGCCCTCGACCGGACGCATCCAGCATATAGCGCTCGAAGGCGTGCTCCGGCTGACCAGCAGCCCGCCCGAACACCAGCAGCAGCACCTCTTCCGCACGGCGCAGCAGCTTCTGGATATCTCCGGCGCGGATTGGTGCGATCTCGCGCTGTGGAACGCGGGTCGCCAGCAGTTGGACGTGCTACTGTCTTATGGCGAGGCCATCTGGCCAGAAGCGCCCAAGCCCATGCTCCCGCTCGACCGCTTCCCGCAGATCAGCCACACCCTGGCCGAGCAAGCGCCCTTCACCGGAGCCAGCGCCCCGGACGAACTCTGCTATCTGGTCGAGACGGCCTACGGGCAGAGCTTCCTGGGCGTGCCGCTGATCATTCGCGGGCAGATCGGCGGGATCGTGATCCTGATCGATACCCTGCGCCAGCGCGCCTTCGAGCGGCGGCAGGTCGAGCTGGCCCAGGCCTTGATCTCGCAGGCCGCCAACGCGCTGGCAAATGCGCGCCTCTACCGTGACCTGGAGATCAGCCTGGAAGAGCTGCACCGCACACAGGCCAAGCTGGTCCAGACGGCGCGCCTGACCGCGATGGGCGAACTGGCCGCCGCCGTCGCCCACCAGATCAACAACCCGCTGACCACGATCCTGGGCGACACCGAGCTGATCCTGCAAGACCTGCCCCAGGAAGATCTGAACTATGAAGGGCTGGAAGCGATCTCGCGGGCCGGACGCCGCGCGCATGAGGTCGTCCGGCGGCTGCTGGCGATGGCGCGCCAGAACTCGCCCGACGATGTGGCGTATGAGGTTCTGGAAATCAACGAAAGCGTGGAGAACACGCTGACTCTGGTCAAGAGCCATGTCCAGCAGGGGAATGTCTCGCTCACGATCCGGCTGGCCGACAATCTCCCGCCCATTCTCGGCATTCGCGGCGAGCTGGAAGACGTGTGGCTCAATCTACTGCTCAATGCGCGCGACGCGGTCGCCAACCGGCCCAACCCCAAGATCGGGATCGCCACGCGCTATAACGCCGCCGAGGACGTGATCGAAGCGGCGGTGTGGGATAACGGCGTTGGTATTCCGGAAGAGATGCTGCCCAATGTCTTCGCGCCGTTCTTTACGACCAAGCCGGTCGGCGAGGGGACCGGGTTGGGGCTGCACATCTGTCATCAAATCATCGAAAAATGTAAAGGTAGCATCCGAGTTCAGAGTGTATATAATGAAGGCACGCGCTTTGTGGTCTATTTGCCGGTCTATCACGGGCAAGATACCTCATGACAACACCTTATCTTTTGGCTGTAGATGACGATCCCGACGTGCTGGGAACCGTGAGCCGCGCGCTCAGCCGCGAAGGGTTTGCGGTCGGACGGGCTTCATCCGGCGCTGAAGCATTGAAAATGCTGAGCGAGCGGAAGCCGGAATTAATTGTTCTTGACATCATGATGCCCGGCATCGATGGGCTGACGGTCTGCCGCCGGATTCGCGCCGACAGCCAGTACAATGACATCACCATCCTCTTCCTGACGGCGCGCGGCAGCACCGACGATATTGTGGCCGGGCTGGATGCCGGCGGCGATGACTATGTGATCAAGCCGTTCGAGGTCGCCGAGCTAACGGCCCGTGTGCGCGCCCTGGTCCGCCGGGGGCAGCGTAACGCGCTCGCCGAAAGCCCGGTGATCGAGCTGGGTGGCCTGCGGCTGGACTCGAACACCCACCAGGTTGACATCGACGGGCAGCCCCCGGTCCAACTCACGGCAACCGAACACCGCCTGCTGCGCTATCTGATGGAGCACACTAACCAGGCCCTTCCGCCTCAGCACTTGCTCGAAGCCGTATGGGACTATCCCCCTCACACCGGTGATCCGGACCTGGTGCGGGCACACGTGCGCAATCTGCGCGCCAAGCTGGAAGCCGGTGAGGACTCGCCGCGCTTCATCCGCACGATTCATGGTGTCGGATACATGATTGTCAGTTAATTAAGATGCTCTAGCGGAGATTTTTCACAAGAGTTTCACAGGGCGGGCGTTTTGTCGAGGCTTTTGTCGCGTATACTAGGGCGAGAGAAGTATACACGATCAGTTAAGAGCATAGACAAATGCCCAATCATTCCGATATGCCGATCACCGTTCTCGCCGTTGGCAGCGATCACGACGTGTGCCAGACGGTCAGCAGTGCGCTTCAGAACGAAGGTTACGATGTGATCGAAACCCAGAGCGCGAAATATGCGCTCGACCTGGTCCAGCAGCACCGGCCCAGCCTGATCATCCTGGATGTGACGCTGCCGGACATGAGCGGCTATGAACTGTGCACGCGGCTGCGCGCAATGCCTTACGCTGACCGGACGCCGATCCTGTTTCTGAGCGGCCAGCACGGCGCGCAGCATGTCGCGCAGGCGCTCGACTGCGGCGGGGATGACTACCTGCGCAAGCCCTTCGCCATGCGCGAACTCAACGCACGAATTCGCGCCCTGCTCCGCCGCGCCAAATTCGATGAGCCGGCTGGCTCCGCCCCGGAGCTGCGGTTGAGTCCCGCCGACAACTCCGTCGAGATCGATGGCCGCCACATCGTATTGACGCGCACCGAGTTTCAACTGCTGCGCTATCTGTGCGAGAATGCGAACAGGCACCATACCGCCTCACAGCTCCTCGAATCGTTGTGGAACTACCCGCCGGGCCGGGGCGATACCGCCCTGGTGCGCAACCACGTTCGCAACCTGCGCCGCAAGATCGAGCACGATCCCGACCGACCCAGCATCATCATCTCCTCACACGGTCGGGGGTATACCGTGAACGCCTGTCTCTCGAGCTGAGCGCGCCGCCCCACAGCATAACGATGCCGGGCTGTGCTGCCAGCCTCCGCGCCAGGTTCCGGCTGGTCGCGGGGGCTATGACAAATCTTTATAAACTCCTCACAATTGCAGACAGGGCCGCTCCCTCAACTATGGTATCATTCAAATCAGGACCGCTGCGACGGATTCGTCGAGTCGCACGGGGAGACATAAGCCTGTTTGAGGTGAAACCATGCGCGCCACCTTCCGACAACTACTTGCCATGCTCGACGGCGCCCCCGCACGCACACGCGGCCAGAGTCTGGTCGAGCTGACGCTCACCCTGCCGCTGCTGTTAATCATGCTGCTCGGCCTGACGGAGATCGGCTGGTACGCCAATAACTATATGACTCTGCTCGACGTGGTGCGTGAGGCCGGGCGCTTTGGTTCGGTACGCGACCCGATGCTCTGGCTGAGTGGTGAAGAGCTGAACTACGAACGGCTCGACTGCGACGAGATATCGGGTAATTTTGGTCAGCAGGAAAGCGACTCCAACCCGACCCCGCGCGGCCCCAACTCCGCCTACCCAACCAACGGCACCTTCCCCAACGGTCGCTATGGGATGCGCAGCGAGTCTACGACCGGCTACTATGACGGCGTGGCCTGCTCCGTCATCTTCAATATGGACCCGCTGGAGTTTGACGACGAGAAGGACGATATCGCGGTGTCCGTCTTCTCATTCGTCGTTGATAACCCCGGCACAACCAGCGCCAAGGTGCGGATCGTCGGGCGCTATCCCGCACGCACCAATGAGTGTGCCGGCGATGACACCTTCGACCCATTCGATCTCGACCGGAACGGCGTGAGGAACGGCCTCGAAGACTCAAACCTGTTTGACGCAGGCGCGGACAATGTGCGCGGCTTCGTTTTTACCGGCAACCACACGATGGACTTTGGCGGTGGCGCCTCGTGCCTGGGTTCGGCCTTCTCGACTTCCGAGGTTGAGCGGCGGCTCAACTTCCCCAGCGAAACGGACCCGGTCTATCGCGGGCGCAAACTCCAGCAGGCGACCAACTATGGGCTGGTGCTGGTCGAAGTCTTCTGGACACATAAGCAGCTTTTGGGGCTGCCCTGGTTCAATATCGGCCCGCTGGCCGACGGGCAGACCATCCATGTCTGGACCTTCTTCCCAGTATCGGGCGCTGAGCCGGATCTGTATTGATGCGCAGAGCGAGCTGTGATCGCATCGAACACGAGGTTTCTATGAGAAGCATCCTGGTACACCATCCTTTAGTTCGCCGCTACAGACGCAGCCAGCGCGGCCAGTCGATCGTCTTGATGGCTATTGCCTTTATCGCACTCATCGCGTTCGTCGGGCTGGTCACCGACCTGGCGCTGCTGTTCGTGCGCTATGCCTCACTGCGCCGGGCGGTAGACGCGGCAGCCATCGCCGCCGCCGGACAGATTCGTGAAGGTACCGACTACGGTGAAGTTACGATTGCCGCCCAGCAGTATATCGAGCTGCACGGCATGGACCCCAACACCGTGCTCGTGGAAACGTGCGAGACTGATATTTACCAGTGGCGCGTCGGCGCCGGCGAGTGGGCGGGCAACCCGCATCCGGAAGGCCTTTATCCGGTCGTCAACGAGGCGATGCCCCAAACCGAGCTGTGCAACTGGGATGACCCGCGCAAGCTGGTTCGGGTGAGCGCACAGGTCAACTCGCCTACCACCTTCCTCGCGCTGCTGGGCTTCGAGGAAATCACGCTCGAAACGTCGTCGGTGTCCGAGACGGCGGTTCTCGACGTGGCGCTGGTGATCGACACCTCAGAGTCGATGTCCGTGGAGACGAAAGAAACCCATTTGCAGGCGGTGGGGCTTACCTATCCGGTGACTGGCACCACACCGATGACGGTGCGCAGCTCCTGCAAGCTAGACCACGATGGCGACCCTAACACTCCTCTCCACAACAACGAAGCCTGGGCCGGCTGCTGTAACGACCCCGGCACGGGCCGCGTGGGCGATGGTTCGGTGCAGACCAACGGCATCCTGGTGCCCAACGGCCTGATCTGGCACGACACCGACGGCAACAATATGTACGACGGCCCGCATGAGAACGGGCTGGCGAACAACGTGGCCCAGAGCGCGAGCTTCAGCGACCCGGATGACTACAACTTCACCACTCTGGTCTGCATGCCCTTCAAGGACGTGAAAGACGCCGCCCGCCTGTTTATCAAGCGGCTGGACTTCGTGCGCGGCGACCGCGTGGTCTTCGTCACCTTTGACCGCCACAGCCAGCCCTACGATCCCGATGGCGAGCCGGTGTTTGACGGCGGCGGCCACGTGGTCGAGGAAAACCCGCTGCGCCCGCTGATCCGCAGCGAGGACGTAGCGATCCAGACGCTCAACGAGAAGATCGGCGTGCAGGTCAACCCCACCGGGCGCTTCGACTTCTGCGAGCGCCATGAGGCGGCCAAGTCGGCCTATGTTCAGTACCTGAATGATCTGTACGCGTGGCAGTTCGGTGTCTCCAACGGCACCATCAACCCCAGCGTCACACCCGCGCCCCAACCGCCGGAGCTGCGCCCGGTGGCGTATGAAACCTATGCCGCCTGTGGCAATACGAACATCGGTGGGGGCATCCGGGCTGCCAACAGCGCGCTCACCAATCCGAGTGACATCCGCCGCGAGGCGGTGTGGGTTATGATCGTGCTGAGCGACGGCGCGGCCAACGTCACCGATCCTGCGGAAGGTGCTACTGAGGGAACCTACGGTTACTGGGGCTACTGCCCCTGGGCAACCTTCTGCATCAACAAGGGTCCAGGACTGCCGAAAGACAAATATCAATGGCCTGAATGCGAGGCCTTGACAGGCACGTCAAATCCCGGCGAGCCGAATATCCCGATCTGCAATGATGACAATCCGAACACGCGCCACTTCTGCCTGGACTGGTCCTCGCAGCGGCCCGGTGCCAGGAATCCCGAGTGCGGCCCGACAGGCAGCTACGATGCCGACGACTACGCGCGCGATATGGCCGACTTCGCCGGCCTGAGCGAGGTCGAGGATGGCGTGCCGGGCAACTTCATCTCGATGTTCGCCATCGCCTTCGGAGACGACGTGATTAACGAAGCGACCGGCGCGCCGCTGCTGCGCTATATCGCCGATGCGGGCGACAACGGCTTCATCGACAACAACCTGGAGCAGGACTGGCGCGACGACAAAAATGTGAACAATTCCGACGACTTTGGCAATCCCGATGTGTGCGAAGGCAAGGCGCCCACCGAGCAGTGCGGCCAGTATTACTATGCTACCGATCTGGCGGCCCTGAACCGCGTGTTCGAGGACATTGCCAGCAAGCTGTTCACCCGGCTCTCTCGCTAGTCTTTATCTATCATGCGACGTGTTAAGGGGGGTTCTATGAGCCCAGGACAAGCAGTACCCATCACTACCAGGCCGCGCGGCAAACGCGGGCAGACCTTGGCCGAATTCGCGCTGACCCTGCCGATCCTGTTGATGCTGATGTTCGGCGTCATCGAGTTCGCGCGCATCTTCCAGGCCTGGATCACGCTTCAGAATGCGGCACGCGAAGCGGCCAGATATGCCGTTACCGGGCAGTGGAATCCCACCATCGTCGCACAGGCGATCGGCTATCCGACCGAAACCGCGCTCAGCCCAGAGGCGTATCGGGCGGCGGTGCTCGATGCGCTGGTACCCTGCACCACGGGCTATGACCAGGCTTTCGCGCGGCACTGGGGTCGAGACTGCGAGCCAGGCTCGGACGAAGACCAGGGCTTGCGCGCCGACATGGCCCGCATCCCGGCGATCATCGAGCGGGCACGGCATGGCGCAGCCGGATTGAGTCTGGCCGACGGCGAGAATATCGTCGGCCTGACCAAAGCGGACGGCCAGGCGATCAACACCGAGACGGTGGGCGAGGACGAGCGCGGCTGGTTCCATGTCTGGATGTGCAGCACGCGCCCAGGCGTAATCAATCTGGGTAACGAGCAGCGCTACCGGCCAAGTGAGGACCGCAGCGACCGTATCTGTGAGGTGCGCGGCGAGGGTGCACAGGATGGCACCAACCAGTACGACGCGGGCGGCCCCGGTAACCGGGTCGAGATCGTGGTGTTCTTCAATCACCCGCTCATCACTCCGCTGGGGCTGGTTGACCACATTCAGATTCAGGCGCGGCGCGTGATGATCAACGAGTCGTTCCGTGCCTCGCGCGTGGTCAATCTGCCGGAGCGCTTCTTCGACTCGCCCACGCCGAGCAACACGCCGCTGCCGACCAGCACCTTCACGCTGACGCCGCTGCCGACCAAGACCTTCACGCCGACCTTCACGCCGCCGCCGACTTCGACTTCGACACCGACCAACACCCCGGCCCCGACGTGTAACGATATCAAGCTCGAAAGCGTTGGGTTTGCCGATCGCTACTTCCAGATTCGCGTGCGCAACACCGCCGCGACCGCGCCGGTCTTCCTCTCGCGAGCCGACATTCGCTGGCGCAAGCACACGCTCTTCCCAGGCATGTACGCCGAGAGCATGAATCTGGCCGGGAAGAATCCATTCTGGAAGGGACCGGACTACGACTCGCCGACGGATATCGGCCCGACCAGCCCCGGCGTGTCGGACGACCCACCGGCTTACCAGATGCGGCGCTTCGACGCGGGCAAGGTGACGACGTTCCAGATCAAATTCGCCAACGGGCCAGCCCGCCTGTCCGACTACTTCATTCCTGGCTACTTCGCCGACTCGGCGCTCTACTTCAGCGTGCAGTGGGGCGGCACAACGCAGGACTGCCGCGTCCCGCTGCCGCCGCATCTCGCTCCGTCGCCCACGCCGCCGACCAAGAAGCCGACCAACACGCCGACGCCGGTCTGCTCAGACTACTACATCGTCTTCAACAGCTTCCAGAGCAACGGTGTCGTGCGCTTCAACGTGCAGAATAGGGGCACGGCGCTGGCCTACATCACCGGCTTCGAGGTTGTCTGGAACGCCTACAACCGCTCGCTGAAAACAATCACGCTCGACCGGGTGGTCGTCGGGGGCAGTAACGCCTTTGACCCGGCAGGAGTCGTCATCTGGGACGGCAGCGACAACAAATCGCCGGCCACCGTACAGAGCGGCGGCTCTGGCTGGAAGGTAGACGCCGTGCTGCAACCCGGCGAGACATCAATCATCTGGCTGGACTTCGAGGGCACGTCGGGCCGCCTGGACCAGAAGCTCAAGTACCATGCGTCTGACTTCAACGGTACGACCTTCTTCTTCAACTTCCGCTGCGAGGAAGAGACGACCGATAAGCCGACGCCAGGCCCGACCAACACGCCCAAGCCCAAGCCGACCAAGAAGCCGCCCTCGACTCCGAAGCCGCCCACGGCTACGCCCAGGTGGACCAACACACCCAGGCCGGCTCAACCGACCGATACGCCCAAGCCCAAGCCGACCAGTACGCCCAAACCGGTGAACACTCCGCCACGTCTCCCAACGGATACGCCATCCGGGAACGAAACCTAGGGTTACACACCCCGGCACAACACAGGCCCCACTGAGCACACTCAGCGGGGCCTGTTTCATTCACCCAGGTGGTTAAGCTTCTCTCAGCGGGGGGGCGTGCGGCGGCGTGCCAGCTCTAGCCGCGCTTCGATGCGCTGGACCGTTTCCTGCATCGACGCTTCCAGGTACGGAAACGCCAGCCAGACGTTCATCATTCCAAACAGCGCGCCGGTCAGCACACGGAAGCCGGGCAGCGACTCGCGCAACGGCCAGTAGCCAAACGGCGGGTAACTGATCAACTGGCTGAAGCCGTCGATGCCGATCGGGGCCAGCCCCAGGATCAGGTAGAGCCAGATCGGGGCGGGGCGCAGGCGGCGGCGCACCAGCCCAAAAGCCAGCCCGGCCAGGAACATCGCGGCATAGATGGCGACGTCGCGCTCGCAGAGAGCCGTCTTATAGCCCATCTCCTCATTTCCACGAAACGACCGCGACGCAAGCTGTAAATCCGCCGACCACTCGCCCACATCGATCCCCGCGAAGTGGGGATCGCGCGCCGCGTGCATCTCGAAGGATTCCAGCTCCGACCCGGCGATCTCGCGCGGATAGGCGTGCTGGTGCCCGAAAAAGAACCACGAGCGGAAAGCGAACTGGTGGCACAGCGGGCTGTACACGGTATAGAGCACGTCCGCCGCACCCTCGAACCCGGCTTCCATCAGGACCGGGGGCAGCAGCGACAGCCCGGTATAGATCAACAGCAGCACCAGCGCGATATTCAGCCAGTTGCGCGAGAGCCGCAGCACCCAGATATTCGCTCGCGGGCTGCCTTGCAGTTCCTGTTCGGGGCGCGCACGCCGACTGCTCATACGTTTTCTCTCCCACATGAAAGGCGGATCGATCCGGCAGAGGGATCGATCCGCCGGTAACGCACAGGGGTTAGCTCAACTCGTTGAGGGCCTCGATCAGTTGGGCGGCGTTCACCAGGCCGGGGAAATGCCGCACGATCACGCCGTCGCCGTCGATCAGGATGCTCGTCGGATAGCCCTGGATGCGGTCGCCATACAGGTCATTGATCGCGCCCGACTCATCGAGCACCACCGGGAAGCTCAGCCCCAGGTCCTCGACGAACGGCGCGACCTGCTCCAGGCTTTCGAGATAGTTCACAGCCAGCACCACGAATTCATCCGCGCCGCGCAGATCGTAAAGCTGCTGGAAGTCCGGCATCTCTTCGCGGCAGGGGCCGCACCACGTCGCCCAGAAATTGATCAGCACCGGGCGGCCCCGGAAATCGGAGAGCGCGACCGGCTCACCGTCCAGAGTCGGCGCGCTGAAGTCCGGCGCGCGCTGGCCGACCTGCAATCCGACCGGGGCATCAGGCGCACCGCTGTCGAGCGCGGGTACGTCGAGGGCCGCCGAGGTATCGCCTGCTCCGGCGTCCAGCTCCGCGAAGCCCGATTCCGGCGCGTCTGAGGCTTCGGCTCCCGGCGGCGCGGTCTGGCTCGCCAGCTTGTTCGCCGCCACATAGAAATCTTCCTTCAGCCCGTCACCGATGCAGCCCGGCACGTTGCCCCACCGCACGCGCCCTTCGACCGCCCCAACCAGGCAGTTTTCGAGATTGATCGAGGCGTCGGCGAACGAGCCTTCGGTCCCCAGCGTCGAGAGCCGCTGAAGCTGGCCGCTGAAAACCAGCACGCCCACCAGCAGCAGGAACACGCCGCTGATCGCCTCGATGGTGCGCATGTTGCGCTGCAAACGCCGGAAGATGCCCTGCGCCTGATCGAGCAGCAGCGCCGTCAGCAGGAACGGAATCCCCAACCCCAGCGAATAGGCGGCCAGCAGCGGGCCAGCCTCAGCGATCGAGCCGCCGGACGAGGCGAGTGTCAGCACCGCGCCGTAGATCGGGCCGATACACGGCGTCCAGCCCGCCGAAAACACGATCCCCATGAACATCGAGCCGAGGTAGCCATACTGGCTGGTGGGCTGAGTCTGGCGGCGGGTGTCGCTGTAGAGCACGGTTTGCAGGCGCAGGATAATCCGTGACCAGAACTGGCCGGGCGTGTCGGCCTTGAGCGCGTCGCGGAAGGCCAGCAGCAGGAGCAGCACCACAACCAGCGTCAGGAACCAGGACTCGACGAACAGCCAGTAGATCGTGCCGATTAGCGCAATGGCGATCAGCGCCGAGATCAGGTTGCCGTAGGGGCTGCGGTCGAGCCGGGCGGCCTGCTTGAGCAGCCAGGTAAACACCCGGTTGAGCACGCCCATCACGTGCAGCCCAAACAGAATCACGACCGAGCCGCCGATGCGGGCCAGGCCGTCGCGCACTTCGCCTTCGGTCACACCCAGCGAGGTCAGCGACGATACCGCCGCCGTTGTCAGCAGGCCGAACAGCACGAAAAACAGCGTAAAGCCCAGCACAAAGAACAGCCCGTGCGTCAGCGTGCCGAAGCGCTGCCGGACGCCCACCACCGGCTGTGCGCCGCTGATCTGCCGCGTCATGCGCCCGCCCATATAACCGATATACGCCGGGACCAGCGGCAGCACGCACGGCGAAACAAACGAGATCAAACCCGCAAAAAACGCCAACCCAATCGTTACATCACTCGTCATAATCGCTCTCCGTAGACCCGTTTACACGCTGTTTGATGCCGGGCGGTGAGATTCCGTTTCAGTCGGGGCACCCAACGATTCACCGGGCCAGGCCCGGATTATCCAACAATTGTCTGGCTTATTCAAGCACAAAACAGGCCGGAGCGCTGCGCCCCACCAGAGCTTAGCTCAATTTTATAAATAACGAGGGGGAACAGGCTGGATCAGATGGGCGACTGCTGGCGCAGCAGGAAGCCGCGAATCACAATTCCCAGCCCCAGCGTGATCAGGACGACGCCCATCAGCGTCTCTTCGAAGGCGGCGATATCCTGCGCGTTCATCAGCAGGCTCAGCCCCACCCCGGCGACCGCCATCGCGCCCAGGAACGACGCGATCCGGCGGCGGGCCAGCGCGAGGATCATCCACAGCACGGCCAGCGCGATCACCAGCGCCGGCCACCACTCGACCACCTCGCGCTTGAGGCGATCCTGGTTGAGCAGCGTCCCGAAGATGCCGCCGGCGATCAGCAGCGCCGCCAGGATCAGCATCCCCCACCGGATACGCAGGCTTACACGGGCGTGTGGAACCTGCGGGGCGCGCAGCCGGGGCAGCCGCCGCCCACGCCGGATCGGTTCCAGCGTATCCGGCCCGACCGCATCCTCGGCGGCAGCATCGTCTGCATCGTCGAACTCGCGTCCGGCGTAGTAATCTTCGTCGTAGTCTCGGCGCCCCGACACCGGCACGAACGGCACCGGCTCCCCCTCTTCCAGCGCATCATCGACGGCAGGCGGGGGCAGCGTGGCATCATCCTCGTGTCGGCGGCGAAACAGGCGCAGACGTGACATCGGACTCAATCTCCTCGGCAAAACAAACAGGGTGTCACCCAACGGCTCCACCCTGAAAACTGTACACCAAGAAGGCAATCTTGGAAACTTAGACGCTGCCTTCGACGCATTGGACGCCGCTGGGGCCGACGATGGCGCTGTAGTGCACGCCACGCGGCAGATCGACCCGGTCGCCCGAACGCAGCATCACTTTTTGCTTCATTTTAGGAAGTGTTATTTCGAGGGAGCCTTGCACGCAGTAAAGGGTTTTATGATAGCCATGACTGCGGACGGGATAGCGGAAGTTCGGCGAGTTGGTCCAGACATACGCCCGGAAGCCTTCCTCTTTCATCTGGCGCGTGATCTTTTCGAGTGTAGGATGCTGCCCCCCGCGCCATCGTGTCACTCGAACCTGACTTGTGCTGCTTGTCCCCACGGCCATATGGCTTGCTCACCTTCACATAACTCAGTCAACGGGATAGTGATGGCGGGGGATGATACACGATACTAAGAACGTTTTACAAGTCCCAACGAAGAATTTTTATAGTTTATAACCATTTTCTAACCTTCGGGGCGTGACCAACGGCGCGCAGTGGGGTTACAAGATACCCGCTTATGGGGCCAGGTTTTCCTCGGCCAGCAGGCGATCGAGCAGGGCGCGCTCCTCGGCGGGCGTGCTGATCTCAGCATCAAGCCAGGCCCGGCGCAGTCGATCCAACAGCTGCCCATAGATCGGCCCCGGCTTGAGATCGGCAATCGTGCGCAGGTCGTGGCCGGTGAGCGTCGGCCTGACAAAACGCCACTCGCACGCGAAACGTTCAATCTGGCTGCGGGCAATCGCGCTGGGAGCCGCCGCCCAGGCCGCCAGCCACCCAACTTCGTCCAGCGGCTCCAGCAGGGCAACGACCGCGCTGGCCCGCCGCTCCTCATTCAGCTCCGGCAGGCGTGCCACCGCGCGGCGCACATTGATCAGGTGATTCAGGTTGGCGCGTGAGAACTGAAGCCGCTTGCCCAGCAGCTCCAACTCGGCTTCATCCAAACGGCTGGTAAAGAGCGAGAACGCGGTCAGCATCCAATTATCGAACTCGGCCAGCGACGGCCAGGGATGGTGGTGGCGGGCGTAGCGCACAGCGTAGAAAGCCGAGCGGATCCAGGCATCGACGCGCAGCGCGGGATGGATCGCCGCCAGGATGCCCAGCCGGTCGAGCCGGGCCAGCGCCCGCAGCGGGTATACCTCGGCCAGGATCAGCGCCAGCTCGTGCCGGATGCGGTCGCCGCTCACACGATCCAGCAGCGGCAGCGCGCCGCGAATCAGGTCCTCGGTGCGTGGCTCGATGGTGAAGCCGAGCCGCTGCTCCAGCCGCACGGCGCGCAGCATCCGGGTTGGATCGTCCACGAAGCTCAGGCTGTGCAGGACGCGAATCACGCCTTCGCGCAAATCCTGTTCGCCGCCGTAGAAGTCGAGCAGCACGCCGAAGGGCTCCGGCGAGAGGCGGATCGCCAGGGTATTGATCGTAAAGTCGCGCCGGTGCAGGTCGAGCTTGATCGAGCCGCGCTCGACGGTCGGCAGCGCGGTCGGCGCGTCGTAGAACTCGGTGCGCGCCGAAACAAAGTCGATGAAGGTCGGCCAGCCCGCAACCGGATAGGCCAGCCCGATCCGGCGCGCGACCGCTGCGTCCAGCATCCACTTGGCCGTGCCAAACTGGGCGTGGCTGCGCATATCGCCGCCGTACTGCTGCCGGATCGCGCGCACCAGCTCGATCGCGTCGCCCTCGACCACCAGATCGACATCCATATTGCGGAAGCCGAGCAGCAGATCGCGCACGAAGCCGCCCACGACATAGAGGCCGATCCGCCGTGAATGTGCTTCCTCGGCAATCGCGCGGATCAGCTTCCACAGCCCCGGCGAGAGCGCGGCTTGCAGGCGGGTGACGATTTCGGTGCGGCGCTGCTCGTCGGGATGCTGGCCCCACTGCTTGATCAGGTCGGTGCGCGTGACGATGCCCAGCAGCCGCCCGTCCTCGTCCACCACCGGAATCTGGCCCCAGCCGGAACGCATCATGCGCTGCTGAAGTAATTCAATTGAGTCGTCAGGGTGGACGCTCACCGCGCCCGCTTCCATGATCTCGCGCACCGGCTGGCGGCCCATGCCGTGACTCATCGCACGGTCCACTGCGCGGCGCGTCAGCAGCCCCACCAGGCGCTCGTCCTCGACCACCGGGAAGCCCTCGTGCCCGGTGCGCTGCATCCGGCGCGCCGCCGTCTCGACACGCTCGGTGGTGCGAATAGTCTGCACGCCCATCGACATCAGGGCCGACACCGCAATCGACGCCGTCACGATCCGGGGCAGCAGGTTGAGTAGTTCCGCGCGGACATCTTCCAGCACACGGTCGCGGATCAGGGCCGCGGCGGCCCGACCATGCCCGCCCCCGCCGAAGTGCGTCGCCACCACCGAGACATCAATCGCGTTGGTCGTGCCGCGCGCCACAAGCTGAATATCGCCGTTGAGCTGCACCAGCACAAACACCGCGCCCGGCTCATACAGCTCGCGCAGTTTGTGGGCCAGCGTTGCGATCTCGTCCACCGGCTCGGCGGTGTGCGCCATCGCCACGATGACGATATGCCCGTTGATCAGGTGCGTCTCGGCGTGCTCCAGCAGCCGCTCATACAGTTCGCGCTGTTCCGGGACGAGCGGATGCTGCAAGAACTCGCGCACGACATCCAGCTCGGCCCCGCACTCCATCAGCCACGCGGCGCAGCGCATATCGCGTGCGGTCGTCGTGCCATATGTCAGCGAGCCGGTGTCCTCATAGATTCCCAGCAGCAGCAGCGTCGCTTCCAGCGGCTCGATGTGGACTCGCTGCGCGTTCAACTGCTCGACCAGCAGGGTCGTCGTCGCGCCCACCAGGTCGCCGGAAAACTCGTGCCAGTCGGCCAGCTCGCGCGTCAGCGGGTGGTGATCCACGAAGCGCACCGGCGTATCCTTGCGCATCCCGCGCACGGTCGAAAAGCTCTGCGAATCGACCACCGTCACGTGCTCGACTGCGCCGCCGCGCTTCAGATCGTCGGGGTCCACGAAGGGCAGCCCGGCAGCATAGAGGTTCACAAAATGATCGACGTTACGATTGAGGCGGCGCGGCAGCACTGGCCGGGCCGCCGGATCGAGCTTGTGCGCGGCCAGCAGCGAGGCGATCGCGTCGAAGTCGGCGTTATCATGGGTCAGGATCAGCTTTACAGCGCTCAAGCGACATCATCCCGGCAAACGGATCAGCCCAGGGCTTCCCACACGGCCAGCTTGGCCCGCACACGGCGGATCACTTCGTCGGTGTATTCGGTTGTGGTCGCCTGCCCGCCCAGATCGGCGGTGCGCACGCCGTCATACACGGCTTCCAGTGCAGACTCGCGGATCGCGCGGCACAAACGATCGGCTCCATCCGCCCGGACATAGCTCATCAGGCTGGCCCCGGCCATGATCATCGCCATCGGGTTGGCGATATTCTTGCCTTGCAGTGAGGGCGCGGTGCCGTGCGGCGCTTCGGCGATCACGGCGCTGACGCCCATCTCCTTGTCGAAGCTCAGAATCAGCGACTCCGAGCCGGCGATCGTGCCGAACATCTTCAGCACCAGGTCGGACATGCTGTCGCCGTCGCGGTTGAGCGTCGGGATCACCAGCGGCTCGCCGGTCGTCTCCAGCAGCAGCGCATAGGTCGCGTCGATCAACTGTGGATCGTAGCGTACGGCAGGATGGCGCGCGGCGGCGGCGTCCAGTTCTTCTTTGAACATCCCCTCGTAGATCGGGCTGACAGTGAACTTCGGCCCGCCAAAGACCTTCGCCCCGCTGCGCTCGGCATAACGGAAGGCGTATTCGGCCACCGTCCGGCAGACGCGCCGCGAGATATGCTCGGTGCGGTAGGCGACCTCGTCCAGCCCTTCGCCCTCGCGCCACTCCTTCGCCCCATAGGCATCATCGACCGCCATGCGCACGACCGCGATCGGCGCATGGATACCCGCCACCGGGCGCACCGGCGGAATGCGCCGCCCGGCCCGCAGGATCACCTGCGCGTCAATTGCCTCGCGCAGGATCGCGTTCGGACTGCCGACATCGTCTGCCCCGCTCGGCGTGATCGTCGCCGCCTTGAGGCCCAGGCCGGACACTTTGATCGCTTCCGCCGCATCGTAGACAACCTGATTTTTGGTCGCGCGGCGGTTTTCCAGCGATAGGTCGAACGTCTTCAGGTCGATCCCCAACGGGACGATAAACGGCGTCAGGACGCGCAGCGCCTCGTCGAGCAGTTCCTGGCCGGTCTGGTCGCCCTGCATCACGACGATGGTGTAATTCTGTTCCACCTTCTCCCGAATCCTTTCTTACCGGGCGGGGCGGCTGGGGAGTCTGCGGGCCGCCCACCACCGAAAGCGTATACTTAAAATGTAAGGCTTCGTTGGGCCGCGCACCAACCGGGGCTAATCCAGCAGGTGCGCCACCAGCCAGACCAGCACGGTCGCGTTTGCGATCAGGATGAAGCCAAGCTGCACCCGCCCGCTGACATCAATCGCCTCGGTACCGCGCATGTCGGTACTGGGCCGAAAGAAGATCAGCAGCGGAGCCGTCACAACCGGGACGACGACCAGCCACAGCGGCCACAGCCCCCAGGCGATTGTGATCGCCAGGCAGGCCAGCGCCGCGATCAGGCTGCCGTACATCAGCATTTGTGTCAGGCGCGGCCCCAGCACGCTCGCCGTGTTGTGCAGCCCGGCGGCGCGATCCATGTCGTAATCACGAAGCTGGTTGTAAAGCTGGCCGTAGACCGATACCAGCCCGACCGCCAGCGCCACCAGCCACACCCGGCCCGGATCGTCGTGATAGGCGAAATAGCCCGCCAGGAACAGCAGCGCGCTGAGCATCAGGATATGCGAGATCACGTCCACCACCGGCAGCGCCTTGAGCCGGACCGTGCGCCACGAGTAGAGGTAGGCCAGCGCCACCGTGATCACGCCGGTCCAGAAGGCAGCCTCGCTCGTCCAGGCATAGCATACCAGCGCCACCCCGCTGACCACGATCGATGCCAGCCAGCCCTCGCGCCGCGTGATCTCGCCGGACGTAACCGGGTTGCGGGCGGCGCGGGCGGCTTCGCGCGCGTCGTCGGGCGCATCTTCGACATCATTCACCATGAAGGCCAGCGTCACGGCCAGCACATTCGCAATCGTAACTGCCAGCAGGCGCCAGTCGAGCGTCACCGCGTCGGGATGATGCCCGGCGGCCAGGTTCGCCCCCAGCAGCGTGAGCGGCACGGTAAAAAGGATATGCTCTTTCCAGCGCGAGAGCCGCAGCAGACCGTTAAGCCGGGTCTGCCAGGTGCGCGCCGGCAGGATGTTGTTTTCCACAGGTGATGCTCTCCACGTTGGCAGGGACAGCGGGAAGTGTACCGTGACGGGCAGCGCCGCGCCAGACCCGCCCGCCATGCCTACATTTGCCGGGCACCCGCAAACGATCTACACTTCGGGCGCGCGTTCAAATCTCCCTATACAAGCCCACCCCTGGAGAGCAGACGCTTGGGCATCCACCCTTCCCATTCGGTTACGGTTTCTGCGCCGGGCAAACTGATGCTGCTGGGCGAGCACGCCGTCGTGCACCGGCGTACCTGCCTGGTTACGGCGATGGACTCGCGCCTGACCCTGCGCCTCACCCTGGCCCCGCGCGGCGATCGGACGTTCACCATCCGCGCGCCAGATGTTGGCGTCGAGCAGGTGCAGGCCCCGCTCACGGCAGTGTTCGCCGGGGAGCAGGCTCAGGCGTATGGCACACGCTTCATCGAGAGCACACTGGCCGTGTTCCACGAACACTTTGGGTTGGCGCGCGGCGTGCGGATCGAGACGCACAGCGATTTTTCGAGCCGGCTGGGGCTGGGCAGCTCGTCCGCGACGGTCGCCTGTACGCTGGCCGCGCTGGCGCACAGCTTCGCCATCAACCTCGATCCGCAGGCGATGTTCGAGCTGGGGCTGCAAGCGATCTTCCGCGTGCAGCGAACCGGCTCCGGCTTCGATCTGGCCTCGACCATCTACGGCGGCACGCTGTTCTACGCCAACCATGCGCCGCGCCGCGTCGTCCCGCTGAACGCGCCTGATCTGCCGCTGGTTGTGGCCTATACCGGCGTCAAGGCCGACACGACGACTTATGTAAACCAGGTCAATGCGCGACTGGCGCGCTGGTCGTCGGCCATGCACAGCATCTTCGAGGCCACCGACCGGCTCGTGGCCGAGGGACGACGCGCGCTCGAAGGCGCCGACTGGCCGCGCCTGGGCGAACTGATGGATATGCAGCATGGGCTGGCCCACGCGCTCGGCGTGGATACGCCTGAAACGGCGGCGCTGGTCTTTGCGGCGCGGGCGGCGGGGGCCTATGGCGCGAAGCTGAGCGGGGCCGGGGGCGGCGACTGTATCATCGCGCTTGTGCCCGAAGACCGCCGCGCCACCATCGAAGCCGCGCTGGAAGCCGCCGGCGGCCAGATCGTGCGCGTCGCGCCGAACGCACCCGGAGTCCGCATCGATGCACGAGGATCACGAACATGAGCAAAGCCACCGCCGTTAGCTGTGCCAATATCGCCTTTGTCAAATACTGGGGCCGCAAGGATGACGCATTACGCCTGCCCCTGAACTCGTCCATTTCGATGAATCTGGATGCCGCGACCACCACCACGACGGTCGAGTTTGATCCGGCGCTGGCTGCCGACGAAGTTGTAATCGAGGGAACTGAGACGACCGCCAAAGCCGCCGCGCGTGTGTCTGAGCATCTCGACCGCATCCGTGCGCTGGCCGGGGACGGTTTCGATCGGCGGGCGCGCGTCGTCTCGCGCAACTCGTTCCCGATGGGCACCGGGATCGCGTCGTCGGCCTCGGCCTTTGCCGCGCTGACGGTCGCCGCCTGCGCCGCCGCCGGACTCGATCCCGACGAGCGCACCCTGACGATCCTGGCCCGGCTGGGTTCCGGCTCGGCCTGCCGCTCGATCCCGGCGGGCTTCGTAGAGTGGCACACCGCCGACACGAGCGCGGACTCGGTCGCGGAGCAAATCGCGCCGCCCGATCACTGGGACCTGCGCGACCTGATCGCGATTGTGCAGACCGCGCACAAAGAGACGGAATCGTCCAAAGGTCACCAGCTTGTCCAGGCCAGCCCGTTTGCCGGAGCGCGGCTGGAAGCCGCCGAGCGCGCCCTGCCGATCATCCGCCAGGCGATTCTGGCGCGCGATTTCGAGGCGCTGGGCGAAGAAACCGAGCAGGAAGCGATCCGGATGCATGCCGTCGCCATGACCTCTCAGCCGAGCGTGCTGTACTGGTCCCCGGCCACTGTCGAGATTCTGCATGCCGTGCGTGCGTGGCGGGCCAGCGGCCTGCCGGCCTACTGCACGATCGACGCCGGGGCGAATGTGCACGTGCTGTGCCAGGGGGCAGACGCGGCGCGGATCGAAGGCGATCTGCGCGCGCTGCCCGGCATCCAGGACGTGATCGCCAACCGACCCGGCCCCGGCACGCGCCTGAGCGACACACACCTGTTTTAGCCGCCGAAGAGTCCCATACGGCACACTGTCCAGATTCAAGCGTTCCCTCAACTCGCCTGACTTGTTCTATTCGAATACCTCATACTATACTTAACCGGTGGTGGTGGACGCGATCAATTCTAACAGCCAGACTTCTGCCAGCAGGGCCGGAGCCTGCCTGCGCGCACCGTCATTTCATCCGGCGGTTCTCCACAGAGATAAAGGATGGCAAGATGCGTCACAAACTCCTGGTGATACTCGGATTCATCGTCGTCCTGACAACCCTGATTGCGATGACCGGTGCGCCGGTCGCCGCAACGCAGACCGACGATCTCCTCGAAGGATACGCTCAGCTGGATAATGCCCAAATCTACTTCTCCGAAGACAACGGCGAGGCCAGCCGCTTTGACCGTTCGGCGCGCGGGCTATCGCGGCTGGGGGGCCTGCTCCAGCAGCTCGGCGCGGATCTCTACACCCTGGAATGGCGGCGTCCCATCCCCGCCGATGCCGATCTGGTGGTGATCGCCGGCCCATTTGATGACCTGACCTCCTCGCAGATCGTGCGCCTGTGGATGTATCTGCGCGAAGGGGGCCGCCTGCTGCTGCTGGTTGACCCGCCGATCGCGCGCGTCCGTCCGCTGCCCGCCGCGCGCGGCCTGTTTGAGCTGACCTGGAACGATCTCGGCATTCGCGGCCTCGACAATATGGTCGCCACCGAAGGCCCGCTGCATACGGTCACGCCACCGCAGGAAGAGCCAGACGAAGACGCCGAAGGCCCGACCCCGACGCCCCCGGCAGAGATCGAGACGCCCACCCTCTTGATCGATTTCACGACCACCAGCCTCAACGCCAGTCACCCGATCACGGCTGATCTGCAAGGCGAGATCGGGTTCTTCGGGGCGCGCTCGCTAGAAGTGGACAGCTCGATTTCGCTGTCATCGTCCGAGGCGCAGGCTCTCGCCTTTTCGCCGGCAGACTACTACGGCGAAACCCGCTATGATGACTATCGTAATACGGGCATCGCCGAGTACGACGAGACGGTCGATGCCGTGCGCGGCCCGCAGCCTTTGATCGCGGCTGCCGGAGAGCCTGCCTCTGGGATGCGCGTTGTGCTGATCGGAGATCGTGACTTTGCCACCAACGGCGGTGGGCTGCAGACCTCGCCCGCCAACAGTCCATCGTTCCTCTATCCGACCAACGCCGATCTGCTGTTGAACTCGATCACGTGGCTGCTGGAAGCCGACGCCGTCGAGCTGTCGTTCCCGACACCCGGCCCGACCAGCACCCCAACCGTCACGCCAACCGCCGCGCCTGAGGAAGAAGAGGCTGACTAGCCGGAAGGGAAAGGGCCAGCCTATGCGCCCGTTATACTTCGTGGTGCTGTTGCTGCTGCTAGTTTCGCTGGCAGGCCCAACTGCGGGCCACGCTGCGCAGACATCCCAGCGGCCACTGGTGGTATTCGTGCAGCCCGATCAGCCCTTCCCAGTGGCAGCGATGTCCAACGCGCGCAACGACGGTTTGACTCAGCTTCAGGCGATCTTCGAGCGCCTGGGAGCGCAGACCCTCAGCATACGCCTCAACAGCCCGCTGCCGGCGGAAACCGATCTGGTGGTACTGATCCGGCCCCAGCGCCCCACACCGATCACCTACATGGTGAATCTCTGGTATTACATGATGCACGGCGGCAATCTGCTGCTGGCAATCGACCCAAACGGGCAGGCCAACCCCGACCGTGCGACCAGTGCGCTGCCGCAAATGCTGGGGCAGGACTATGGCCTGTCGCTGCAAAACGCGCTGGTGACCGAATCCTGGTTCACCTCGACGACGATACGCGAGCGCGAGACGAGTATGACGCGCGCCTATCCCGGCCCGATTGTGCACCCGATCATCGCGCCGCTGCTCGCGTATGAGCTGCCGGTATATACCTGGGGAGCGCGCACCGTTTCGGTCGAGGCGCTGGGCCTTACCAGCCGCGCCGTACCGCTGCTGCAAACCCGCACCGCCTATGCCGAAACCGAACTGCGGGTCTTCGATCAGAACAATCTCGCGCCGCTGGAATTGAATCTGGATCGCGATCAGGTCGGCCTGCTCGATATCGCGGCCATCTCCGAGCACACAGAAACCGGGTCGCGCGTGGCGGTGTTGGGCGACTCCGAAATCCTGCTCAATGGCTTTGGGCTGACCAATGTACCCGGCTCGCCCGATCCGTTCTATCTGGGCAACCGGATTCTGGCGGAACGCCTGGCGGCCTGGTTGCTGGAGCTGCCGGAAGAGGAATGGCCGCCCCTGCCCACCGGCGTGAACTGGCTGGCGATCGATGGCCAGGGCAACGACTGGCAGGCCGAGTGGCCGGCAGCAACCGATCCCTTTGCCGATACGTCGCTGAACGGGCTGGACCGGGACCTGGGGCGGGTGATGGCGGTCCGCGACTCGGAGTATATGTATGTCCTGGCCGAAACCACCGAGCGTCCCCCGGTCGATCTGGGGCTGCATATCACCTTCGACACTAACCGCGACGGGGCCGGCGATCTGAGCATCGCGGCAGAGCCGGGGGCCGTGCTGCTCGATGACGGGTCCGGCGAACGGGTGCTGCTGGTGCCCGATGCGCGTCTGGCAGTCAGTGAAGTAGTGGAGTTGCGCCTGCCGCTGCGCTTCCTGCCGTCCGGGACGGCGATCACCGGGCTGTGCCTGAGCATCAGCGCGGCAGAAGGGAGCGATCCGGATTGCATGGACGAGCCTATCCGCATCGGCACGGTTGCACGGCGCTCCCCGGCCAGCCTGCGCGGGGACAATGGCGCGACGGTGATGGTCTATACGTCGAGCGCGGTCCTGCTGCGCGCCGGGCCGGGCATGATCTTCGACCGACTGGCTTCGTTCGTGAACGGCGAGCCGCTGCTGGCAACCGGGCGCAATGAGGCGGGCGACTGGCTGCTGGTCGAAAATGCGCGCTACCAGGGTTGGATCGCGGCATTTCTGGTGCGCCCCGGCGAGGAGCTGGTGATGCTGCCGGTCGTCACACCCTGATCGCGCCTGGCTGCCGCCGTCCCATCAACAAAAAAACCGGCTCGTTGGGCCGGTTTTGCGTTTCAGTACCCCCACCAGGACTCGAACCTGGGCCTCTGCCTCCGGAGGGCAACGCTCTATCCTCTGAGCTATGGGGGCATACTTATCATCATGTTTTGTTATTTTACCAGCAATAGGCCCCGCGTCAAGCCTCGTCTGAGGCGGGCGTCTCGGTGGGGTCTGCCAGCAGCGGCACGACCTGCGCATCCGTGGCGCGCAGCAGATCGGCGCTCTTGATCTTCACCAGCGCGTTGATCCCGCCACCCCCGGCGTAAACTTCTTCATGGGCCTGCACCGCCGGGTCCATGAACGCGGGGATATGCATCTTGAAGCCAAACGGCGGGACCGTCCCGGCCTCATAGCCCGTCAGCTCCAACACCTGATCGGCGTCGGCAAACTGTACCTGCTTGCGATTGACGTTCAGGCGCGCCGCCAGCTTGCGCGGATCGACGCGGCGCGTGCCGCAGCCATAGACCACGAATGGCCGCCCATCGACCAGGAACACGAGCGACTTGACGATCTGATCGACTGCGACGCCAAGCGCCTGTGCCGCCGCTGGGACAGTGGGTGTCGGCAGGTCGGGGTAGACAATCTCCGCCGGAATCTCGTGTTCGTCCAGGTAGGCCTGCAAGTCCTTGGGGGTCAGCGGGCGCAGTGTGTCGCCGTCGGGCAGGTCCTCGAGAAACAGCAGATCGATGCGGTCGGCGGCAAAATCCATCAGGTCTTTCCCGGCGGCCACGCCTTCGGGCGAGATCAGCGCCGCGTCGAGCGCCTCGAAGCTATCGAAGTACACTTCGACGGTGCGGAAGAACGGCGACTCCCCGCTCGGCCCGCCCAGCACGTGCCCGGCCCGCATCATGCGCACGCCCGGCATCTGCTTGAGCAGCGCCAGATTCCCGGCATAGCGGCGCTCGAAGGTGGCCGGGTTCAGGGGTTGTCGGAAGACAATCATCAGTCTGGTCATATGACGGTGTACTCAACCTGGTAGCCCATCGGGGCAGAAACACGAACGGCAGCGCCGGGCGATCAGGCTCCGCGCCGGAAGCTTCGTCCAAAGATGATCCCGACCAGGAACGCGATCACCACTGCCTGCCAGGGCTTGGACTGCACCAGCAGGGTCGCGTCATCGGACATCTGGTCGAGCGTGTGGCTGTGCAGATAGTCGGCGGCACGCTCCAGCGTGCGCGCCATCTGCTGCGTCTGGTGCAGGACATCATCGTCGCCGGAGCGCACGCCCTCGGCCCGGATGCGCTCTGCCGCCACGATCAACTGATCGGCAGCGGCCTCTTTGGTACTGTAGACGCCCTGCAGCACCGAGCGCCGCGCATCGTACAGCGGCCCGCGCGAGCGTGACTCCGGGTCCTGGGCAAGGGCGATCGGCAACTCGTCGGGCGGTGTCTGAGGCTCCGCGCCGTTTTGATTGGACATGGCTCAGCATCCTTCTCACACGCGCCGCCGGTTGTAGGCCGCCGGCAAACATGCTACGATAGCACCAGATTTGCGTGAATATTGTTTAGTATTCCAGATTTTGGCTGCTGTGTCGAATACGCGAACGGATGGTATCATGAGCGCTCCCAACGTCCCCTACTCCCGCCAGCCGTCTCCCTATCTCCGCGCACAGTCCCGGCGGCTCAACCCCTGGGTGATCCGGCTGCCGCTGCTGATCGTGTCCGGCGTGATCCTGCTGGGGCTGGTGTTGATCATCCTGGTGTCCGGCTACCAGATCGCGCACCAGGATGAGATTCTGCCCGGCGTCTCGACCGTGTACGATCTCAATCTGGCCGGTATGACACGCGACGAAGCGATCACCGCTCTCGCGCAGCGCTTCGCCTATGCTGACGAGGCGACCTTCACCTTCCGCTATGGCGACCAGGAATGGACCCTGTCTGCCGGCGATCTGGGCGTGGCACTCGACGTCGAAGCGACGGTCGATGCGGCCTATAACGCCGGGCGCGGCAAGTCCTTTCTCGGCAACCTGTTCGACCAGTGGGACATCTGGACCGAGGGCTACCCGGTCGCGCCGGTCGTGACGTACAACCAGACCCACGCCGAGCAGCGCCTTATGGAGATCGCGAACAATTACGTCAATCGCCCCATGCGCGACGCAACCCTGACGATCAGCGACGGGCGCGCCGTTTCGACCGCCAGCCAGGTCGGGATCACGGTCGATCTGCCGGCCACACTGAGCGTGCTGCGCAACGAGATTCTGGCGCTGAGCAGCCACAGCACGATCTCGCTCGTGGTGGCCGAAACCACCCCGGCCACCTGGGATACCGGCGCTGCCGCCGAGCAGGTAAACCTGGCGCTCTCTGCCCCGGTCAAGTTCGTGCTGGGGCCGGAAGGCAGCTCCAATGGCGGCCCCTGGTCCACCTCACCGGCGTCGCTGGCCGAGATGCTGATCCTGGAGCAGGTGCCGCGCGAGGATGGCACGACCGAATATGAGGTGCGCGTCGATCTGGAACAGCCGCGCCGGTTCCTCGAGGACCTGTCCACCGATCTGACCGTTGTGCCGGTCAACGCGCGATTTGTCTTCAACGACGAGACGCGCCAGCTTGAGGTGATCGAGAACAGCGTCAGCGGGCGCGTGCTCGACATCGAGGGCACGCTGGCCCAGTTCGAGAGCGCCGTATTTGCGCCCAGTGTCGAGGGGCGTACCGTGCCGCTCGTCTTTCAGGATATCGCCCCGACCATCAGCGATCAGGCGACCGCATCCCAGCTTGGCATCACCGAGCTGGTTGTTCAGAAAACCACCTACTTCTACGGCTCGACGGCTGCGCGGCGGCGCAATATCGAGGTCGCGGCGGCCAACTTCCATGGCATCGTGATCCCGCCCGGCGGCGAGTTTTCGTTCAATGAGTGGCTGGGCGACGTGAGCGTCGAGTCGGGTTATGAGCAGGGGTTGATCATCGTCGGCAACCAGACGATCACCGGCGTGGGCGGCGGGGTGTGCCAGGTGGCAACAACGGCTTTCCAGACGGCATTCTACGGCGGCTATCCGATCGTGGAGCGCGTCGAGCACGCCTACCGCGTCAATTATTACGAGCAGGGCGAGGGGCCAGGGCTGGACGCGACGGTCTACTCCCCGATCGTGGACTTCCGCTTCCTCAACGACACGCCCTATCACCTGCTGATCGAAACCTACGTCAATCCCAACAACAGCACCGTCACCTGGAAGTTTTACAGCACCGGCATGAACCGGCGCGTGGTCAAGGAAGGACCGGTCGTCAAGAACCAGACTTCTCCGCCGCCCGCCATCTATCGCGCCAGCTCCGACCTGCGCCCCGGCCAGATCCGGCAGGTGGATTACGCGGTCAGCGGGGCGGATGTATACGTCTATCGCACGGTGTACGAGAACGACCAGATCGTGATCGACCGCGAGGAGTTCCACAGCCATTACGTGCCCTGGGCCAACCAGTTCGAGGTCGCGCCCGGCGATCCGCGCATCAACAGCTAGACACGCCGATCAAAACGACAGGGGCCGTTCCCGCAGGAGCGACCCCTGTTTTTGTTGGCTGCATGTGGCGCGATCCGGCGCTAGGCCCAGCTTTCGAGCAGCGTCACGATCTCGGCCACGAACCAATCTGCCGACGCGCCATCCAGCACACGGTGGTCGAAGGTGAACGAGAGATAGACCATCGGGCGCACGGCGATCGCGTCATTATCGAGCACGACGACACGCTTCTGGATCGCGCCCACGCCCAGGATGCCGGTCTGCGGCTGGTTGATGATCGGCGTTGCGAACAGGCTGCCCGCCACGCCGTGATTGGTGATCGTGAACGTGCCGCCGGTCACTTCGTCCGGCTTCAGGGCGCTGCTGCGCGCCCGCTGGGCCAGATCGTTGACCTGGCGCGCGATCCCGGCCAGCGACAGCTCGTCTACGCGCTTCAGCACCGGGACGATCAGCCCTTCGTCGAGCGCGACCGCCATACCGATATTGATCTCCGGCTTCAGCAGAATCCCGTCGTCGGTCCACTGGCTGTTGACGCCGGGATGCCGCCGCAGCGCTTCGGCGGTCGCGGCCACAAAGTAGGCGGTGAAGGTCAGGTTGACGCCGCGCCGGGCGAAATCGTCCTTGTGCGCGCTGCGGTGCGCGACAACGGCATGCAGGTCCGCCTCGAAAACGGTCGTCACGTGCGGCGCGGTATGCAGCTTGCTGTGGACCATGTGCTCGGCGATGCGGCGGCGCATGGTGCTGTGCGGCACCAGCTCGCCGGGCTGACCGGGCGCGGGCGGCGCTTTGTGCACATGATCGCCCGGTGCAGCGGGGCGCGCCTCGACGGCAGGGGGTGCGGGCGCGGCCTGCGGTGTTTTATATAGATCGTCGGTGGGCTTGAACAGATCGCCGCTGCCGGGGCGCTCCCAGGGCGGCAGGTCCGGCTCGGCGACGGCAGCCACTTCACCGGCCTCGCGCTGCTCCAGGTAGGCCAGGATGTCCTTCTTGGTGACACGCCCGCCGCGCCCGGAGCCTTGCACCCGGCTGACATCGACGTTGTGCTCGGCGGCGATGCGCGCCACCAGCGGCGTGACGTGGGGCTGCGCTCCATCCTCGCCGTTGCGCTGGAAGTGGGGCGCGGGCAGCGGGGCCGCTTCGACAGGTGCCGGGGCCGGGTCCTCGGCGCAGCTTTCGGGGATCTGCTCGGCTACCTCGACCGAGTCCGTCCCGCCGACCAGCGCGGGCTGTTCGTGAACCGGCTCGGCGGCGGGCGCGTCGGGCACATCCTCGCCCGGCTGGCCGATCAGCGCCAGGACGGTGCCCGCATCGACCGTGCGCCCCTCGCCCACATAGATTTTCAGGATCGTGCCGCGCGCCGGGGCCGTGACTTCGGACGTGACCTTGTCCGTCTCGACCTCAAGCAGCGGCTCATACTCCTCGACCGTATCGCCTTCCTGCTTGAGCCACTTGCCGACCGTGCCTTCCACGACACTTTCGCCCATCTGGGGCATAATGACTTTAGTTGCCATAACGTCAGGCTGTCTCCTTCAGCGCCAGGCTCTAGTACGCGGCCAGCTCGCGGATAGCGTGTGCGATCTTCTCCGGGCTGGGCATGAAGAAGTCCTGCATCGTGTGCGCAAACGGCACGCCCGGCACATCCGGACCGGCCAGGCGGCGGATCGGGCCGTCCATATACTCAAACGCTTCGTCGCTCAAGATCGCGGCAAGCTCTGCCCCATAGCCCAAAAAGCGGTTATCTTCGTAGACGATCAAAGCCTTGCCAGTTTTCTTGAACGAATTGAGCACCGTCTCTTTGTCGAGCGGAACAAGCGTGCGAATATCGACCACCTCGCACTGGATGCCGTCCTGCTGGGCAACCATCTCCGCCGCCTGAAGCGTGTAGTAGTGCATCATGCCGTAGGCATAAACCGTCAGGTCGTCGCCTTTGCGCGTCACCTCAGACAATCCAATCGGCACGGTGTACTCGTGATCTGGCACCTCGCCCCGGATCAGGCGGTAGCCCTTCTTCGGCTCAAAGACCATCACCGGATTGGGATCGCGCACCGCCGCCTTGAGCAGCCCTTTGGCGTCGTAGGGATTGCTGGGGATGACGATCTTCAGGCCGGGCGCGTGGGCGAAGAACGCCTCGACGCTCTGCGAGTGATACAGCCCGCCGCCGATCCCGCCGCCGTAGGGCGCGCGGATGACCATCGGCACGTTGTACTCGCCGTTGGTGCGATAATAGACCAGCGCGGCCTCGTTAACGATCTGGTTGAAAGCGGGGAAGATATAGTCGGCGAACTGGATTTCGCAGATCGGGCGCATCCCGGCCAGCGCCGCGCCGATGCCCACCGCCACGATGCTCAGCTCGGCCAGCGGCGAGTCGATTACACGCTCCGCGCCATATTTCTCGAACAGCCCCACCGTCGCGCGGAACACGCCCCCGCGCTGGCCGACATCCTCGCCGGTGATGAACACGCGATCGTCGCGCTCCAGCTCCTCGTCCATCGCCTGGCGCAGGGCTTCGATCAGGGTTACTTCGGGCATATCAGCTCCTGGATGATCTCGCTGCTGGTGGCCTTGCGCCACCGCCAATCCAACAACGGCCCGGCTGGCCGCTTATGCCTCGTCTGCAGGTGCATAGACCGGGAACAGCGCGTTTTCCGCCGGGGGATAGGGCGCGGCTTCGGCGGCGGCCTGGGCCTCGTCCACTTCCAGGCGCACGCGCCCTTCGATCTCCTCGATCATGTCGCCGGACAGAATACCCTTGTCCAGCAGGTAGGTTTCAAAGCGCTTGATCGCGTCGCGCTTCTTCCACTCCTCGACCTCGTCGCGCGAGCGGTAGGTGCGGTCGTCGTCGTCCGACGAGTGCGGCACGGGGCGGTAAGTCTTGGCCTCGACCAGGGTCGGACCGCCGCCGCTGCGCGCCCGCTCCAGCGCCTCTTTGATCGCGCGGTACGAGGCCAGCACGTCGTTACCGTCCACCACCACGCCTTCGATCCCAAACATCGGGGCCCGGTCGGCCACGTTGGGCACGGCCATTTGCAGATGCATCGGCACCGAGATCGCGTAGATATTGTTTTCGACCAGGCAGATCATCGGCAGCTTGTGGACACCCGCCCAGTTCAGCCCCTCGTAGAAATCGCCCTCGCTGGTCGAGCCTTCGCCGAGCGAGACGAGCGTCACGCGATCCTCGCCGCGCAGCTTGCTCGCCAGCGCCATTCCGGCGGCCTGCGGCACCTGCGTTGCGACCGGGCTGGACGCGGGCATGATCCCCTGCTTCTTGTTGCTCCAGTGCGAAGGCATCTGGCGCGCGCCGCTGGTCGGCTCGCCTTCTTTGCCAAAGACGGACAGCATCCACTCGCGCGGGGTATAGCCGAGCACCAGCGCAAAGGCCAGATCGCGGTAGTAGAGATGGGCGTAATCGTAGCCGCGCCGCAGCGCCATCGCCGCGCCGACCTGTACGCCTTCGTGCCCGATGCCCGAAATGTGAAAGGCGATCTTGCCCTGGCGGTGCAGCACCCAGGTCCGCTCGTCCAGGCGGCGGGCGCGCACCATCTGCCAGTACATCTCCAGCAGGGTTTTGGTTTCCAGATCGATCCCGGCGTCGTCGATCTGCTGCGACGTTTCGAGGTTCGTTACCATGTTGTTCTCCCGGAACTCCCCTTGCGGTGTGCGACACGCTCAAAATTCATAATATCGAGAGGCGGCCAGAGGCAGTGGTCCAGGATGTTTCTCGCAGGGCGCGGCTTGCCTCGCCCACTGGACAGGTCAAACCCTACCCCTACGACGTGGCCCAACCTTCTGCCACTGGCGCACCCTCACCCGACAGGTGCCTGACAACCTCATAAGTTATTGACGCAGATTATCACAGATTTTGATCAGAGTTTACGAGAATATTTTGCTGGAAGCCAAACATGCCCGGCACTCATGGACGCTTGCCCGCGCCATGCGTAGAATTAGGACTGTTTGGTTTCCGCACAGAGAGCAGGTCCATGACCGAAATTACCGCCCCGATGCTGCGCGAGTCCACGCCGACTGCTAGCGAGCGTGAGCGCGTTTATCGTCGTAACTTCATCCTGTTCCTGTCCGACTACGTGATCTTCAGTGTTGCCCTGAACCTGCTGGGGCCGACGACCGTTATCCCCGACTTTTTGCGCCAGCTCACCGACTCGGACGTGCTGATCGGCGTTTCCAGCCAGATTTTTGACGCGGGCTGGCTGCTGCCGCAGCTTTTGGTCGCACGCTATCTCGTCGGCGTCGCTAACAAGAAATGGTGGTTTGTCGGGCCAAATATCCCGGTGCGGACCTTCATCCTGATGCTCGCCGGGGTGACGGTGCTGCTGGGGCCGGAACGTCCGGGGGCGATCCTGGCGGCGTTCCTGTTTTTCTATGCGCTGGCGGCGCTGGGCGATGGCCTGGTGGGCGTGCCGTGGGTCGATCTGATCGGCAGCAGCCTGGACAACCGCCGCCGCGCCCGCATGTTTGGGATCGGCACGGCGCTCACCGGTTTGCTGATGATAGGACTCACCCCGGTCATACGCGCGATCCTCGGCAGCGACAGCTTGGAGTTCCCCAACAATTACGCGCTGGTATTTGCGTTGTCGGGCGCGCTGTTCGTCATCACACTCCCGGGTGAGCTTCTGATCCGCGAGCTGCCGGGCGGTGCGCCCCAGGCGAAAATGCCGAGCATGCGCGAATATCTGCCCCAGCTTGCCGCCGTGCTGCGCCACGATCTGCCCTACCGCGCCATGATCGTGACGCGCGTGCTGGTGAGCTTCTTCACGATGGCCTGGCCGTTCTACATCGGGTTCGCAACCGAGCAGCTTGAGATGTCGAACGAGGTCGCGGTCAGCAACCTGCTGCTGATGCAAACGCTGGGCAGCGTCACCGGGGCGCTGATCTTCTCGTGGCTGGGCGACCGGCGGACGATCAAGTTTATCCGCTTCGCGCTGCTGATCGGCATCTTCCAGCCGGCATTGGCCCTGCTCGCCAGCCAGGTCGGCCCGGCCCCGCTCTATCCGGCGTTTGTGGCCGCCGGCCTCATCCAGGGCACACTCACAATCAGCTTCCTCAACTGGCTGATCACCTATGCCACGCCGGAACAACGCCCGATCTACTCCGGCCTGTTCAACACGGCAACGGCAGTCTCACTGCTGGTTGCGCCGGCGGTGGGGGGACTGTTGGTTGAGGGGCTGGGTTACGAGGCGGTCTTTCTGGCGGCGCTGGTGGTGGTGAGCGCGGCATTATATGTGGCCGTGCGGCACGTCCCGACCCCTCGTGACGCGGCACACACGGCCACCCAGTCGTCAGAACCTACTTAGCGCGCAGGCACGGCTTCCGCGCCCGTGACCGCTTCCCGCTCGCTCTCACCGGGCGCTTCGAGCTCGGCGGGCCGGTAATCCGGCAGGGTAGACTCCATCCGGCGCACGGCGGGCACGGCATACACCGCCAGCGTGACCAGCGCGATCAGGCTGCCGTTGACCAGCATAATCAGCCCGATCCCGGCCCCCGGCTGGCTGCCGACCAGCGGCGCGACGAGGTCCCAGCGCGAGCCGCCAACTGCCGGCTCCATCACGCGGTCGGCCAGCGGCCCGGCCAGCAAGAAGGCCAGCGGAGTGAGCAGCATCGACACCTGGCCGAGCGCCGAAAAGACGCGTCCTTGCAGGTCCGGCGGAATCTTGAGCTGCATGATCGACATGAACGAGGCATTGATCATCGGGATCGGGAGCATCTGCACAAACAGGATCGGTCCCATCGCAAGCGGTGCACGGCTGAGGCCGTACAGCGCCAGGCACGTCCCGGTGATGGCGATTCCCGGCAGGATGGTGTGAATGCGCGGGCGCGTGCCGCCCCACACACTCATGATTGCACCGCCCACAATCGCCCCGGCGCTCATGACGCCCATCAGCGTCCCCAGCATCGTCTCGCTGCCGGTTACGGTCAGGATATAGGGCGTGTTGAGCACCATTGCGCCGGTGATCAGGAAGTTCACCAGCGTGACATGCAGCACCGACGCCAGCAGCACACGGCGCGAGAGCAGGTAGCGGAACCCGACGAGCGCCTCTTTCCAGACCGTGCCCGCCATTGCAAGGCCCTCGGCGGTCTGCGTCGGGCGCGGGATGCGCACCATGAACACGACCACCATCGCCGCCAGGAAGGTCATCAGGTCAATCGTCATCACGCCGACCACGCCGACCAGGGTAAACAGCAGGCCCGCCGCAATCGGCGCGATGATGCCCGACGCCGGGCCGGTGAGTTGCTGAATCGCGTTGGCGCGATCACGGTGCTCGTCGGGGACCAGCATCGTAACCGAGGCTTCGAAGGCCGGCTGCTGGAACACACCGAACACCGACTGGATCAGCGAGACGACGTAGAGATGCCATACCTCGAATACGCCGCTGGCAAAGCTCGCCAACAGCAGCAGCGTGCCCACCGCCTGCCCGGCATCCGAGATCATCATCACGTAGCGCCGATCCCAGCGGTCGGCCAGCACGCCCGCCACACTGGCGGAGATGAGCGACGGCACCGCCCCGAAAAACGCGGTCAGGGCCAGGGGCGTCGCCTGCTCGGTATCGTTGAAAACTTTAATCCCAATCGCCAGCCCGGTCATCCGGCTGCCGATGAGCGAGAACGTCTGGGTCAGGATCAAGATGTAGAAGGTACGAAGGGTCTGAGCGCTGCGCATAACAATCCTTTCGATCCTGGGCTGCCCGATGGCGCACTGTCCCGAAGATTTATACGCGGCCAGCCCACCAAACTGCCAGAGCTTGCAGACGGAAGCCAGCCCCTACCGCTCGCCGCGCGGATTTTTAAGCAAGCATGTTGACATTATATAACAATAAATTCAAATCTGTCTACTATTTCAATTTATATCTTGATTTTCTTAAAGTTATATCTAAAGTCCTCCGGCGGTCATATCCAGGGCGGCTGAGCACAACCTGCCGGGTTTGCGCTGCATACGGCGCTTCCTTTGGCACCCGTTACGAGGGTTCTGCTATCTTCTATCTAATCGGCAAGGGGCTTATGCTCCACAGTGCAGAAACAGAGCCGCAGACAATGGGGGTGTGAAGAGGGCTGCGGGCTTTCAGTTTCTAGAAAAGTAGTAGTTTTATTCAAAAAGACTGTTTTTTTCATCTATATCAGTTATAATCTGGTTGTCGAGTAATCGCAGGTGGGAATTGTGAAACGCGTCACCCCCCGCTCCCGCTCCCATCGCTGCCCTGGTGACGTCATCACAGCGTAGCAAACTTGCATTCAGGCTCACCCAGCCCCTTGCTGCACATTGCAAAGCTACAACAACCTTTTTGAAGGCACTTCAATGAGTTTTTTTAGTGCGCATCCTACTCAGCCCGGTTAGTTTGTGTTATGGGTCAAACCAGGAAGATCTGAATGAAGCGCAACGTGCAATACCGTCGGATTTCACTCGCCCTGCTGGTTGGGGCACTCCTGTGGGTGCTGGCACTGCCGGCTGCGGTCTGGGCACACGGCCCATCTGAGGGCGGCGCAGGGGCCGAGGCCATTAACGAGCTGTTCAAAATCACACTCTGGATCGCCATCCCGATCTTCCTTCTGGTCGAGGGGCTGATCCTGTTTGCTATCATTCGCTACCGGCGGCGCTCGCACGACGAGATGCCCGAACAGGTGCATGGCCGAACCTCACTGGAGATCGTCTGGACCGTACTGTCGTTCATGATTATCGCGGTGCTGTTCTTCCTGACGCTGCGCGCGCTAAATACCGAGTATCAGGCCGAGGCCGACAGCGAGGAGACGGCTGCTGATCTCACAGTCGATGTCATCGGCTATATGTTCAACTGGGACTTCCGCTACTATCTGAGCGAAGACGAGCCGACCGGGATCACGACCACCAAAGAGCTGAAGATCCCGGCCAACCGGAACGTCCTGCTGCGCATCACATCCACCGACGTGCAGCACAGCTTCTGGGTGCCCGATCTGGCCGGTAAAGTGGATGCAGTACCCGGTTACATCAATACGATGTGGCTGGATGTACACCAGACCGGCAGGTATCTCGGCCAGTGCGCCGAATACTGCGGTCTGAATCACTATAACATGCTGCTCGAAGTAGACGTAATGGAGCCGGCGGAGTTCGACACGTGGCTGGCCGACACGATGGCGAGCGCCTCGGACTTCGAGCCAATCGGTACCGACATGGAAACCGAACTGCCGGAAGGTGACGCCGAGCGGGGCAATCAGATCTTCACCGATCTGGCCTGCAACGCCTGTCACGGCCTGGACGATCAACCGTCTGGTCCGGCCCTGGAGCGCATGGTCGAGGACGCGGTCGAGGACGCGGTCGAGTACGAGGGCGAGGATGCCGAACACTTCCTGCGCGAGTCGATCCTGCTGCCGTGCGAGCACCTGGCCGAAGGCTGGTCGCAGTGCATCATGCCTCAGGACTACGGCCAACGCCTTGACGCGCAAGGTCTGGCCGACCTGATCGCCTATCTGATGGCCCAGGGCAGCTAGCCCGGACCAGTTAGCTGTGAAAAGACTTGGAGACTTCTGAGCATGGCAACGATCACATCCACTGCACGCGCCACCGCAGCCCCGCGTCCGAGCGGGCTGGCGGCGTGGATTACCACCGTCGATCACAAGAAGATCGGGATCATGTATGTCCTGACCGCGTTCACGTTTTTCGTGGTCGGGATCGCCCTGGCACAGGTCATGCGCGTGGAGCTGTCCGCGCCCGGCCAGCAGCTCGTCGATGCCGAGCTGTATAACCAACTCTTCTCGATGCACGGGACCACGATGGTCTTTCTGTTCGTGATCCCGATGGGCGCGGGGCTGGCAAACTATATCGTGCCGCTGCTGATCGGCGCGCGCGATATGGCGTTCCCCCGGCTGAACGCGCTGAGCTACTGGCTGTTCCTGTTCGGCGGGCTGATCGTCTACGGTGGTTTTCTGGCCCCCGACGGCGCAGCAGCGGGCGGCTGGACCGCCTATCCCCCGCTGAGCGGTAAGGAATACTCGCCGGGCAATGGAATGGACCTGTGGCTGCTGGGCCTGGCGCTGGTCGGCACCTCGTCGCTGATCGGCTCGGTCAACTTCATCGTGACCATCCTGCGGATGCGCGCCAAAGGCATGAACCTGATGAAGATGCCGATGTTCGCCTGGACGACGCTCACGATGGGCTTCATGATCCTGCTGGCGACGCCGATGCTGACCGGCGGCTTTATGATGCTGATCGCGGACCGCAACTTCGGCACGCAGTTCTTCAACGCGACCGCCGGCGGCGACCCGGTGCTGTGGCAGCACTATTTCTGGTTCTACTCGCACCCGGCGGTATACATCATCATTCTGCCGGCGATGGGTATTGTGTCGGAAGTCCTGCCGGTTTTCTCGCGCAAGCCGGTTTTCGGCTATCCCGCGCTGGTGATCTCGACGATCGCAATCGGCGTGCTCGGCTTCAGCACGTGGACGCATCATATGTTCACGGTCGGCCTGCCCCCGACGGTTGAGGCGATCTTCGTCTTTTCGACCATGCTGATTGCCGTGCCGACCGGGGTGAAGGTTTTCAACTGGGTCTTCACCATGATCGGCGGCTCGCTTCACTTCGATACGCCGATGCTTTACGCCATCGGTTTCCTGGTGTCGTTCCTGATCGGCGGCATCACGGGCGTGTTCCAGGCCATTCTGCCAATTGACGAGCAGGTTCACGACTCGTACTGGATGGTGGCGCACCTGCACTATACGCTGTTCGGCGGTGGCGCGTTCGGCATCTTCGCCGGGCTGTACTACTGGTGGCCGAAGATGTTCGGCTACAAGCTGGACGAGAAGCTGGGCAAGCTCCAGTTCTGGACGATTTTCGTCGGCTTCCACATCACCTACTTCCCGATGCACATCCTGGGCCTGTGGGGGATGCCGCGCCGCATCTACGACTATGGCGCCGACCGGGGCTGGACCGATCTCAACGTGCTGTCTACGGTCGGCGGGATCATCATGGGCGTGTCGATCATGATCCTGATCTACAACATGATCCGCAGCGCCCTGAACCACGAGCCAGCCGGTAGCGATCCGTGGGAAGGCGACACGCTGGAATGGACGACGACCTCGCCGCCGCCGGAGTATAACTATGAACAGGCGCCGGTCGTGCACAGCCGCCGTCCGGCGCGCGACGCGCGGTTGGGCCTCGCGCCAGAGGGGGAGCACGCATGAGCGGTAACGTTCGCACCGTGCCGGACGCCGTTGGCGAGCCGGACATCTTAACGCACGAGTTCGAGCCGGCCTACGACGACACGCCAGGCCACGAGGAGATCCACCTGCCGCCGCCATCCTACGCGCCCTTCATCGTGGGCGTGGGGGCGATGCTGCTGGTACTGTCGGTGATCATGCCCTGGATGCTGATCCTGGCGGTGCCGGTGGTGGCGTTTGGCGTGTGGAAGATGGGCAGCTTCCCGGAAATCGATCTGCATCCCAACTGGCTGCCGCAGCTTAACGACCGCAAGCTCGGCATGTGGGCCTTCCTGGCCTCGGAAGTGATGTTCTTCGCGTCGCTGATCGGGGCGTTCATCGCCTTCAAGATCGAGCACGGCTTCGAGGAAGCCTACGAGGTCCTCAGCCTGCCGCTCGCCACCGTTGGCACGACGGTGCTGATCGTCAGCAGCTTCGCGGTCGTGATGGGACTGGAAGCGATCCAGTCCAACGACCGGCGCGTCTTCCGCAACTGGATGCTGGTCACGCTCGTGCTGGGCGTGGTGTTCCTCAGCATCCAGGCGTTCGAGTGGTACGAGCTGATGCACCACGACATCACCGTCGATACGATCTTCGGGACGACCTTCTTCCTGACGACCGGCTTTCATGGTCTGCACGTGTTCAGCGGCGTGGCATGGCTGGCGCTGCTGTTGATCAAGGCGCGGCAGGGCACGTATTCCGCCGACAACTACCTGGGCGTCGAGCTGTTCGGGCTGTACTGGCACTTCGTCGATGTCGTGTGGATCGTGCTCTTCACGGTCATCTACCTGATTCACTAGGGGCAGCAAGCGCATGGATCAATCGCTGGTACTTCTGATTCTGTTCTGGGCGATGAGTGGCGCGCTGATCGGCGGCGTCGTGACGCCGATCCTGGCAGCGAACAAGCGGGTCAACGAGTGGCTCGCGGCGCTGCTGGGCACGATCGCGGGCGCGGTCGGCAACCTGGTCGCGCTCGTCCCGCTGTGGCTGGTGCTCTCGCGCCGCCCGGATGTGGCCGACGAGCGGCTGCCCTGGCAGCGCGACGCTGCGCCGTTCGAGCCTGAAGCCGAGGTCGAAACCGGGCCGCGCCCGTCGCCGCTGGAGATGCTGCGGGCCAACTTCTGGCCGGCGTCCCGCCCGGTGCACGAGCACTCGCACCGCATGACGTATATCGGCGTGTTTGTCGCGCTGGCGATCATCACCGCCGTTGAAGTCGCCCTGACCTACATCGACGTTCCCTTCTCGATTGTCGGGCCGCTGGTGGCGCTCTCGACGGCGAAGGTGCTGCTGGTCGTGATGTTCTTCATGCACCTGCGCTTCGACAGCAAACTCTACGCGGCGGTATTCCTGTTTGCCGTGCCGTTCGCGGCGATGGCGCTGATCGTGCTGTCGCTGTAAGCATCCTGCATCTGAAAACGAACAGGCCCCTGGTATACCGCAAGGGGCCTGTTTTGATTCACATGGATCGTGCCGGGCGGGTTATTCGACCTGCTCCGGCCCGCTCTCCGGCTCGATGGTGAAGAGTGTGCCCGCGCCGCGCCCAAAGACTTCGGGGAAGTAGAACGCGTAGGCGTGGCTGGGCATGGTCTGGAACTCGCCGGGGACGGTCGCCCGCACCTGGTAGGTGTAGGTGTAGGTGCCGCCCGGCAGGAAGTCGGCGTAGAGATTCACCTTCTCGTCGCGCATCTCGGTATGATCCCAATACCACCAGCCCCAGAACCAGTAGTACGGCTCGTCGTCAGGATACAGCGCCGGCGGCTCGTTGAGCTGGCTCGTGGTCAACAGCGAGGTATCCACCGGCTCGGTCCCGGCAGGGATCGGGTCTTCCAGCACGAAGTAGTAGATGCTCTGCGGCAGCGTGAGCGTAACTCGCACCGTGATCACGTCGCCGACCTGCGCACTGGTGACCGGCTCGCCCGGTTTGTCTTCCACGAAATACTCGCGGCTGACGCTGACGCCGCGGCTGATCGGTTTCGCCTCAGACGCCCACAGCCGCAGCTTGAGGTGGGCTGAGTAGTAGAGCACGCCCTCGCCCTCACCCCGGATCAGGATCAGGCGGTTGGCCTCGTCGCGCAGCAGATCGCGTACCTGGACGCGGAGCGTCTGGCCCTCGCGCACCGTGTCGGGCGTGACCGTGCCTTCGACCTGCACGTCACCGTTGAGCGTGACGGCGTAGTCATAGCTGCCGCGCAGCTCGCCGCTGGCGACCATCCAGTCGGTCAGGCCCATGACCGCCCAGGCCGTTTCCTGGGTCGTCTCCCAATGATCGCCCCGGCGCGCGACCATCAGCCAGCGCACGACGTTGGGCAGCAGATCGCTCTGCGGCTGGACGCGGGTTAGCGCCGCCAGAGCCAGCGCGGTCGTGCGCGTGTCGCTGTTCCAGTTCCACCAGTCGATCTCGTCCTCTTCCCAGTGCGCGCCGGTGGCCGAGAGGATCGCGCCGGTTTGCAGGTCGCTGACCAGATCGGCGATCTGCGCGCTGCCGGGATCAAGCTCGTGATAGGCCATCAGCATGAACGCCCGCGCCCAGTAGTCCATCTCCAGCCGCTGCTGGTGCAGGGCGTCCAATTCCGGCCTGACATCCCAGCCACCGCGCGCCAGCACGTAGCTGTAGAATGCCTGGCGGTTCAGCTCCCAAACCGGCGTATCGATGCCGGGGCGGACAAACGCGCCGCGCACATAGTTGAGCGCGCGATCGACCATCGCCGTATCGAGATCGAACCCGGCGCTGCGCGCCTCGATGAGGCCCAGCGCGGCGTAGGCGGTGACGTAGGAATTGCTCTCCATCCCGCCAAACCAGCCCCAGCCGCCATCGGGATTCTGCTCGTTGGCGAGCTTGTTGAGCGCAAAGTCGAGCGCGTCGCGCAGCTTGGCCTCAAGCTCCGGATCGTCCAGGCCCAGGTCCTTGAGCGCGCGATAGGTCATGATATTGGGCAGAAAGCGGCTGACCGTCTGCTCGATGCACTGGTGCTCGAAGTTGCGCAGATAGTCCAGCGCGTCGATCGTGGTCGCGGCCAGCGAGTGATCGACCTGGATGGTTAGCTCGCCCTGGTCGGCGTCCAGGCGCGGCGGCAGACTGATCGCCTCGGTGCGCGCGCCTTCCTCACGCAGCACGCCGCCCGTCCCGACCGTGTCTGGTGCGGTATAGCGATACACCGGGATCGTGCCGTCCGGCCCGGTCGCGAGAGTCGGCTTGGTCGCGTCCTGATAGCCGTCCGCGCCGATGGCGATGAAGGTCAGATCGACGAACGGCACATCTTCGACCGTGACCATCCACTCGACGCGGGCGCGCTGCCCGGCGGGGATGGTGACCGACTGCGTTTCGTCGCTCTCGAACGTGACGCCGGTCGCCTGCAAGATCGCTTCGACCGTCTGCACCGCGCCGGTGTTGTTATTGATCACGCTCGCCAGCCGCACGCGATCGCCTTCCACGAAAAAGCGCGGGGCGACCGGGCGCACCAGCAGCGGCAGGGTGCTCATCACGTCCAGAGCGGCGTCACCGACCTGTGTCTCGGCGGTCAGTCCGCGCGCATCCAGATGCCAGGTGGTCAGATTGTCCGGCAGCGTGACGCTGATCGTCGCCTGCCCGCTTGCATCCGTCACCACGCGCGGGGCCCACAGCGGCGTCTGCTGGAAGTCCTGCCGGATCGTCACTTCGGGCGCGGCATTCTGAGCTGCGCCATCCGCCATCGCGGACTCTTCTACGGCGGTATCCATCGCAAACCCGGCGGTCATCGTGGGCATCGGGGCGGCCCCCGGTGCAGCGGCAGCTTGCAGACGCTCCTTTTGCTGCAAAAGCTCGTCCGACATCGTATCCAGCAGCGCGTCGAGCGCCACGCCGGTATAGACGTAGTTGGACTGCCGGCCATAGAACGCCTCTTCCAGCGGGATGCTGTTGGGCGGCAGCAGCGACAGGATGGCGAGATCGGTCAGGGTTACGCCCACTTCGGCGCTGACCGGCTCACCGCGCGCGTCGGTCGTCTTGACGTCGAGCGTGAGCGTGTCGCCCGGCTGGGCCAGCATCTCCGACGGTGTGACCGTCACATTGAGCCGCTGGTTGACAGGCGTTACCGGAAGCTGGATCGTGCCAACGCGGTAGGATGGGTTGGCACTTTCCTCGTCCACGCCCTTGACCAGCGTCACCGTGAAGTAGACGGTCGGCACGTGGGCTTCGGTGATCGGCAGGTCGTAGAGCAGGGTCGAGCCTTCGACGCGCACGACTTCATACTGCTGCACGCCCGCCCGCTCAACCGTCACCAGCGCGTAGGACTCGCCGCTGAACGGCACCGGGACCAGGATTTGCGCGGTATCGCCCGGCTGGTAGGCTTCCTTGTCCGCGATCAGATCGATCGTGTCGCTCGGCTCGCCCCACCACACCGGCCTGTTGCCTGTCACCCAGAAGCGCAGCGAGCTGCGGTTGATCCGCTCGCGCGCGTCGCGCACCTGAGCACGCACCTGGTAGATTCCGGCCTGCGGCGGGGTGAAACTGTAGTGCGCCGTGCCGTCGCTGCCAGTCGTCACATCGCCGGTTTCGACCTCGATCTCCCGGCGCTCCCAGCGATACTGGCCGAACTCACCTTCGACCGGCATGCGCTCCCAGCGAATCTCGACCAGCGTCAGATCGATCTCCTGCCCGGCGATCGGCTCGCTCTCCGGCGTGACCGCGATCAGGTCGATTGCAAACGGCGTGTTCTCGCGCCCGAAGTAACGCTCCGAGCGCAGCCCGACATAGACATTGGCGGGATGGGCCAGCACCGACGTGCGCCCGCTGATGTACTGCCCGCTCTCGTCCACCACCTCGGCTTCGAGCGAGATTGTCATCGGGCGGATCGAGGGCGCGTCGGTATCTTCCAGGTTGATCAGTACCTGGCCGCTGGTGTCGGTCGGCTCAGAACCGCTGCCGATCTGGACCCAGCTAAAGTATTCCTGCTCCGAGTCGGTAAAGGTGTAGCGCCCCGGCCCGGTGTACTGGAAGTAGGCCGTCTGGCCGATCGCGTTCCAGGTCAGGTCGGCGTCGCTCACCGGCCCGCCGAAGTAGTAGGACGCCCCTACGATGGCGCGCAGCGGGTCGCCCTGGACGATTGACAGGTTGTCGGGCGTGACATCGACGCGATATTCCGGCGTGCGGAACTCGGCGATGGTGAAGTTGACGCTGGCATCATAGTCGTGGCGATAGCGCGCGACGATGCTGGCATTCCCCAGCTCGATATCTTCGGGCAGCTCGATCTCGCCGTCGAAGGTGCCAAACTCGCTCAGCGGCAGCTCGCCCTCGAACAGGCGCAGCGATCCCCAGTTCACGTCAATCGTGACATAGACCGTCTCGCCTTCGGGCAGGCTGTAATTCATATCCTGCCGGTCGCGCACGGCCCCCCGGAAGTAGACCTTCTGGCCGGGGCGGTAGATCGGGCGGTCGGTGTAGAGATACCCGGCGGTATCAGGCAGGTCCGCCTCGCTCCACGAATGCCACACGCCGTAGACATCGGTCCCCTCGGCGATGGCATACACGAAATCGTCGGGCGAGTCGGTCTGCACCGCCGTGCGGAAGATACCCTCTTCGTTGGTTTCGCCGCTGGCAATCAGGCGCCCCTCGATGTTGTACAGCCGCACACTCGTCCCGACCACCGGCTCGGCGCTTTGCAGGTCCGTCACCCAGACCAGCATCTCGCCGGGGCCGCGCTTGACCGTCAGGTTGGCCGTTACGACACCCAGCCCGGCTACCTCTGGATATCTTCTGTTGTTGGGTGCGCGCGCTTGCAGATAGTAGACGCCGGGCGGCAGCTTGCCGCCTTCGTCCGAGGCCAGCAGCACGTCATCCACGCCATACTGGCTGGGGCCGGGTTCAAGCTGCTGCGACCACTCGCGCACCAGATTCTCCGGGCGGGTGAGCCGGGTTTCCTTCTCGTCGTAGTAGGCGCGCATCGCCAGCCCGATCTGCTCCGTCTCGACGCGATAGAGCCGGAAATCGACCGTCGGCTTGCCCTGGACGCCCATCACAATTCGCGTGTCGTCGCGGTAGGCGCTGGTTAGCGCGAAGCGCTCCGGCAGGGGCAGCGTGGCCCAGGGTTCGACCTTGCCGGTGGTGAAAGTGAAGGTGTGATCGGTCTGGATCGGATTGCCGTAGACGTCCTCGGCCCCGGCCCGGAAGGTGATGATGTAGGTCGTCTCCGGTTGAGAGGCGAAGTCCAGGTAGAGTCCCTGCGGCCCCTGGACGACTGGTTTCCACTCGACCTGCTCCGGCGACACGAACTGCACCTTGTCCTCAAACGTTGCGGTGTTCATCGGCGATTTGAACGTGATGCTCAGGCCGCTGCCCGGCTGCACACCCTGCTCGCCGTTGCGGGGATACGTCGTCTCGATGCCGGGATAGGGCACCGTCTGAAAGGTGTAGGTGATGCCGGTGTCCAGGGTCGCCTCGCCGCTGGCGCTGCGCGCACCCGGCGCGACGCTGAGCGAATACATCGATTCGATTTCCAGCGGACCATCCGGCACGAATGTCAGGAGGCGGCTGTCTTCGCTCCACTCGAACGATCCCGGCACGCGTTCACCGTTGTGGATCAGCAGGAACGCCTCTTCGGTGCTGGGGCGATCCATCGGCTGGCTGAACTCGACCGAGGGGCGCGCCTCCAGCGGGATGCCGGTCGCGCCCTGATAGGGCTGGACGTTGAGCACCTGCGGCGGCAGCGTCCTGAACTGCCAGGCGTAGTCCTCGCGCAGCGTCGAGCCGGTGACATCGGTCAGCCCGGCGGCGACGCGCGCGGTGAAGGTCGTCCCGCCGTTTAGCGGCTTGTCCGGCGTGAAGACGTAGAGCGAGGTATTGACCCACTCGCCCGACCCTTCGATCTCCGGCTCGAAGCTGAGCGGGCTGGGCAGATCGGCAAGCTGTTCGGTCGAAACCAGCGGCACGACCGGGCGGTTAAACGACACAGCGATGGTCGCGTCAGCATCCACGCCCTCGGCATCCGGCGCGGGGATCACGGTTGCGACTTCGAGATAGCCGACCGTCTGTATATGGAAGTCGTAGGGCTGCTCCAGCGCCAGGCCGTTGGCCGCCTGCGCGCCGGTCCCCAGCGTGACCTGGTAGCGGGTGGCACGCTCCCAGCCGCCTTCCGGCAGGAACGCGACGGTGTGCTCGTCCAGCCAGTTGAAACTGCCGGACACCGGCGGCTCGATCTGCCACGCGGCCTCGACACTGGCGGCGTCCATCGCCTGGTCGAACGTGATGATGACCGCCTCGCCCGGTGGGACTTCTTCGCCGGGATAGGGCCACACGTCGATCACGTGCGGCGGCAGATCATCCTGGCCGGTCTGCGCCAGCGCGCTGCCCACCATCGACAGCAGCGCCGCGCCCACTAAAAATCCGATGCTTCGCAAGAGGATGTGTATGCGGTTCACATTCCAGCTCCCTGAACAAGACTCTACAGCCGTGCACGGATCATACATAATCAGGACGTAGAACCGGCGCGCAAAGTTCCCGGCGAGCGTGATTGGCCCCGCTGCCGCACGACTCGCCGTCATTATACGGCCAAACCCGGCCCAAAGATATTCCGCCGCCCACCGCCGGGGGTGGCTATAATCAGAGGGAGCCATACACACGGAGGAAAGCATGAACGACGCCGAGCAGCAGATCGCAGAAGGTATTCTGTTTACCGATCACTACCAGCTTACGATGGCCCAGTTGTATTACCGCATGGGCCTGCACGAAAAAGAAGTGCAGTTCGATCACTTCTTCCGCAGCTATCCCGATTACGGCCTGCACAAGGCCGGATTCTGTATCAACGCCGGGCTGGAATGGCTGCTCGACTGGATGCGGACCGCACGCATCGGCCCGCAGGACGTGGAATATCTGCGCAGCCTGCGCACCAACAGCGGGCGGCGCATGTTCGACGACGATTTCCTGGCCTGGCTGGGCGAGAACGGCAGCTTCGACGGGCTGAGCCTGCAAGCGATCCCCGAAGGGCGCGTGGTGCATCCCAATGTGCCACTGACCGTTGTGCAGGGGCCGATTGTCCAGGCCCAACTGCTCGAAACCGCGCTGCTCAACCAGCTCAACTTCCAGACGCTGATCGCCACCAAAGCGGCACGCATCCGCCAGAGCGGCGGCGGGCGGCTGATGCTGGAATTCGGGATGCGGCGCGCGCAGGGTCTGGGGGCCAACGCCGGGGCACGTGCGGCGCTGATCGGCGGGGCGGACTACACGTCGAATGTCGGCATCTCGCGCGTGCTCGGCTACCCGCCGAAGGGCACCCACGCCCACAGTATGGTCCAGATTTTTATGGCGCTGGGCATGGGCGAGCTGGGCGCGTTCCGGGCCTACGCCGACGTGTATCCCGATGACTGCCTGCTGCTGGTCGATACGATTGACACGCTCGAAAGCGGCGTGCCCAACGCGATCACCGTCTTCGAAGAACTGCGCCGCAAAGGATATGAGCCGGTCGGCATCCGCCTCGACTCCGGCGACCTGGCCTATCTCAGCATCCGCGCCGCGAAGATGCTGGACGATGCCGGCTTCCCCGCTACGACGATCGTGCTCTCCAGCAACCTGGACGAGCTGGTGATCTGGCAGATCATGACGCAGATTCGCGAGGAAGCGCCGCGCTGGGAGATGGACGCCGACCACGTCATCAACCGGCTGGCATTCGGCGTCGGCACGCGCCTGATCACGTCCTGGGGCGATCCGGCGCTGGGCGGCGTCTATAAGCTGGTGGCGGTCTGCGACGGCGGCCACTGGAAGCCCGCGATCAAGATTTCGGACTCAGCCGACAAGACGCCCAACCCCGGCCACAAGTGCGCCTGGCGCGTCTACGACCGGCGCGGCAAAGCAACCGCCGATCTGCTGGGCACCGAAGACGAGGACCCGCAGGCGATGCACACTATACTGCTGCGCCACCCATCCGACCACACCAAGAGCCGGGTTCTGGCGCAGGACGAGATCACGCGCATCGAGCCGCTGCTGATCCCGATTCTGGACGGGGGCAGGCTGGTCTACGATCTGCCCGATATCGAGGCGATCCGGCAGCAGCGCCGCGAGGATGTCGAGCGCCTGGACCCCGGCGTCCGCCGCCTGCTCAACCCGCACATCTACCACGTTTCGCTGACCGACCGGCTGTGGAAGCTCAAGCAGGCGCTGATCGCGTCGGTGGCCGAGCAGAGCCAATAGGGACCGCGTAGCGGTCGCGTGTGGTGGCAGTTCAGACTATAATGAGAATAGGAGATAGGACAGTCCGGGGCGGCAGAGGACTGCCAGTCACGGCCCAACACAAAACGGAACCCCATGAGCGAAGCGTTCTACCCGGACATTCTCGGCCAGCTCGCAGAGGAACGCCTGACCGTTGACGATGTGCTCCACTGCGCGTTTGGTGTTTTCCCCGGCGCGACCACCATCGGCCAGCCGTTCGAAGGCTTGCTGCTGCTGCAAAGCCTGATCGACCAGCCGCTCGGCTTGCAGTTGTCGTTCCGGACGCCGCCCGTCGATCCGGCGGGCAACCTGCTCAACGTGTTTACGCCCAAACCCCGGCTCGCGCTGACGCTGCCCGGTGGCGAGTGCGGCCTGCTGCATATTCCGCTCACGCCGGAGTTGCCGACCCAGGCCGGCAGCGATATTCCGCTGCTGTCGCGCGTCCAGGTGCAGAAGCCGGAGCGCTTCCGCGCCGTGCGTCCGCTCTCTGGCGGGCCGCCGCCGAGCATCCTGGCGATCTCGCCCTTCCGCATTACGGTGCTGCGCGATGTGGGTTTTCTGGCGCGCGTCGAGAACGGCGGCCATCTGTGCGCCACCTTCGATGTGCTGCCCGGCCATGTCCCATTCCAGGGCAGTATCCCCGCGCCGCGCTATGAAACCCTGTGGGCGACCGCCGATCTCGCCCGCCAGCAGGAACAGGCGCGCGCGATGGCGCCTGAGGCGCTGCGCTATGCCAAGCTGATGAACCGCCGGATTCTGTACGAGATTCTGTTGAGTCACACCCAGGAAGTCTTCGGCGAGGCCGGTCTGCCGCTGCATCCCGGCGAGGCGATCTTCATCACCAAGCTGCTGACCTATGCCATGGCCGACGGGCTGGACCTGGAGTCCGGCTTCGCGCTGATCGAAAGCCGCTGGTTCGAGCGGCTGTGCTGGCTGATGGCCTATAACCCGCCCATTGTCGAGGACCAGGAACGCCTGATCAAAGCGCTCTACCCCGATGCCCTGCATGACGCTGTCCGGCTGGGCCTGCATATGGTGGCCGTCACTACCCGCGCCGATCTGGGCGACATGGACGAGCAGGCGCGCTACGCGTCGAACATCGTCGCGGCGATCCAGGGACATGCGCCGCTCTCGCTGGAACACGTCTATCTGCCGCTGGTGATGGCCGGCATCATCGTGATCGTGCAGATCACGGCCCAGGGCGAGAATCCCTGGCACAGCCTGGATCAGCTTCAGGAAGCGCGCAGCGGGCGGATCAGCCTGGCCGGGGCGACGCTGCGCGACATCTTCGATCTGCTCGATCATCTGATCGCGCGGTCCGAGCGGCTGCTCAATGATATGCGCATCATGCGCGATAATTAGTCGTTTTGCTATTGCGCTTCTGGCGCAGTTCCTACACGTTTCTGATAGCCCGCCGGGCTGTTTCGATGTACACTGTTAGCGTACTACGAAAAGGCTCGTGGTGGGGAGTGCCCGCTACACACGCTATCAACAGCACACAGAACTCCCGCCGGGAGTATTCTGAGCTTCCCTTGGGACACCCGTTGTAACGTTAGCTAGAAGGACAGCAGCCCATATGATGCGATTTGACCGATTTACCGAGCGCGCGCAGGATGCAGCCGTGCGTGCTTACGAAATCTTGCAGCGCTACGGGCACAATCAAGTAGACACCGAGCACATGCTGCTCGCTCTGCTGGAACAGCCCGGCGGCGTTATCCCCCAGATTCTCGAAAAGCTGAATGTGGACCAGGAGAACATCCGCCAGCGGTTGGATGAAGTGCTGCGCGCCAGCCCAAAGGCCGCCATCTACGGCGGTGGGGCCGGGCAGGTCTTCATCACGCCGCGCGTCAAGCGCGTGGTCGATGTCGCCAATGAGGCGGCCAACAGCCTCAAGGACGAATATATCAGCACCGAGCACCTCTTCCTGGCAATCCTCAGCGAGCGGCGCACCGCCGTTGCGCGCATCCTGGCCGAGTCCGGGGTGAGCAAGGAGCGCGTCCAGGACGTGATCAAGGAAATCCGGGGCGGCCAGCGCGTCACCGATCCGCAGGCCGAAGCGCGCTATCGCACCCTGGAGAAGTACAGCCGCGATCTGACCCAGTTCGCGATGGAAGGCAAGCTGGACCCGGTGATCGGGCGCGATGAAGAAATCCTGCGCGTGATCCAGATTCTCAGCCGCCGCACCAAGAACAACCCGGTCCTGATCGGTGAGGCGGGCGTCGGCAAGACGGCCATCGTCGAGGGGCTGGCGCAGAAGATCGCCGATAACGACGTGCCCGAAATCCTGATGGGTAAGCGCGTTGTCAGCCTGGACCTGGGCGGCATGATCGCCGGCAGCCGGTTCCGGGGCGAGTTCGAAGAGCGGTTGAAAGCCGCCATCGAGGAGATACAGCGCTCTGAGGGCGAGATCATCCTGTTCATCGACGAGCTGCATCAGGTCGTCGGGGCGGGCGCGGCTTCGGGCGCGCTGGACGCCAGCAACATGATGAAGCCGGCCCTGGCGCGCGGCGAGCTGAACTGCATCGGCGCGACCACGCTGGACGAATACCGCCAGTACATCGAGCGCGACTCCGCGCTGGACCGCCGTTTTGCGCCGGTCTTTGTCGAGGAGCCGGACGTCGAAGAGACGATCCTGATGCTGCGCGGCCTGCGCGATCGTTATGAAGCGCACCACAAAGTCACCTACACCGATCAGGCGCTTGTGGCGGCGGCTCGCCTGAGCCACCGTTACGTCACCGACCGCAAGCTGCCAGACAAGGCCATCGACCTGATGGACGAGGCCGCGTCCAAGCTGCGCGTGGCGCTCTACTCCATGCCCGACCATCTAAAGGACATGAAGCGCGAGCTGGACCGGCTGGCTGCCGAAGAGGAAGAGTCGAGCCTGGTGCGCGACTATGAGCGCGCCGCGATGATCAAGTCCGAGCGGCTCAAGCTGGAACAGGATTATGAGGACCAGCGCGAGCGGTGGCAGCACGAGCACACGCTGGACGAGATCGTAGACGAGAACGACATCGCCGAAGTCGTAGCGCAGTGGACTGGCATCCCGGTCAACCAGATGCTGGAAACCGAAGCCGCCAAGCTGCTGCGCATGGAAGAAGTGCTGCACGAGCGGATCATCGGCCAGGAGCAGGCTGTCTCCGCCGTCGCGGACGCCATTCGCCGCGCGCGCAGCGGCCTCAAGGACCCGCGCCGCCCGATCGGATCGTTCATCTTCCTGGGTTCGAGCGGCGTCGGTAAGACCGAGCTGGCGAAGGCGCTGGCCGAGTTCATGTTCGACGACGAGGACGCCCTGCTGCGCGTGGACATGAGTGAGTACCGCGAGCAGCACACCGTCAGCCGCCTGTTCGGCGCCCCGCCGGGCTATGTCGGCTATGAAGAGGGCGGCCAGCTGACCGAAGGTGTTCGCCGCCGCCCGTACCGCGTGATCCTGTTCGACGAGATCGAGAAGGCCCACCCCGAAGTCTGGAACGCGCTGCTGCAGATTCTGGACGACGGGCGCATGACCGACGGTCAGGGACGCGTGGTGGACTTCCGTAACGCGGTCATCATCATGACCAGCAACCTGGGGACCGAATTCGCCACCAAGGGCGGCGCGCTGGGCTTCGTGTCTGGCAGCGAGCCTGAGGTAGCGGCGGACCACAAGAAGATCGAAGAGGCGCTGCGCCGGGCGTTCCGGCCAGAGTTCCTCAACCGGATCGACGAGATCATCATCTTCCAGCCGCTGTCGGTGGAAGATGTCGAGCGGATTGTCGATTTGCAGATGCTTGACATCGCCGCGCGCCTGGAAGAGCAGAGCCTCTACGTGGCGCTGACCGAGGAAGCGCGTGCCCGCCTGGCCCGCATCGGCTTCGACCCGCAGTTCGGCGCGCGCCCGCTGCGCCGTGCGCTCCAGCGCTACGTCGAAAGCCCGCTGAGCGTGCGCCTGCTGAAGGGCGAGTTCAAGCAGGGCGACCTGGTAGAGATCTTCCTCAACGAGAATGAGGACATCGACTTCCGCCAGATCGAGAGCGGGCCGGTGATCCGCCGCGTCGAGAACAAGGTCGAGCCGGCGGACGCCGAACAGCAGTAAAGCCCATAGGTGAATCAAAAATCCCGTACCCTGGCTGAGGGCGCGGGATTTTTTGTTTTCCGGTCCAGATATCCCTAGTCTTCGAGCGCGGCCCCATACACAGCCAGATCGTCAAACAGCACACTGACGCTGTTCTCACGATTCACCCCGGCCACCAGCCCGACCTGCCCCGGCTGGCGGTAGGTGCTGTCGGCAGCATCGCCCAAAAATTCGCCGTTGGCGTACAGCGCCAGGTAGTCCTCGAAACAGATTGCGCGGAGCGTATTCTGCGCCCGGCCTTCATGGATCGCGTCTGACTGCCGCCATTCCAGCACAAAAGTCAGCGTCTCGCCATCCAGCCGGGCGATCCCGAAATGCCCGTCGCCGCTGATCAGCAGCATATAGCCGCTGCTCACGCCGTCGTCATCCGTCGCCAGGCGGCAGCCGATCCCGTAGAGGTTGTCGTCAAACTGGCTGAGCTGCTCGGCCTCGACCTCGATCACGATATCTTCATACGCCTCACCGCCCGCGCCCCAGATAAACGACGAGCTGCGCCCGGCGCGGTGATCGATGCGATAGCGCCCCTCAGCAACCGCCAGCGACGAGTCCGGCTCGTCGGCTCCCGTTGGAAACATGCCGGTTTCCCATGCAGCGTCATCGTCAAAGGTGGTGCTGAGCAGCGGCTCTCCCTGTATCACGTCGCGCGGATCGTCTCCACCACACGCCGCCAGCAGCAGCGCCAGAATCAGCAGCGCAACCGGCACAACCCCAGCCCGGCGAGTCATCGGCGTTTTCTCTCCTGGAATTTGCAGGGCGTCTCGCGGTCGCGCCCTGGCCCACGACCGCAGGCGATTATAGTGGCTGCGTGGGCCGTGTGCCAAAGCCGGGCGCGGCAGTTGACTCGCCAAAAGTGGCCAACAAGTTTTCAAATAGCGACTATTCCGGCATCAAAATTCGCTGTACAGTAGCGTCAACTGTATTAGCGATCCAGACATAGCGCTGGCTATCGTATACCGGCGGCGTTGGCGCTTGCCCCAATCCATAGAGGTGTTCAAGTTCGCCCGTTTCGGGACGCAACAAAGCTACATTCCCAGAGTCCCGGTATACCGCCCAGACCCAATCCCCCAGGTGTACCAGGGGCCACGCGCCGCGCCCCAGATCCGAATACCTGTGAACTTCGATCAGGGTTTCTGGATCGATAACCAGCAAATCGCCGGGATAATCGGGAGTACCGATGCAGGCCGCGTATAGCAGTTCACCCGCATAAAATGGTGGCAGCATGTGCGGGCAGGGATTCCACGTCTCAACGACTTCGCCAGTTTCGGGATTCAGGGCCACCAACCTGGACTGGTTGAGAGGGTTATAACCAGTATTGAGCGTTGGTGTGCGGTCCGCTGCAGTAAACCAAAGATAAGGCCCTGCAGGAACCGGCAGCCAGGGTGAGTAATCCAAATCGATCTGGCGGATAAATTGCCCATCCGAGCGGCGAAATTCGTAGAGTGCCCCGGTGATATGCAATTCAGCTTCGCTGTCTTCGGCACTAAATAAAGACTGGTATACACCTTCGAAAAGCCTGCCCGGTATCGCACCGCTGACCCAGATCGAATCGCCAATGATTGCTGGCTCTCTAGCAGGCAGGTGCTCAAGTTGGGTGCAGCCAAGACTTGCACCTGTATCAATATCGAGTTGGCATAGGCTGCCTCCACTTATATTGATTACATTTGCCCACACCCTGCCTCCGTCCTCAACGAGGCCGGTGATATAGACTCCCAGGTCGATCCTCTCCTGGACAGAGCCGGTAGCAGGATCGACAAGTAAGAGGTCATCATCGGTGGGATTTGCCGTATCGGTCGTTGTAAGCAGCCACACTTTCTCGTTGACGAGTTTAACCGCGTCCGGCCAGCTCGACCCCAGGTGGTAAATCCTCGGCTCATCAACTTGCCGGCTGTCGAAGCGATAGAGGCCAATTCCCTGATCAGGATCATCATGTGTCAGCCACAACCACGGCAAGTCCGGTACGAGATGTGAAGGATAGACTCCTACCTCGAAGGCGCGAGTTTCGGGCCGGATATCCTGCGGGCGCGTGTCGTAAACAATCACTTTACCGTCGGCTTCCTGAACAATCCACAGTTTTTGATCGAGTAGCAGGGGCGCATAGGGCCGATAGTTTTCGCCAATCTGATCGATGCCGGAGGATTGGCCGTGATAGTCTAGCAGAGCGGGAATACGCGCCACAGTTTGATCGTCCCGGCACCCTGCCCATAGCATTGTGCCGTCAAAAATGGGTGCAGTTGGTCCTGCACACACTGGAAGCTGGCGAACAATCTCCCCCTCTGATGTAATCGCGTATATTCGATTACCGGCCCTATCCGCAATCCAGGTGTAATCGGGAGTGAAGACAGGTTCGCTCAGGCGATGGGCGTTCACGTTGGCGACCGTGAACTTGCGCTCATACGTGTCCAGATCGAGCGTATAGACATCCTGCCCGTTTTCGTAGACCCACAAGGTATCGTCGTGAACACAGAGTGCGCGCACCGGCTGGCTTACCGGTATCCGCTGCCGGATTGTGCCGTTTGACAGGTCGATTTGTATGATCTCGTTTTGGCCGTTTGCCCCTGCTCCGGCTCCCCATAGCCAGTCTCCGGCCTGCGTCAGAAGATGGAGCCGAGTCCCAATTTTCATAGTCTGTATGATCGATAGTGATACAGGATCAATCTGGAAAAGTTGACCGTTCTCGCTCTCTGCAATCCACAATTGTCTTGCAGCAAAAACAGGCTGCTGAGGGCTGCCGCCCAGGGACAAAGCGTCTGTCTCACCGGTTTCGGCATGGACGCGATATAGATTAAGCTCGCGAGCATCAACGGTCCAGATATAGGTTCCATCGAACAGCGGGTATTTTGGATCGCGCCCAACCTCAACAGGCTCCCCGATCTCAAGCGTTTCACGGTTCACAGGTATGAGTCTACTGCCCGTGAGAGCCCAAACCCAGGTCCCATTTGTGGCAATAGGCTGTGAGGCCAAAGGGGGTGCATCCAGATCAACGATTTCTGCCGATTGAATGTCGCGAGGATCGAGGCGAACAAGCTTGTCCCTTGTGGTACTGCCAACCCACAAATATTTGCCGTCGTACACGGGGCGATACAATTCGCTGCCTACTTCCACAGGGGCCGCGCGCGGCTGGCCGGTATCGGCTCGCAACTGCCAGATCTGCCCACTGCTATTGACTACCCAGAGATCGGCCCCCAGCAGCAGGGGCTGTTCAGGATTCGGCCCGACAGGCTGCGCGATAGTGTTGTTGATTAGGATGTTTGTTTGCAGCTGGTTGTTAGTTTCAATGGCCTGGCGACGCGCTTCAGCGGCGTTGGCCTCGGCCACGCGGCTTTGCCAGAATGCGAGGATTGCCAAAATAAGGAATACTATCCCAGCGGCAAAAGCGCTCGCTATTAGTATACGCAGCGTTCTTTGTTGCGCCCGGCGGCTGGCGTTAAAGTATTCGTGATGCTCGCTAGCCAACGTCGGTTCTTTGTCTGATGATTGAACTACCCAATCTTCAGCCACCCTCAATCGCTTTCCACTTAACAGAGGCCCACTGCCACCTTTCCACGCCTGGGCAGCGCGGAAATATTCAGTGTGCTTTTTGATATAAGGGAGATCCGTATTGATGGCGTCAATCAGTTTTTGAAACGCCTCATTGAAGTCATCTTCCCCACGCATGAAAATCCAATGTCGTTCTCGTAGAGTTGCGTGCAGGTGGGGCAGATCAGCATCATCGTCTATGTTGCAGTACACAACTGGCAGCATGCGCTTATGAATCTGGTCGGCATAGGCAGCCTCATTGAAGCATGCCTCTGAATGTGCCGAATAAGGGCTAATCACAAAAACAAAATTGTCCGATCCAGCAATTCCTGCTTGAACTGCTTCCCACCATTTATCACTTGGAATAATGTCTTCTGAGTCAACCCAAGTATCAAGGTTGAACTCAGCAAGAGCATCACACAGATGACCCAAAAAATCTTTATCTTCACGTGCATAGGAGATAAAAACATCAGCCATGTTACGTCTCCCACAGACTTTTAGCCTTATATCTGGATGGCAACAGACTGTTTGAAGGGGCAACGTGATCTACGACTGGATCACATTGCCCCTGAGCTGTATTCCCAGCTATCTACTGCCCGAATGGGTTCAGAAACTCGCCCATGGGAATCACGGTGGCGTCGTCGGGCGCTTCGATCTCGAACCGTTCCTCGAAATCGTGGTAGTAGGTATTCAGATATAACGAGAGAGCGATCGGTTCCACAGCAGCACTGGGGTCGGCGGTCATCAGCGCCAGCGAGGATAGGTCCATCACCATGCTGAACTCGGTTTCCGAGCGCCGTGTCCAGCCATCATCAATTCCGATGTACTGATCGATGCTCAGCTCAAACGTCGGAAAGATCATTGGCATGAGAATTCTAAGCACTGGAACCAGCATCTGTGGATCAAGAGTCCCCACCGCACCCTGTCCCGCGCCGATTTCCGCGCTCATTTCGGATGACGACATCAGGTAAGCTGCAAATTCCTCGGATTGTAGAAATGCCATCAGGTCAACTTCTAGCAGAAAATGTTTCGTCGCCACCCCGCGCACGTCTTCCTCGCCGATAAACCTAACGGTAGTGTACTTCTCCAAACCCAATTCATCGACTGTGCCAATAGGCTCTGACAGAATACTTTCCTCAGAGCCTGCTGGTGCATCAAGGTCCACACCCGTCATATCCTCGAAGCCCTGCATCAGATCGATCGCCTGCCATCCATCCGTTTCGCCGGTATCCAGGTTTTCACTTAGCATATAGATCACGCCATCTACCGTACGAATCTCGAAGCTGATATTCCCCGAAACTCCCTGATCATTTTGAGCCGTGCCGGTCATGGCGAAAACCATGCCGGGCAGCAGTTCGGCTTCCTCGATCAGAAAACCGCCGTCCCCTTCCATATTCAGGGTAATCGTCTGGCCTTCGAGAGACATCTCTACATCGAGCAGATAATCTACCTGAGACGTGATCGTTGTTTGGGCCTGATAAAGTAGTTGGTGATCTTCAGTGGAAATTCCGTAGATGTTCTCTGGGCCAATGTAGCCGCAGCTAGCGAGGGGCATAGTCATGAGCGCAACGAGGCTGATAAACACGGAAAGACGAGCCAACCTGGAAATCATACTTCTACTCCTTAATGGGTAGTGGTGGGGTTTTGACCGGTAAAGCATGAAAAGGTAAACCAGGACGAACGACCAAGTCCACCTGGAGTACCT
>JAAYCM010000114.1 GCA_012729765.1 Chloroflexota bacterium | reverse complement strand
ATGGGATACATGAAGTTGGGCTTGACCACCAGCCGCGCCGGGTCGAAGCCCTGCTGGACGAACAGATCGCGCACGAAATCGGTTTGCACGATGATCCGGTCGATCAGGCGGTCGTAGATGCGGCGCAGGCGGCGTGCATAAAGCTGCGTCGCGGCCAGCGTGGCCGACATGATTGTGCTGTCGTGATAGCAGCGGTGCACGACGGCGTGCAGCCGCCCGCCCGGCTTTTCTAAACAATCGTGACAGATGTGCCCGTCGCGGTAGAGGCTGGCCGAGGCGCACAGCCAGCGGTAGTTGTGGAGTGTTTGCACGATCGGGATGCGCCGGGCGTGCAGCTCCAGGTAGAGCGCCGGGCTGAGTTGGAACCAGGTGTTGTGCACGTGGGCTACGTCGGGACGCCATTCGTCCACCAGCGCGGCCAACCGTTCGCGGGTCGTGCGCGAGTGCACGGCGTTGAGCGCCAGCCGTGCCTTCTGGGGCAGGGTGTCCGTTTCGGCCTCGGCGTTATTAGCGGTGAACAGGCGCACCTCGTGCCCGTGCTCGCGCAGCAGCCGCGATTCCTCTTCCACGACACGCTCTTCCCCAGCGCGCGTCGTGTAGTAGTTATGGCAGACGAGGACCCGCATTACCCCTTGCTCAATTGGTATACAGCACGTCGGGCCGCGAAAGCTGCTCGCGCCGGGCGCTGTCGAGCGCCAGCCGCAGCGGAGTCGCGACGGTTCGTTCGGCTGTCGGCAGCACCGCCGCCGCCTGCTGCTGAAGCTGAGCGGTCAGCGCCACGCGGTGTTTGAACGTGCGCTCGACCAGCTTCACCATCTGCTCCAGATCGAGCTGGTCAATTGAGACGACCTGATTATCCATTTCCAGCGCGTGCATATGGCCGCTGACCTTGCCGCCGCCCTGGGTGTAATCGATTGCCAGCGTCGGCACGCCGAGCGTTGTTCCGAACACGACCGAGTGGAAGCGCATCCCAATCAGCACGTCGCAGCCTTCGATCAACCCCGCGATCTCACCGGCAGTGTAGGAATAGCTGTGCGCGGTAATCCGGTCGTGGTGGCGCGCCTGCCGCCGGATATCGGCTTGCAGCCAGCGATCATCCACGCCGATATGCAGGGTGTTCATGGGGATCAGCCGGATGTCGGCATCCAGGCTTTCGACCAGCCGGCCGGCCAGGTCTACCCAGAACTGCTGAAGCCACGCGCGGCGCGCGGTGTATTCCTGATCGCTCAGGTTGACGGCGTACTTGCGCGGCCAGTCGCGCACCGCAATCCCGATCACGGGGCGGCCTGTGTGTGGATGCTGGCCGTTGCCGGACGCGTGGATTGCCGCGACCGGCACGACGGCGGGCGTCGTGCGTTCGGGCAAAACCTGCGCCGGATAGACCTTGGCCGCTTCGGTCAGGGTGTGCAGATACACGATCGCGGGATCGGCCCCCAGCGTGACCTTCTCCGCCGGGATGCCCCAATCCAGCACGCTCTGATACGACGGCTGATCGCGCACGCTGATCGCGTCGGCCAGTTCCAGCAGGCGACGCACGCCCCAGCGCATCAGCTTGCGGCGGAACGGTCCGATCCCAACGCCGATCACCGCCGTGTAGACGCCCTGCCGCCGCGCCAGGTCGAACACGCGCACCAGGTCGAACACGCCGATCAGGTCCATCATCGGCCCGCCGCCGACCAGCACCGCATCGACATCCGCCAGGCGGCGCTTGATCTCGGCGTAGTCGTAATCGATCACCTGGGCTTCGCTCTCGCCCAACTCCTGCAAGGTGTTGCGCGTGTAGAACGGCAGGCTGGAGACGACCGTGAAGCGCGCGTCAGGCACGGCTTGGCGGATGGTGTGCATGATCCCGCCCAGGATCGCTTTGTCGCCGGCGGTTTCGGTGCCATACCAGCCGATCACCATGTAGTGCTTGCGCGGGCCGCTTTTCGGCGCGGCGCGGGCAGGCCGCCACTGGCTGAGCGCGGTCAGCGAGGCGTTGATCCCCAAATTGACCATCTGCGGCAGTCTGAAGCGGCGCGCCGCAACCGCGAGCACTTCCTTGAGCGGAGTGCGCGTGCGGTAATCGTGCAGGCAGGTGCCGCAGGCGTCGCGGAACATCTGCTGGCGCAGCATCTCGCCGTGATCGGAGAAGAACATCGCCGCGCCGGACCCCTCGCGCACGTTCCCGACCGACTGGCCGTAGACCGCGCAGTGATGCACGCCGCCCTGCTCGTGCAGGAACAGCCCCTCGTCCATGAAGCGGCAGCGCGCAAAACGCCGCACGCCGTCGGTTAGGTTGCGCCGGGCCGAGAGGTAGAAGAAACGGCGCTCCATTGGGGACGCGCGGTGGTGAGCCAGGTTCTCGAACAGCTCGGCCAGCGCGTAGCGGTCGCGCCCCTTGACCGACATCTGATTAAGCAGCTCGCGGTTGCCCAGCCGCTCGACGATGGTCGCGATCCGGAAATTGGTTGGCACATTCTCGCGCACGCAGAAGTGCCACAGATCGAACGCCTCACGGATATTGTAGGGTGAGAGCGTCGCGCCGATCACCAGATCGATATCGGTTTCGTCGCGAATCCACTTGATCGTTTCCCACGTGCGGTTGAACGCGCCCGGCACCCCGCGCACCCGGTCGTGCACCTCGCCCACGCCATCGAGCGACACCGAAAACCGGAAGCGCACGCCGTGCGCCTTGCACAGATCGTTAATGCGCGGCGCGATCTCTTTCATGCGCCGGGTGTGGAAACCATGCGTGCTGATCGTCAGTGTTTCGAGCCGGGGCAGGGCGCGCAGCCCGGCTTCACACATTTCGGCGATGTCTTTGCGCAGGAACGGCTCGCCGCCGGCCACGCCCCAATGCCGCAGGTTTTGGAACAGCGGATCGCGGAAAGCCGTATAGAGCTCGTCCGGCGTCAGCTCGATTGGGCGCTGATCGGGGAACATCCACACATTGCACATCACGCACTGCGAGTTGCAGAAGCCGGTCAGCGAGAAGTTGAGCATCGCCGGATAGACGCGGCGGCCCAGCGCTTTACGGACGTTCCACGCGATATACTCGTGGTAGAAGTAGCCGCCGTATCGCTTGAGGCTCTTGAGTAGGGTGCTGCTTGGCATACGCTTGGCTCGCTTGCTAACTGGTCGATCGAGTGTGTTCTTAATGATAAAAGGAATTATAACAGGTCTTTAGAGCCGGGTTCCCGATTTTTGGCCTGCGTTGCGCTGTCGAGAAAGCTCAGTGCCGGGAAACCGATCCGGCGATAAAGCCGAGACTCTGGCGGATGGGCCGGAAGTGCAGCGCCAGCATGCCGAAGCCAGCCACGCCGCCGATCAGAATGACACCGGGGAGCGCTGCCCCGCTATCTCCGACCAACGCGAGATAGAGCACGGCGACAGCGGCCAGCAGCCCCAGCGTCAGCACGATCCGCCAGCGGTAGCGCAGCCATGGCTCGCGCACGATATAGGGCTGGATGAGCCCTGTCAGCAGTGACGCGCTCAGCAGAATACCAAGCGTCATGATCACGATAAACGGCTCCAGCCCCCAGCGGGCCAGAACCGGCAGCCCGAACACGGCCAGAAACAGCATCTCGCCCAACGTCACCAGGTTGAGCCGCTGCTGCAGCCTGGGATAGGCCTTGCAGATCGCGCCGTAGGTGCCGGCCAGCGAGCGCACGAAGCTGTAGATCACCAGCAGGCGGAAGATCGTGCCATAGCCCGCCCAATCTGTGCCCGGCAGCAAATCAAGCAGCGGGCCGGTCCCGATAAAAAATACCATCGTCAGGAGTGACGTCGCCAGGAAAACCGTGAACTGGATCGACCCCAGCGCCTCACCCTGGCGGGCTGGGATACCCTTATACTTCGAATAGATCGGGAAGGTCAGGTGATCGATGACATACGTGATCCCATTGACCGGAAGCGACGCGATCAGATAGAGCACCGAATATTTGCCGTAAACTTCCAGCCCTTCGAAGCGCCCGATGAAGAAGTCTGGCCCCTGCCGCACGGCGATACTCAGCAGCACGATGCTGGTCATGTAAAAGGCAAACGCCAGTGCGGGCCGCAGCCAGGCCACGCGGACCAGGCTCCAGCGCGGGCGGATCGGCTCGTAGAAATAGCTGACCACTACGAACAGGATGCGCGCCAGTACCAGCGGCACGATCACTGCCCAGATATTGCGATAGATCACCAGCAGGCCCAGGCTCAGCACCAGCCCGATGATCTGCGAGCCGCGCTCGGCCAACACCATCGGCTTGAAGTCGAAGCGCTTGACGGCCAGCCCCAGCCCTGGATTACGCAGCCCGTCCAGCCCGATCCCGACGGCGAACAGCGCCATCACGCCGATGAACACCCGCTGATCGTAGAACGCGGCCAGCACCGGCCCCAGCGCCAGAAACGCCAGCCCCAACACTGCGCTGCGGATGATATTGGCGAAGAAGGCCGACTGCAGAACGCTCTGTTCCTGGTCGTCGGGCGAGAGCACCACGAAATCCTGGGGTGAGGCCGATTGTGTGAAGCCCCGGTAAAGGTTGTTGATGACGGTGGCGATGCCCCACACCCCCAGCCCGATCGCGTCCAGGTAGCGCGCCGCGAACATCCCCTGCACGAACACCAGCGCCTGCGAGACGAAAAACGATCCGGCGATCCACAGCATCGCGCCGGTGGCCGCGCTGGACCGTATACGCGGCACGGGGACGGTCTTGGGAGTGGTGTCGATGTCCATAGAGTCGGGTAGGGTCTGCATTTCTGCCTGTCCGGCCAGCCGGAGCTTAGCGTCTGAGAGCGGTGAACGGCTGCCGGTGCGATCGGGGGCGGGCGCTAACCGTAGCGCATTTCCTGCGCGGGCCTGACCGTGTCAGCGGGATCGAAGCGGCGCAGCCGGACGGCCTGCAAGAACAGCAGCCACAGGTAGAGCGGGTTGAGCATCACGTACCGCCGCCATAACCGGCGCGGCTCTTTGACCAGCCGGTACAGCCACTCTAGCCCCATCCGCTGCAAACGGCCCGGAGCCTGCTCGAGCGTTCCGGCATGAAAGTCGAAGGCCGCGCCCACCGCGATGGCGGGCATCGACAGCGCCTCGCGGTACTCGTAGGCCCATACTTCCTGGCGCGGACAACCCAGTCCGACAAACACGATCTGTGCACCGCTGGCTTTGATCGCCTGGGCGATGGCTTCCTTTTCTTCAGCGGTCGTCTGCCGGAAGCGTGACGGCTGCGCCCCCGCGAT
>JAAYCM010000113.1 GCA_012729765.1 Chloroflexota bacterium | reverse complement strand
CTGCTGCTGACCTTCTTCTTCCGCTACATGACGCCGCTGATTACGGGCGGACATCTCTATATCGCCCAGCCTCCCCTGTACCTGATTTCGGCGGGCAAGCAGCGGCTCTACGTCTATAACGATGAGCAGCTCGACAGGACCCTCAAAACGCTGCCCAACCCGGAAAAAGCCTCGCTGCAGCGCTACAAGGGTCTGGGCGAGATGAACCCGGATCAGTTGTGGGAAACGACGATGGACCCGGCCAACCGCACGCTGCTTCAGGTGACGATCGAGGATGCTGCCGAAGCGGACCGCGTGTTTGATATGCTGATGGGCAGCAGTGTCCCGCCGCGCCGCCGGTTCATCACGACGCACGCCAAGAACGCGACGCTGGACGTTTAGGCGCCAACGCAGAAAAAGCAAGGCGGGCCTGTCGAAGCTGAACAGGCCCGTTTCATTATCCGGGGGTGGGGCGGCTAGCCGAGCTGGACCAGGCTGTTTTCGGCCAGCACGAGGCGATGGGTCACGGGCCTGGTGGCCGACCGGCTCACATGCGCATTGTCGGCGATCAGGCTGGCGTCGATGCGGCCCTCAATGTTCTGGATCACGCAGCAGCACATCACGATGCTGTGCTCGATCTCGCTGTTTTCGATCAGCACGTTGTTGCCGATCGAGGTGTAGGGGCCGACATACGAGTTGCGGATGGTGACGTTGTCGCCGATGATGACCGGGCCGCGGATCACGCTGTCGATGATCTGGGTATCCTTGCCCAGCACGACGCGGTGCGACACGTGCGAGTCACCCTGGATGCGCGCATCGCCCTCATGCGGCGGTGAGTAGGGGAGTTGTTCCAAGACAAGCTGGTTCGCCAGCACGATCGAGTTGGGCTTGCCGGCGTCGATCCACCACCCGTCTACGATATAAGGCATCACCGTCTTGCCCTGCTCGAGCAAATACTGGATCGCGTCGGTGATCTCAAGCTCGTTGCGCCAGGATGGTTTAATATGGTTGATGGCTTCAAAAATGTCAGGCTGGAAGCTGTAGACTCCGGCAATTGCCAGATTCGAGGGCGGGTCCTTCGGTTTTTCGACCAGGCGCTTGATCCGGTTGCTGCCGTCCAGCTCGGCGATGCCGAAGCCGCTGGGGTTGCTCACTTCGGTGAGTGCGATTGCGGCACTCGCGCCGGTTTCTTCGAAGCGCTGGTAGAGGCCGTGCATACGATCCTGAAAGATATTGTCGCCCAGGTAGACAACAAATGGTTCGTCGCCCACAAATGGTTCGCAGAGCTTGACCGCGTGCGCCAGCCCTTGCGGGTCTTCCTGCGCAATATAGGTGAGCGGGATGCCGACAGAGTCCAGACCGTCGCCCAGGCGCTCACGGATCGGGGAGTCTAAGCTGTCCACCACGAGGCCGATCTCGGTGGCCCCCATATCGGCCAGTAGCTCGATCGCATATTTGAGCAGCGCTTTATTGGCGACGGGGACCAGCGGCTTGGGCATAGTCAGTGTAACCGGATAAAGGCGAGTGCCTTTTCCTGCGCACAGGATCACGGCTTTCATGATTGGCTTACCTGCTTTCTAGCGTGTGTGAAGCACGGCTCGCGGGAAGAGATGTGTCATGTTAGATGCTAGCGCACGGTTTGGGGTGCTGCAAGCCAGGCTCGATTCAAAGTTGACTCGATCTCGTATAAAATCATGATGTAGGCCGTCTGATGTGGGGCTGACAACAATCTGACAACACGATTGGGCGCTACAACGTCTGGTGTTTTTATGCGTAAGTAATTAAGATAGCGACTGATGACCGGGTGTGAGATCGAACAGACAGCCCTTTTGGATAGTCATACAGGGATAAAGGTACACACACGATGTTTGGACACAGTTATCGCGGCACGGTCGTCTGGCTGCTGATTGTCGGTATGGTGCTCGGCCTGACACTGTTTGCTGGCGAAATTCCCAACGCGGTGGGCGCGGCCCTGCTGGCGGCTTATATGGCGATGGTGCTGCTTGTCGCCCGGAATGTACGCATCGGCTCGGTGTTTGAGTCGCTGCCCAACCCACGCGCGCGGCGCGCCCAGCCGACCGAAGTCGGGCGTGAGGCCGCCGCACGGGCGCGTAACCACCCCGACTACGATTCGCTGATCGATCTGTTGGATATCGGGCTGGTCGTGGACGAGCAGCGCCCGGACGGAGTCTCGCTGCGCCGGGGCCGGTTTATCTCGCTGGACGACGACGGTATTCGCCCCTTTGCCATTGTGCATGTGCCCGAAACTCTGGATGAGCATCTGGCGCATGTTCGTTTTGAGATGCGCGATGAAGCGGGGCGCGCCCAGTATGTGTACGAGGATGAGAAGTGGCTGCGCGCGGGCGAGACACCGCTGCTGCCCGACTACCGGCTGCCCGTGCGGCGCAACCAGAAGCCGCTCGACGCCGGGAACTGGAGTATGCGCGTGTTGGTGGATGGCGGCCTGGTGGGGGTCCATCACTTCAATCTGGCCCCCTCGCTGGTCGAGCGTCGGCGTATGATGAGTTCCGATGGCGAGATCCGCGAGCGTGTCTGGCGCAGCGACGAAGAAGAGGACGAGGCCCTGCCGCTGAGCCTGGAAGAGCTGCTGCGCCAGCAGAGCCGCCAGCGTAATCCGGGCTAGCAGGGTATGTCAGAAGCGAGATGGTGGTTGGAATGAGCGAAGGTTTTGTGCTGCTCCTGCTGATTATATTCTTCGTGATCTTCGTGTCCGGGCTGTCGACGGCGGCGCGGCGCGAGGCGCCAGCACAGGCCCGGCAGCCGCAGACACAGCGCACCCGCCGCCCGGCGCGTCGCTCTCGGCGGCATACCGCTGCGCCAGATGGATCGCAGGCCGCGCGCGACGCGATGAAAGCAGCCGGTTACGAGGCCGGGTCGGAGTATATCCAGGTGACGGACATCGGGCTGCTGGCCTACCGCTATAAGGAGGAGCCGAAGCTGGTCCGCTATGGCGAAGTGCTGCTCGACACGAAGTATCTGCGCCCGTTTGCGGAAGTCTGGCTGCCGCGCGTGGCAAATGGCAAAATCCGCTTCGAGCTGCTCGATCACGATGGCCGCGTGCGCTACGCCGACGAGTCACGCTATGAGCTGCAGGCCGGCAGTAACACCCTGCTGCCTGACACCTGGCTGCCGCTGGCGGGCAAAGTGATCGAGCCGGGCGATTGGTGGGTGCGGCTGGCGGTCGGTGATACGCCGCTGGCGATCCACCGTTTTGGCTGGGAGTCGGTGGGGGGCGGCGAGATTCAGCGTTATGTCCAGAGCGACGGCGAACTGAGCGTCGAATTGCAGCAGGCGCTCCAGAGCCAGAAGGCACGCGAGGCGGTCAGCCTCTCCGATTTGCTGGCCGATCAGGAAGACTGGGCGTGATCCGGGCACAAACAGACTGACAAGGGCCATCATGATCCGACATCGCCGACCCATGCCCGACACGCCGCGCCGAATATCCATCTCCCGCGCCGCCGGAATGGGGCTGCTGGGACTGTTTGTCATTTTCCTGCTGTGGCTGGCCGTCACCGGATCGCCCTGGCGCGCGATCGCCTATGCAGTCGTGGCGCTGGGGGCGCTGCTGGTCGCGCTGGCGAGCTATTTCTGGGGTGCACTGGTGTTGGGCAGCTCGCTGGAAGCCTTGTTCCGCCGCAGCCGAACGCCGGTGCCCTGGTCGTTTGAGCAAGAAGGCGACGACACGGAGCACGACATCGATCCGGGCCTGGAACTGATGGCGGCTGGTATTCTGGTGTACCGGGTGGGTGAAACCCGGCCAGAGATCTGCTTCCGGGAGATACCTCTGGCGGGCGTGCGCGCGATTCGTCCGTTTATCGTGGCCCGGACCGGCATGCCGCGCGATTACCCGTTCGACTTCGCGCTGCTGGACGAGCACGAGCGGCGCCGGTTTGATGCGGCGTTTGATCACGGGTTGCGGAATGCGCCGGTCCTGGTCGCGCCCGCCCGGCGGTTGGCGCTTCGTGCGCCGGGCAGGCTGCTGGGCCGGCGCTGGAATCTGCTGGTTCGCTCCGGTGTGACGGTCGTGACCGCAGTCAGCTTCAGGTTTGTTGACGAGGACGGATCGGGCGAGTATACCAGTCTCGATCGTGAAACCGCGCTGAGGCTGTCCTGGCAGATGCTCCCGCACCTGCTGGACGAGGCTTTGCAGCAGGATGCGGTTTCACCTGTGCCGGAAGTGGTATTGGAGGACTGATTATGGCGAGAGAAAACTGGTGGGGCACGCCAACCAGAGTATCGAACCGGCTGCGGCTGGAAGTCGAGTTGATGCGTGCGACGTTTGCCGATACCTTTAAGCTGGTGGTGCCCAAGAACGATTTGCTGTACTGGATCGGCGATGTCGAGATCAACCTGGCCGGGCTGACCCAGCGCGTGCATACGATCAAGCTGATCTACCCGAAAGAGTATCCCAACCGGCCCGCCGAAGCGTATGTGCTCAAGCCCAACGTTTACAGCGAAAAGCACCAGTTCGAGGACGGCCAGCTTTGCCTGTTTAACCCGAAGGACGGCATTACCTATGGCTGGAACCCCAGCAGCTCGACCGTCGTCACGGTGGCCGGGTGGGCGATCCAGTGGTTATATGCCTACTACACGTGGCGCATGACCGGCGATTGGCCGGGGATCGAGGAACGGATGCCGCCGAAGAAGGACACCCGGGGATCGAGAAGGAGACGTTCATGAGCGAGTCTACACCGGATACCAATCGCGGTAATCGTGATGTTCCCCGCGTGATTGTCGCCCAGCATGTGGTCGATAAGATTGTGCGCGGCGCGCTGCTGTATCCTGATCCCGAAACCGGCGAGGCGATGGTCGGGCTGATCTTCCCGCGTGAGAGCCGGGCGGAGCCGGATATCTACATCCTGGAGACGATCAGCCCCGGCGAGCGCGCCGTTCGCGAGTGGGGCATGTTCGAACAGGGCGACGACTGGCAGGCCGACGTTTTCAACTGGTGGTATGCCAACTGGGAGACGTACCGCGAGATGCGGCGTGGATCGTATGGCACCGCACAGGCAGCCAAGTGGGATGTGCCGCTGGTCCATGTCGGGGACTGGCACAAGCAGCCGGGCGATATGGTCGAGCCGTCGTCAGGCGACGCCCAGACCGCGCGCCGGATGATCGCCGACGCCGAGACGCCGATCCAGCAGCTTGTCGCGCCGATCGTGACGATGTATCCGCTGGACGAGAAGCCCCTGGAGCAGCAAGCGCCGTCCCCGTCGGAAGCATCTGCTGCCGAAACCAGCGACGAGGCGACTCCGCTCACGCCGGAAACTGAAGCCGCCGAGGGGACTGCTGCTCCCGAAGCAGAGGAAGCAGCCGAAGAAGCCGCGCCGGAACCGACTCACAAGCCTGTCCCAGAGCCGCCGAAACGGGCGCTGCTGGTGCCGGTGACGGATCAGGGCTGGCTGGTGCGGATCGACTTCTGGTACATGAGCCGGCATATCAAGCGGTTTGTGCCGGTCGTGCCGGAAGTCGTGCCGGATGACTCCCTGCCGACGCTGCCGGCGCTGGCCTGGCATCTCGCCAAGCCTCACCGCTTCGACCAGGAATACAAGCTTCTGCTGGGCGATGGCTATGTGATCGATATTGTGCGCTGGGACGCGGACGGCAAGCCGCCGTATGAGATCTGCTTCTCGCTCTACCGGCGCGACACCAATCGCGTGATCCTGCTGATCACCTCGGCGGACTATCCGGCGGAGAAACCATCTGTGCGGGTTGCGCCGCTGGTGAACGTGGCCGATGACGAGGACGTGTTCGAGAAGCTGTACGCTGCCTCGCGCCCGCTGACACTGCTGGAGCAGCCAGACTGGGACTGGGATTCGAAGCGGACGCTGGTCGAACTGGCGCGGCATGTCGAAGAAAAGCTGAAGGATAAGGACAAAGCCATATGAGTTGGGATCGAGTCGAGCGCCTGCTCGGTAAGGATGTGCTCGCTTATCTGCACACGCGCACCGTCGGCATTATCGGGCTGGGATCGGGCGGCAGCTTTGTCGCGCTGGGACTGGCGATGAGCGGGGTGGGGCGCTTCATCCTGATCGATGATGACGTGCTGGAAGAGGCAAACGTGGTGCGCCATGCCGCCGACCGCCGCTACATTGGACAGCCGAAGGTCGAAGCGGTGGCCGACCTGATCCGGCAGCGCAACCCGGAAGCCGAGGTGACCGCCATCGTCGGGCGTGCCGAGGATCACCTGGAGCGCCTGGACGAGATGGATATGGTCGTCATCGGGGTGGATGGCGAAGGCCCGAAATTTGCCATCAATCAGGCGTTGGTCGAGCGCGATCAGACGGCGGTTTATGCCGGTGTGTACGAGCGCGGCGAAGGCGGCGACGTGTGCGTGATCGATCCTGGCGGCGGCCCGTGTTATGCTTGTTGGGCCGAGCACCTGCGCGAGGGTCTGGCCGAGGCCCAGGGTGAGGCGGGCCAGGAGCTTGACTATGGTATGATTGGCCCCGACGGCACGCTCGCGGCGGAACCCGGCCTGTGGCTGCACGTGGTCCGGATCGCGGCAACGCAGGCCGACATGACGCTCAATCTGCTGCTGGCTGGCACGCCAGCGCACCGCCCGCTGCCAGCGAATACGGTTGTGCTGGCGAACACGCAGCTCGAAATCTACGAGGGCGCCGTAACGCTGCCCTACAACGCGGAGTGGGTGAATGTTCCGCGCAATCCGGACTGCCTGGTCTGCGGCAAGATGGCGCGTGAAGCCGAGGCCGAGGCCGGCGAGCTGTCGCTGGACGACCTGATGCAGATGGGACACGCGACCTACGAGAACGAGCAGGGCGAAAATAACGAACGGTAACGGACAAGGACGATACAAATGGCTGACGATCAGTTTCCTGGCAACACCAGCGAACCCCCGGTAACACCCCCTGCCGATCCGGTTGATGCAGCCCCCCCGGCGGATCAGCCGCCGGAGCAGCCCGCCGCCGACATTCCCGCGCCGGACGATCTGCGCCCGCGCCTGGAGCGGCTGGGCGGCGAGCCGGCCCCCGATATCACCCCTGAGGAGTTCGCACGCCTGCAAGAGGCCGGTCAGATTCACATCGATCCGCGCGGGCGGGTCCGCACCACCCGGCGCGAAGAGGTAGACCCCGGCATCTCCCTGCGCAAGCGGCGGGCGTGGTATGCCGGCCATGAGTCTGATTGATCTCGAAGACGTGCGCGCGGCTCTGGCGCTGGAGCACTTCGACGTGCTGGCAGCCCAGAGCCGGATGGCCCCGAGGCCGCGCACGCTCAAGCGCAGTTCCAGCCTGCCCGGAGAGCCACGCCAGGCGAGCGTGATGGTGCTGCTCTATCCCACCGAGGCCGGGCTGACCTTCGTCCTCACCCGGCGTGCCGAACATCCCGACGACGTGCACAGCGGCCAGATTAGCCTGCCGGGCGGTTCGCGTGAGCCGGGTGAGACACCGATCCAGACGGCGCTGCGCGAAACCTGTGAGGAAGTCGGGCTGGAGCCGGAACGGGTGACCGTTATCGGCAGCCTGGGGAAGCTCTATATCCCGCCCAGCGATTTCGAGGTGTATCCGGTGGTCGGCTATCTGGATGAGCAGCCGGTCTGGCTGCCGGACGCGATCGAGGTCGCGGGGATACTGGAATGCCCGCTGGCCTGGCTGCTGGACGACGCCCGAAAGGTGGTTGAGGATTGGGAATTCGACGGGTACGCGCTGCGTGTGCCCTGGTACAATGTACATGGAAATCGAGTCTGGGGCGCGACGGCCATCATCCTCAGCGAGCTGGAGCACCGTTTGCGCCAGGTGATAGACGGAAACTCACCCGAACATCCTCTTGCCTGAACCCTGTAGCATCAAGATGCGGTACTGATTTTGCATTTCACTTGCAACGGGGCGGCAGGCATGGTACAGTGCTTGAAATTCTAACTTTCAAACAGGAACCTAACCTGCGAACTGCCGGTGCTGGGGAGACGCTTCTACTATGGCGGATAAGATTCTCGTCATCGACGACGAAGAAATGACCGTTCAGCTCATCACGATCCTGTTGGAGCGGCGGGGCTATGAAGTCGTCAAGGCCTATCGTGCCGAAGACGGCCTGCGCAAAGCCTACCGCACACATCCCGACCTGATCCTGCTGGACATCATGATGCCGGATATGGACGGGTGGGAAGTCTGCCGCCGCTTGCGCGAGCTTTCGGACGTGCCGATCATCTTCCTGACGGCGAAGGACGATGTGCGCGACGTGGTCAAGGGGCTGGAAATGGGTGCGGACGATTATGTCGTCAAGCCCTACGACAATAACGAGCTGATCGCGCGGATCAAGGCGCAGCTCCGGCGCGCGCCCAAGCCCGCCGTCTCCGAAGAGCTGGTGTTCGATACCGGCAACTTCCAGATCAATTTCATCAGCCGCGAAGTGCGGGTGCGGGGCAACCAGGTTCACCTGACGCCCAAGGAATTCAACCTGTTGGGCGTGCTGGCACGCAATGCCGGGCGCGTAATCACACGGACCGAGCTGGTGAAGGAAGCCTGGGGACCGGAATACGGCGACGCGATCGACAGCCTGAAGCTGTATATCCACTATCTGCGCCAGAAGATCGAGGTCGATCCGCAGGACCCGACCTATATCCTGACGTCGCGTGGCGTCGGCTACCGTTTCGCCAACCTCTAGCGGGCAGTGCTCAGGGCAGGTTGAGGATCGCGGCTGCGATCAGCGCCACCAGCACCAGGAAGAGAATCGAGAGCAGCACCAGCAGGAATCGCGCGCGCGCCGAGCGGCGGCGATCCTTTGTGTGCGGGTGGAAGGCGTCGTGAATCGCCCGGTCATCAAGATGGCGGAGCCGGGCGCGGGCGGTGGTGTTGCCGGGGTTTAGCTCCAACACATTCTCGAAGCAGACGCGCCGGTCTTCATCGGTTTCAACCACGCTTGCCAGCCAAAGCCACACCTGCTCGTGATACGGATCAACTTCAATCGCCCGGCGGAGCAACGCGTGAGCCTGTGCGTTGTCTCCTTGCCGGGCGGCGTCTTTGCCCGCCTTGAACAGGCGCAGAAACTCTTGGGGGGCGTTCAGGAGATCAGAGGTCATCCGGTCGGCCAGCTTTCACGTCAGGCAGTCGCAGCACGGTATGATTTGCATTTATTCTACCATGACCGCCCCGCACCGGCAGCTTGTTTTTTCTAACCTGGCCCAGACCTGAAACGCCCGGATACGGCTCACCGGCGAGGGCGGCTGGTGCCCACACCGCGCCTGATCCGCTTACATCGACAGGGCAATGATCAGAGCCACCACGATGATCGCCAGCACGATCAGCAGGCCGATGGTTCCGACCAGCAGCGCCTTGCTGTTGCCGACGCGCTGCTTTTTCTCCAACTTTTTCAGCTCGCGCTGGGCAGTGGAATTATTCGGGTTGAGCTGCAGCACGGTGCGGAGATAGCGCACCCGATCGATCGGCGTCTCGGCGACGGCGGCCATCCACAGCCAGGCGCGCTCATTGCGCTTGTCGGCGTCCAACACCTGCTGGAAGATGACGCGCGCGTTGGGCTTGTTGCCATGCCGCGCCGACTGGATACCAAGCTGCATCAACTCTTCCAGATTGGGTGTATTCTCGTTTCGCTCTGTGTCCATTCTGTACTCCTGACTGCGACCCCAGGGATCGAGGTCATGGGGGAAGCGGGCGCTGCGGCCCGGTTGTGCAACGCGCTTTGCATCATTATATAGTGCCTTCTTGCTCACTTGACAAGCGCTTTTCGCATCCGGCTTTGACGACCGGCTGGGTTTGCGGCACAATCGGGCCGGGCGTCGGCTGGATGCAGGCCGCCTGAGCGGCTGGAAGCAGTGAGGCCGGTGGAATATTGGGTTATGGGCTAAGCCGTATGAGGCAGTAGTGGGGAGTGAGGGCGCGTATGGATGCCGATCGGCCAGTCGTTGTTGTGGGCGCGGCGGGCATAGACATCAAAGCCCGACCGCTCGATCCGCTTCAGATGGGCACCACCAATCGGGGCGTTTTGCGGCACAGCCTGGGCGGTGTGGCGCGGAATATCGCCGAAAACCTGGCCCGGCTGGAAGTCCCGACCCGGTTGCTTTCCGCGGTAGGGCAGGACAGCGCCGGCGAGTCAATCCTCACCCGCACAGCCGCCGCCGGAGTCGATGTCAGCTATGTGCTGCGCCTGCCGGATGTGGCGAGCGGCAGCCATGCGGCCATTCTCGACCAGGACGGGCAGTTAGTGGTCGCGGTCAGCGAGTATGACATCATCGAGGCGGTTTCGCCGACCTATCTGTACCAGAACCGCGCGCTGTTCGCCGATGCCGCGATGATCGTGGTCGATGCGAGCCTGTCTGATAAAGCGCTGGCAACCGTATTCCGCATCGCCCGGCGCTATCAGGTGCCGGTCTGCGCCGATCCGACTTCGCCGCTGCTGGCCGCCAAGCTGATCCCCTACCTGCCAGAGCTAACGATGGCCGCCCCAGACGCGTCAGAAGCGGTGGCCCTGTGCGGCGGCGAGCCGCCCACCAGCAGCGAGGACGCGATTCTGCTGGCGCAGTGTTTGAGAGGCCAGGGCGTCAGGATCGCTATCGTGACGCTGGCCGAGCAGGGACTGGCTTACTGTGACGGCGGTCACGCGGGGCATATTCCGGCGCTGCGCACGTCGGTTGTGGACAAAACCGGCGTAGGCGACGCGCTGACGGCAGGTGTGATCTTCGGGCTGGTCAACGAGATGCCGCTGGACGAGGCGATCCGGATGGGGGTGGCGGCGGCGGCGGTGACGCTGCGCTCGCGCGAGACGGTCGCGCCCGATCTCAGCCTGGATCGTCTGTATGACGAGTTGGTGGTTTAACGCCGCGTCCCTTTTTTGTAGCCGTATTTGTCTGGAACGAGGAAATCTGACACTGTGACTTTGCAGAACGGAACGCCCGCGCCCAACAGCGGCCTGGACGCGGATACGCTTGCATACCGCCGCCGCAAGTATCAGCCCATCGCCGCGCTGCTCGAAGAAGCGTATGGCTATCCCACCTGGCGGCCTGCGCTCGACCCGGTGGACGAGTTGGTGAGCACGATCCTCAGCCAGAATACATCCGACACGAATCGCGATATGGCGTTCGAGGCGCTCAAGCAGCGCTACCCCTCGTGGGAAGCGGTCTGCGAAGCGCCGACGGGCGAGGTTGCCATGACGATTCGTTCCGCCGGGCTGTCGAACCAGAAAGCGCCGCGGATCCAGGCCGCGCTGCGCCGCATCGCCGCCGAGCAAGGCCGGATCACGCTCGATTTTGTGGCCGAGATACCGGTTGAAGAGGCGAAAGCGTGGCTGACGGGCTTTCACGGCATCGGCCCCAAGACCGCGGCGATCATCCTGCTGTTCGCCTTCGGCAAGCCGGCCTTTCCGGTCGATACGCACGTGCACCGCGTGACGAAGCGGCTGGGGCTGATCGGCCCCAAGACCAGCGCCGAACAGGCCCACCGCGAGTTGGAAGCGATCATCCCGCCGGACGATTACTATCCGGCCCATCTCAACATCATCCGGCACGGGCGGCGCGTGTGCCAGGCGCGGCGTCCCCGCTGTGAGGTGTGCCCGCTGACGGCGCACTGCGACTACTATCAGGCGCTCGACCGGCTGGACTGAGGCAATACCCAATCCGGTCAGTCTGTGGTATAATCTCCCTATCCTGGCGGCCTGACAAGGTGGTGATCCTGGCTGGCCGGTGCAGGAACAGCGCAACAATGGCTCTGCCAGCGAATGCCGGACCAAACAATGCAGCAGCCTGACTCAGCGCACGTGCAAACCTCACAGCCGAAGTGACTGCTCTCGCACGAGTATTTCTGATGCGTGGGCGGTTTGGCGTTGACACGTTAGAATAGTGTGATATACTGATTATTCTTGCACCCCTTGTGTCTAGACCAGACAACCAATAGCCCTCTGGTTATTGCTGAATGACGGTTGAGGAGACATGCTCTCCAGGTTCCCCACATCAGTCCTTCCGGTTGGTGGTGTTCGTCAATAAGTAACCTCTTGAGGAGTGATGAATGCAGCGGCGGCTAGATGAGAAGAACTATGCACGGACCTTCGACGTGCAGGATCTGCCTTCACTCATTGAAATCCAGCTCGAATCCTTTCAACGGTTTTTGGGCGACGGGCTGAACGAGCTGTTCGATGAGATCAGCCCGATTGAAAGCTTCAACGGCAACCTTCGCCTCTATTTTCCGGGAACCAGCAAAGAGGCTGCCGAGTTTGGCCTGGAATACTGGTTCGATGAGCCGAAGTATTCGGAAGAAATCTGCCTGGAGCGGGACATCACATTTGCGGCCCCGCTCTATGTCAAAGTGGCGCTGGTCAACCGCGCCGCCGGCGATGAGGTCGTGATCTCGGAGATCTTCATGGGCGATTTTCCCATGATGACCGAGAAGGGTACCTTCATCATCAACGGAACCGAGCGCGTTGTGGTCAGCCAGTTGATCCGCTCGCCGGGTGTCTACTTCGACGCCGAAGAGGATCGCACGACGGGCCGCCGGCTTTCGACGGCCAAGCTGATCCCCGATCGCGGCGCGTGGATGGAATTCGAAACGCGCAAGAGCGATTATCTGGCGATCAAGTTCAACCGCAAGCGCACGATCCCGGTCACGATTTTGCTGCGCGCCCTGGCGGCGGTCAGCGACGGCTTCGACTCCAAGTCTCCGATCCAGGATGGCTCGGACGAGGAGCTGCTGGCGATCTACAAGGAAGTGGACAACAACCCCGATCACCAGTTCATCCAGGGCACGATCCGGATGGAGCCGCAGTGGGATACCCGCGACGGCATGACCGTTGCAGAAGCGGCCCTGCTTGAATTCTACAAGCGGATGCGCCCCGGCGATCCGCCGACGCTCGAAAATGCGCGCGAGTATCTGGAGAGCCAGCTCTTCGATCAGCGCCGCTATGACCTGGAGCGGGTGGGGCGCTATAAGCTCAACCAGCGCCTGCGGATCGATGACATCGTGCCGCGCACCCACCGCACCGTGACCAAGTACGATCTGGTCAAGCTGATCGAGCGCATGATCCTGATCAACAACGGCCTGGAAGAGCCGGACGACATTGATCACCTGGGCAACCGCCGCGTCAAGACGGTGGGCGAGCTAATCCAGAATTCGCTGCGCATCGGCTTGCGCCGCAT
>JAAYCM010000112.1 GCA_012729765.1 Chloroflexota bacterium | reverse complement strand
TGTGGTACTTTGTGCGGTAACGCCTATCCAGCGTTTTCAATCTCGCGCATGGAAAAACGTCGCATTCAAAGCAGAATCGAACGTGGCCTTTTCCAAGCAATTCACAGCGATCCCCCATGTGGGTGCAGTTTTCTCCTCGCGGGATGCAGCCGGGACAGTATTTCTTGTGAAACCCCTTTTTGTTCACATCTTTTTCCCGGAATTGAAAAGCAACACACAGACTGCAGTTCATCCCGCATGGGGCAATGGATGTTTCTTCCATAGAGATATCACCCCCTCAACCGGTGACTGATTTATCGCCTCATCCCGAAAACCAGTCATGATCCATCTCTCGATTTTTACCATCTTTGAACCCTGCGATTTACACGGCTTGCCGGACTTTAATCTCTTGACATCAAGGCCACGCACTCGATGTGGTACGTCTGCGGGAACATGTCCACCGGCTGCACGTTGACCAGCCGGTAGCCGTGCTTGACCAGCCGCTTGGCGTCGCGGGCCAGGGTGGATGGCTCGCAGCTCACGTAGACGATCCGGCCCGGCGCGTGAGCGACCAGCGCGTCCAGCGCGCGCACGTCCAGGCCGGTGCGCGGCGGATCGAGTACGGCCGCGTCGAACGGCCCGTCGAGATCGGGCAGGACGTCCTCGACGCTGCCTTCGATCAGGTCGATATTGTCCAGGTCGGCCAGGTTTTCGTCGGCGTCGGTCACGGCGGGCGGGTAGCTCTCGACGGACGTAACCAGCGATGCGCGCTCGGCGATGAACGCCGTGAACAGCCCGACGCCCGCGTACAGGTCCAGCACCGATTCGCCGCCGCGCAGGTCGAGCCGGGCCAGCACCAGATCGACCAGCGCCGCCGCCTGGGGCAGATTCACCTGGAAGAAGCCGCCCGCCGTCACGCGGAAGCGCCGGCCTCGCACGGCATAGGTCACGTGGCTGGCGCCGATCAGGTTGACCGGCTCGTTGTCGCTCAGCAGGAAGTTGATCGAAACGGGGAGGGTGACCTCCAGCTCCGGCGCTTCATCGTCGCGCGTGCTGAGGATCGCCATCAGGTCGCCGTCCGATCCGGACTGGAGCCGGACGCGATCCAGCTCTGGGATGCCGTCCAGGTTGAGCTCGTAGAACAGGTCGAGCAGCTCGGGCCGGATGATGTGGCACTCCTCGATCGGGATTAGCGTCTGGTTGTCCGTGCCGACGAAGCACAGGCTGCCCTCCGCGTCGACGTGGAAGGTAGCGTGATGGCGGTAGGCCCACGCGTCCGGGCTGGGCAGAGTCGGATGCACGACCGGATCGCTGAAGCCGCCGATACGCGTGAGCTGGTCGATCACCACGTCGCGCTTGTAGCCAGGCTGGGCGGCGTAGTCGATGTGCTGGAAATGGCACCCGCCGCAGCCGCCCGGGCCGAAATGCGGGCAGCGCGGCTCGACACGATGCGGCGATGGCTCCAGGAGCGTCGCCCCGGCGGCGAAGGCGTAGCGGCCCCGATCGTCGGTCAGCCGCGCGAGGATGCGCTCGCCGGGAATGGCGTACGGCACGAAGATCGCGCGCCCGGCGTGGCGTCCCAGCGTCTGCCCGCCGTGGACCATTTCATCGAGCGTCAGTTCAAACGTGTCGTCGGTCACAGGGGGTCCTCGAGTCGTCAGGATAGCTGACGGAAGTATAACGCACTTGGCGGTATAATCGAGCGCGTGCTCCAGGAGGACTGACGTGCCATCACAGCCAAGCCACTCTGGCGATCCTCGCTCCGACCACCCCTATCCCCGGCGGACATGGCGGCGGCTGACCGGCTGGCTGGCGGCAGCAGGGCTGGCTGGGATCGTCTTCGGCGTGATCGGCCTGCTGGCGCTGGGCATCGGCTATGGGCTGCCGCTGCTGCTGCTGATGGCGTTCTTCCTGGCGACGCTGGCCGTGCCCCTGCTGCTGCTGACCGTGCTGCACCCGCACATCACCGTCTACCCGGACGGCCTGTGGCTCAAGCCGCTGGTGTGGCGGGGGACCTGGGTGCCGTGGGCGGCCATCGCGTCCATCGAAGACCACACCCTGATCCGGCGCGGGCAGCAGCGCGACCGCGATACAGAGCACTTCGGCCAGATCATCGTCGTGGACGGCGCGCTGCCGCCGCTGTATGCGATCGTGGGGATGATGGCTGGCCTGGGCCGGGCCCGCGCCTTCGGGATTTCGACCTATAGCCACACGGACTATCCGCGCCTGCTCAATGCGATCCAGCGCCACAAGCCGCGCCAAGGCGGGCGCTA
>JAAYCM010000013.1 GCA_012729765.1 Chloroflexota bacterium | reverse complement strand
CGCCGGAGCTGCGCTTCCAACTCCAGCATCTTCTCTTTGGGGCGTGGGCGGATGGCGCGCACCGGCGAGCCGACGTAAACCGTCCAGGGTTCCAGGTCGCGGTTGATCAGCGAATTGGCCCCCACCGATGCGCCCTCGCCAATGGTCACGCCCGGCAGAATCACGGTGTTCGCGCCAATGATAGCGTGTTTCCTGATATGCACGAAGCTCCGGACCGGCTGGCGATAGGGAGCAGGCACCGTCGGTCCGGTCAGCGAGCCGCCGAGATAGTCATCGTTGCCGGTATAAAGGCGCACCCCACCCGACAGGCCGCTGAAATCTTCCATGATCAGCTCGCCGCCGCCGACCAGCGACGCGAAGGCCGCGATATGGATGAAGCTGCCTATCACCGTCCGGACCCCGCCCATGATCAGCACGAAATCATCGACGATGACCGAATCGCCAATGCTGATCACTTCCGGCGCGACAATCCGCGCATACGGCCAGATCATCACATCCTGGCCCACCGCCGCGAACGGCAGTGTCTCAGCCTGATTGGTCATATGTCCCTTCCTGCGTCACCCGCGCGCCCGGCCCGGCTGTTGAAAGAACCTGCGTTCAGATTTACCATTGGGAGCCGGATGGCTCTCTAGACTAGCAGGTTTGCCGCCAGGCGCAACGTTTCCACATACAGGGCTGTGTTCATGAATTCCGATCCCTTGACGACGCACGACCGGCTGAAGCTCATCGCCGCCTGGAGTATGGCGCTCGCCGCCGCGATGGTGCAGTGGGCCGCCTATCTCGCGCTCAGCCCGGCCTCGCGACCCGATCAGCGGCGCTGGCTGGACGGGCTGACGCTCTACGGGCACGCGGCGGTGGTGATCGGGATCGCGCTGCTGCCGGGGCTGATGTGGCTGGGAGCACGCTGGCGGCTGCTGGGCAGGATCGGGCGCGGGCTGGAGCGGCTGTTCCGCCGGGGAGCCAGCTATACCCTGCTGCTGATCGCGGGCGTCGGCGCCGGGCTGTACTACGGGCCGTATACCTGGATCGGGCCAGGGCTGGCGCTGGTGTCGGGGCTGGCGCTGGTGCTGCTGGTGTTGTGGCTGCTCTACCGGCATGAGCGCTTCCCCTACCGGCGCGTGGTGCTGTCGGCGGCGTGGCTGCTGGGCGTGATCGTGCTGCACGGGGCGTTCGCCGCGCTGAGCGACACCTATCGCTGGTACGATCCCGGCCTGCTCTCCGGCCCGGCGGGAGGTGCGATCTTCAGCATTGCGCAGATCGCCGCGCTGCTCGTGCCGCTGCTGTTCATTCCCGCCGCACCGCACCGCACGCTCAACCGCCTGCTCGACCGGCTGGAGCAGGATCGGCGGGTACGCGGGATGACTCCGGCATGGCTGGCGCTGGCGGCGCTGGGCGTGACCGGCTACCTGGTGCTCAACCGGGACGAGACGCACCTGGCGCTGATTGTCCCGCTGGTAGTGCTGCTGCTGGGGGCCATCGGTCTGATGGCCGTGCGCCTGCTGGCGCTCCAGGCTCCGCTCGTCGCCCGGATCGCGCCGCACTTTAGCACGCTGGCGCGCGGGCTGGAAACGACGCTGGTTATTCTGCTGGGGCTGATCCCCTGGCTGGCTCTGCACGCATCGTTTCGCTTCGTGTGGGGCCAGCCTGTGGCGCGCGGCGAACTCGATTTCGTACATCCGACGGTGGTTGTGCGCCGCGTGGATTACCTGCTGCTGCTGATCGTCGTCGTGCTGATCATGCGCTGGCGCTGCGACCGCAGCTATGCAGCCCGCCTGCGCGAATCCGCCGAGCTGGTCCTGCGGCGCTTTGGCGGGGGCTGGTGGCTGGCGCTGGTGGGCTGGGTTGCGTTGAGCGCGCTGTGGGCGCTTTCGGCGCGGCTGGCGCTGGCGATGGCGCTGCATACCTTGCCCACCTTCACGGTGGCGCTGGCGGCGGCAGAACTGGTGCGTCGGAGTTGGGCGCGGGCGCTGCTGGGATCGCTGCTGGCGAGCGCCGCATTTTACAGCCTGTACGCCATCCTGCAGACACTCAATGGGGCCTGGCTGGGCCAGCGCTGGCTGGGCGAAGTGGATCACCAGCCCTTGCTCGACCAGCCCTACCGCGCCCTCGGCCTCACCGCACACCCGAACACGCTTGGCCTGTTCCTGATGGTCGGCATCCTGGCCGGGCTGGCGCTGCTGCGGCAAAGCATCCACACGCGGCGCGGGCTGGCGCTTGTCGCGGGCAGCCTGCTCCTGAGCGCATTGGGGCTGCTGACGACCGCCTCGCGTGTGGCGCTGCTCACAGCCGGGATCGGCTTCGCGCTGGTCGTGCTGTTCCTGCCCCGACCCATGCTGCGCCGCCGGCGGGAGCGGCTGCTGGTGCTGGGCGCGATGGCGCTCGTACTCGCGTTCGGACTCCTGATCAGCGATCTACCCCGGCGCATTGCAGATACTGTGCAGACCCCGTCCAAAATCCTCGACCGGCTCAACTGGGAACTGACCAACCCCGAAGCCGTCATCCGCGACGCGCCGATCCTGGGGGTGGGCGCACACAACCTACCGCTGGCGATTCAACGCCTGGAGACGCTGGCCGTCCACAATCTTGGGGCGAATTCCTACCTGGTGATCTGGGGCGAGCTGGGCATCATCGGCCTGGGGCTGTTTATCGCGGCGGCGGTGAGTGTGATCGGCTGGATGCGTCCACGTAACGGGGCGACTCTGTTTACGCTCGGCTGTGCGCTGCTCGGCGTGTTTGTCGCCTTCATGCTCGACGCCTACTACCTGTACCCCGGCACGCGGCTGCTGATGTTCTGGGTGCTCGGCGTGTGGTGGGGGCTGGCGCTCCAGGCTTATGACCGGGCGGTGGTCGAACTGTCCCTTTCGACCGGCGCGCCGGAAAGCGTCGCGCGCAACTCTGTTTCCCATTCCAGCAGCGGACGCACCACGCCCGGCCACTGACCGTGCCACGCGCCGCGCGCCGCGCTCGAATCCTGCACCTCGAAGGTGAGGATATCGGCGTGACGCGAGAGCACGATGGCCTGATCCTTGACGACCAGGAGCGTGACGCGGTAAGTGCCATCGTTCAGCAGACTGCCGGGAATATGGCACACGCTGCGGAACAGCCCCACCGGGAAGGGCCGCCCGTGCCACACCGGCTCGTGCAGCGGCGCCGTGTTGAAGACCATGATCCCCTGCTCGTTGTGCACGAACAGGCTGAGGTTGAGATGCAGGCCGGGCTGTTGATTCCAATATTCGAATTCCAGCACGACCGGATCGAGAACCGTGATCGCGTCCTGCGGCTGGCCGTCTCGCGGGCGGGCGGCGACGCGATGCAGGCGCACTTCGTCGGAGCCGGGCGCGCTGGCGAAGTCGTCCCAGGTCTGCTCGGCGTGTGTGCCAGAGGCGTTCGAGCGCAGGTAGTTTGAGACGACCTGCTGGGTGGGGCCGTCTTCGAGCATCTGCCCCAGATCGAGCCAGATCGCGCGCGAGCACAGGCCTTGGATCGCGGTCATGTTGTGGCTGACGAACAGGATCGTGCGGCCCTCGTCTACGATGCTGCCCATCTTGCCCAGGCACTTCTTCTGAAACGCCGCGTCTCCGACCGCCAGCACTTCATCCACCAGCAGAATTTCGGACTCAAGATGGGCCGCCACCGCGAAGGCCAACCGCAGGTACATCCCGCTCGAATAGCGCTTGACCGGCGTATCGATGAACTTCTCGACCTCGGCAAAGGCCACGATCTCGTCAAACTTGCGCTGCGTCTCCTGGCGCGACATCCCCAGAATCGCGCCGTTGAGATAGATATTCTCGCGCCCGGTCAGCTCGGCATGGAAGCCGGTCCCGACTTCGAGCAGCGAGCCGACCTGCCCGCGAATCGTGGCGCGCCCGCGCGTGGGCCGGGTGATGCGCGCCAGGATTTTGAGCAGCGTGCTCTTGCCGGACCCGTTGCGCCCGATCACGCCGATGATCTCGCCCTGGTCCACCGCAAAGCTGACATCCTGCAAGGCCCAGATACGATTCTGATCGGGTGAAGCCGTGCCGCGCCCGGCCAGCCGCCGCATCCCGGCGGCAAGCTGATCGCGCAGGGTATCGTGCCGCAGCGCGCCGAGCACATATTGTTTGGAAAGATTCTCTACCCGAATAACGGTTTGGCTCATCAGATTACGTCCGCGAAACTGCTCTCGACCCGTTTGAAGTAGACCAGCCCGCCGGCCAGCAGCAGCAGCACGATCGCACTGCCGACCGCCATCACCGTGAAGTCTGGTGACGACTTGCCGAGCAGCGCCCAGCGGAAGCCTTCGATCACGCCGACCATCGGGTTAAGGCTGTAGAGCAGGCGCCACTTTTCGGGAATGGTGCTGACCGGATAGATCACGGGCGAGGCATACATCCAGACCTGAACCAGGAACGGCATCAACTGGCTGACATCACGATAGCGGACGTTGAGCGCCGAGAGCCACAGCCCGACCGCGAACGCCGTGAGCGCCGCCAGCAGCAAAAAGACCGGCAGCAGCAGCACGCCCCAGGTCGGCGTCACGCTGAACCAGACCATCATGCCGAGCAGCACCAGGAACGACACGGCGAAATCAACCAGCGGCGAGGAGACCGCCACCAGAGGAATGACCAGACGCGGGAAATAGACTTTGCTGATCAGCCCGGCGTTGCCTACCAGGCTCCGCCCGCTCTGCCCCAACGCCTGCGCGAAGTAGCTCCAGGGCAGCAGCGCCGTGAAGGAGAAGATCGGGTAGGGCAGGCCATCGGACGGGATATTGGCGAAGTTGCCGAAGATCACGGTGAAGATCACCATCGTGACCAGCGGCTGGATGATCACCCAGGTGAAGCCGATCGCGGTCTGCTTATAGCGCACCTTGACATCGCGCCAGATCAGGAAGTAGAGCAGCTCCCGATACTGCCACAGCGCGCGCAGATCAAGGTCCAGCAGGCGGTGTGCCGGCTCGACGACGGTCAGCGGCGGCTCCCCCGCGCGGGGCTGTGTTACCTTAACGCTCATATCTATCTCCACATTGCGAGGGGGGAATTATACTCAACGGGGCGAGCGGTTGCCAGCACCGACCGGCCCACGCCTGTCCCACGCTAGCGCGCTACCGGCCCCGGCAGAAGTCGATCCAGACCGGCACAGCGTCGGAGTCCGGTGCAAGCTCTTGCGCGTGGAGAAACTGGGGCATGGCCGTTTTACATGATTCGGTGTTGATCAGCGCACGGCCCAACTGCACATAGGCATTCGCCAGCTCAGACGGATCGGCCCCCACGCGCTCGAACACCTCAATCGCCAGCCGGTACAGCATCTCTGCGTCGGGATACTGTTCATCCAGGTAGATCTGGCCGCCAAGCGCCATAAGCAGCCGGGCATCTTCCAGGGTGAGATCGGCTTCGATGTGGCGCAATGCTTCGCCTATCCCAGCCCGATCACCCAACTCCTGCCGTACCACGCTGAGCTTACGCCAGGTTTCCCCGTCGTTGGGATTGAAATGCAGGGCCTGCTCATAGTTCTGCTCTGCGACCCGGTAATTCTCAGCGCTGAAATACCGGTCACCTGCCTCAATATATTCGCGATCGAGCTGCTGCGTGGACTGCCAGTAGACCAGCGCCGCCAGCAGGCCAGCCGCCACGACCAGACGCGCCCAGACGGGCAGCAGCGGTTTCATCGCGCGCCTCTTAGAAGGCCCCGCGCCGCGAGAGCACGACGCTCACCGTGCGCCACAGGATTTTGATGTCCAGCCACAGCGAATAGTGGCGGATGTAGTACAGGTCCTCATCGGTGCTGAGATGCATCAGCTTGTCGGACCGCCCGTTGACCTGCCACCAGCCGGTCAGCCCCTGGGGGACCTCGAAGCGCTTGCGCTGCCACGGCTCATACTGCTCGACCAGCCAGGGCATCTCCGGGCGCGGCCCGACCAGGCTCATATCGCCGTTCAGAATATTGAGGAACTGCGGCAGCTCGTCCATGCTGGTGCGGCGGATGAGGCGCCCGACGCGGGTCACGCGCGGATCGTCGGGCCGCTTGTGGATCACGCGCCCCTGTTCGTCAGTTGTCGCCAGCGTCTGCTCCAGCTTTTCCGCGCCGACGCGCATCGAGCGGAACTTATACATATTGAACAGCCGCCCGCCTTCGCCGACGCGCGGCTGCTTGAACAGGATCGGCCCCGGATCGTCCAGCTTGATCGCCAGCGCGATCACCCCCATGAGTGGCAGCGCCGGGAACATCAGCAGCGCGGTCAGCAGCAGATCGAAGGCGCGCTTGGTCACGCGCTGGAAGGGCGTCAGCACCGGCTCCTTCAGCGTCACCAGCGGCATACCGGCAAAATCGCCTACGTGCAGGCTGAGGAAGGCCATATCGAAATAATCGGGCGCGATATGGATATTGATCGGCAGCGATTGCAGGTCGCGCACCACCTCGCGCGCACTGTTCTGGGTTTGCCACTCCAGCGCGATGATCACGTCCGAGATGCTGTGATCTTCGATGATGCGCGCCAGATCATCCATATGGCCCAGGATCGGCTGCCGCGCATTGGCCGCTGCATCCTGCTCGGACTCGGCCACGAAGCCGACCATCTCCAGACCCGTCCAGTGGTGGTTGCGGATCACCTGTTCCAGCTCGCACGCAACCTCGCTGGTCCCGGCGACGACCACGCGCCGGTGGTAAAAACGCCTGTCTCCCCAGCGGCGGAAGATGACGCGCAGCCCAACCCGGTGCAGCATAACCAGCACCAGGCAGAACCCCAGGAAGTAGATAATCTGCAAGCGCGAGACATCTCGATAGGTCAGATAGAGCAGGCCGGTCAGCGTCAGCCAGGCCATCAGGCTGGCGCGGACGATCTGCTGCAATTCGCTAAACAGGCTGGAGCTGAAGCGCGGGTTGTAGATGTCAAAGAAGGTATAGACAACCAGCCAGGTCAGGCAGGCCATCAGATAAACCGGCAGCGGCAGCATCCACACTGCCTCCTGGCCCTGCATCCCCAGCCGGATATTCATCCGGGCGATGGTAGCCAGCACCAGACTCAGCACGACCAGCAGCAGATCGGAAACAATCAGAAACAGACTGTATCGCAGGCTAAAAAACTTGATCATCGTGCTTTCTCTTGCTCTCGTATCCAGCCGGTTGAGATTGGGTTCAGGGAACCGGTAAGGGTAGCCAAGTCGGTGAACAGTCCGCCAGATTCTAACGCGTGTCGGGGTGCAGCCGCGCACGTCCTACCAGACTTTGATAGGCGCCGAGCAGCTTTTCTATCGCCGCCTGCCAGCCAAACTCCCTGGCACGGACCAGCCCCTTTGCACAGAGATCGGCGCGCAGGGCATCGTCATCCCACAGGCGCAGCACCGCCGCCGCGATCGCGTCCACGTCAAGCGGATCGAACAGCAGCGCGGCCCCCCGCGCGATCTCCGGCAGGCAGGTCGCGTCGGCACACGCCACCGGGCAGCCGCGCGCCATCGCTTCAAGCAGCGGCAGACCAAATCCTTCGAACAGCGACGGAAAGACCATGAAGCGCGCCGCGCCGTAGAGCGCCGGGAGATCGTCGCCGGGCACGAAGCCCAGATCGTAGACCTGATCGTCCACGCGGGCGGCCAGGGCAAGCTGCTGCAAATTGGCGGGCGAATTCTCGTGCAGCCGGCCCGTGAACACGATCGGCAGCTTGCGCCCCGTCTGGTCGCGGATGACGCGCAGGGCCGCCAGCAGGCGTGCGTGATTTTTATGATTCCAGGGATTGGCCGGGTAGAACAGAAAGTCATCCGGCAGACCATAGCGGGCGCGCACGGCTTCGATTGCGTCCGGCGTGGGAGTCTGCCAGTCCTCAGGCACGCCGGGATAAACGACTGTCACTTTTTCTGGCGGCGTGTTCAGCTTCTCGATGAATGTCTGGCGCGAGAACTCAGCCGCGGCGACGATCAGATCGGCCCGCGCCGCCGACTCACGGTAGCGCCGCCGGATGTTGTCGAGTGCGGCGGGCGGGAAGAACTGCGGGTAGTACTCATACTGGATGTCGAACAGGTGGAGCGCGACCGGGGCACGCAGGCCGCGCACATAGACTTCGTTACGCGGGAAGCTGACCACGTCGAAGCCCAGCGCGTTGATCTGCGCCGTCTCGCCTTTGGCGACGCCGGGGATCAGCCGCCGCACACCGCGCAGCAGCCGTTTGACCGGCTGGCGCGTATTGAGCAGGTGGACCTGCACACCCAGCGGGCCAAACTGCGCCTGCAGCAGATCGTAGTTGCGCGCCTGGGCCAGCACAGTGTACTGATGCTGGGGGGCGTGCCGCGCCAGCGCCGTCACCAGCGACACGAAATAGCTGTCCACGCCGCCGAACGTGCCCGGCTGGAACTTATCGGCATACAGGCCGATCTTCAAGGGTGCGGCGGGATTGCGGCTCATGACGGTTCCTGCTCCCCGGCAAGGATCGCTTCGGTGCGGCTGAGGGCGTCATCCATCGAGAACTGGCGCGCCACCAGGGCCACCGCGCCACCGCTCAGCCGCTCCCACAGGCCCGGCTCGTCGTGCAGCCGCTTGATTTGTTCAGCCAGCGCGGCATCGTCGTCGGGCGGAAAGGTCAGGCTGGCTTCGGACAGCAGAATCTCCGCCGCGCCGCCAACCGGCGATCCGATCACCGGCAGGCCGGTCTGCATCGCTTCGGCCACCGTCAGCGGCAGGCCCTCAGGGTAATTGGCGCAGAACAGCAGCGCGTCGTATTCAGGATAGCGGGCGATCACATCGTCGTGCGGCAGCGGCCCACAGAAGCGCACAGTATCGGTGAGCGGCTGCGCGACCGCTTCGACCTCGGCGCGGTAATCGTCCTGATCGGGCGCGAATGCCCCGATAATGTCCAGGTGAACATCGTGATAGCCCTGCTCGACCAGCCGCCGCATGGCCTGAACCGCCGTCAGCACGCCTTTCGCGCGTGTCAGGTAGCGCGCCACGTACACCAGCCGCCAGGGTGCCCCCGGCGTGCGCTGGCGCAGCGGGCCTTCGCGCGGTGGGAGCAGCCCACCGCATACCACGTAGCTCTGCTCGACCGGCAGACCGGCCTGGATATGCTCGTCGCGCCGGTATTGGCTCACAAAAATAACCTGCCGGGGCCGGATGTCGCTGCGCCGGGTCGCCACGCCCAACCGCCGCACGAGCGAGTGCAGAAGGCGGCGCGCCGCATTTTTCCAGCGGTTGGCGCTCGGCTGCCAGCGGTGCAGCCAGGAATCATGCGGGTAGCCTTCCAGCAGCCAGTTGTGCGCGATCTGGTAGACGACACGGATGCCGCTGTCTTGCAGGGCGAGAACCGCCGAGGGGGGGAGCGTCCACATATTCCAGACGTAGATCGCATCCGGGCGGAACTGATCGAGCACGCGGCGCACGATGGCTGCCGCTTCGCGCTCCTGCTGGAACAAATTCCAAGCCGAGAGCTGCCCGCGCTGAGGGCAATAAGCCAGCAGGCGGTGTATCTCGCCCTCGACGCGCGGCGCATCAATGCCGTAGTTGCCGGTCAGCACCCGGATCGTATGGCCGCGCTGGCGCAGACCCTCGACGATTTGCGCACACTGGATTTCGTACCCGCCCAGGGTGTGCGGCGGATACAGGTTGGAGACGACAAGGATACGCATCAAGTCCCGCAGCTTCCTGCCAGGCAGTTCCCACTTGCCTGCCATGCCCAAAAGCGGGCCTATTGTACCCTTTTCGCGCCAGAGCGTCTATGTGGGTAGCCGCCGGCTCAGACCGGGAGTGTAATCAGTTCGGCGGTGAGCGCGCCATCGCGCACGATCAGATGCGCCAGGCTGACCGGCAGCCGGAAACGGCGAGGTCCGGCGCTGCCAGGGTTGAGATAGAGCACCGGGCCGCGCTGCTCCACGAGCGGCTGGTGCGAGTGCCCGCTGATCACCGCCGCAAATCCCGCCGCCGCCGGATTGAGATCGAGCGCGTGGCGGTCGTGCAGCACATACAGCAGCAGCCCGCCGACCGTCACGACCTCAGTCAGCGGCAGCGCCTCGGCCCACTCGCCGCGATCGACGTTGCCGCGCACGGCACGCACCGGCGCAATCCGGGCCAGATCGGTCAGGATCTCCGGACGGCCCACATCTCCGGCATGGATGATCTGCTCGACGCCGCGCAGCGCTGCGACAGCTTCCGGGCGCAGCAGCCCGTGTGTGTCAGAGATCACGCCGATCAGGTGTTCGCTCATAGGTTGTGCTCCCTGGGGCGCGCCGCCCCTGATGCCGAGGCCTGGCGCACCGATCAACAATAAACATTATCAATTTAGGGATTATTCGCTACAATAAGGTACTAAACGTCTGCCTATCCTCGCCCGCCCCGGTCGCCATCCGGGCTCCGATGGGGCTGAGGGATGGTTGGAGCAGCAGGGGTGCTGCTTCGACTGGGCCTGGCCGGCGCTTCGGCGCAGCGTAACTCCGCTGCTATATTCTGGCTAGGCGTAGCCTGTTGTGACTCTGAATTGCTCGCCAGGATTCCAGGACTCCGCACTTCGAACGCGTTCAAACAGAAAAGGCAGATGCACCACTCAAACGCTTGCAAAGGTAAACGGCATGTCGCGTTTTGACGAGTTGGAGCGCCAGGCACTCGCCCCGCTCACGAATGCGGAGATCATCGCACGTATGCGGCGCCCCATCGCCGTCCGTTATGCGATTGCGGTCGGCAGCGTGCTGTTCGCCCTGGGAATTTCAGTGGCCCTGCGGACGGTCTTCGAGCCTGCGCCCTTCACGCTCTTCTGGCTGGCAGTCGCGCTCAGCGCGTGGTATGGCGGCATGAAGCCGTCATTGACTGCTACTGTGCTGTCGGCCTTGAGTGTCCAGTATTTCTTCCTGGCCACGCAGAACTCGCTGGCTGTCACCGCGACTGATCTGGTGCGATTGGGTATCTTCCTTGCCATCGCGCTGCTGGTGAGTGCGCTGTACGAGGTTCACCGCCTGACCGAAAAGGCGCTGCTGCTCTCACGCGGGCAGATCGAAGCGATCCTGCGCAGTGTAGCCGATGGCATCACGGCCCAGGATCAGACCGGCAGGGTAGTGTTTGCCAACGACGCCGCCGCGCGGATTATCGGCCTCAACTCGCGCGAGGAGCTGCTAACCGCCCCGGCGGAGCAGATCTTGCAGGGCTTCGAAATTCTAGACGAAAACGGCGAGCTGTTCCCCTACGATAAGCTGCCGGGCCGCCTGACGCTTCAGGGCCAGAACGCACCGGAAACGGTGCTGCGCTTTCGCGTGCGCAACACGGGCGAAATACGCTGGTCGATGGTCAAAGCCACGCCGGTACATGACGAGCTTGGGGCGGTCAAACTTGCCATCAATCTCTTTCAGGACATCACGCATTTCAAGCGCAGCGAAACCGCGCTCTACGAACAGCGCGAGTGGCTGCGTGTCACGCTCGCCGGCATTGGCGATGGCGTGATCGTGACCGATACCGAGGCGCGGATCACCTTCCTGAACCCGGTGGCGTCCTCGCTGACCGGCTGGCAGCTGGATGAAGCGGTCGGCCAGGATATCCACACCGTCTTTAACATCATCAGCGAGATCACCGGCGAGCCGGTTGAAAGCCCGATCACGCGCGTGCTGCGCGAAGGCGTCATCCTGAACCTGGAAAACCACACGCTACTGATCGCGAAGGACGGAACCCCCCGCCCGATCGACGACAGCGGCGCGCCGATCTACGATGCCGAGGGGCGTAATCTGGGGGCGGTGCTCGTCTTCCGCGATGTCACCGCGCGCCGGGCCGCCGAGGATCGGCTGCGCGAGAGCGAGGAACGCTTCCGCATTATGGCCGACACGGCCCCGGTGCTGATCTGGGTGATGGATGCGGACCGGAATCTCACCTACTTCAACAAGCCCTGGCTGGAATTCACCGGGCGGACGCTGGAAGAAGCCCTCAACGACGACTGGACCGTCAGTGTGCACCCCAACGACCGTGAGCCGTACCGCACGGCGTTCGAGGCGGCCTGCGACGCGCGCGAGCGCTTCACGACGGAATACCGGCTGCGCTGCGCCGACGGAGAATACCGCTGGCTGCTGGATACCGGCGTGCCGCGTTTTGAGCCGGATGGCACTTTTGTGGGCTATATCGGCTCGTGCATCGACATTACTGAGCGCAAGCAGGCCGAAGAAACCGATCAATTTCTGGCCGCGATTGTGTCAAACTCCGACGATGGCATCATCGGCAAGATGCTGGATGGCACCGTCCTGAGCTGGAACCAGGGGGCCGAAGCAATCTACGGCTACACCGCCGAGGAGATGATCGGCGAGTGGATCGGCAAGGTGTTCTTGCCGGAAAAACGGCATGAGCTGGACGAGATCATGGGCCGGATACGCGACGGTCTATCCGTCGATCGGATGGAAACACAACGCCTGCGCAAAGATGGCCGGATCATCGACATTTCGCTCACCGTGTCCCCGATCCGCAACAGCCGGGGCGAGATCATCGGTGCTTCGACCATCGCGCGCGACATTACCGAGCGCAAGCGGGCCGACGAGCAGCTTCGCTACCATGCCTACCTGCTGCAAAACGCGTCGGATGCCATTCTCGCCACCGACCGGAACTTCACGATCCAGTCCTGGAACAAGGCCGCCGAAAGCATCTACGGCTGGACCGCCGACGAGGTCATGGGCAAGCCCCTGTCTGAGGTGCTGCAGATTGAATACGTCCATCAAAGCCGCGAAGAAGCCTCGCAGCAGTTTATCGAAACAGGTCATTGGCAGGGCGAGCAAATCCACCACCGTAAAGATGGCAGCCGGTTCCCGGTTCTGATTTCGGCCTCGCTGCTGCGCGACGAAAACGGCGAGCCGGATGGCTTGGTGTCGGTTCAGCGCGACATCACCGAGCGCAAACAGGCCGAGCGTGCCCTATCCGAAAGCGAAGAGCGCTTTCGCCAGCTTACCGAGAACATCCGCGAGGTGTTCTGGCTGCGCGATGTCAAGTCCGGGCGGCTGCTGTATATCAGCCCGATCCACATCGAATTGTGGGGACTGTCACCCGATCAACCGCTCCGGCATATCGAAGACTTCATCAACACGGTCCATCCCGACGATTACGAGCGGATCAAAGCGGCGAGCAAGGCCCACCCGGAAGGCGGGTTTGACGAAGAGTACCGGATTCTGCGCCCGGATGGCACTGAGCGCTGGATCTATGCGCGCAGCTTCCCGATCTACAACCGGCGCGGCAAGGTGTATCGCATCGCCGGCGTGGCCGAAGACATTACCGGGCGAAAGCATGCTGAAGCGATGGAGCGCGAGCAGCGTATGCTGGCCGAAGCGCTGCGCGACACGGCCAATCTGCTCAACAGCACGCTCGACCTTTCAGAAGTTTTGGACCGGATTCTGGGCAATATCGAGCGTGTCGTGCCGCACCATGCCGCCGAGATCGTGCTGATCGAAGATGGCGGCGTGCGCGTCGTTTCCAGCCGCGACTACTGGCGGCGCGACGATCTGACGGAAGAAACGCAGTCGCAATCGCTCTCGCTATCGGTGGACGATGTTCCCAACCTGCACCATATGATCGAGACGCGCCAGCCGATGCTGATCCCGGATATTTCAGCCTCGTCCGATGGGGTGCGGCTGCTGCGTGGGCAGCACTGGCGCTCGTATGTCGGCGCGCCAATCTATGCCCAGGACGAATTTATCGGCTTCATCAACCTGATGGCCGCCCAGCCGCAGTTCTTCACGCCGGTACACGCCGACCGCCTGCAAGCCTTTGCCGAACAAGCCGCGATCGCGATCCGCAATGCGCAGCTTCACCAGCAGGAGCAAACACTGGCCGCCTTGCAGGAACGCCAGCGCCTCGCCCGCGATCTGCACGACGCCGTGAGCCAGACCCTCTTCTCGGCGAGTGTGGTGGCCGAGGCCCTGACACGCCAGTATCACCGCAACCCGGAGAAGGTCCAGGAGCGGCTGATCGAGCTGCACCAGCTCACGCGCGGCGCGCTGGCCGAGATGCGCACGCTACTGCTGGAGCTGCGCCCGGCGTCGCTGGTCGAAGTCGAGATCCGTGACCTGCTGAACCAACTGGCCGAGGCGCTGCGCAGCCGCAAGCGCATCCAGATCGCGATCGATGTCGAGGGCGATTTCAGCGCGCTGCCGATGGACGTCAAGCTGACGCTGTACCGCATCACGCAGGAAGCGCTCAACAATATCGCCAAGCACGCCCACGCGACACACGGAACGGTCACGCTGCGCGGCCACAACAGCGACTTCTCGCTGACGGTGACGGATAACGGGCGCGGCTTCGACATGGAGTCGGTCATGCCGACCAGCCTGGGGCTGGGCATCATGCGCGAGCGCGCCGAAGCGATCGGGGCCAGGCTGACCATCACCAGTGCCGCACAGCAGGGCACCCAGGTTGTGCTGGCCTGGTCCGCCGAGCAGCGCGAGGAAGCGCGCTCGATCCACCTCGCCTCATAGCCCGCGCGGAAATACATCAGGGGCCGGGACAGCCGCCCGACCCCTGGATTTGATCCCCTACTCAACCGACGCGCAAACCGTCTGCCGCCGTTAGCCGCTCTGCACGCTGTCTTCGACGGGAATGAGCGCCGCCGGCTCGTCGCGATCAAGAGGCAGCATCACGCGCACCGTCGTGCCCTGGTCGCAGCAGCTCTCGAGGTGCAGCGCGCCCCGGTGAATTTCGGCTAGCCGCTGGGCGATGATCAGCCCCATGCCCGATCCTTGCTGTTCGTGCAGCTTGCGCTCGAACTGCATATACGCGCCCACCGAAGCGATCTGCTCCGGCTTCATCCCGCGCCCATGATCGCTGACCGTCAGCAGATAATGCTCGTGATCGACGGCGGTCGTCACCGTTACCAGCGTGCCGGGCCGCGAGAACTTGAAGGCGTTATCGACCAGCTCTTCCACGATTTTCTTGAGGTAATCCGGGAAGATCTGCACTGTGGGCACGTCGGCGCTGAACAGGCGCAGATCGGCTTCACGCCCCACACGGTGTGCCACCAGGGCTGCCTGCTGCTCGATCACATTGGCCGGCTGCGGCGTCTTGCCTTGCAGCAGCAGCTCGATTGTCTCCTGGTCCTCGCCGATCACCCCCAACTGGATATACATCAGGTAGTTCTCGACTAGGCGGCACAGCCGCAGCGCACTGCGCCGGATGTGATGGCCAGTTTCGACCACCTGCTCGTTGCTCATGCCCGCGCCTTCAATCGTCAGGATTTCCGCATAGCCGAGGATGCCGGTGAGCGGCGTGCGCAGCTCGTGCGGGAGCGCCAGCAGCACCTGTTGGCGCAGCGTATCGAGCCGGTCCTGATAGACGGCATCGAAGGCAGCCTGCTTGTCCAGGCGGGTACGGATCGCCGTCAGCAGCTCGTCGTTGCTGAACGGCTTGGTCAGAAAATCGTCCGCCCCCAGGTTCATCCCCTTGCGACGATCGGAGTGATCGGCCAGCGCAGTCAGAAAGATAAATGGGATCGCGCCCGTCTCTGGCTGCGCGCGCAGTTCTTCGAGCACGCCATAGCCGTCCAGCTTTGGCATCATGATGTCACAGATAATCAGATCGGGGAGGAATTGGCGAGCTTTCTCCACGCCATCCAGCCCGTTCTCGGCCCCGATCGCCTCAAAATCCTCGAACCAGAGGATGTCGAGAACTTCCTCAAGCAAGGCCAGTTCGTCTTCGATGACCAGTATCTTTGGCATATTATCCCCCCTAGAAGGTCTGCTGGTGGTGAGCGACCGGCAGGCACACGGTAACCTGAGTGCCCTGGTTAACCGCCGAGATGAGCGTGAGTGTTCCGCCGTGCGCCTCGGTAATCCGGCGCGCAAGCGGCAGCCCCAACCCGATGCCCTGCTGGGCGTGCATATCCCGATCAATCTGATAAAACATGTCAAATACGTGCTCCAACTGCTCCGGCGGCAGGCCGTTCCCCTGATCGGCCACGCACAGCCAGACCATGCCGTCGTCGCGCCACTGCGTGATCGTGACTTCGCCGCCGCCCGGCGAGAAGCTGAGCGCATTGGCAATAAGCTCGGCCAACGCGTGCCGGAACGCCGGCAGGTGCACCGCTACGGTCGTGTCCCGATCCGGCTCCTGCACCTGGATCGCTGCCTCGTGATTGCAGTCGGCGAAGCGGCGGCCCAGGTCAATCGCCTGCGCCGTGATCTCCGCTAGCGGCCAAACCTGCCCCTCGGCCTGGATCATGCGCGGCGAGAGCGTCCCGGCTTCAAGCCCGGTCAGAAACGCCATCTGTTCGACCAGCCGCGCCAGCGACCGGCTGCCGGTGCTCAGCTTATCGAGCAGATCATCCAGCCGGGCGGGCGCAAGCTGCCCTACCTGTGCGGCGATGATATCCTGGATCATCATGCTCGATACCAGCGGGGTGCGCAGCTCGTGCGACACCAGGTACGCCAGCGTCGCCTGGACTGCTTTCAGCCGCGTGTCCTGCACGACCATCACCGGGCGATGCCGCGCCAGCCAGTACTGAATCGCCAGCAGGAGCTCCGGGAGTGTGATCGGCTTGGTCAGGTAATCGTCGGCCCCCAACTCCACCGCCAGCCGCGCCGACGCGCGATCGGCGCTTGCCGTCAGAAATATAAACGGCATCGAGCGTGTATCAGCGTCCTCGCGCACAGCCCGCAGCAGCTCGTAGCCATCCAGCCGGGGCATGGCGATATCGCAGATCACCAGATCGGGATGGTGCGCATGGATCAGGGCCAGTCCTTCCTCACCATCGCCAGCTTCCAATACGGTAAAGCCTTCGAACGCCAGATTGCCGGCAATGATTTCACGTAACGTGGCTTCGTCTTCGATGAGGAGCAGTTTAGTCATCCTGGTTACAGTCTCTTTCAGGTCCGGGCAGTGTTACGATAAATGTCGTCCCATCCCCCACCCGGCTCTCAAACGTCATCGTCCCACCGTGCAGATCGACCGCCTGATGCGCGATCGCCAGCCCCAGGCCGGAGCCGGGAATATTCCCGACATTGGCCGCCCGATGAAACGCCTCAAACAGGCGCTTCTGGTCCTCGTCGGGAATACCGATCCCTTCGTCACGCACGCGCAGCACCGCGTCCTCGTCGCACGCCAGCTCGACCTGCACCACACTGTCGGGGGGTGAATATTTGAGCGCGTTCGAGAGCAGGTTGGTGATGACCTGGCGTATCAGCTTTTTGTCCACGCAGACCTGAACGCAGTCCGGCCTATCATTCAGGCAGGTGTAGACCAGCCGCTGCGCCAGGTCTGGCAAGGCGGCAAACTCACCAATCACCTCGCGGCAAAACTCGTCCAGGTTGACCGGCGCGGGCACAAACTCTAGCTGACCCGCCTGTCCCCGCCCAACCGTCAGCACGTCGTCGAGCAGCAGGGCCATATGCCGGACCTGGGCCTCGATCTTGTTCAGCCGCTGGTCGATCTTCGCGTCGTCCATGCGCCGGCGATAGCTGCGCAGCGAATCGGCGGCGGCCTGGATCGTGGCAAGCGGCGTGCGGAACTCGTGCGAGGTCATCGTCACGAAGCGCACCTTGAGATCGCTCAGCTCCTTCTCACGCTGGAGCGCTTCACGCAGCGCTTGCTCGGTACGCTTGCGCGCGGTGATGTCGCGCACGCTGCACACCACCGATTTCGGCGTCTCCTGCCCGGTTGCGATCACCGACAGGCCCAGTTCCACTTCGAGCGGCTCGCCATGCTTGCGCCGCGCCGTCACCTCAACGCGCACCGGCTGCTGGCCGGGCTGCATCACGGCCCGCAAGGCAGCGCGAATCGAACTGGCGGCTTCCGGCTCGAACAGACGGGTCAGCGGCATCGAGAAAAGCTCGTCGTTCTGGTAGCCGAAGACACGCTCGAAAGCCGGGTTGGCCTGCTGGATCGAGCCGTCGGTATGGGCGAGAATGATTGGGTCGCTGCTGCTGTTGAGGATCGCCTCGACGCGCTCCTTGGTGCGGTTTAGCTCGGTCGTGCGCTGCTCGACGCGCTGTTCCAGCTCGCTGGCATAGAAGCGAATTTCGTCGTAAAGCTGGGCGTTCTCGATAGCAACGGCAGCCTGATCGGCGAAGATTTGCAGCCGGTCGGCGTGGTACTGCTCGAAGAAATTCGGCGTGCGGCTGTCCAGATTCAGCAACCCGATCACCTGCCCATGCGCCCGGATCGGCACGGCCACATAGGAGCGCACCCACTCGGTTTCGGGCAGCACCATCCAGCCGGAATACGCGTGCGTATCGGGGATGTAACACGACTCGCCAGAGAGATACATATCGCGCAGATTCTCGATTTCGAGCGAGAAGCGCGCCGTCTCGAAGAAGTCACGAAACTCGTCGGGATAGCCGCGCCAGGCCACCACACGCGCCGCTGCGCCTTCTACCAGCATGATATTGGCGGCATCGTTCGGTACCACGCGATCGACATTTTCGAGGATGCGGTGCATCACCACCTCGATATCGAGCGTGCTGGTGAGGGTCAGGATGATGTCGCGCAGGGCTTCGGCCAGGGTGCGCTGGATCCGCTCAGCGGCGGCGGTCTGCTTCAGCTCGGTGATATCGCGCGCGATGACCGATGCGCCGATGATCCTGCCATAGGTATCGCGGATCGGGGACGCGCTGAGCGATACTTCGAGCCGCGTGCCATCCTTGCGCTGCCGGACCGTTTCGAGATTCTGGATCACCTCGCCCCGCCCGATCGACTCCAGCAGCAAATCGAACTCGCCCTGGCGCTCCGCCGGGACAATCAACGACATCAGATGGCCTTTGATCTCGCTGGCCCGGTAGCCCAACAGCTTCTCCGCGCCCTGATTCCAGGATGTCACCGTGCCGTCAAGGGTGCTGCCCATGATCGCATCGGTCGTGGATTCGGCAATGGCCGCGAGCTGCAGCAGTGTGCGCTCGGTCTGGCGATGGGCGGTCACGTCGCGCAGCACCGTGCCGACCATACATCCCTGCGCCGTCGGGATCGCAAAGCTGGCTTCTTGAACCAGCCGGATCTCACCATCCGGGCGCTGAATCTCGACCTCGGTAATCTGTCCCAGACTGTGTGTGCTACCAGTCTGCAAAATATTCAGCAAGGTGTTTTTCAGGTTGTGATAGGCAGCCTGCTCTTTGCGTCGTTCCGGCAAAAGCTGGAACTGCACATCCCACAGTGGGCGGCCCACCACATCCTCACGATCCAGCCCGGCAATCTGCGCCACGCCCGGATTCCACTCCAGCACACAGCCGGACTCGTCCACCAGCACGATGCCATCCGTGCAGCGCTCGATCACGCTGCGGAATTTGCGCTCGCTGGCTTCCAGGGCGCGGCGATGTTCCTGGCGCTCGCTGAGGTCGCGGGCAGTACTGAGAATGGCCTGCCGCCCCGCATACTCGATCAGCCGCACACTGATTTCAACCGGGACAATGCTGCCATCGCGGCAGTAATACGCAGTTTCGAATACGGCATGGCCACAGCGCTGCACTTCGTTGGTGCGCGCGGTGATCAGCGGCTCGAACTCCGGCGTATCAATATCATGGGCCGACATGGTGAGCAGCTCGTCACGGCTGTAGCCCAGGCGCTCACAGGCGAGGCGGTTGGCGTCCAGGAACGAGCCGTTGAGATCGTGGACCAAGATCGCATCGCCGGCGTTGTCAAACAGCTCGCGGTAGCGCTGCTCAAGCTCATGACTGGCCTGTTCAGCCTGCTTGAGGGCTGTGATGTCACTGATGAAGCCTTCCAGGGCCGTGATCGCGCCGCTGGCGTCGCGAATGCCGATGCCCTTTTCCTGGACCCACTTCTGCTGCCCGTCGGCGGTGATGATCCGGTAGGTCATCTCGAACTGGCGACCCTCGTCCAGCCCGCGCTGCACCTGTTGGAAAACGTACTCGCGATCTTCCGGGTGGATCATCTGCGCAAAGCTCAACGTGCGGCTGCCCAATAGATCGACGGGGTGATAACCGGTCAGGCTGCGGCAGCCCTCGCTGACAAACTCCATCGTCCACTCGGCGTCATTGGCGCAGCGGTAGACCATGCCGGGTAGATTGCGCAGCAGCGCGCTGAGCACCGGCTGATGCTCGCGCCGGGATTCGGCTGCCCGCCAGCGCTCGACGGCAAATTCCAGCGCCCGCGCCAATTGATCATCATCGGTCTGCACGCGAAACAGGTAATCCTGCGCGCCCATCGCCAGCGCCCGCCGTGCCAGAGACTCATCGGTGTCGCTGCTCAGGATCACGACCGGCAGGCGCGCGCAGGCGGCCAGCACATGCTCCAACGCCGAAAGCCCGGCTTTACTGGGCACGGGCAAACCGAGCAGCACCACGTCGATCTCGCCGGCGTGCAGACGTGCTAAACCACCCGCCAGCGTGCGCGTCGCATGCAGCCGGAAACGCTCTCCTACCAGGGCGCGCCGGGCACGCTCCAGATCGGCGGTGCGATCCTCAATGATCAGGACATTCATAGGACTCTGTGCAACCCGTCGCCAGAATCAGTAGATAGCCCCCACCTGTAACCTTTTTCACCCGACACTCTACCGCCCTATGCGTCACCCCCGGCATAGGGCGCGCCGGGTTACCTGCCTACATAGGCAGGTAACATCACTCTAGCACACTTTAAACTAAAGCTAAACTGAATTTATCGTGAATTTTATGAATCAGAAATCCCTCACACGCCAAACAAAAAGGCACAGTCTTAACACTGTGCCGGGGATGACGGTTGAGAGCGAGTAAGCGGGTGCGAAAAAGCGGATGATACTGGCGGTTCAGGGGATCAGGGCCGCCGGTTATCCCTGGGTGTCGCGATGCAGCGGGCCTGCCGCTCGATCCGAACCGGCTGCCGGGCCAGCGTCGCCGGGCGGCCAAGCAGGGTAGCGGCCAACTGGTCGAAAGCTTCCAATATACGCTGAATCAGGTTGTGAGCTGCCATCTGTATTCCTATCTCAAGGTAGGCGAAGCTATTTTGTTATCTTAAGGGGAAAAAGAAGTGTTTACATCAGGAAGCCGGATGATTCTCGAATAGGTCACCTGGCGGGAGTTTCGATAGGTCACAGGATGTAATGCAGGCGGCGGACTGATGCTTTCGTCCGATCGATCTCCGCCTAAAGTCGGATGAGGCTGGCCGGATTTTAAGCTAGACTGAAAGTAACAGGCGAAATAAGCATCAGGAACGAGGGTCAGGAGGATTGATATGAAGAGGCGCGGCATTTTTCGGACCGCAGCCATTATTGGTGCGGTAATTCTTGCCCTCGTGGCAATTCAGCTTGGCGCAGTACAGCGCGCCTCGGCCCAGACATGGCCCACCGGCACGATTGCGACCGGTGCGCTGAATGTGCGCAGCGGCCCCGGCACAGCCTACAACGTCGTGACCTCGCTCTACCGGGGCACGCAGCTCTCGCTGATCGCACGCAACGCGGATGCATCGTGGCTCAAGGTGATCGTGCCCGGCGGCGTACAGGGCTGGGCCAGCTCTGGGTTTATCGCAACCGGCTATCCGATCTTCAGCCTGCCGGTAGAAAGCGTCGCGCCCAGCGGCCCAACCGCAACAGTAGCGACCGGCGCGCTGAATGTGCGCAGCGGTCCTGGCAACGCCTACAGTGTCGTGACCTCGCTCTACCGGGGCACGGCGATGGCGCTGTTGGCGCGCATCTTTGACAATTCGTGGGTTAAGGTTCAGCTCTCGAACGGCACGGTCGGCTGGGTCAGCACGGGCTTCATCACGGCCAGTGTCTCGATCAGCAGCCTGCCGGTTGACAGCAGCTACCCCCAGCCGACCTACCCGCAGTATCCGAGCTACCCCAGCTATCCAACGTATCCGAGCTATCCGAGTTATCCCACCTATCCCACATATCGCACGCACGTTGTCCAGACCGGCGAGAACCTGTTCCGCATCGCGCTGCACTACAACGTGCCGCTCTATACGCTGGCCGCGATCAACGGCATCTACGATGTTTCGCGCATCTACGCCGGGCAGGTGCTGCTCATTCCGTAGCCGCGCACCGATGACGAATCCGCTGGCTCCGGGCGCAATCCATCCGGGGCCAGTGTTGTACGCTCACGCTCCCCTCACAACCATATAGAAAGGAACAGGCATCATGTCCGACGCCCCGCCCACCTGTCGCATCGTTCGCCCGCAGAGCACCTATGAGGGCAAGCAGGGTTTCAGCTATTTTGAAGGAATCTCGGCGCAGAATGTCGGCTCGCAGGGGGTATGCATGCACTTGCTGACCATCCCGCCCGGCGGACGCGCCAAAGCCCACCTGCACGAGAATCACGAAACCGCGATCTACGTCCTGAGCGGCGAGTCCGAGATGTGGTATGGTGAGAACCTGAGCGAGTATATGGTCGTGCGGGCCGGCGAGTTTCTGTATATCCCGGCGGGGATGCCGCATCTGCCCGGCAACCGCAGCCAGACCGAGCCATGCACCGCCGTGATCGCGCGCACCGACCCCAACGAGCAGGAAAGCGTCGTGCTGCTGCCAGAGCTGGAAGCGCGGCATAACCGCACCGTGTAGCGGACTCCTGCTGCCGGGCCAGATCGGGTGCCGCGGCGTTTACACTTTTCGGGATTTGTATCTATACTTCCTGGCAACGATGGGTCTTGTTGTTGCACCCGCGACAGGAAGGAACGCACTGCATGACCACCGAATTCACCGTTACCCTGCAAAATCGCCCCGGCGCGATGGCGGAGCTGGCCGAAACACTGGCCAAAAGCGGGATTAATATCATCGCTATTCACGGCACGCCCTGCGACGACGAAGGTTATGTCCAGTTTGTCACCGACAACACCGATGCGACGGTCAACGCGCTTCAGATGGCCGGCATCGAGTCGTCGGTGCGGCAGGTACTCCTGGTGACGATGGTCGATCAGCCGGGCGCGCTGGCCCATGTGGCACGAGCGCTGGCCGAGGCTGGGATCAATCTCAACTCGATCTATATCGCCATGAACAGCCAAATCGTGCTCGACGTAGACAATATCGATAGCGCACAAAAGGTCGTTCTGGGGCTGGGCGCAGCTTAGCCCCACCGTTCCCTACCTGCACGCCATGCGTGGGATTTCTCCGCCAGCCTTCCTGTCCCGATTTCATCAGGTGGACCCTATCGTAATCAGCCAGACCGATCCCCCATGCGCCCCACCTTTCCTATCTCGATCTTGCCCAGGTGGCCTATGGATAAATAGCCAGGGTGGCCTCTCCAAAAACCCCCTGTCTGTTCGATCCGGGCTGCGGCAATGTCCTCTAGAATGGAACTGCCAATAAGGACGTTTACTGAGCGACAGAGTAATCATAAAACAGGCAACTGAGCGAGAAGGAGCAGAGGATGAGTTTTTCGCGCATGATTATGGCTGCGCTGGCAGGCGCCGGGGCGATGTTTCTGTTGGATCCGCGTGCCGGCAGGCGCCGCCGGGCACTGATCCGGGATAAGGCTGTGCGCTACCAGAACGAAGCCGCCGGTGTTATGGACGACCTGAGCAACCGCACCGAGGACCTCAAGAACCGGACTGGCGGCATGGTCGCCGAAACCAAGTCGCGCTTCAAGGACGAGCCGGTCAGCGATCATGTCCTTGAGGAGCGTGTCCGGGCCGAGATTGGCCGCTGGATTAAGAACGCCGGGGCAATCGAAGTCCGGGCACAGGATGGCGACATCTTCCTGCATGGGCCGGTGCTGGCCAAAGATGTTGATCAACTGCTGACGAAAGTCCAGAGCGTGCGCGGCGTGAACCGGGTCGAAAACCGCCTGCAAATGCACGAGCACGCCGGTAACATCCCCGGCCTGCAAACCTCGAACCGCTACGAGGACAGCTAATCCGGCCTGTGCCGGACCGCTGCCAGGCACACAAAATGCCCCACCCAATCAAGACTGGCGGTGGGGCATCATTTATTTTCAAGTTGGAAGCAGTGGGCGGAGTGCTACGTTTCGTCCTGCTCCTGGCGCTGCTCGCCGGTCTGATCCTGGCCGCGCACAACCCGTAAGTGATTATGGATATCGCTGACCCCGTAAATCGATTCGATGGCATCTTCGGCCATCCGCTTGGCGCGGCGGCTGTCTACCGTCCCTTCCAGTGTGACTTCGCCGTTCTCGACGCGTGCGACGATAAAGGTCGCGTCTACGCCGCCGTGCCAGGTCAGGCGCTCATTGACCTCTTCCAGGATACGCTCGTCGGAGCGCCGGTAGCCGCGCGGACCGCGCCCGGCGTAGGGGCCTTCGCGCCGCTCAGCGTCATAGTCGTAAACGTTATAAGCGCGCCGATCACGATAGGGCTGCTCGTCGGAGTCTTCCCGGTGGTCGGAGTAGGCATCGTTGCCGCGCCGGTAGTAATCGCGCGGACGGTCGTAGTCATCGCGGATTGTGGAATAGTCGCGGTCGCGGCGTTCCACCGGGTAACCGTCGTAATCGGCCTCGTTCTTACCGTAGCGGCGCGCGTAGTTGCGGGGACGGCGGCGGCGCAGTTCCCGCTCGCGCGCTTCGGGATAGCCGCCCTGTTCGTCGTCGGCGGGACCCAAATAGTCGGGCCCGCGAATGCCGGTATTCCCTTCGAAGTCGAAGTGCCGGCTGCGCGCCCCGCGAAGACGCCGCCCGCCCAACCGGTTGTAATCGTCCTGACGGTCATCGCGCTCGCGATCATAGTCATCGGACATCTGAAGTCACCTCGTATAACGCTAAACGTCTCGATAGCTATAACTTTAAAACAATCGTCGGGCACAAAAATGAGGCATGTGGCGGGTTTGAACACGGGCCATGTGGGCCGTTTGCCGCCAGGTGCAGATTCAATCATACGTGCCGAGTACGGCATTTGGGGAAAGCGTAATAGAACAAGAAATGCACCTGCACGGGCGTTAGCTTATGATCTCCCTGTAGATTCAGCAGAAATTCAATGCGCAGCGTGGGTCGTCCGTCAGAGGCCGCACGCTGCAAAAACGGAGCTAAGCCATCACCTTTCCAGCCTCATAACAAACCCAAGGAGTGAGACGCGCGGAGGCAGGTCAGGATCCTGACAAGTCTCCGCGCTTGCGAGCCGTGGAAAATAAACCTGACGAATTGAAACAGATTGCCGCATACCTGGCGCGGCTGCGTGCGGCCAGTGAAGCCCTTTCCGGCGACCAGGCCGCGCAGGCTCACGCCGATTTGGCGGCGCTGGATGAGGCAATCAGCGCACTGCATGCCCGGCTCGATACGTTGAACGACGCCCATACGGCGCTCGGCCTCCAGTGCCAGGAGTACCAGGCGCTGTTTGAGTTTGCGCAGGATGGTTACCTGATCACCGACCTGAAGCTGGCGATCCGGCGTGCTAATCCGGCTGCCATTCTACAACTGCGGCTGGATCACCCGCCGTTGAATGAGCGCACGCTGGCGGACTTCGTTTCAGCCGGCGACCGCCGACACATCGAAGCAATGGTGCGCCTGCTGGAGTCGCGGCAGCGTGTCGAGCGCGAGATTCAACTTGTGCCGGTGGCGGGGGAGCCGTTCCCGGCCCGGCTGACAGCAGCCGCGATCCAGAATCACGAGGGGCAGGTGATCGGGCTGCACTGGCAGATCCGCGACATGACCGATCTGGAGCAGGCCGAGCAGGAACGCCTGTATGCCGCGGCGATCATCGAAAACTCGGATGACGCAATCGTGGCGCGCACGCTCGATGGCATCGTCATCACCTGGAACAGCGGCGCGGAACGGACCTACGGCTACCGTGCTGAGGAGATTCTGGGCCGCAATCTTGGCAGGCTGCTGCCACCCGGCTATGAGGGCGAGCACGAGCAGGTTGTCAAACGGCTGCGCAGTGGGGAACGGCTGGTTGCGTTCGATACCAAGCGACGGCGCAAAGATGGAAAATTGATCGACGTTTCGCTCGCAGCGTCGCCGATCCTCGACAGTGAAGGCAATGTGCGCGGTTTTTCGACTATCGCGCGAGACATCACCGCGCGCAAGCAGGTTGAGGAGCAGCTCCGCTACCAGGCCTACCTGCTCCAGCACGTCTCGGACGCGATCATCGCAACCGATATGCAGATGCGCATCACGAGTTGGAACACCGGAGCCGAGACGATCTACGGCTGGGCTGCCAGCGAAGTGATCGGTCGGTTGGCGGACGATGTGCTCCACACCCGCTTCCAGTCCCAGGCCGATCAGGAGAGCGTGTTACGGCAGATCGAGCAGGAAGGCTACTGGCAGGGCGAGGTGCTGCACGACAAGCGCGATGGCACGACGATCCATGTATTGTCCTCGACCGCGCTGCTGCTCGACGAGAACGATCAGCCGGCGGGTATGGTCAGCATCAACCGCGACATTACCGAGCAAAAATGGGTGGAGCGCATCGTTGCACAGGCGCACACCCGCGCCAACCAGGAGCGGCGGCGGCTGCAAACCGTGCTGGCGGCCCTGCCGGTGGGCGTTTTTATCGCCGATGCATCCGGGCGTGTGGTGCAGACCAACGACGAGGTCGCACGCATCTGGGGCGGGCCGGTGCCCCCGATCGCCAGCCCGGCGGACTTTGCGCGGCTCATAGGCGGGTGGGCCGAATCCGGCGAACCTATCGAACCGGAAGGATGGGCTTTGGCCCGCGCGGTCCGGCAGGGCCAGGTTGTGGCCGGTGAGGTGATCGATATCGAGCGCTCAGACGGCACGCACGGCACGATTATCAATTCGGCGGTCCCCATCACGGATGAGGACGGCACAATCATCGGCGGGGTGCTGGCGGCAATGGATATCACCGAGCGCCGTGCTGCCGAAAAGCGTACCGGCCTGCTGCTGCAGCTTACGGCTGCTCTCTCGAAGGCCCTCACCGCCGAGCAGATCGCCGACACCATGGTGGAGCAGGGGCTGAATATGCTGGGCGGGCACGTGGGCATGGTCGCGCTGCTTGAGGATACGGGCCGTCTCCGCATCCTGCACCGGCGGGCTGAGTTGAGCGAGATACACGAGCTGCCGCTGGAGCAGCAGCAAAGCCCGATCGCCGACGTGCTAAAAACCGGGCAGCCGGTCTGGATCGAATCGGCGGCGGAATATGCCCGGCGCTACCCGACCATGTGGAAACTGGTCCAGCCCAGAACCGGCAGCCGGTCCATCGCCGGGCTGCCGCTGATCGTCAACGAGCAGGTGATCGGCGGGATGGTGCTCGGCTTCGCTGAAAGCCGGACCTTTAGCCCAGAAGATCGCGCCTTACTGCTGGCCCTGGCCCAGCAGTGCTCGCAGGCGCTCGAACGCGCGCGGCTTTATCACGTCGAGCAGCAGGCCCGCGCCGAGGCCGAACACGAGCGCCAGCGTGTCGTCAGCATTCTGGAAAGCATCACCGATGCGTTTATCGCAGTTGATACCGGGTGGCGCTATGCCTATATCAACCACCAGGCCGAGCAGTTGTTGAGGCAGCCGCGCAGTGCCTTGATCGGGCAGCCGATGGATCACACCTTCATGGATGCTGTCGGGCGGTCGCTGCGAGACTACGCGCAGCAGGCGGTGCGCGATCAGGCCAAGATCGAGTATGAAGCGTATATAACCGAGCTGGACACCTGGTTTGCCATCCGGCTCTATCCGGCGGCGGAAGGCGTCTCGGCCTATCTGGCTGACATTACGGAGCGTAAACGCAGCGAGGCACGCGAGCTGGAGCTGGCTGTAGAGCGCGAGCGTATCCGGGTACTGTCCGAGTTCATCAGGACCGCGTCGCACGACTTCAAGACGCCGCTCTCGACCATCAACGCCAGCCTCTACCTGCTGCGGCGGCTGCCGGAGCCGGAGAAGCAGCAGCATCATGTCAGCATCATCGAGCGGCAGACCGCCCGGCTGACCCGCCTGGTAGAAGGGATGCTGACCATGACGCGCCTCGACAGCGAAGCCGGGTTTGTGTTCCGGCCTGTCGTGCTTAACCAGATTGTGCGCGACATCGAGAACCGCATTCAAGGTCTGGCTGAGGAAAAACAGGTCGAGCTGGCGCTGCGGCTGGCCCACAGCTTGCCGCCCGTGCTGGCTGACGAGGCCGAGCTGGGACGCGCGATTCTGGAGCTGGGGCAGAACGCGGTCCAGTTTACCGCGCCGGGCGGTCGCGTCATCCTGACTACCCATGCCGAAACCGATCACGCGGTGGTCGAGGTGCACGATACCGGGAGCGGGATCGCCCCGGAAGACCTGCCGCATATCTTCCAGCGGCTCTACCGGGCCGACAAAGCGCGCTCGGTTGAAACGGGCGGCGTCGGGCTGGGGCTCTCGATTGCGCAGCGGATCGTGGAAATGCACCAGGGCCGTATCGAAGTGAGCAGTACGCCCGGTCAGGGCAGCATCTTTCGCGTGCGCCTGCCCACCGTGCCGCCAGCGGGCGTATCGGCAGCCTCGGATTGAGTACAAGCTTCCGATCCAGGGTTCAGGCCAGGCGAGATACGCCCCCTGACCTACTCCAAGACGCGCCACCCGGCCTATTGCAAAACACACCAAATGACTTATATTTAGCTGCTCGCTTTTCCTTATACTTCGAGTAACCTGCTCTGCTGATCAATTGCGCTGGATAAAGAAGTGCTGATGGAGTTGTTCTGGCCGGAAGCCGAGCCGGACGCGGCGCGCAACAACCTGAACGTGGTGATCTACGGGCTGCGCCAGACTTTGCGCGAAGCCGACGCCAGTTTCTCACACATTCTGTTTCAGGATGACTGCTACCTGTTCAATCCGCAGTTGGCGCTGTGGCTGGACGTGGAAGCGTTCAATCTGCGCGTGCAGACCGCCCAAAAACTGGAGCAGCAGGGCGATCGGAAGCAGGCCAGCCAGGAATATGCCGCCGCCGAGATGCTCTATCAAGGGGAGTTTCTGGAAGAGGATCGCTACGACGAGTGGCTGAACCCGCAGCGGCAGGTGCTGCAAGCCGCCTATCTCAGCCTGTTGGAGCACCTGAGCCAGTATTACCTGGATCAGCACGAGACGAGCGTCGCGATTGCGACCTGCCGCAAGATGCTCGGCGTCGATCCCTCGCACGAAGGCGCGCACCGCACATTGATGCAGTGCTACAGCGCCCAGGGTCAGCAGCAGTTGGCGCTGCGCCAGTATCACCTCTGCACCGAAGCACTCAAGCGCGAGCTTGACGTATCGCCAAGCGCGACCACCACCGATCTCGACCAGCGCATTCTGGCCGCTCCGATCCCCGCCTGATGGTGCTGCAATGCAAACAGGGCCGGCACCGAAGCGCCAGCCCTGCTGCCCGTGACCCCCCACACCCTGATCGGGTCACCTAGTACTACAGCCGCACCTGACGTTTTGTTGCCCCCATCCCCCGGCCCCTTCCCCCACTGCTGCGCGGAGGAAAGGGGAGCAGAATTTGAAGTCCTTCCCTCATTTTGGGGGGAAGGATTTAGGATGGGGGGCGATCTGCGGCTGTAGTACTAGCCTAATAATGCTTCAACATGAATCTCGCGCTGGCCGTTTTGCGGCACCGGCACGACCGTACCCGCCAGCGCCTCGCCATCGACGGTGAGCGCGATGCTGCTGCCCGGCCCCTGGCGCCTGACGGTGATCCGGTAGGTCACGCCGCGAAAAACGCGCGTGGCGGTGAAGCCGGTCCACGCCGCCGGGATCACCGGCGCGACTTGCAGGCCATCCCAGGCGGGCCGGATGCCGAGAATCCACTGCGCGATCGCGATATAGTTCCAGGCGGCGGTGCCGGTCAGCCACGAATTTTTGGCCTCACCGTGCGTCGGCGCGTCGCGCCCGGCGATCATCTGCGCGTAGACGTATGGCTCGCAGCGGTGAAGCTCGCTGATCGGCTCGCGCGCCGAAGGATTGATGCGGGTGTAGTAGTCGTGGGCACGGTCGCCCCGCCCCATGATCGCTTCGGCGATCATGATCCAGGGGTTGGTGTGGCAGAAGATGCCTGCGTTCTCCTTATAGCCGGGCGGATAGGATGAAATCTCGCCCAGGTGCAGGTAGTAACGCGAGAAGGCCGGCTGCTGAAGGATGATGCCGTGCGGCGTGGCGAGGCGCTCCTGCACAGCGGCCAGCGCTTTTTCCGCGCGCCCGTCTTCCAGCCCGATCCCGGCCAGGATGCAAATCCCCTGCGGCTCGATGAAAATCTGGCCCTCGTCGCACGAGCGCGAGCCGACCTTCTGCCCGGCGTCGTCATAGGCGCGCAGGAACCAATCGCCGTCCCAGCCGTGTTCGAGCACGGTTGCTTCCATCTGGCTTGCAGCGTCGCAGTACTGCTGCGCTTCGGCGGGCTGGCCATAATGCTCCGCAATCGCAGCGAACTCGTGCGCGGCCAGCACGAACATCCCGCCGATGAACACCGACTCGGCCACCTTGCCATCTTTGTTGGTCGTGGTCTGGAACGATTCGCCGGGCGTGTCGGAGAACGTGTTGAGGTTCAGGCAGTCGTTCCAGTCGGCACGCCCGATCAGCGGCAGGCCGTGTGGCCCCAGGCGATCCAGCGTATAGCGCACGCTGCGCCGCAGATGATCGTAGAGCGGCTGCTCCGTGCCGGGCTGGTTGTCGTAGGGCACCGGCTCATCGAGGATGGCCCAGTCGCCCGTCTCCTTGATATAGGCAGCGGCGGCCAGCACCAGCCACAGCGGATCGTCGTTGAAGTTGCTGCCGACCGCGTTATTCCCGCGCTTGGTGAGCGGCTGATACTGGTGGTATGCGCCGCCGGTCGGGAGCTGAGTCGCCGCCGTGTCCAGCAGGCGCTCGCGGGCGCGCGCCGGGACCATGTGCACAAAGCCGAGCAAATCCTGGTTCGAATCGCGGAAGCCCATGCCGCGCCCCACGCCAGACTCGAAGAACGATGCCGAGCGCGAGAAGTTGAAGGTCGCCATCACCTGGTAGGCGTTCCAGATATTGACCATGCGGTCGGTGTGCACATCCGGCGTCTCGACCTGGAACACGTTCAACAGCCCGTCCCAATAGCGGCGCAGGGCCTCGAACGCCGCCTCGCCCGCCGCGCGATCGAGATAACGCGCGATGGTGGCCTGCGCGCCCTGCTTGTTGATGGTCTGTGAGCCGGGCGGGTCGAACTTCTGATCGCGCGGGTTCTCCTGGTAGCCGAGCAGAAAAACGACCGGGCGCGATTCGCCGGGCTGGAGCGTCAGCCGCACGTGAAAGACGCCCACAGGTGCCCAGCCGTGCGCGTGCGAATTGGTGCAGGCCCCCTGCTTGACGGCGGCGGGATTGTGCCAGCCGCGATAGGGTCCCAGGAACGCCTCGCGCTGGGTGTCGTAACCGGCGACTTCCTCAGAGCAGGCGAAATAGGCGAAATGATCGCGCCGCTCGCGGTATTCGGTCTTGTGATAGATCACGCCCGGCTCGATCTCGACCTCACCGATGCTGAAATTGCGCTGGAAGTTGGTCGAGTCGTCGAAGGCGTCCCACAGGCAAAACTCGACGCTGGCGAACAGCGAGAGTGTCACCGGCGCGGCGCGATGGTTGGTCACGACCGTGTGCCAGACCTCAAGATTCTCGCCGACCGGAATGAAATAGCGGGTGCGCGCTTCGATCTGTCGGTAGGTCGAGCCGATGATGCTGTAGCCCAGGCCGTGCCGGCAGGTGTAGTCATCCAGATCGCGCTGCGTCGGCTGCCAGGATGGCGACCAGTACTCGCCCGTCGCGTCGTCGCGCAGATAGATATAGCGCCCGCCGTAGTCCGTCGGCGCGTTGTTATAGCGGTAGCGCGTCAGGCGGCGCAGCCGCGCATCCCGGTAAAAGGTATAGCCCCCGCCGGTGTTCGAGATCAGGCCGAAATAATCTTCCATGCCCAGGTAGTTGAGCCAGGGCAGCGGGGTATCGGGCCGTGTAATCACATACTCGCGGCGTTGGTCGTCAAAATAGCCGTAGCGCATAACGTTCTCCGTTTATAGGTGTGAATGCGAGCAGCCGCCCATACAGCCGGCTGCCGGATAGTGTGCGCGCCAGCCGCCCGCCCTGAGAAATGCATCAGCAGGGGCGCGTCCGGGCACCCCTGCCGGATTACGTCAGGGCACAAACACGTTACGGCTGCGGATACAGATTCTGAAAATCACCAGACAGCAGCGCCGCGCCAAACCAGGCCAGACTCTGGTTAAAGTAGTACTGCGCGCTGCCACCCCAGTAGCCTTCGGATTCGGCGCTGCTGCCATAAGTGTACAGCATTTGGGCCAGCCGGGCTTGCAGATCGCCGTCGCCGCTCGCCAGGGCCGCGACCAGCCACATTCCGATGGTCAGCTCGGTGGGCGTGCCGATCGTCGGCGTGCCGCTTATATCGTACATCAGCGCGAAATCTTCGGGCGGCAGGTCGTTAAGGAACTGGGCCGTGCGCTGTGACCACTGGCAGGCGCGCTGATCCTGGAACCACAGGCAGTCCAGCCCGATCCGCCAGGGCACGCGGATCGCGTCGTAGCCCATATCGTAGCTGCACTGCTCGCGCGGGCGGCCTACACGATCACAGTACTCGAACGCCGGCTCGCCTTCGACCGTAGACCAGTCGGGAGCCAGGCCCCGGCTCGCGCCTTCGGTGACAAACAGCGTGCGGTAGCCATAGGTGATCACGAGCCGCCAGCGTTCGGTACCCTGGAACTGGTCGAAGATGCGGTACCACGCCGGCGCGAAGTACGACAGGTTGATGATCTCCCTACCGCCCCACTCGTTGCCCGGCTTGAGATAGCGGCCCTCGATCACTTCGTAGGTGTAGATCGCGTCGATCAGCTCGTTCGCCCGGTCGCCATAGGGCCGGGTTTCGTGCTGCGTCCACGCGCCCTGCGCGACGCGCTGCTGGGCGAAGATCAGCGCCAACGCGATATCTTCCTCGGCGTCGGTCGCAGAGCCGCTGCCGGTGATCGCGCCGGTGTTATCCACGCGCCAATGGAACAGGCCCGTGTTCGCGTCCAGCATAATCGCGTGCGCCGCGTCGTAGATCGTGTCGAAGGTTGGCTGGTCGTCCATCATCACGGCCATCAGCAGGCCATAGCCTACACCCTCGCTCACCGCCTGATAGCCTATGTTCGGATCGAACACCAGGCCAAGATTGCCGCCGCACGCCTCGCCACAGGTGATATAGTTGGCTTTGTAGCCTTCCCACGTGGCGCGGACCATCTCTTTCCAGTTGATATCGCCCATATCGAATTGAATCGGTCCTTCCGGCTCTGGTGGCGCGCTGGGCAGCGGCAGATCGGTCTGGCCGATCTCGAAGAAGATCGCCCGGCCAAACACGCCTGGATTCTGATAAGAGGCATTGTTCGTGTCGGCGTTGGACCACACAAGCTGTACGTTCCGGTCCTGAATACTCGCGCCGTTGGCCTGCGTCTGGAAGCCGATCTCGGCCCCGTGCGCCGCCTCGATATTGAGCGCGGCCAGCGGCACCGCAGCTTCGAAGCCCCAGCCATTGGCTGTCTCGAAAACGAAGCCCGACACCGGCAGGGTGCCGCTGCGGACGCCGGTCAGCGTCAGGCCATCGGGATCGGTGTTGCCGATGTCCGCCGCATTGATGTTGATCTGGTAGATACCGTCACGAAAGACCGGGCTGTAAAGATCGCCCGACACGTTGAGGAAGAACTCCAGCGAGTCCTCGTTCCAGAAATCCTGGCCGTGCTGCCCGGCGATGATCGTCTTGTCGGGCATGGACATCGTGATATACAGCTTCTCGGCGTCGGCGGCGGCGGCAAAGGTAAACGAGCCGTTCTCCGCCGGATCGGATGAGGTGTTCGGCCCTTTGGTGACGGTGAAGGCCGGCACGCCTTCCCACTCGCTGACATCACCATCCAGCGTGATTGCGACCGGGAAAGGGATATAGATGTATTCGCCCGACTCGCCCGGTGGCACCAGCAGATCGCCGCCGTCCTGAGCCAGCACTGCCGCCGGGGCCAGCAGCGCGACGATGATAAGGCAAACCAGCAGACGCTTCACTTTTCGACTCCGGTGATAACCACGCCCTGCATGAAGATGCGCTGCGCCAGGAAGAAGATCAGGAGCGGAACAAACATCGTCAGCACGCCGGCGGCCATCATCAGATGCTGCTGCGACGAATAGATCTGCGAGAAGCGCTGCAAACCGACCGCCAACACCTGGTTGTTCTCGTTGCCGCCGATGTAGATCAACGGCTGCTGGAACTCGTTCCAGGCCCACAGGAAGTGGAACAGATAGACGGCGACCAGCGCCGGGCGAGCAGTCGGGATGATCACGTGCCACAGAATCCGCAGCGGATTGGCTCCATCGACGCGCGCTGCCTCGTCCAGTTCCAGCGGAATACCCATCATGTACTGGCGCAGCAGAAAGACATTATAGGCGTTGGAAAAGAAGAACGGCACAATCAGCGGCAGCAGCGTTCCGATCCAGCCCAGCTTGCGGAAGATGATGTAGGTCGGAATCTGCGTCACCTGCGGGGGCAGGATGATCGTTGAGAGCAGAATCAGGAACAGCAGGTTGCCGTAGGGGATATTAAAGCGCGTAAAGCCATAGGCGACAAGTGTGGCCGAGGCCATCGCGCCAAAGCCGCCCACTACCGCGACAATCAGCGTGTTGGCGAAGAGGCGCGGGTAATTGATGGTGTCGATGGCGGTCTTGAAGTTTTCCGGATGCAGCTCCAGCTTATAGACCGGGTCCAGGCCGCGCGCGCGCTCTTCGACCACGATTAGCTCGTCGGGATTATCGGGGTCGATAAACGTCGTGCTGCGCCGCCCGGCTTCGAGCAGCGCCAGCTCGCGCGTCTCGCCATCGATCGGGACATGGTAGAGCGGCAGATCGCGCTCGTCACGCACCAGCCGCGCATCATCCTTCGAGATCGGCAGGCGCATCGGCTCGGCGCCGACATTCTCCGGGTTCACCCACAGCGTCGATCCGTCCTCGAACTCGTCCACCAGGCCAAGCTGCTGCTCTACGCCGTTCACATCCACGAAATAGAGCTGCACCTCAAGCTGCTCGCGCTCGACCGCTGCCTTGAGACCAGATGGCGTAACATTCGCCATTTCGATAGGCCCGGCGTCCGGATTTTCGGGATCGATGAACACGCCGCTGTCGCCGCGATCCTCAAGCAGGGCATAGTTAAGGATGCGTCCCTGCGCGATGACCTCGTAGACGGCCAGCTCCCGGCCCTCATACTCGAACGTACGCGGGTGGCGGTAGGTGTAGCGGAAGGTCTGGGTTTCTTCGCTGACATAGTGATAGGTCTGGGGCGACTGCGGCAGCAGCGGATCGTCAGGGTCGGCGAGCTGCGCCTCGCTCTTCAGGGCCGTGCTGCCCATATACAGCAGCGGGCTGAGATAAACCGCTGCCAGGCCCAGCAGCACCATGAACAGCGTGCCCAGACCAATGAACTTGTAGGCTTCGTCCTGCAAATAGGCGCGCTGGTTGGAGCCATTTTGAAAGAATTGCAGCAGGCGCTTCATAGTTAGCTTCTCCCTCCCGCCGCATAGAAGACCCAGCGGTTGGAACTCCGGAAGACCAGAGCCGTGATGATCATGACCAGAACCAACAGGAACCAGGCCAGGGCCGAGGCATAGCCCATGTCAAAGAAGACATAGGCCTCGCGATACACATGCAGGTTGTAGAAGTACATCGAGAGATCGTTGCCGCCGCGCCCCGCCGGGATGGTAATCGAGTATGCGATCACGAAGTATTGGAAGGTCCCAATCAGGCCGATCACCAGATTGTAGAGGATCACCGGCGAGATCATGGGCAGGGTCACGTGGCGCAGCCGGGAAAGCCAGCCCGCCCCGTCTACCCGTGCCGCCTCATACAGCTCGGTCGGCACATTTTGCAGCCCGGCCAGAAACATCAGCATGGCTGTTCCGATACCCCACGTACCGATCAGCGTCAGCGCCGGGATCGCCCAGCCGGGGTCTTGCAGCCAGGCCGGGTTGCCCAGGCCGAGCGGGTTGAGCACATGCATATTCAGCCAGCCATCCTGGGTGCGCAGGAACTGCTGGAAGACGAAGGCGGCGACCACCGTCGGGATCACGCTCGGCAGATAGAAGAGCGTGCGGAACACAGTCACGCCCGGCACGCGGGTATTGGTCAACAGCGCAAACAGCAGCGACAGGCTAAGGTTGACCGGCAGCGACACCATCGCAAAGGTGAGCGTCACCTGGATCGACTTCCAGAAGCGGTGATCCTGGGCCGTGAAGTGGTAAGGCCCGACGCGGAACACTTCCTGATAGCCGGACCTGAGCTCGGCTGCACCGCTCTCGTTCTCGCCCACAACATCGACCGAAAACATTCTACGATAGTGGTCCAGTCCAATAAATTCCATTTCACCGGGGCGCTCGATGTTGTAATTGGTCATGGACAGGTAGAGCGAAGCCAACATCGGCCCGAAGATAAAAAGCAGAAAGCCGAGAATCCACGGCGTGATGAATAGAAAGCCCCAAAGGACTTGTGCACGCCGGGGCGAAAGCGCCAGGCGCCCGCGACCGGCTTCTGTTTGAAGCTCGGGTGTCACTGCCGTTTCGATTTGCGTTGTCATGGTGTACCTCGGCGTTGCTTTCGGTCTGAGGCTTTTGAGAAAAGAATAATTCGGAGATTATCCGCTCGCAAACAGACAAGACGGTGTGCGGTGGCACGGAGCCACCGCACACAATGTTGATCGGAGACCGCTATTCCGCCGCTTTTTCTTCGGTCGGCACGAACTCGGTCGCTTCGCCAGCCAGATCGGCGTCGAAGAGCGCCTGGACTTCGGCGTTCACGGCGTCAAGATCGGCGAGCACATCCATATCGGCGTTCGAGCGCAGGTTGTTCCAGTACTGCTCGAGCGCGTCCCACGCGCGGGCGTAGTTGGGCATGTAGCCTTCGTGGTTGGGGGCGTCGAGGTATTCCAGCGCACTGTAGACCACGTCCAGATTGAGCTGTGGGAAGGCTTCTAGCCAGGTTTCTTCCCAGTCGCTGCGCAGCGACAGACGGGCAGGCATCGCGCCGTAGGTGGTGGCGAGGGTCAGAGCCGGCTCACCGCTGGCCAGCCACTTGAGCACTTCCCAGGCCGCTTCTCTGTCCTTAAAGGCGTCCATGATGGCGAACGTGTCCGCGTGGACGCGGGCGGTCGTCACGCCGTTGGACGCGGTCGGGGACGGGTACACGTTCCACTGGTCGGTGAAGGCGCCGCTGTTGATGGCCTCGAGCATACCGGTGAACAGCCAAGTGTGGCTCACGCCCATCCCGACGCGGCCAGACACGAACGGGTTGGTCACACCCTCGCTGATCGCGTTCTCAGCATCGATGTTGGGGATGAAGGTGTCCGTGAAGATGCCGTCATGATAGAACTGAACGGCTTCCTGGATCGCGGGCTGGTTGAAGGTGGCGGTCACGCTGCCGTCATCATTGAGCTGGACACCGGCGTCTTCCGGGCTGAACAGGATCACGCTGGCACGGAAGTTAGTGTAGAAGGGGAAGTAGCCGTAGACCTCGATCGCGCTCGGGTCGAAGCCTTCTTCGCCCAGGAAGTTGCCACTGGAGTCCTGAGTCACGGCCATCGCCTTCTCGCGCAGATCGGCCCACGTCCAGGCGCCATGCTCCAGCGGCGGCAGCTCAACTTCCGCTTCTTGGAAGATCGTTTCGTTCACATACACAAAGGACGGGTAGAAGCCGAAGGGCAGGGCAATCGTCTTGTCGCCCAGCTCATACAGGTTGAGGCTGGCGGCGTCGAAGTCATCCAGGTTCAGTTCGGCGGCATCGCGCTCGATGAGATCCGAGACGTCTGCCCACAGGTTGCTGGTCTCATAGACCGAGCGAACGCCCGCCGGGCCGACGATCGCCGGGGGATCACCAGCAGCGACGCGGGTCAGCAACTCGTCACGGGCCGTTTCGTTGTCATGGAACTCGAACTCGATCTTGATGTCTTCGTGGGTGGCGTTCCACTCGTCGGCCAGCGCGACCTGAGCGGCCTGCTGCTCCGGCAGATAGCCCGTCCCCAGGCCAACGTAAATGCGCACCAGGACCGGATCATCCTGCGCCTTGACCACCGGCGCGATCGGGCCAAGCGACACGGCCACAAGCGCCAGGACGATCAATGCCGGGACAAAGAGCTTGAACTTAGTCATTGTACAACACTGCTCCTGTGAACTAATCGCTTGAACCAAAGACTGTACGTGTGAAAGGTCGGGTCGAAACAAGGCATCTTTATCTCTTCGTTCGCCTCCTTTTCTGATTGGGAGCGCTCCCAAAAACCTGCAAAAAATGCTAGGCAGGAAAACCGCACGTGTCACGAACAATGAGCTGGGTCGGCAGCACCACCTGGTAAGGTGGCGTAAATTTGCCTTCCAGCAGGCCGATCAGCCCCTCCGCGGCCAGATACCCAAGCCGCTGGACGGGCTGGCGAACCGTCGTCAGATTGGTAGCGGCCAGCGTGGCGAACGGCATATCGTCGAAGCCCACGATGGCGATATCGTCTGGCACGCTCAGCCCGGCCTCATGGATTGCGCGCAGCGCGCCAACCGCCATATGATCGCTGGCGACAAAGACCGCGTCCGGGCGCTGCTGGAGCAGCCGGCGCATGGAGAGATAGCCGCCTGTCTCACTGAAGTCGGACTGGACTTCGAGCGCGGGATCGTAGGGCAGATCCAGCCGCTCCAACGCCTGCCGGTAACCTGTCAGGCGGTCGTAGCCGGAAATGACATCCATGCGTCCCGTGATCGTGCCGATCCGTCTGCGGCCCAGCCGGGCCAGGTGCTCGACGGCCTGCTGTGCGCCCTCGACATTGGCGGTATCGACATAGTTCATCTCGTCCGCGTTCTCCCAGGGGCGACCGTTCACGATAAACGTCTGGCCGCGCTCCAGTAAGCGCTGAGCCAGCCGGTCGCCGCGCGAAGTTGACGCCAGGATCAGCCCATCGACCATGCGATTATCCAGCACGCGCTGGTGAAAGTGATCGGGACTGATGCTGGACCCGCGCAGCCAGAGCATGACATCGTATTCCTGCTCGGTGGCGCGCGTGGTGATGGCCTGAATCAACATCGGGAAATAGGGATCGGTGAAGAGGTCGCTGACGAAGTAGGGGATGTACAGGCCAAGAAGCTGGGTGCGCTGTGTGACAAGCGAGCGGGCGGCGATATTGGGGATATAGTTGTGCTCGGCGATGACCTTGAGGACATGCTGACGTGTTTGCTCCCGCACGCGGGGATCATTATTGACCACGCGCGAGACGGTGGAACGCGACACGCCCGCAAGCTGGGCGATATCCTCTAAATTCATCATAGGTCTGCGCGTTACCTCACTCACGTGAGAACGCTCCCATTCTTCTCAGCAAAAAAACGTCAAACAAATAATACCCCATAATCCCACAGTTCGCGTCTGCACGCGAAACTCTGAGCGACCTGATTTTATTCAGTTTTGGAAGCGCTGCCTCAAAACGAGCACTAATGGTGAGAGCGCTCCCATTTTGGATCCATTCCAGTATATGCTTTTCTTCTGTTATCTGTCAAGCAACTCGGTTCCGTGCGGGCAAGAGATTTGGATGAACGCCATACCAGAGGAGTGTCAATACGAGCCGGGCTGGAGCCGCGTCAAAGGTCCAGCCCGGCCACCTGGATTTTCGAAGGCTAACCCAGCGTCACTTCGACGGTATGCCGCTGGCCGTCCTCGCACAGCGAGATCACCTGCCCCGCAAGCGGCTGCCCATCCAGCAGCACGGACTGCACACCCTTGCTGACGTGCGCCGGGTTGTGGACCGTGATCACATAGGTCGCGCCGCGAAACACACGGGTCACGCGGAAACCGTCCCACGCGCGCGGGATGCAGGGATCGATCAGCAGCCCATCATACGTCGGGCGCACCCCCAGGATGTACTGCGTCCCGGCCTGGTAGGACCATGAGGCCGTGCCCGACAGCCAACTGTTGCGTGCCAGCCCAAACTGCGGGTGCTCGTCGCCCAGGATGTTCTGCGGATAGACATACGGCTCGCACTCGAACTCGTCGATGTGATCGTTCTTGGCGACCGGGTTGATCTGGTGGTAGTACTCGAAGGCGCGGTCGCCGTTGCCGAGCAGCGTCTCCGCGATCATGACCCAGGGGTTGGCGTGCAGGAAGATGCCGCCGTTCTCTTTGGCCCCCGGCGGATAGGTCGTCACCCCACCTTTCTCACGGTCATAGCCGTTATAGCCGGGCGTGCTGAGCTTGATACCCTTCGACGTGTTGAGCCGCTCGTAAACCGAGTCGAGCGCCCGGCGTGCGCGCTCCGGCGGGGCATAGCCCGCGATCACCGGCCACGACTGGCCGTTGGTGAAAATCTGGCCCTCGCTGTTGCGGCTGGACCCGATCGGGCTGCCGTCCGCGTCGAAATAGCGGATATACCACGCCCCGTCCCAGCCGTGCGCGTTGACGCGATCGCGCATCTCGGCATAGTCGGCGCTGTAGCGCTCGGCCAGATCGGACTGGTTGAGGTGGCGGGCGAGCGCGATCAGCTCTTGCAGCGCCAGCCCATAGAGGTGCGCATTGAAGAACGATTCCGCCCCGGTCGGCAGGTTAATAGGGTCGTTCCAGTCGGCAAAACCAAGCAGCGGCAGATCGTGCGCCCCGGTATTATGGCGTGTGAAGGCGACCGCGCGCTGCACGTGATCGAACACGGTGCCGGATTCGAGCGGCTGATCGTCCTGGTCCTTCTCGTAGTAGGGGATCACCTCGTCCAGGAAGGCGAAATCGCCGGTTTCCTTGAGATAGTGCGTCACCGCCAGCACAATCCACAGGTGATCGTCACCGTAATACTTGGGCCGGTCCTCATACTCGCGCGCGTCGCCCTCTGTGGCGATCATCGTCAGCGGGTTGAACTGGTGCATCGCGTTGCCGCCCCGCAGCTGGACCATCAACAGTTTACGGATCAGGTCCCTGGCGGATTCGGGCGCGCTCGCCAGCACGCCCATCACGTCCTGCGACGTATCGCGCACGCCGATCCCGCGCGCTCCAAAGCCCAACTGGTAGAGCGAGAGATAGCGCGACCAGTTCATGGTGGTGTGGCACTGGCGCGGGTTGTGGACGTTGAGCATGCTATTCATGCTGGCAACCGGCGTCTCGACCTGAAGCTGGCCCAGGTAGGCATCCCAGAAGCGCGCCATCCCGGCCAGCGCGGCATCGACCTGCGCGTCCTGGCGATAGGCGTCGATGGTGGGGCGCGCCGCCTCGACGCTGGCCGCCTGCCCCAGCAGCACGATCAGCCGCCGCTGCTCGCCGGGCGACACGACACCCAGGTGATGCAGCAGCGCGCCGATGTTGTCCCCGCGCCGCGCCTGATAGTTGCTCAGCTCCGGCTGCTGCAAGCTGAGCGGGCTGGCCCATGTGCCATACTCGTTATCGCCCAAAAAGCGCCGCCGGTCGGATTCGAACGATGACACCGGCCAGCTAGACGTCAGGTAGTTGATCCGGGTGCGCTGGTGCATGAAGGCATACTGCGCCAGCACGCGCCGCCCGCCCGGCTCGTCGTAAACGTCACTCTGCATGGTCTGCGGGACCCAGTCGGCGTTCGTAAACTGCTTGAGCGCGTCGAAGTGGGTGTATTCCACTACCGGGATCGCGTCGATCTCCAGCGGCGCGCCGGAGAGGTTCGTAATCGTGATGTCCTGAATGAGAGCGCTCTCACCTACCGGCACGAAAAAAGTCGCTTCGGTCCGCACCCCGTAGAACTCCGACACGATGCGCGTGTAGCCCAGCCCAATATGGCACTCGTAGCGGTCGTAGCGGTCGAGCGTTGGGACGAAATAGGGCGAGAACACCTGCCAGCCCTCGTCGCGGCGCAGGCGCAGGTAGAGTGTCGAGCCTTTGAACTCCGACGCCGGGAGCTGCGGAAGATATTTGGTGATACGGTTCAGGGCCGGATCGCCCTTGCAGATCAGCACGCCGCCGGTGTGATCGACCAGCCCGCCGAAGGCCAGCGTGCCGACATAGTTGATCCACTTGGCCGGGGTCTTGGGGTTGGTCAAAACGTATTCGCGGTGCTCGTCATCGAAATAACCGTATTTCATGGCAGAATAACTCCTGAACCCGAACACGCCGCCCGGCGTGCCCTCTCGCAAAATTGCCCCGGCAGCCGCGCGGCCAACACAGGGGTCTGGCGCAATCATACTGCGACCCGCCGCGCTCTGGCAAACATGAGGCATCCCGCCGCTTGTAAGACCAGGGGACGCCGGGTAAAGTTGAGGCGCTCGCTGCACCGGCCATTATTCCATCCGACAAGGAACCGCTGTGAATCACCCCGTTACCTTCCAACAGGTTATCGCCCGCCTTGAAGAAAATGAACTCGCGTATGGTGTGCTGCCGCTTCAGAATGGCGCGCAGATCGTGATCATGCCGCACGGCGGGCGGGTGTTTGGCCCCTTTCTGGCGGGGACCGGCGAGAGTGCGCTGTGGCTGACCAGCGCCTTCACCGATGCCGAAGCCTTCCGGGATTTTCTGGCCGGGAGCAACTCGAACATCGGCGGTGAGCGGGTGTGGATCGCGCCGGAAGTGCAGTACAACGTCCGGGACCGGGCGCGCTACAACGAGAGCTACGTAATCCCGCCACAGGTCGATCCCGGCCATTACACGCTCGACCAGCCCCGGCCCGATCGCTGGCGGCTGGCGCAGGAGATGGCGCTGCAAGCCTACAATGTCGCGTCGGGCGGCAAGACGCTGCACCTGGAATCCGTGATCCGCGCAGTGGACGATCCGCTGCGCTATGTGCGCGACTATCCCCGCCTGCTCGACGGCGTGACGTTTGCCGGGTACGAGCGGCGGATCACGCTTAGCGAACGAACCCACGACGCGATCATGAGCGAGGTCTGGAACCTGATCCAGCTTCATCCCGGCGGCGAGATTCTGCTGCCCGCCTCGCCTTACGCCGAGTGGACTGATTATTATGCGCAATCCGCCGCGGCATATCAGACTGTGCACCCGGATCATATCCGGGTGCGCCTGACAGGTGACTACCGCTTCAAGGTCGGCTACAAGGCGGCGCATCTCTTCGGGCGGGCCGGGTATTTCTATCCCCTGGGCGAGGGCCGCGCCTGCCTGCTCGTGCGCGCGTTCTTCAATAACCCGTCGTCGCCCTATGTGGACGAGGCTCCCCACAAACCCGGCTCGTGGGGCGACTCGCTGCATGTCTACAACGACGGCGGGGAATATGGCGGCTTTGGCGAGCTGGAAATCCAGGGCCAGGCCATCGGCGGGCAGACCGGCAGCTCGTCCAGCACCGATCAATTCATTTTGTGGCTGTATGCCGGCCCACTCGCTAAAATTGAAGTGATCGTACAGCACTTGCTGGGCATTCAACCCGCGCCTATACCGGATTAATTTCACAATCCGGCAAAATTTCTTCGCCTCCCCTCTTGCCAAGCCGCAAAATTGGGATACAATACCAGCAATTGAGAATGATTCTCAATTGCTGGTGCGTATCCGAGCGCAGCCATAGGGCGCCCTGGCTGCCTGTTCCAATTGGGATTGCACCTGTTGTCGTCACTGTGCCCCGCAGCGTGCACCGCGCGCTACGAACCAACAAACAGGGAGTAAACATGAACCGACTTCGCGTCATGATTGCAGCTGGCCTTTTGATTGCGGCTGTGCTGTCTGTTGTTCTGCCTCTGCCGGCCAAAGATACCCGGCATCTATTATCTAAAGCCGAGGCCCAGGACACAACTTTAACCGTTTATTCCGGGCGTAACGAAGAACTCGTTGGCCCGATCATCGAACAGTTTGAAACGGACACGGGGATCGAGGTCGAGGTGCGCTATGGCGGCACGTCGGCGCTGGCCCTGACGCTGCTCGAAGAAGGTGAGAACACCGAAGCCGATGTGTTCTTCGCCCAGGATGCCGGCGCGCTGGGCCTGCTGGCCAACGCCGGGATGCTGGACACGCTGCCCAACTATATTCTGGACAGTGTCGAGCCGCGCTTCCGCTCGGCGGATGGGCTGTGGGTGGGCATCACCGGGCGCGCCCGCGTGATCGCCTATAATACCGAGGTTCTCAGCGAGGAAGACCTGCCCGCGTCGATCTTCGACTTCACCGATCCGGCGTGGCAGGGGCGCATCGGGTTTGCGCCGACCAACGCCTCGTTCCACTCGCACCTGACCGCGATCCGTGTGAGCGCGGGGGATGACACCATGCGCGAGTTCGTGACCGGGCTGCTGGCAAACGGCGCGCTGGCCTACGACAACAACGCGGCGGCGGTGGCCGGTGTGGGAGCCGGTGAGATCGATGTGGCCCTGGTCAATCACTATTACCTGTTCCGGATGCTGGAAGAAAATCCCGATCTGCCGGTCGCTAACTACTACTTCCCTGGCGACGATATTGGCAATCTAATCAATGTGGCCGGCGCGGGCATCCTCACGACTTCCGACAGCAAGCCGCTGGCACAGCAGTTCATCGCCTACCTGCTCTCGCGCACCGGCCAGACCTACTTTGCCGGGGAGACGTTCGAATATCCGCTGCTGATCGGCATGGAAGCCGACGAGCGCCTCAGGCCGCTGAGCGAGATCGAGACGCCGGATGTCGATCTGAGCGACCTGGACGATCTGGAAGCCACCCTCGAAATTCTGGACGAGGTCCTGAACCAATAATGCCGGTGGCTGCTGGACGCTGCTAAGTTTGTGATAGGCGCTGGCACAGACCGCCGGCGCCTATCTGTATGAATCAAATGAATCAAGCCGAGTGCTGATGAGCGCCATACCGAGACGACTCGCCCCATCGCCGACCGCCCTGACCCTGGGCCTGATCAGCACACCGCTGGCCCTGGCGCTGCTGTTCCCGGTATTTTACCTGGTCCTGCGCGCCAGCGAGATCGAGCTGGCGCAGGCGGTGGATTACCTGGCGCGGCCCGGCACGCTGCGGATCATTGGCCGCAGCCTGCTGCTGGTGGTGACGGTGTCGCTGGCTTCGGCGCTGGTCGGCATTCCGGCAGCGTGGCTGACGGTGCGCACCGATCTGGCCGGGCGGCGGGCGTGGACGATCCTGCTGACGCTGCCGCTGGTGATCCCATCCTATGTCGGCGCGTTCGCGCTGATCGGCGCGTTCGGGCAGCGCGGCATCGTGCAGGGCTGGCTGGAGCCGCTGGGGGTCGAGCGTCTGCCGTCGATCTACGGTTTCTGGGGGGCGTGGTTGGCGGTGACGCTCTTCGCCTATCCCTACGTCTTTCTCAACGTGCGGGCCGGGCTGCGCGGGATCGATCCGGCGCTTGAGGAAGTGTCGCGCACGCTGGGCAAGTCGGCCTGGGAAACCTTCTGGTATGTGACGCTGCGCCAGCTTCGCCCCTTCATCGCCGCCGGGATGCTGCTGGTGGCGCTCTACACGCTCAGCGACTTCGGCGCGGTGTCGATCATGCAGTACAACGTTTTCACCCGCGCGATCTACATCCGGCTGAGCATCGATCTCAACCTGGCGGCGCTGCTCTCGCTGGTGCTGGTCGCCTTCACGATCGTGATCATGGCCGCGTCGATCCTGGCCGAGGGACGCGGGCGCTACTACACCCAGCATACCCGCCGCTCGCCCCGGCGCGTGCGGCTGGGCCGCTGGCAGATCGCGGCGCAGATATTCTGCGGGCTGGTCGTGCTGCTGGCGCTGCTCGCGCCGCTGGGCGTCGTGAGCTACTGGCTGGTGAACGGACTGCGGCACGGCGAGGAGCTGCGCGATATTCTGCCGCCCTTGCAGCGCTCGATGCGGGTCGCGGCACTGGCGGCAGGCATCTCCGGGCTGGTGGCGCTGCCGTTCGTGTTCTTGCAGGTGCGCTATCCAAGCTGGTTCAGCCGCCTGCTGGCGCGCAGCGCCTATCTCGGCTATGCGCTGCCGGGTGTAGTGGTCGCGCTGGCGCTGGTATTCTTTGGGGCTAACTACCTGGGCGACCTGCGCCGGCTGTTTGGCATCACCAGCTATCGCAGTCTGGCTCTGCTGCTGTTCGCGTATACGGTGCGTTTCGTGCCGCAGGCGCTCGGTCCGGCCCGCGCCGCCCTGCTCCAGATCAGCCCGCATCTGGAAGAGAGCGGCCTGACGCTGGGCCGCAGCCGGGCGCGCGTCTTTCTCTCGGTGACGCTGCCGCTGATGCGCTCCGGGCTGGTGGCGGGCATGGCGCTCGTCTTCCTGACGGCGATGAAGGAGCTGCCGGTCACGCTGCTGCTGGCCCCGACCGGCTACGACACGCTGGCGACGCGCATCTGGTCGGCCAGCACCGAAGCGTTTTACGCACGGGCCGCCGTTCCCGCCCTGATTCTGGTTATAATGTCCGCCTTATCACTTGTTTTTATACTGGAACCTGATGACTGAACCTTGCGCTGTCGAATGTAGAAATCTTGGCAAGTCGTTTGGCGACGTGTGCGCCGTCGAGTCGGTGAGCTTCAGCCTGGAGCCGGGACGGTTCATGGCGCTGCTCGGCCCCAGCGGGTGCGGCAAGACAACCGTCCTGCGCCTGATCGCCGGGCTGGAGCACCCCGATCGCGGCGAAATTGCGATCAACGGGCGCTGTGTGGCCGGGTCCTGCCCGTTCGTGCCGCCCAACCATCGCCAGGTCGGGATGGTCTTCCAGAGCTACGCGCTCTTCCCCCACCTGACCGTCGAGAAGAATATCGCCTATGGCCTGCCGCGCAGCGCCGATCGCGCCGGGCGCGTGGCCGAGATGCTGGAACTGGTCGGGCTGAGCGGGCTGGGCCGGCGCTTTCCGCAGGAGCTTTCGGGCGGGCAGCAGCAGCGCGTCGCCCTGGCACGCGCGCTGGCCCCCCAGCCCGATACGCTGCTGCTCGACGAGCCGTTCTCTAACCTGGATATCGCGCTGCGTATCCAGGTGCGCGAGGACGTGCAGCGTATCATCCTCAATGCGGGCGTGTCTGCGATCCTGGTGACGCACGATCAGGACGAGGCGATGAGCATGGCCGATCAGGTTGGGATGATGTTCGACGGACGAATCGTGCAGTTGGCAGCCCCGCGCACGCTGTACGAGCATCCCGTCTCGCCACGCGTGGCGCATTTTCTGGGCGAGGCGAATATCGTGCCCGGCCTGGCTGATGGCCCGGTCGCGCATACGCCGCTGGGCACGGTCCAGCTTCGCGAGCCGCGCACCGGCCCGGTTGAGATTCTGATCCGCCCCGAAGACCTGCTGCTCAACTCGGTGGCGCACGGCACCCCCGCCGAGATCAACCGCAGCCTGTACTACGGCCCGCGCCAGAGCGTCTGGCTGACGCTGGCCGACGGCACGACGCTCAAAGCGGTCAGCGGGACCGATCAGGTCTTCCGCGCCGGGGATCGCGCCGGCGTTGCGGTGCGTGGGCTGGTGACGGCCTTTGAGCCGGAGCGGGCAGCAAAAAGCCACCTGGCCGGCAGCGCGATCCAGGTGACTTGATTGAACGGTGCGATCAGCGGTTCAGGCAGGAATCAGAGCGCCGGTTCGGGCTGCTCCGCCCGCGCGATATAGACCGTATCGTCCTCGACGCGCACCTGGAAAGTTTCCACGTCGCGCGGTGATGGCCCTTCCAGCACTTCGCCGGTTTCCAGGCTGAAGTACGCCTCGTGCCAGGGACAGCGCACAGTCGGACCCTGGCCGTTGGTATGCAGCGTGCCTTCGCACAGCGGCCCGCGCGCGTGCGGGCAGCGGTTGTTGAGCGCGTAGAACTGGCCGTTGGTGTGGAACAGCGCCACCTGCTGCGTACCGTAGTAGACCAGTAGCGCCCCTTCAGCCGGGACTTCCTCGACCTGCGCGACCGGCAGCCACCCGCCAACCTCGGTCACGTCCTGCTGCACGAGATCGCTTACCTTCGCCCCGCCGATGGAGTCCATCATTTCGGGCAGCGGCATGGCGATGCAGATGTGCATCGGCGTGTCGGCCTGGGTGTACAGGCTGGCCTGGGTGTGGCGCAGCTCGGCCACCAGGTCGATGAAGTCGTGCGGGTTGTCGCCCTCGAAGGCAACCACGAATTCCTGATCGTCGATGCCATAGGAATAGGTCGTGTTGAGGCGGATGTCGGGATATTTGCGCCCGACGCGGATATGCTCGGTGATCATCTCCTGGCGCTCTTCCTGCGAGAGCATATACCAGGCGCGCGTCTTGATGAACGGGTAGACGAACAGGTAGCGTGAATCGCTCGGCTCGATCCGAATCCGCTCCTCTTCACGCGGCTGGCCCTGGTCTTCCGGCAGGCTGATGTCGTAGATGCTGCGGCGCGTGCCGGAGAGGAACGAGCGCGTCACGCGCAAATAGGGACCGAGCGCCGTGCTGCGGATCGCCGTTTCTAGCTCCTGGAACGCTTCGACTTCCTCAGCCACTTCCCACAGCAGAAAATCCACGTCGGCGCGCAGGCCAACCAGCGTATACGAGCGCAGCAGCATCCGCCGGTTGAAGGTGCGCACCGTGTCGATGAAGTCCAGCTTGGCCTGGCGCTGTTTTTCTTCCGGCAGGCGCAAAAATATCTCGTCCAGCTTATAAAACGTGTATTTCACGCTCTGGCGCATCGTTGAATCACGTTCCATCAGGGGCTGCTCCGGCTGCTAGGTTTCCGTAGAAGTACCAGGATTCGCACAGCGATTGAGTAAGTTTTACTGATTTTTACCTGCATTAGCAAACATATTCCCCGCGGCGCCCGTTCCGTTCTATCTCGTGTTTTGAAGAATACGCGGCCTGCGCGTTGTCGCCGTGCAGGCCGCTGATGTCCAATTCGATCCAGAGGCGCGGTTTCCGCGCGCCTAACTGGTGCTGACCTCTGATGTGAGCTGGAGCCAGCGCACGATATCCGTGCGGCGGACCAGACCGACCAGCCGGTCGCCCTGCATCACCGGAATCTGCGCCACGTCGCGCCGCAGGAGCTTATCCCACACCTCAATCGCCCCGGCGTCGGGCGTGGTGCTGATCAGCTCAGTGGCCGGGGTCATAATGTCGCGCACGAGCGTCGTGTCCCAGGCCGTGCGCGGGACCTTGCGCACATCTTCGAGCGTCACCATCCCGACCAGCCGCGTGCCGCCGTCCACCACCGGGAAGGCGTGATCACTGGTTCCCATCATGTGATCGTACACCAGGGTCGAAAGGGAAATGTTCGGGGGGACGGTGGGTGGATTGGCGCGCATCATGCGCGTAACCGGCACGTCTTCCAGCACGTCCTGAATCACGACATGCCGGTAGCTCTGCACCGAGGCGCTGTTGAGGAACCAGCCAATGAAGGCCAGCCACAGCCCGCCGATCAGCCCAGACCCAAAGAAGGGGATTTCTGCACCGAACACCATCGAGATGCCGCCGATGATCAACAGCCACGCGATAATCTGCCCCACATACGAGGCCCACTCGGTCGCCTTACGCAGGTTGTTCGTCGCAGCCCACAGTATCGAGCGCAGGATGCGCCCGCCGTCCAGTGGGAAGCCGGGAATCAGGTTGAACGCGCCCAGCAGGATATTGACCGATCCCAGCCAGTAGAGCATCACGCCGGTCGGTCCCATCGCGCGGATCACCGCCTCAGGATCGTCCACGCTGGCATCAATTGCTCCGGCTACGACGCGCGCCAGCACCAGGAAAATAATGCCCAGCGCAAAGCTGGTGAGCGGGCCAACGATGGTGATCAGAAATTCGGACTTGGGCGAGTCTGGGTCGCGCTCGATATTCGACACGCCGCCGAAGAGAAACAGCACGATATTACGCACCGGGATGCCGCGCGCACGGGCCACGACCGAGTGGGCCAGCTCGTGCGCCAGGACCGATCCGAAAAACAGCAGCGCCGCGACCACCGCCAGCAGCCAGTTCAGGGTGTTGTTCCAATCGGGCTGGAGGTTCCCAAATACGTTGGCGAGATTCCACGTCACCAGGAAGAAAATGAGCAGCCAACTCCAATCCAGCCGGACGTTGATGCCGAACATCCGGCCCAGACTTATCCCACTGCGCATACGTCGTACTCCTTTCCAAGCGAGGGTAACATGCCGCACTCTCAAATCAGCGATAACCCGGTCTGGCAGACGCGCCCTGGTGTGCGAAGAAGGTTTCATGGTTGGCCGCGCGCAAACTTATGAGGGACAGCGGTTATTCAGTGCACTGCCGGACTCCCTCTGACACTCAGTATAAGCAGCGGGCTGTCATCTCACATGAGGGAACTGGCGGGTTACGTGCTAGCCAATCTGGCCGGTTTTTGCCTGGGTAAGTCGGCCAGAGAGCCGGCAAGCCCAGTACCAGTAAGTATGCGAGACATTCCCATTTCGAGTAACATCTGGGTACGTTGGCTGAGCCGTAAACGCAAAAGGTGTGAAAGGAATTCACCGATGCCAGCATCACACGACGCAGACCCGCGCCGCGTCCGCACCACCGAAGAAGTCTTTTACGATCACCTGCGCAAGCGCAGCGAAGGCGAAGTAGAAGCCGACATCCGCGAGAACTACGCCGAGTCGGTGGTGATGCTGACCGGGACCGGCATCTATCGCGGGCACGATGGCGTGCGCCACACGGCGGGCGAGCTGGAACACTACCTGCCCGACGCGGAGTTCGAATATCGCACGACTCTAGTCGAGGGCGAATACGCCTTCCTGGAGTGGCTGGGGCGCTCGCATACGGGGAAGGTCTACGACGGCACGGACGGGTTTGTGATCCGGGACGGGCGTATCGTGGCGCAGATGATTCACTATACGGTTTTAGAAGACGACGAACAGTCAGGGAGCTAATCCCGGCGGAGAAAAGGCGGCGCAATTTCTATGGACGAAGGGCTGTTGTGGTGGCAAAGAGGCATTATCTACCAGATTTATCCCCGCTCGTTTCAGGATAGCAGCGGGGACGGTATCGGCAATCTACGGGGCATTCTCCAGCGGCTTGACTATCTGGAGAGCTTGCAGATCGATGCGATCTGGCTGTCGCCGATCTACCGCTCACCAATGGCCGATTTCGGTTACGACGTGGCCGACTACACCGCCATCGACCCGATCTTCGGCACGATGGACGACTTCGACCGGCTGCTGGACGCGGTGCACCGGCGCGGCATGAAGCTGGTGATGGACCTGATCCCCAACCACACCTCGGACCAACATGCCTGGTTCATCGAGAGCCGCAGCAGCCGCGACAGCGCGAAACGTGACTGGTATATCTGGCGCGATCCGGCCCCCGATGGCGGCCCGCCGAATAACTGGCTGAGCATGTTCGGCGGTCCGGCCTGGACGCTGGACGAGCACACCGGGCAGTATTACCTGCACCAGTTCGCGCGCCAGCAGCCGGAGCTGAACTATCGCAATCCGGAAGTACTGCGGGCTATGCTGGATGTGCTGCGCTTCTGGTTCGACAAGGGCATCGACGGCTTCCGGATCGACGTGATCTGGCTGCTGCTGAAGGATGAAGACCTGCGCGACGAACCGCTCAACCCCACCTGGGACGGCATCCAGCCGCACGCGCAGTTCGAGCACATCTACACCCAAAATTTGCCCGGCGTCCACGATCTGATCCGTGCGCTGCGCCGCGTCACCGACGAGTATGAGAACCGCGTGCTAATCGGGGAAATTTATCTGCCGGTCGAGGACCTGGTGACGTACTACGGCGACGAAGACGAGGTGCACCTGCCATTCAATTTCCAACTGGTCGAGCTGGACTGGAAAGCGCCGGTCATCCGAGAGGCAATCGCGGCGTATGAGCGCAGCCTGCCGGAGCGTGCCTGGCCGAACTGGGTGCTCGGCAATCACGACCGCCACCGCATCGCGACGCGAGCCGGGGCCGCCCAGGCGCGGGCGGCCAATATGCTGCTGCTCACGCTGCGCGGCACGCCGACGACCTATTACGGCGAGGAGATCGGTATGGAGAACGTGCCGATCCCGCTGGCGCTGATGCAGGACCCGCCCGCGCTCAACCAGCCGGAGATGGCGCATGTCGTCGGTCGTGATCCAGTCCGCACGCCGATGCAGTGGGACGACAGCCCCAACGCGGGCTTTACCCACCCCGACGCCACACCCTGGCTGCCGCTGGCCGCAGACTATGAGACGCGCAACGTCGCCCGGCAGGATGCCGAACCGGCCTCGATGCTCAATCTCTACCGCGCACTGACCGCCCTGCGCTGCCAGGAGCCGGCGCTCTATCGCGGCGCTTACCAGGCGGTAGAGGCCGGTGTGGATGACGTGCTGGCCTATCTGCGCACCGCCGACGGCCACGCGCGATTTCTGGTCGTGCTGAACCTGGGCAGCAGCCAGCACACGCTCGACCTGAGCGCGGCGGGCAGCACGGCCCAGATCGCTATTGCCAGCGATCTGTTGCGCGCGGGAAACGTTGATCTGGCGCATCTGGCGCTTGGACCGGATGAGGGGTTGGTGCTGCGGCTAGATTGATTCCGTGCGGGCGTGTCCGCTAACCGCTGACGTCCACCAGCTTATTTTGAATCGCCATAGCGACAGCTTCGGTGCGGCTAGAGACACTGAGCTTGGCGAGAATATTGCTCACATGTTTTTTGACTGTAAACCGGCTGATGGTGAGCCGATCCGCGATCTCGCCGTTGCTCATACCCTTGATCATCAGCGCCAGGACCTCGTGCTCGCGCTCGGTCAGGCCATAGTTTGAGTGGGGCGTGCGCTTCGCCAGCCGGATTAAAGCCTGGGTGGCTTCCGGTGAGAGGGTCGATTTGCCGTGATAGGCATCGCGGATGATCTGGGCCAGTTCCTCGGTCGAGACGTTTTTCAGCACGTAGCTGGTCGCCCCGGCCTGCACCGCCGCCTGGACCAGTTCCTCGTCCTGATAGCTGGTTAACGCAACCACACGAATGCCAGGGCACTTTTGACGTAGAATGTACGTCGCTGTTACCCCGTCCAGATCGGGCATGCGCAGGTCCATCAGCACGACATCCGGCTGAAGCTCCAGGCACAGGTCTACCGCCTGCGCCCCGGTGGAAGCTTGCCCGACCAGTTGCAGGTCATCGTAGGTATCAAGAAACATTGCCAAACCACTGCGTAAAACGTCGTGATCATCCGCGATCACAACACGGATAGGCTCAGTCTGAAGCATCGCTAGCCTCACCTTGTCAAGTAAGTTGCGTTGAACTCCTGCATAAAAAGAATAATCGATTTGAGATTTGAAAACATCGGCCCAGTGGTGGATATAAGACTAGTTATCCTGGGGGATTATAGCTGCGGAACCGGCACTTATTCCAACGGATCGGCAGCGGCAGCCGGTGATATCCATGCCACTTTGATCCGTGTTCCCAAGCCCGGCGCGCTCTCGACTATCAGCGTTGCGCCAATCGACTCGGCACGCTCGCGCATCGAGTCCAGACCCAGGCCGCTGTGTACCCGTGCCAAATCGAAACCGCCGCCATCATCCGCGACCAGCAGCTCTGCCCCATCCGGCCCGCTGCGGTAGTGCAGTGTGACATGCCGTGCGTTCGAATGCTTCGAGACGTTGTTCAACGCCTCCTGCGCGATGCGATAGAAAACGATCTGCACATCGACCGGCAGCAGGCGCTGGTCGTCCAGTAGCAGGTCGAACTCGATCCGCTTGCGGCCTTGCAGCGCCTGGACAAGCTGGCGCAGTTGGTCGGGCAGGTTCATTTTCAGGAGCTGGGTCGGGCGCAGTTCCAGCAGCAGCATGCGCATCTCGGCCAGGGCGCTGCGGTTGAGATGCGCCAACTCTTCGAGGTTTTGCACTGCCCGTGCCGGATCGCGCTTCCACAGGCGCGGCAGCGACTCGGCAATGATGCTGGCTGAGAACAATGACTGGCTGACCGCATCATGCAAATCGCGCGCGAGCCGCTGCCGTTCTTCGATGGCCGCTAAGGCCTGCACCTGCTCATAGGACCGCGCGTTATGGATCGCAATCGCCGCCTGGGACGCAAACGGCATCAGGCGTGCGACGTCACGCTGGGTGAAGAAGCGCGGCGACATGCTGTTCAGATTCAGGAAGCCGATCATATTCTGCTGCAACCACAGCGGCATGCTGACCACCGAGCGCAGCCGTTCCAGGCCGGGCACAAAAATCCAGCCCTCATAGGCCTGGGTATCCTCGATGATCACGGACTGGCCGGTTTCAAGCATGTGCTGCAACGATGGTGTTGTGCTCAGCTCAAACCGCTGCCCGGCCAGCCTTTCCTGGAGCTTTTGGCCATAGCCCCGGCTGCGCACGATATAGGCGGCGTCGTCCTCGATGAAAAAAATGTCGGCGGTGTCGTGCGGAACCACATGGCCCACATTTTCCAGGATGCGGTCGAGCACTTCCGAGAGGTCGAGCGTGCTGGTAAGCGCAATGGCGGTATCTTGCAGGGCCGCTGCCAGGACGCGCTGTTCGCGCTCGGCGGCTTCGATCTGTTTGCGCACGGTGATATCCTGGATCTCGGACAGGATGTAGCGCAGCGTACCATCGGGGGCGCGCGCAGCCAGCAAGGACATTTGCCCCCAGACGATGGCACCGTTGCGGTGCACATAGCGTTTTTCAAGCTCAATCTGGTCGAGCTTGCCGCTCAAAACCTGGCGATAGGCATTACGCGTAATCTCGCGGTCTGGGGGATACGTCACATCGTTGAAGGTATGGCTCAGCAGTTCCTCGTGCGTGTAGCCCAGCATATCGCAGAACCGCTGATTGACATGCAGAAAGCGCAGGTCTGGACCGAGCAGCAGCAGCCCAAATGAAACCCGCTCAAACAGCTTGCGGAACGCGTCCGGCTCGCCGGCGATGGCGTGCTGCTGGCTGAGTTGCTGGTAAGATCGGGCCAGATCGTGCCCTGCCGCCGACAACTCGCGCGCTGCCCCGTCGAGCTTAAGCCGCTCCTGAGACGGCAGGGCATCCAGCTGGGCCTGCAGCTCGGCGGCTCGCTCCTGAAAACATGCATAGCTTGTTTGCCAGTCCTGGTCGCTCATGGCTGCTCCCATTCCCCTGTTCCCCACTGAGCGCCGGTCGTGAGCTTTGATGGCTGCACAACTTAACAGTATGCGACTCCTGAGCAGGAGTCAACCAGAATCAGGCATGCCCACAATCGCAACCGGCGGTCAATTGGACAGCGAACGGATGTGCGGTTTTATAACCTAGCGCTTTGGCACCCTGGCCCGCGATATGTTATCACTCTATTCAGTTCGCAATGCCAGACCTACTCCAACTGGACAACCTGCCGGGGTCGAACGCCCCGGTTCCTTTTACTGATGCTGCATGTTGATGACGTGGATCGCGCGTCTCGCCCAACCCAGGTAGTCAAGCAGTCGCCTGGGAGCGAGACGTGCCTTGATCTTGAGCCAAAGTAATCGAGGTATAGCAGTATGGATCCATCGCTCATGCCCCCCTATACACACCGTATTGAAGGTCCGCATACATTGCAGCCGACGCATCATCACGAAGGCTTCGGCTTCCGGCCCGGCAACGCTCTGCCCTTTGGCGCGAGTCTTGTGACGGGCGGCGTCAATTTCTCGATCTATTCGCGCTATTCCACCGCGTGCACCCTGGTGCTGTTCAGGTATGATGAACCGAAGCCATTCGTCGAAATCCCGATCCCGGAGAGTTACCGTATCGGGGATGTGTGGGCGATCGTTGTTCTCGATCTCGACTACAACAATATCGAGTACGGCTTCCGCCTGGACGGCCCTTTTGCCCCTGAGGCAGGCCACCGCTTCAACCCCGAAACCATCCTGCTCGATCCGTATGCCAAGGCCATTGGCGGGCGGGCCGTGTGGGGCGACACACTCAATCCGGGCAACATCTACCAGCATCGCGCCCAGATTCCGGTCGGGGACTTCGACTGGGGCCTCGACCGCCCGCTCGAAACGCCGATCGAAGACCTGATCATCTATGAGATGCACGTGCGCGGCTTCACCAAGCACCCGACTGCCGGCGTGCGCTATCCTGGCACGTATGACGCCGTGCGTGAGAAGATTCCCTACCTCAAGTGGCTGGGCGTGAACGCGGTGGAGTTGATGCCGGTCTTCGAGTTTGACGAGTTTGAGCATTCGCGGGTCAATCCCGAAACCGGCGAGATGCTGCTGAATTACTGGGGCTACAGTCCCATCGCGTTTTTCGCGCCCAAGGCGGGCTACGCGGCGACCAGCGAGCCGGGCGGTGAGGTCAACGAGTTGAAGGCGCTGATCAAAGACCTGCACGCCAGCGGGATCGAGGTCATCCTCGACGTGGTTTTCAACCACACCGCCGAAGGCAACGAGAAAGGCCCGACGATCTCGTTCAAGGGCATCGACAACCAGATGTACTATATCCTCACGCCGGAAGGGTACTACTATAACTTCAGCGGGACCGGCAACACCTTCAACTGCAATCATCCCACCGTGCGCCGCATGATCCTTGACTGCCTGCGCTATTGGGTGTCGGAGTATCACGTCGATGGCTTCCGCTTCGACCTGGCCTCGATCATGACCCGCGACGTGAATGGGATGCCGCTGCCTGACCCGCCTCTGCTGCGCGAGCTGGCCTTCGACCCGATCCTGGGCGGCACCAAGCTAATCGCGGAACCCTGGGACGCCGACGGTCTCTATCATCAGGGCAGTTTTCCGGCCTATGGGCGCTGGGCGGAGTGGAACGGGCGCTATCGTGACACGCTGCGCCGCTTCCTCAAGGGCGATGCGGAGCAGGTCGGCGCGCTGGCCCAGGCGCTGCTCGGCTCGCCCGATCTCTATCCGGGCCGCGGACCAATCGCGACGATCAACTTCATCACCGCGCACGATGGCTTCACCCTGATGGATCTGGTGTCGTATAACGACAAGCACAATGAGGCCAACTTCGAACCGGGCGACAGCGGCACCAACGCCAACTACAGTTGGAACTGCGGCTGGGAAGGCCCGACCGACGATCCGGAGATCAACGATCTGCGCCGCCGCCAGGTCCAGAACGCGATTGCGATGCTGCTGGTCAGCCAGGGTGTGCCTATGATTCTGATGGGCGACGAGGCCGGGCGCACGCAGTGCGGCAACAACAACGCCTACTGCCAGGATACCGAGATTAGCTGGCTCAACTGGCGGCTGCTCGATCAGAACCGCAGCATCCTGGAGTTCGTGCGCAAATTCATCGCCTTCCGCCGCGCGCATCCGGTCCTGCGCAACGGTTACTTTCTGCGCCACGAGGACTATAACAATGTAGGCTGCGGCGATATCTCCTGGCACGGCGTGCGCGTCAACAAGCCGAACTGGTCAGCCAAGAGCCACCGGCTGGCGTTCATGTTGTGCGGTGAATATGCCAAGGGCGGCCTGGCCGATGACGATCACATCTACGTCGCCATGAATATGCACTGGCAAAATCGCAGCTACGAGCTGCCGCCGCTGCCGGAAGGCCAGCGCTGGCACCTCTTCGCCTACACCGGCGATCCGCACAACACGATCTACGAGCCGGGTCACGAGCCGCCGCTCGATAATCAGGCCTCTTTCTCGCTCAAGTCGCGCTCGGTGCTGGTGCTGGTTGGCAAGTAAGAGAGGCCAACATGGATCCAATCTGGGAACCCACACTCGGCGCGGTCCTGACTGAGGACGGCCAGTGTCGCTTTCGCGTCTGGGCGCCGGATGCTGAAGCGGTGGCACTGCACCTGCTCACACCGCAGGATCACGTGCTGGCGATGGAGCCGGAACGCGAGGGCTACTACACGTTAGAGCTGGAGAACGTCTCACCCGGCAGCACCTACTATTTCCGGCTTGATAGCGAAGACCGCCCCGACCCGGCCTCGCGCTATCAGCCGGAAGGCCCACACGGCCCGTCGCAGGTGATCGAGCGTGTGTTTGCCTGGGATGATACCGGCTGGCACGGCATCCCGCTGGAAGCCTATATCATCTACGAGCTGCACGTCGGGACCTTCACGCCGGAAGGCACATTCGACGCGATCATCCCGCACCTGGACGCGCTGAAAGACCTGGGCGTGACCGTCATCGAGCTGATGCCGGTCGCGCAGTTCCCCGGCGAGCGCAACTGGGGCTACGACGGGGTAGGCCTCTATGCCACGCAGAATTCCTACGGCGGGCCGGATGGCCTCAAGCGGCTGGTAAACGCCTGCCATCAGCGGGGGCTGGCGGTCGTGCTGGATGTGGTTTACAACCACCTGGGGGCCGAGGGCAACTATCTGCACGCCTATGGCCCCTACTTCACCGATCGCTATCATACGCCCTGGGGTGCCGCCGTCAACCTGGACGGGCCGCACAGCGACGAGGTGCGGCATTTCTTTCTGGAAAACGCGCTGATGTGGATCACCGAGTTTCACATCGACGGGCTGCGGCTCGACGCGACCCACGCCTATCTCGACTTTTCGGCGCTGCCTTTCCTCGAAGAGCTGGCTCAGAGCGTGCACGCCCACGCCAACCGGCTCAACCGCCAGGTCTATCTGATCGCGGAGAACGACCGCAGCGACGACCGCCTGCTGCGCCCGCCGGAACTGGGCGGCTATGGGCTAGACGCGCAGTGGAGCGACGATCTACACCATGTCCTGCACACGCTCTTCACCGGCGAAACCTACGGCTACTATCAGGACTTCGGCCAGTTTGCGCAGGCAGCGAAGGCGCTGCGCCAGGGGTTCGTCTACGCCGGTGAGTATTCCCCCTTCCGGCAGCGGCGGCACGGCTCGTTTAGGCCAGACCTGCCCGCCAGACACTTCGTGGTCTGCACCCAGAATCACGATCAGGTCGGCAACCGGATGCTGGGCGAACGTCTGAGTCAGCTGGTCTCGTTCAAGACGCTCAAGCTGGCCGCCGGGGTCGTGCTGCTCTCGCCCTATGTGCCGCTGCTGTTCATGGGCGAGGAATACGGCGAGCCGGCCCCGTTCCTCTACTTCACCAGCCACACCGATCCCGATCTGGCCGAAGCGGTGCGCCAGGGCCGCCGCGCGGAGTTCGCCGATTTTCAGTGGCAGGGCGAAGCGCCCGACCCGCAGGACCCGGACACCTTCCAGCGCTCGAAGCTGGATCACGGCCTGCGCCAGCAGGGGCACCATGCGCGGCTGCTTGCGTTCTACACCGAGTTGATCCGCCTGCGCCGGACTCACCCGGCCTTGCGCCAGTTGAGCAAGGAACAGCTCGAGGTCGTCGGCTACGACCGGCAGCAGGTGCTCTATCTGCACCGCTGGCACGGGCCGGACGCCGTGTTTGCCGTGTTCAATTTCAGCGAGCAGCCGCAGACGCTCGCGCCGCCGGTCCCTGGCGTGGCCTGGCGCAAGCTGCTTGATTCGACCGATGCACCCTGGTCCCCGGACGATCAATCACCGGGTGGTCAGGCGCCGGACCGGATCGAGGAAGACAGCGACTCCCGGCTGCAGCTCGCGCCCCGGTCGCTGGTGGTATATACCCGAAACCATTTGCCTTGACAGGCTCACGCGGCGGCTGCCAGCCTGAGCCGAGAGGGAAACAAGTACCATGACGAACGTTGATTCTTCCGCGCTCGAATTGCTCGTCGATCAGATCGCCCGTGAGGCGGTCGCCCGGCGGCGGATTCCCGGCGCGACATACCGGCTGCAAATGAACGAGGCGTTCAACTTCCGCGACGCGCAGCGCATCGTGCCCTATCTGCACGCGCTGGGCATCAGCGACTGCTACCTGTCACCCATCTTCAAGGCGCGGCAGGGCAGCACGCACGGCTACGACATCTGCGACTACACCCAGCTAAACGACAACCTGGGCAGCGAAGAAGACTTCGAGGCGCTGGTTGCCACTCTGCACGATCACGGCATGGGCCTGATGCTGGACATCGTGCCCAACCATATGGGCGTGGGGCAGCGCTGCAACCGCTGGTGGATCGATGTGCTGGAAAACGGCCCCAGCTCGATCTATGCCCCCTTCTTCGATATCGACTGGCACCCGGTCAAACCGGAGCTGGCAAACCGGGTGCTGCTGCCCGTGCTGGAAGATCAATACGGGGCCGTGCTCGAAAGCGGCAAGCTGAAATTGGCCTACGAAGACGGCACATTCATCATCGCCTACTGGGAGATGAAGCTCCCGGTCACACCCGACAGCTACAGCCTGATCCTGAGCGCGAGTGTCGAGGACCTGATCGAGAGCCTGGGCGCGGATGACGAGCACGTCCAGGAGCTGCAAAGCATCCTGACCGCGCTGAGCTACCTGCCACCCTATACCGAAACCGATCCCCAGCGGGTCGCCGAGCGCAACCGCGAGAAGGAGATCATCAAGCGGCGGATTGCGGCGCTGGTCGAGGCCAGCCCGGCCATCCACGACGCCATCGAGGCGACGATCACGACCCTGAACGGCACGCCCGGCGATCCGGCCAGCTTCGATACGCTGGAAATGCTGCTCAAACAGCAGCCCTACCGCCCGGCGTTCTGGCGCGTGGCGACCGACGAGATCAACTACCGGCGGTTTTTCGACATCAACGACATGGCCGCGATCCATGTCGAGCTGCCCGAAGTCTTCGAGGAAGTGCACACCCTGCCGATGCGGCTGCTGGCCGCAGGCCAGATCAACAGCCTGCGCATCGATCATCCCGACGG
>JAAYCM010000111.1 GCA_012729765.1 Chloroflexota bacterium | reverse complement strand
CTATCAGAAAACCGTCGAGAGCGGCGAACAGGTCGTGGTGGGCGTCAACAAGTTCACGAGCGGCGGCGAGTCCGGGAGCGAGCGCGAGATTCTGCGCGTCGATCCGGCCATCGAGCAGGCGCAGCGGTCCAAGCTGGCGGCGCTGCGGGCCGGGCGCGATAACGAGAAGGTGCGCGATCTGCTGGGCCAGCTCGACACGGCGGCGCGGGGTCGCGACAACCTGATGCCGCTGTTCATCACCTGCGTGGAGCACGATGTCACGTTGGGCGAGATCTGTGGCGTGCTGCGGCGGGTGTTTGGCGAATACCGCCCCAGCGTGACGATTTAATACGCGCAGAATTGCGGGTTGTGAATCTTTGTCGGGGGCGTATTGCAATACGCCCCTGCATGATCTCCGTATAATAACGATCCTCGCCCCAGCGTGCGGGATTATTGACGATGTAGTCCCGGATGTGGGCCAGTTTGGTATCGTCTCGAACGATGTGCTCGTAGTAGTTCCGCTGCCAGAAAGGAATCCCGCTGCGACCTGAGGCGCGGTTGCAGGCAATCGCCGCGAGGGACTTGAAGGCTCCAACAACGTCGCCGAGCGTAGGGGCACCCCAAGGGGTGCCCGCCTTTTTATCGTCGGATTCGGTAGAACCGGGTAGGGCTTGCCCTACCCTTACACCCGCGTCGTCCGGCGAGGTGGGGCAGGATTGGGAATCGTTCAACACGATGATGCCGTGAACATGATTGGGCATGATCACAAAGGCGTCCAGCTCAATCGTAGGAAAGCGTGACGGCAGCGTATCCCAGGTTTCAGCCACGATTAGACCGGGGTCGCTTAACTGCATTACATCTCCGGCGACTGTGCCTAGTACTACAGCCGCAGATCGCCCCCCATCCTAAATCCTTCCCCCAAAATGAGGGAAGGACTTCAAATTCTGCTCCCCTTCCCTCCGCGCAGCAGTGGGGGAAGGGGCCGGGGGATGGGGGGCGACAAAACGTCAGGTGCGGCTGTAGTACTAGCAAACATTCGCGATTGTGCACGCAAACTGTCACGAAGTAAACGCCGGGCTGGGCATAGTCATATGCTGCTAGCCGAATTGGGCGGCGGTAGGGAAATCTGTTTGGCATCGTGTTCGCAGTCCTCAAGCGTGGTACTGCTAGCCCGATGCCTTTATAATGGACGTAATAACATCAAACGGCCAGCTATCCAACGGTTCAGATCGGTTGGATTGGCAAGAGAAAGGCCAAGTGGTTAGGTCGCTATGGCGGTCCACATTCAACACATAACCGTCGAGGAGTTTGACGAATTCGTCACGCTGCCCGAAAACGCCGAGCGGCTTTTCGAATATATCGGGGGGGAAGTCGTCGAGGGGGTATCCAATCAACAGTCGTCAGCGATTGCCTACCGGCTGGGCCTGCTGGTTGGCATGTACCTGCTCCAAAACAACATTGGAATGGTCGGGACAGGGGCAGACGGCGGCTACCGGATCGCCGGGGAGCGCTACATGCCCGATGTCGCGTTCGTCTCCAAAGACCGCCAGCCGGAGCCGTCCGACCAGGCCTACAGCCCAATTCCCCCCGACCTGGCGATTGAGGTCCTGTCGCCGTCGAATACGGCGCACGAAATGCGGATCAAAGTGGTCAACTACCTCTCGGTGGGTACGGTGGTGTGGGTGGTCGATCCGGACCGGAAGCGGGTTGAGGTCTACACGTCGGGCCAGCCGGTCAGGCAGATTGGTATCGATGGCGTGCTCGACGGCGGCGCGGTGCTGCCCGGCTTCGGCGTGGCCGTCAAGGATATTTTCGAGGTCTAGCCCATGTACATCGCCTGCCCGAAATGTGACTGGCGGCCCACGCCGGATGTTTTGTGGGTGTGCACCTGCGGTCACCGCTGGCACACCTTCGATACGCACGGCGTCTGCCCGGCCTGCGGCAAGGCGTGGAAGGAAACCCAGTGCCAGTCGTGGCAGGGCTGCGGCAAGTGGTCCGATCATGAGGACTGGTATCACGAGGACGACGGGCTGACGGTCGAGGAGTATCTCGCCAACCCACAGCACGCCGTCGCGCCGCCCACCAGACCGGCCAGCGGCTAAGCTCGCATCCAATCGAATCGCCGGAACGATCAGCAGGAGCCGACGCGCTCCTGCTTTTGTGTCGCGCGCGGGCCGAGCCGGGCTGTTTGGAAGGGCGCCCTGGGCTAAGCTATAATGCTCATAATGTCGAGATTAACGCAGCAAGCACCGCGCAGGCCGTGGAGCCTGTGGATTTTTAGCCTCATTCTTGCCGGAATAGGGACCTACAACCTGCTGCTGGCCTTCGATCATATATATCGTGCTGGCGAATATCGCGCCTTGGGCGTCTCCTACCCGCCGCTGCTGCGCGCGATCCTGGCGCTGG
>JAAYCM010000110.1 GCA_012729765.1 Chloroflexota bacterium | reverse complement strand
GGCCGAAGTATTCTTCCTTCTGGCCGATAGTCCCACCCTCGAAGACGCGCCGCTCGGCCTGCCCGGCGTGGAGCGCCAGCCGGATGCGCAGCGCGGGGACGGTCCCCCAGTCCTCGAGGGCGAACTGGCGCTGGACGGCGATGGCGCATTCGAGCGGCTGGCCGTCCTCGAACACGGCGGAGATGCCGTCGCCCCGGTGGCGGAGGATGCGCCCGCCGTGCTGCCCGATCAGGCTCTGCAGGATGGCGTCATGGCGCGAGATGGCGCCGCCCATGGCATCCTGGTATTCTTCCCACAGCCGGGTTGAGCCTTCGATGTCATTGAACAGGAAAACCGGCATAGCGTTTGCCCCCGCCTGTCGCTGCTTGTACGAGCCGATCCAACAATTCACATATTATCATGACACATATCAAAAAAACCAAGAAACGGAAAGGCTCACCCGCCGGTGCGCGGTATCCGGCGGGCGAAGCTGGACGGTCCGCCGTAAAATATGGTAAGTTGAGGGGTACCTGCCTGTCGTGCGGCACGTTCCCCGCACGAACACACCGGCCAACGATCGGGGTGAGCCAGAGACAGGTCAAGAGCGCCGCGCTCCCTAGCGACACTGACCACGCAACTTTACGCCAAAACGGTCGCGCAGAGCTGAGATGTCGTGTTTAGGGCTGGTGGAGCCGGCATAGCGTTTTTCCATTTCCGTATCGCTGGTGGCTGGTGCAGCGCGCCTGTGGGGCGCGGTGCCAGCCGGGTAAGCGTCTTTCGTTCCAGCCCGGATCGTTTCGATCGGCATCTCAGCGTTTATGCTCTGCCATACCCCGTCCGTCTTGGCCTGGTAATGAATATGGTAACCAGATCATAATTTGATTCTTATTCCAATCACGCGGCACCAAAACGGAGGAATCGTATGCAGCAGAGTGGAACCACTTACGAGCCGATCACCCGGCACAACGTCGAGACCTTGCCCCAGTTTCAGGCTCTGCGACCTGAGCTGCGGCAGCACATCATGGTCGTGTCGACCGTCTTTCCTTTTCGCACCAACCGCTACGTGGTCGATCACCTGATCGATTGGAACCGGTTTCCCGACGACCCGCTGTACCAGCTAACCTTCCCCCAGCGCGGGATGCTTTCGGACGCGGATTACAGCGCGATCCTGGTCCTGCTGCGCAGCGATGCCCCGCTCGCCGAGATCAAGGCGGCGGTGACCGCGATCCGGTTGAAGCACAACCCGCACCCCGCCGGGCAGATGACCTACAACGTGACTAAGCTCAACGGGGAGCCTGTGCCCGGTTTGCAGCACAAATACGCCGAGACGGTGCTGTTTTTCCCCAGCCGCGGGCAGACCTGCCACGCCTACTGCTCGTACTGCTTCCGCTGGGCGCAGTTCATCGGCGAGCAGGACCTGAAATTCGCCGCGCGCGACGCCGATGGCCTGGTGGCCTATCTGCGCCAGCACCCGGAGGTATCCGACGTGTTATTCACCGGCGGCGACCCGGCGATCATGAATACGCGCGCCATGCGCGAGTACATCGAGCCGCTGCTCGCGCCCGACCTGGAACACGTCCACACGATTCGCATCGGCACGAAAGCGGTCGCTTACTGGCCGCAGCGCTTCGTCACCGACCCCGATGCCGACGACCTGCTACGCCTGTTCGAGCAGATCATCCAGGCGGGGCGCCACGTGGCGATCATGGGCCACTTCAGCCACACGCGCGAGATCTCGACCCCGATCGCGCAGGAGGCGATCCGGCGTCTGCGCGATGCCGGCTGCGAGATCCGGATGCAGGCGCCGATTATCCGCCACGTCAACGACAGCCCTCAGGTATGGGCCAACCTGTGGCGCCGGGGGGTTCGGCTGGGTATGGTGCCGTATTACATGTTTGTCAGCCGCGATACCGGCCCCAAGAACTACTTCGAAGTGTCACTGGCCGAGTCGCTGCGCATCTTCCGCAAGGCGTACAGCCAGGTGTCCGGCCTGGGGCGCACGGTGCGCGGCCCGGTGATGTCGGCCACGCCCGGCAAGGTGCTGGTCAACAGCATGACGCACGTCAAGAGCGAGCCGGTCTTCGTGCTCAGCTTCTTACAGGGGCGCAATCCGGAATGGGTCGGGCGCCCATTCTTCGCCAGGTACGACGCGGAGGCCGCCTGGCTGTTCGATCTGGAGCCGGCGTTCGGGGCGGCGGATTTCTTCTTCGATCCCGATGCCGAATACAGCCAGGTGACGGGCCGGAAAGACGTCGTGATCGGCTGAGGTTGAAGGCTCTCATGCAGCCGGAGGACTGGCTGCATGTTCTTCTTTGCCCCATATTGTGAAATATGTCACACAAAGATAGACCAGATGGCACCGCCGCCGGGTGCCGTTATGGAGTAGGATGGCCCTATGCTTTTTCCGAGTAGGGTCACCCTTCGTTCGGCTTGCGCGCCCGATCGTTGACCCGAAAACGGGCAGCACCCAGCCATC